>JAZKDR010000019.1:0-65549 GCA_040387435.1 Pseudomonadota bacterium
ACCAGCACCTCGACGCCTTTTTTGAGTTCCAGCGTCTGCGGCTTCATGTCCATGCCGCCAAACACCACCGCGCTGCGCAGGTTGGTGTACTTGGCGTAGAGCTTGACCTGCTGGGCGACCTGGTCGGCCAGCTCACGCGTGGGCAGCAGCACCAGCGCGCGCACCGGGTGGCGGGCAGGTGAGGTCGAAGCGTTTTCGTGCTTCATCATGCGCTGCAGCAGGGGGAGCGAGAAGGCTGCCGTCTTGCCGGTGCCGGTCTGGGCGGCGCCCATGACGTCCTTGCCCTGCAGCACCACGGGGATGGCCTGCTCCTGGATGGGGGTCATGTTCTCGTAGCCCATTTCGGCCACGGCACGTGCCAGCGGTTCGGCCAGCGAAAGATTGGAAAAGGATGAGGTCATAAGAAGGCTCTGCGTGACGATGACAATGTGACTGGCGTTTGACTTGCGGTTTGTGGCGCGCGGATCAGAGGTCGAGGGCCGGGGCGCTTGGGGAGTCAACAGCACAGCCATGGGCCAGCTCTTGACAGAAAGGCAACGCCGCAAACCAGGGGGTGATGCAGTGCGTCCTTAGCCCTCTATTGTCGCACTTTGGGCTTACGAAGCCCATGGTCGCGACCCTGCCGCCGTCCGGGGCTATCCAGAAACAGCGGCATAAGCGGATTTTACCCGGTTTTGCTACTTAATTTATAGCTAAAAATCCATGGTCAGCATGGATTTTGGGGATTCAGCTACAGATTTCGGGCGCTGAAAGTGTCACAGGCCTTGACACTGCCCGTGGTCACGCCGGTATTGAACCAGCGCTGGCGCTGGGCGCTGGTGCCGTGGGTGAAGCTTTCCGGCACGATGGCCCCTCCGCTGGAGCGCTGCAGCGCATCGTCGCCAATCTTGGCTGCCGCATTCATCGCCGCAGAAATATCGCCGCCTTCCAGGATTTGCCGCGCGTTGTTGGCGTGATAGGCCCAGACGCCCGCAAAACAGTCGGCCTGCAGCTCCAGCTTGACGCTGAGGGCGTTGTATTCAACCTTGCTGACCCGGCCCCGCATCTGGTCCATCTTGCCGCTGATGCCGAGCAGGTTCTGCACGTGGTGGCCGACCTCGTGCGCAATCACATAGGCCTGCGCAAACTCGCCGGGCGCACCGAGACGGTTTTTCAGGGTTTCGTAAAAATCGAGGTCGATGTAGACCTTCTGGTCGCCCGGGCAATAAAACGGGCCCATGGCCGACTGCCCCTGGCCGCAGGCGGTTTGCGTGGCACCGCGAAACAGCACCAGGCGCGGCTTGACGTAACTGGCACCGCCTTTTGTAAACACATCGGTCCACACATCTTCGGTGTCGGCCAGCACGGTCGATACAAATTTCGCCATGCGGTCATCGGCCGGGGGGCGATGTGCGGGTGCCTGCTGCTGTTGCACCTGTGCGGGTGAACCGCCACTGAGCAGGTTCAGGATGGTGAGCGGGTTCACGCCGAACACCATGCCGCCCACCAGCGCAATCACGATGGAGCCTATGCCTATGCTGCGGCCGCCAAAACCGAAGCCGCCACCCCCACCCCCACCACCACCGTCATCGCGGCGGTCTTCCACATTGTCGGATTCCCGGTTGCCTTCCCACTTCATGATGGCCCCTGTTGTATGCGTTTGTAAGGTGTACGTTGTGCGCTATTTTGCGCCGCCTGCAGGTGACAACCCTGTCAGACAAAAACACGTCTGCACCGACTTTACCCGCGAGAGATAAAAACACCGGCCTGCGGCGGAACAAAATGCCATCGCACACTGTCCATCTGTCATGACACCCCAGACTCTTGCCTCCCAGTTCGCAAACTACTGCCGTCTCTGCCTGCTGCTTGCCGCCACCGCCCTGCTGACCGCCTGCGCCAGTCCCATCACCGCCAAGGTCACCAGCTTCAACCAGTGGCCCGGCAACGTTGCCGGGTCGACGTTCAGCTATATCCGGCCAACCGACGGCATCAACGACCTCGAACAACAGGCCTACGAGGGCTACGTCCAGGTTGAACTCGAACGCCTGGGCCTCAAACGCGCGCCACCCGGCCAGGTCGGCCGCATTGAAGTGGACATCGTCACCGGCAACGGCACGCGTGACCGCAAGGTGCGCGAGGCGGTTTACCAGGACAGCTACGTCTTTCACCCGCCCTACCGCAACGCCGCCGGCAACGTCTTCCCGGGTTACTGGGGGCCTGACTCGTTCGGTGCACGCTACGTTGGTGACCGGGAGGTGATCCGGACCCTGCAGGTCAGCAACCTGCGCATACGCCTGCTCGACACCCAGGGCAACCCGCCCGGCCGGCCGCGTGCGGTGTTCGAGTCACGCGCCGCGTATGAAGGCGACAACGAGGACCTGCCCGACCTGGTGCCCTACCTGGTACGCGCGGTGTTCGACGGCTTTCCAGGCCAGAACGGACGGGTCAAGCTGGTGAAATTTGACGGACGGGCTGACAACACGGCCAAGCTGAAGTCCCCTTATCCCTGAACCGGCAGCGAGCCAGCACTTGTTCAGCCCGGCGCTGCAAAATAGCGGCATGACCAAGCTCCCCAACGTTCTTTTGACAGGGTTTGACGCCTTTGGCGGTGCGTCGGTCAACCCGAGCTGGCTGGCTGTGCAGGCGCTCAATGGCGAGATTCTTCAAGGTCACCGGCTTGTCGCCGCTGCACTGCCCACCACGTTTGCAGGTTCAACCACAGAGCTGTCGCGGCTGCTCAAGGCTCATCGACCGGCCCTGGTCATCTGCGTTGGCCAGGCGGGCGGGCGCAGCGCCATCTCTCTGGAGCGCATCGCCATCAATGTGGCCGATGCCAGCATGGCGGACAACGACGGTGCGCAGCCGCTGGACGTGCCCGTGAAAACTGCAGGTCCCGCAGGCTACTTCAGCACCCTTCCCATCAAGGCCATGCTGCTGGCCCTGCAAGACTCACGCATTCCCGCAGAGGTGTCACAGACCGCTGGCACCTTTGTCTGCAACCAGGTTTTTTATGCGCTGATGTACACGCTCGCAAGGCAACGCGGCAGTTCGCGCGCAAGAGGCGGTTTCATCCATGTCCCGTGGCTGCCGGAGCAAGGCAGTCCGGCGATGGCACTGGACATGATGGTGAAGGGTTTGCGCATCGCCACTGATTGCGCGCTGATGACGTCTGCGGATCTGGCGCATGGGGCGGGCCGTGTCAGTTGACCGGCCTTTGAATCAGGTGATCAGTTCGCCGCGAACGACACACCCATCACGCTGGCCTGCATGCCCGATGACGATCCGCGTGTGAAGTCGGTGTAGCTGGCAGACTCGCGTGGCAACGAGTCCTGGCGACTGTTGCTGGTAACGACCTGCGTGGTACCCAAGGAGAGATTCCTGGCCTGCACCATGCAGTCCTGGCGTTCGGCCCGGGTGTTGCCGTCAAAACATTTTGCAATAGCAGCGCGCTGCGCCAGCATCTGCGAGTCCCGGATCTCCGCTTTTTTGACCTGCTCACCGGCGACCAGCGTCATGGCGACCAGCTGGCAGGCAATGACCAGCCCGCCTGCCATCAGGAAGAGGCTGCGGCCACTGATGCGATCTATCTTCGGCAGGTGATCTGAAAACATGGCGGAACTCCTCAGGCGGGATGGTTGGTTGTTGGCTCCATGCTAGGAGGCAGACCTTGCCCGACCATTCGGTGTGCAGCGCTTGAAGATGTAGGATAAAAGCCTCACACCCCGTTCTATCCCGTATGGAAAACCCCAACCCGGACACCCTGCTCAACGCCAGCCAGACGTCGGCCCGCCTTCCGTGGAACCCACTGGTCGACGAGATCGATGCGCTGCTGCGTGACGACAGCGTGCAGGTGCCACCGCGCCTGGTGCAGGCACTGCCCGGCGGCGGCAGCCTGTTTGTGATGCCCGCTCTCGACGGACAGGTGGCCATCACCAAACTGATCACCTTCACACCCGCCAACGCAGGCACCGGAAGGCCGGCCATTCAGGGGGATGTGGTCGTCTTCGACGTGGCGACGGGCCAGCGCAGGCTGGTGCTGGACGGCCCGACAGTCACCGCCCGGCGGACGGCGGCGGTGTCTGCTTCGGCTGCAAAAAGGCTGGCGCCTGACCCAACGGGACCCTTACTTATTGTTGGCGCTGGCGTGCAGGGCAAAGCGCATCTGGAAGCGTTTGCAGAGGTGCTCGGTGTGACGGAGTTCCTGATTTCCTCACGGAGTCCGGCGAGCGCCGAAGCATTGGCAGCTCACGCTCACGCCATGGGCCTGAAAGCCAGAACGGTGCAAAACTCCAATGCCGCGCTGGCCGACTGCTCCATGGCCGTCACATGCACGCCCGCCAGTGGCGTGGTGCTGAGCGCCCTGCCCGGCACAAACACCTTCATCAGCGCCGTCGGTGCCTTCACGCCAAAGATGGTCGAGCTGTCACCAGCGCTGTGCCGTCACGTCGCTGATGACGGCCACATTTTTGTAGACACCTCGGACGCATTGCATGAGGCCGGCGATCTTCTACAGGCTGGACTCGACGTCGGCCGCTTCGCCACCCTGGCAGACGTGGTGCGGCAAGACATGAAAAAACCCGCCGGACCGGTGCTTTTTAAAAGCTGCGGCTGGGCGGGTTGGGATTTGGCGGCTGCGAGGACAGCTATCAAGGGCTGACAGGCCCCGCTTTCCCCATGAACCTCAGGCCTTGGGCAGCGTCACGCCCACCTGGCCCTGGTATTTGCCGCCGCGGTCCTTGTAGCTGACTTCGCAGACGTCGTCCTTGTCGCTTTCGAAGAAGAGAACCTGAGCGCAGCCCTCACCAGCGTAAATTTTGGCTGGCAGTGGTGTGGTGTTGGAGAACTCCAGCGTCACATAACCTTCCCACTCGGGCTCGAAGGGCGTGACGTTGACGATGATGCCGCAGCGCGCGTAGGTGCTTTTGCCCAGGCAGATGGTCAGCACGTTGCGGGGGATGCGAAAGTACTCGACCGTCCGGGCCAGCGCAAAGCTGTTGGGCGGGATGATGCAGCTGTCGCCCTGCATGTCGACAAAACTCTTTTCATCGAAGTTTTTCGGGTCGACCACGGTGCTGTGGATGTTGGTGAAGACCTTGAACTCGGGTGCGCAGCGAATGTCGTAGCCGTAGCTGCTGGTGCCGTAGCTGATGATTTTTTTGCCGTCGGTCTCACGGATCTGGCCAGGCTCGAAAGGCTCGATCATGCCTGTGGACTCGGCCATGTGGCGTATCCATTTGTCGCTTTTGATGCTCATTGGGAAATTTCCTCAGCTTTTTCTCGGTTCACCCGATTGTAGGCAAGCGCGGCCGCCTGAAAGCCAGCCCTTCAAGCGGGCATCAATCCGCGAGCGCTTCGGAAATCACGGTTCTTTCGATCAGCCGGTCATCGCCCAGCACGATCAGGGCGAACAGCAGTTCGTCCAGCGTGGCGGATTGCGCGGTTTTGCGGGCCAGCAAAGGCGTCGCTTTGGGGTTGAGCACCACAAAATCGGCTTCACATCCCGGCAGCAGGTTGCCGATGACGCCCTCCAGGCCCAAGGCCCGCGCAGCACCTGCTGTGTGCTGCCACCAGAGCTGGCCGGGCGTGAGTGAAACTCCAATTTTTGTCTGCCCTTCGCGCCCGACGTAGTAGGCGGCCAGCATGGTGCTGAAAGGGCTGAAGCTGGTGCCACCACCCACGTCGCTAGCGAGGCCATACAGAAAGCCGGTACGCTCCGCCGCCACATAGTCAAAAAAACCGCTGCCCAGGAAGAGGTTGCTGGTCGGGCTGATTGCTGCCGCTGTCCCTGTGTCGTGCATGAGCGCACGGTCTTCATCGTCGATGTGGATGCAGTGTGCATAAACGGCGCGTGGCCTGAGCAAACCGAACTCGCCATACACCGAAAGATAGCTACGTGATTGAGGGTACAGCTGCTTCACCCAGGCCACCTCGTCGAGGTTTTCCGCCACATGGGACTGCACCCAGACATCGGCGTACTTCGCGGCCAGCTCGCCCGCGCCGCGCAGTTGCGCTTCGCTGCAGCTGGGCACAAAACGCGGCGTGATGGCGTAGCCTAGTCGGTCCACGCCGTGCCACTTGTTGATCAAGGCTTCTGTATCGATGAGGCTTTGTGCTGTCTGGTCGCGCACGCCATCGGGGGAGTTCTGGTCCTGCAGCACCTTGCCGGCAATCATGCGCAGTTTTCTGTTCTGCGCTTCGCCCAGCAAGGCATCGACAGACGCCGGGTGCGAAGTCGCAAATGCCAGCGCCGTCGTCACCCCATTGCGCAGCAACTCATCGACAAAAAACACGGCCGACTCGCTGCCGTAACCGGCCTCGGCAAAACGCGATTCGTGCGGGAATGTGTAGTTCTCCAGCCAGGGCAGCAGTCCCTCAGCGGGTGAGCCGATGACGTCCAGCTGCGGGTAGTGAATGTGCATGTCCACAAAGCCCGGAGCGATGATGCGGCCCGGCAGGTGCTCAATGTTCAAGAGCGGCCACTTGGCCTTCAGGGCCTGGTAGCTGCCAATCGCCTGCACGACATGACGCCCGTCCGCATGGGGGCCAACCACCAGCAGGCCGTCCTCCTCGAAGACGGCCTGAGCAGAATGCGCTGCAAAGTACAGAAGGGAAGCCCGATACGCTTTCATGACCCTAGGTTAACGCAGGATGCGCCGCGCGACATACGCGGCTGCGAATGACGCCTATCTGCTTCAGGCGCGCAGCGTGCAGCTGTCCCCCACCGAATCACGCCAGACCCGTACGGCGGACAGTTGTGGCACTGACGGTGTGAGTTCGCGCCAGATAAAGGTGCAGAGGTTTTCCAGCGTCGCCGGGCCCAGGCCAGGAACGTCGTCCAGCATGTGGTGGTCCAGTTTTGAACGCAGCTGTGCAATCGCTTCCCGCACCAGCCCGAGATCACGCACCATGCCGGTGGCAGCGTCGGGCTGGCCCGACAGCGAGACTTCCGCGTGGTAGGTGTGCCCATGCACCCGCAGGCTGCTGTCGGCTTCGACTTCACGCTTCAAGGTATGCGCCGCATCGAAGAAAAATTTCTGGCTGATTTCGTAGTTCATAACGTGCTTTTGATAGTTAACTGCCTTGGTGAGCTTTCAGAAATTCGATTACCGGGATGCAGGGCAAGGCGCACGGCGCACAGGACACCGGAATGCACTTGCGTGCATGAGGATTCCGAGCACCGCGCAACGCCGACATGCGCCCGGAAATCGGATTTATGGAGGCTCACCTCATCGGATTCCGGTGATCTTGTGGGTCTGCAGGCTTAATCGCCACGCCGGTCGCTGCATGCACAGCGCGATGCACGCCTCGGTGTTGTCGGCTCGCAGCACGTTGTCCATGGGCTGTAAATAGCGGTGCTCGAACTGCGCTGCCTCGAGTTCCGTCAGGTCAAACGGCTGTGGCCACACCAGTTTGAGCTCATGGCCCTGGCGCTGCACCCACGGCGCACCCGCCTTGGGGCTGACGCAAATCCAGTCAATGCCGGCCGGGGCGGCAATCGTGCCGTTGGTCTCCACCGCGATCTGGAAGCCCCGGTCATGCAACGCCGCAATCAGGGCGGCGTCGACCTGCAACAAAGGTTCGCCGCCCGTCATCACGACAAAACGGTTGTCACGGTCACCCTCAGGCCACTGGACCTCTATGCGGTCGGCCAGTTCTTCGGCATCGCGAAACTTGCCGCCCAGCGTGCCGTCGGTGCCCACGAAGTCGGTGTCGCAGAACTGGCAGACAGCAGTGGCACGGTCCTGCTCACGTCCCGTCCATAAATTGCAGCCTGCGAAACGGCAGAAAACGGCGGGCCGCCCCGCATTGGCGCCTTCGCCCTGCAGGGTGTAAAAAATTTCCTTGACCTGGTAAGTCATGCCGGCCCCCGCAAGAGGGCAGCAGGCCGAAAATATGAAGAAAAGCTGGCAGCGCCGTGAGCAAAAAAGTGCGTACCCATGGCCGGGGCTGCGAGGTTTTTATACATGGTAGTCCTCTACATGGCCCCGAAAGAATAAATACCGGCGCGTCGGGACAGCGCGTTGCCGGGCGGCTATTTTAGCCCGGGAGCCGTTTGACGCCCCACGCATAGAATCGGCGTCCGCTTCCCCTGAACCCGAATGTCACCTCACTACGGCACACAACTCCCCGAAAACCTGGAAGCCATCCAGCGGATGACGCCCGCAGAATGGAAGGCCATCCTCAAGGGTGATGCCCTGCGCGCACGCCAGTGGATTCAGGCCGCGGCACGCCTGGGCCATGACGAAGCGCAGGTTGTCCTGGGACAGTGGTTGCTCGACGGGCATGGCGGCCCACGCGATGCGGCGCAGGCGCTTTTGTGGTTTTTAAAGGCTGCGGAACAGAAGCACGCCATGGGCATCAACATGGCGGGTCGCTGTTATGAAAACGCATGGGGCACCGCAGCAGATCCCGCCAAGGCAGTCGCCATGTACGAAGAGGCGGCGGCCTTGGGCCTGGATGCCGGCTTTTACAACCTTGCCAACCAGCTCGCATCAGGCAAATCCGTGCAGCAGGATCACCTCAAGGCACTCGAGCTGTACAGCAAGGCTGCGAGGCTGGGCCATGTCAAATCGCTGACCAAGGTCGGTCGTTACCTGGAAGACGGCGTGGTGGTTGAGAAGAACCTGCCCATGGCGCTGGATTTTTACCGGCTGGGTGCAGAAGGTGGCGATTTTCGCGGCCAGTTCAGTTACGCAGGCATGCTGGCCGCCGAAGGCAAAGACGAAGAAGCGCTGCACTGGTTGCGCAAGGTTGAAGAGACGGCAACACCGTCCTATCTTCTTGAAGCCGGCGGCCTGCTGCAGGACTCGCGCAGCGAAGCGTACCGCCGCATTGGTCTCAACATGCTGGCAGTGGCGGCGCGCCGCGAACGCGCTGGCTGAACCGCCCGGTCAACGCTGACTCAAGCCTGAGCCGACACCCTCAGGTCCTGAACCCAGACCACGGCGGCTGCAAGAGACAGCACCACCCCAAGCGCACAAACACCCAGCCAGCCACCGCGCTGCCACGCCAGTGAGCCGAGCGCCGAACCGGCTGCGGCGCCAACGAAAAAGCTGGTCATGTAAACGGCGTTGATTCGCGACCGCGCTTCTGGCATCAGCTTGTAGACGATGTTCTGGTTGCTCACGTGAACGCCCTGCACGGCCAGATCAATCAAAAGCATGCCCGCAACAAAGCAGGCCAGGCTGCTGCCGCCTGCCCAGAGTACCGGCCAACTCAACACAGTCAGCGCGGCGCAAACGCCGGTGGTCATCTGCACCCTGCCACGGTCTGCCATGCGGCCAGCCACATTGGCCATCAGCGCCCCTGCGACACCTGCCAGGCCCACCAGACCGATTTGCGCATCGTTCAGGCCGTGCGCCGGACCGCCCAGCAGCAGTGCCATGGTCGAAAACAGCGCACTGACCGAGGCAAACGACAGTGCACCCAGCAACGCGCGGCGGCGCAGGCGGGGGTATGTCAGCACCAACGTCCCGAGCGAGGCCAGCACTTCGCCATAACCCGGCCGTGCGGGATTGCGGGAGGCCGGCAAGGCGCGCCACAAGGCGAATGCCACCAACACCATCACGACCCCGGCACAACGGTAAACTAGTGTCCAGCCGCCCAGAGCCGACAGGAAACCCGCGACACTGCGTGCCGCAAGAATCCCGGTGAGCATGCCACTCATCACCAAGCCCACCGCACGACCGCTGCGTGCCGGGTCGGACAGCGCTGCGGCCAAGGGCACCAGCACCTGCGCAGACACCGAAAAAAGCCCGGCCATGATGGTGCCGATGGCCAGCATGCCGATGTTGCCGGCAAAGCCAGTGATGAATAGTCCCATTGCCGCCAGAAACATCAGCGTGACCACCAGTGCGCGCCGCTCCAGCATGTCTCCCAGAGGCACCAGCAACAGCAGGCCGACGGCATACGAGACCTGCGCCATCGTCACGGTCAGCGAGGCGGTGGCTTCGCTCACCTGCAGGCTGATGGCGATGGAATGCAGCAAGGGCTGGTTGAAATAATTGCCACCCACGGACAGCCCGCAGGCGAGCGCCATGAGGAGAAGCGTGGGCGTGCCTAGCGGGCGCGAAGCGGGCGTTGAACTCATCTCAATGCTTGTCGAACGAAGCAAACACGTCGTCGAGTGCAGCGATGTGGCGCTGCTTGATCGCAGCATCCGTAAACGCAGCCTCGAAACTGTTGCGTGCCAGCCTGTAGGCATGCTGGGCCGTCATGCCGGTCGCGGCAAAAGTCTGCGTGAAGTTGTCATTCATGTAGCCGCCAAAGTAGGCCGGGTCGTCGGAATTGACGGTGGCGGCGATGCCTGCGTCCAGCAACGCCTTCAGGTTGTGGCTGGCCAGATCCGGAAACACACACAGCTTGAGGTTCGACAGTGGGCACACCGTCAGCGCGATGCGGTCCTTGGCCAGCCTCTGCATCAGCGCCGCGTCTTTGACGGCCTGAACACCGTGGTCGATGCGCTCAACCTTGAGAACATCCAGCGCTGTCCAGATATACGCCGGTGGGCCCTCTTCACCGGCATGGGCCACGAGATGAAAGCCAAGCTCGCGGCAGCGCGCAAACACCCTTGCGAACTTCTCGGGCGGGTTGCCGACTTCACCTGAATCGAGGCCGATTCCGATAATTTTGTCGCGATACGGCAGAGCCTGCTCCAGTGTTTCAAACGCCTCCTCTTCACTCAGGTGACGTAGGAAACACATGATGAGCGACGCGCTGACGCCCAGCGTCTGCGCATCCACACAGGCACGGTGCAGGCCGTTAATCACGGTGGCCATCGGCACACCGCGCGCCGTGTGCGTTTGCGGGTCAAAGAACAGCTCGGCGTGCACCACGTTGTTCGCTGCGGCCTTTAAAAAATAGGCGTGCGCCATGTCGTAGAAGTCCTGCTCTTTCAGCAGCACGCTGGCACCGGCGTAGTAAATGTCGAGAAAGCTCTGCAGGTTGGTGAAGGCGTAGGCGTGGCGAAGCTCTTCCACGCTGCTGTAAGGAATAGCCACGCCGTTGCGTTTGGCCAGCGCAAAAATCAGCTCGGGCTCCAGCGATCCTTCAATGTGGATGTGCAGCTCGGCCTTGGGCATCTGCCGCAGCAAATCGGGCAGGCGTTCGGGGGCGATATTAAAAACGGCGCTCATGGCCACTCCTCTGGCAAGCTGCTGAAATGAAAAAGCTGCCCGCAGGCAGCCTTGATGATCCCATTAAAAGGAAATCGGCGTCCGGCAATCAGTTGCCCGGCACCTTGCCTTCGACACCCTTGACATAGGTCTTCAGGCCGCCGAGGAACTTGTCATCTGCAACCACGTCCTTGGCGATCAGCTCCTTGCCGGTGTTGTCCATGATGGGGCCTTTCCAGATCGAGAAGCTGCCGTCCTTCAGGCCGGCCTTGACCTCATCAATCCTCTTTTTGGTGTCATCTGGAACGTCACCGGCAATGGAGACCAGGTCAATCGCGCCTTCCTTCACGCCCCACCAGACACCGCTGTTGCCAGTCCATTTGCCTTCCAGCGCATCACCCACGGTCTTCACGTAGTACGGGCCCCAGTTGATGATGGCCGATGCCAGGTGGGCCTTGGGACCATAGGCGGTCATGTCCGAATCCCAGCCGAAAGCGCGTTTGCCCATTTTTTCGGCAGTCTGCAGCACGGCCGAAGAATCGGTGTTCTGGAACAGCACGTCGGCGCCGCCGTTGATGAGCGCCGTGGCGGCTTCTGTTTCTTTCGGGGGGTTGAACCACTCGTTGACCCAGACCACCTTGGTCCTGATCTTGGGGTTGACCGACTGCGCGCCCAGCGTGAAGCTGTTGATGTTGCGCACGACTTCGGGAATCGGCACCGAGCCCACCACACCCACGGTGCCGGACTTGCTCATCTTGCCCGCCACCACACCGGCCATGTAGGCGCCTTCATATGTGCGGCTGTCGTAGGTGCGCATGTTGTCGGCGGTCTTGTAGCCGGTGGCGTGTTCGAACTTCACGTCCTTCTTGTCGGCAGCAACCTTGAGCATGGGCTCCATGTAGCCAAAGGTGGTGCCGAAAATCAGCTTGGCACCCTGGTCGGCCATGTCGCGAATCACGCGTTCCGCGTCTGCCGACTCTGGCACCTTTTCGACGAAGCTGGTGACCACCTTGTCACCAAAGGCTTTTTCAACAGCCTTCCTGCCGTTGTCATGTGCATAGGTCCAGCCGCCATCGCCGACCGGGCCGACGTAGGCAAAGGCAATCTTGAGCGGCTCGACCTTGGCAGGTGCGGAAGCCACGGGTGCCGGCGCTGGTGCAGGTGCGGGCTCTTCCTTCTTGCCGCAGCCCATGAGGGCGGCCGAAGCCACGGCAGACAGCGCCGCGAGCTTGAGCAGGGAACGTTTTTGCAGGTCAGTCATGTCGTCTCGCTTTCGTTCATGAAATGGAAAAGAGAAATGAAAAAAGTAAATCCGGGTTCGTTACAACAGATCATTATGGGCTGAAAACATCAGGCGCCCGGGTAAAACGGCTTGCCTATCGAGGTCGGCATGTTCACACGTATCCACAGCGGGTTGCGCGAGATCAGCACCAGAACCACGATGGTCGACAGGTAAGGCAGCATGGTCAAAAACTGGCTGGGCACATTCACGCCCAGACCCTGAAGGTGAAACTGCAGCATGGTCACACCGCCGAACAGGTAAGCCCCAAGCAACACCCGTGCCGGACGCCAGGTCGCAAAGGTGGTCAGCGCCAGCGCAATCCAGCCCTTGCCGGCAATCATGCCCTCGACCCAGAGCGGCGTGTAGACCACGGACACATAGGCCCCGGCCAGGCCGCAAAGCGCCCCACCCGCCACAACGGCCATCAGGCGAATGCCGCGCACGGGGTAGCCCAGCGCATGCGCCGATTCAGGGCTTTCCCCCACGGAACGCAGCACCAGACCGGCGCGCGTACGGTATAAAAACCAGATCAGCCCCACCGTCAGCGCCATGGCGATGTAGACCATGGGATGGTGGCGGAACAGGGCCGGGCCGATGAAGGGAATGTCGCCAAGCAGCGGTATCCGGTACTGCGACTGCTCGGGCAGTTTTTCCTGCACATATTTGATGCCCGCAAAAGCCGAGAAGCCCGCACCGAACAGGCTGAGCGCCAGCCCGGTCGCGTACTGGTTGGTGTTGAGCCAGATCACCAGCACACCAAACAGGGCAGCGAGCGCCGCGCCAGCCAACATGCCGGCTGCAAAACCCAGCCACGTGTTGCCGGTGTGCACCACGGTGGCAAAACCGGCAATGGCGGCGCACAGCATCATGCCCTCGGCGCCGAGGTTGACGATGCCTGCTTTCTCGTTGATGAGCAGCCCCAGCGCGGCAATCGCCAGGATGGTGCCGGCGCTGAGCGTGGCCGCGATGAGCAATGCGGTCGATTCCATCAGTCGGCTCCTTTCAGCACTTCTGTGGACGGCGGGTTGGCCACCGGCATGGTGATGGGTTTGGCCAGCCGCAGGCGGTAGGCGATCAGCGTGTCGCAAGCAAGCAGGCTGAACAGCAGCAGGCCCTGGAAGACGCCAGTGATGGACTTGGGCAGGCCCAGGCGCGACTGCGCCAGTTCACCACCGATGTAAAACATGCTCATCAGGATGGCGGAGAACACCACACCCACCGGATGCAGGCGACCGACAAAGGCCACGATGATGGCGGCAAAACCGTAACCTGCCGGCACATAAGGCGTGAGCTGGCCAATCGGCCCGGCGACTTCAAGGGCACCGGCCAGCCCCGCCGCACCGCCCGAAGTCAGCAGCGCCAGCCAGAGCGCCCGGCGCGACGAGAAGCCCGCATAGCGCGCAGCAGCAGGCGCGAGGCCGCTGACCTCATGCCTGAAGCCTGCAAAGGTGCGAAACAGAAAAAGCCACAAGCCGGCCACGCCGATCAGCGCCAGGATGATGCCGATGTTGACGCGCGAGCCTGCCATCAGGCGCGGTATCTGCGTCACCGCTTCGAAAGTCTTGGTTTGCGGAAAGTTGTAGCCGTTGGGGTCTTTCCATGGGCCGAAGACCAGATAGTTAAGCACCATGTCGGCCACATAGACCAGCATCAGGCTGACCAGGATTTCATTGGCATTGAAGCGGTCGCGCAGCAAGGCTGTGATACCGGCCCAGACCATGCCGCCCGCAATGCCGGCCAGCAGGATGGCCGGAATAATCCACGGGCCGGTTGTTTTTTCAGCCAGCAGCGCAACGCCACCCGCAGCCACTGCACCGATCACGAACTGGCCTTCTGCCCCGATGTTCCAGACGTTGGAGCGAAAACACACCGAAAGCCCCAGCGCAATGATGAGCAGCGGCGTGGCCTTGACCAGCAGTTCACTGATGGCGCGCACCGAGCGTATCGGCTCCCAGAAAAACACCTGCAGGCCGCGCACCGGGTCCTTGCCCAGGGCGATGAAAAGAATCACACCGATGACCACGGTGATCAGCAAAGCCAGCAGCGGCGAGGCGTAACTCCAGAACGACGAGGGCTGTGGACGGACTTCGAGCTTCATGTTCATGCTGCGGCCCCTTGCGGTGCCTGGTTCCACAAGCCGCTCATCCACTGGCCCACGAGCTCCGTCGTCGCGTCAGCGCGAGGCAACGACGGCGACAGCTGCCCTTTGGCCATCACATAAAGGCGATCAGAAATCTCGAACAACTCTTCCAGCTCTTCACTCACCACCAGCACAGCGCAGCCAGCATCACGCAACTTGAGCAGCTCACCGCGAATTTGCGATGCCGCACCCACGTCCACACCCCAGGTCGGCTGCGACACGATGAGGAGCAGAGGCTTCGCATCAATCTCGCGGCCCATGATGAATTTCTGCAGGTTGCCGCCCGACAGCGACTTGGCCACGGCCTGCGGCCCACCCGCCTTGACCTTGAAAGCCGAAATGATGCGCGTGGCCTGCGCCTGCAACACGTTACGGTGCAGCCAGCCGCTTTTGCCGATGGCCTCCTTGCGGGTCAACATGAGGTTGCGCGCTAGTGACAGCGAGGGCACGGCGCCGCGGCCCAGGCGTTCTTCTGGCACGAAATGCAGGCCCAGCTCGCGCCGCCTGCGCGGGCTCAGTTTGCCCGCCGGTTTGCCCCTGACGACAATGGCATCAGCCGCCGCACGCGTGTCTTCACCTGACAGCGCGTAGAGCAGCTCTTTCTGGCCGTTGCCCGATACACCGGCGATGCCCACGACTTCACCGGCGCGCACATTCAGCGCCACCTGCTGCAGGCTCACGCCGAACTGGCCATCACCTGGCAGGTCCATCTGCCGCACATCCAGCACGATGTCACCCACCTTCGCCGCACGGTGCTCCAGCGCCGGCGGCTCGGCGCCAATCATCAGCCGGCTCAGGGAAGCGTTGGACTCCTGCCGCGGGTCACACACGCCTGTCACGCGGCCGCCGCGCAACACCGTGCAGGCCGTGCACAGCGCACGTATTTCATGCAGCTTGTGGCTGATGTAGAGAATGCTGCAACCCTGCGCGGCCAGCTTGCGCAGGGTGACAAACAGGTTTTCAACCGCCTGCGGCGTCAGCACCGAGGTCGGCTCATCCAGAATCAGCAGGCGCGGGTTGGTGAGCAGCGCGCGCACGATCTCGACCCGCTGGCGCTCACCCACGCCCAGTGTGTGAACCGGCCGCACCGGGTCCAGCTGCAGGCCATAGGCTTCGGTGGTTTCGCGTATGCGCTTTGACACGTCTGCCAGGCTCAGTTTTTTGTCCAGCCCCAGCCAGACGTTTTCGGCCACCGTCAGCGTGTCGAACAGGCTGAAATGCTGGAACACCATGCTGATGCCCAGCGCGCGCGCTTCGTGCGGATTGCGCACCTGCACCGCCTTGCCATCGACCATCATGCTGCCAGCATCAGGCTTGACAGCGCCGTAGATGATTTTCATCAGCGTGGACTTGCCGGCGCCGTTCTCGCCCAGCACGGCATGAATCTCACCCGGCAACACCGTGAGCGAAATGTCGCTGTTGGCCACCACACCGGGATAGGCCTTGGTGATGCCCGCCAGTTGCAGGCGGGTCGCATCGTTTGTCGACAGGGAAACTGGAGGCGCCATCGTCACTGTTTTCGCAAGGCCGTGGCGACCGCCTTCACCCGGTCACGCAGCCACTTGGCCGATGCCGACGAATGGGTGCGTTCATGCCACAACTGGTAATACATCATGCGTGGAAATTCTATGGGGCTGGGCAATATCTTCACCGGCAGCAGGTCCGCAAAACGCTCGCAATACTGGCGGCCCGTGGTCATGACCAGCAGGCTGGAGGCCACCATGGACGGCATCAGGCCAAAGTGCGGGCAGCGCACGGTGATGTTGCGCGACAGGCCCAGTTGGGCCAGATGCTCGTCGATGATGCCCTTGGCACCCGGGTGTGTAGCAGTCGGCGCGATGTGCTCGGCCTCCAGCCAGCTCGCGGGGTTGGCGGCGTCCCACTTGCGGCGCACCGCAGGGTGATTTTTGGCGACCAGGCACACCACCTCATCGCCAAACAGCCGGCCCATGTGCAGGTCGTCGGGCGGTGACGACCAGTTGCCGATCACGATGTCGACATCACCCTGCGCCAGGTGGTTGCGGTAGTCTGCATCCGGCGACAGCGGCTGTATCTCTATATGGCAGCGCGGCGCCTGGGTCTTGATCTGCGCCACCAGCTGCGGCAAAAAAAGCGGGTCGAGGTAGTCGCTGGCAGCAATGCGGAAAGTGGAATCTGCCGTGGCGGGGTCGAACCCTTTGGCGTCGCTGAACAGCATGCCCGCGGCGCGCAGGATGCTGGCCGAAGGCTCGATCATGCGCAGGCCGGCATCGGTGGGCACCATGCCCGCGCCGGAGCGGACGAGGATGGGGTCACCCGCCAGCTCGCGCAGGCGCTTGAGCGAGGCGCTGACGGCAGGCTGGTACATGCCCAGGCGGATGGCGGCGCGCGAGACGCTGCGTTCTGTAAGCACAGTATTCAGGACCCTGATGAGGTGAAGATCGATCTTGCCCCACATCATCTGGTTTTTGTCCTGCCCCGTCATACCCGGTCGCCCATGCGCCTGATATGGGCTTTTATATGATGGTGTGTATGCGGCTGCGCTACCCTGACGCGCATGACGTCATCAGCCGCAACGCAAGAACCCATGGCAACCATTCGCAAAACCATCAAATTTGTCCGGCGTGGTGAAGTTGTTTCCCTGAGCAATGTACCACCCGAGCGCACCCTGCTGGAGGTGCTGCGCGAGGACCTGGCCTGCACCGGCACCAAGGAAGGCTGCGGCGAAGGCGACTGCGGTGCCTGCACCGTGGTGCTGGGCGAGGCCGAGGGTGGCAACGTGCGTTACCGCGCCATCAACAGCTGCATCCGGCTGGCGCATTCCGTCGATGGCATGGCGCTGTGGACGGTCGAGGATATTGCTTCTGCCGACGGCGCCCTGCATCCCGCGCAGGAGGCCATGGTGCAGGCACACGGAAGCCAGTGCGGTTTCTGCACCCCAGGCTTCGTCATGAGCCTGTTCGGCATGTACCAGAATCACGTCTGCAAAGGCAAGGCGGTGAGCCGCGAACTGGCGCAGGAAGAACTCTCCGGCAACCTTTGCCGCTGCACAGGCTACCGGCCCATCTTGGACGCTGCGCAGGCCATGGCCGCCCTGCCTGCAGTGAAAATCGATGAACCCGCCCTGCTGCAGGCCCTCAAAGAAATAGCCCCGGCGCCCGAAGCCACCTCGAGCTATCTCTCTCCCCGCACGCTGGCGGCCCTGCTCAAAGCCCGCGCGACTCACCCCGATGCCCAGATCGTGGCCGGCTGCACCGATGTCGGTCTCTGGGTGACCAAAATGCACATGCAGTTCGGCCGCGTGCTGGACGTGACGCAGGTCGCCGAGCTACGCCGCGTCGAGCACTACCCCCACCACATCGCCATAGGCGCTGCCGTCAGCCTGACCGATGCGTTTGCTGCGCTGGTCGATGGCAGGCCGCAGCTCAAGACCTTCGCCAACCGTTTCGCCGGCCTCCCGGTGCGCAACTCCGGCACGCTGGGCGGCAATGTCGCCAATGGCTCGCCCATCGGCGACTCGATGCCGCTGTTGATTGCGATGGGCGCACAGGTAGTGCTCATCAGTGCCCGTGGTCACCGCACCCTGCCGCTTGAAAAGCTCTACACCGGCTACCGCAAGAACGTGATGGCGGCCGACGAGGTGCTGGCGTGGATCCTGGTGCCCAGGGCATTGCCCAAAGAAAACCTCAAGGCCTACAAAATATCCAAACGCTACGACGACGATATTTCTGCTGTGTGCCTGGTCATCAACCTCCAGATTGAAAACGGCCACGTCGCCAGCGCGTCCATAGGCGCGGGCGGCGTCGCCGCCACACCGGTCCGCGCCACCAGAACCGAAATCGCCCTGTCCGGAAAACCCTGGACGCAGGCCACCGTGCAGCAGGCCATGGCGGTGCTGCGTGAAGAGTTCTCGCCGATCTCGGACATGCGAGCATCGGGCGCCCACCGGGTCCAGGTGCTGGGCAATTTGCTGCAGCGTTACTGGCTGGAAAGCCAGGGCATGCAGCAGATCAACCTGGAGTCGTTCCGGCTTGACGGCGAGACGGAGGCCGCATGAACAAGGATGCAGACACCCTCACCAGCCGCGACGCAGGCGCTGACCCGCAAATGAACGCGGCCAACCGCCAGGCGGCGACCCCACCCGCGCACGTCGCGGTGTCCCACAGATCGCACCACCAGGCCGCCGGCCAATCGCGTTTTCATGAAAGCGCACGCGCGCAGGTCGCGGGCGCTGCCACCTATGTCGATGACATTCCTGAAATAAAGGGAACGCTGTTCGCCGCGCCCATTCTGTCGACTGTGGCGCATGGCAGGCTGCTGGGCGTGGACGGCACAGCCGCGCTGGCCATGCCGGGTGTACGCGGCATGGTGCTGGCGTCCGACATTCCCGGCGACAGCACGCTTGCCAGCTTCGCCCAGGACGAACCCGTTTTCGCCAAAGACACCGTGCAGCATGTCGGCCAGGTCATCGGCCTGGTGGTGGCAGACACCGTCATGCAGGCGCGGCGCGCGGCGCGCAAGGTGGTGTGCGACATCGAGGCGCTGCCGGCCATCCTCAACGTGCACGATGCGATGGCGGCTGAAAGTTATGTGCTGCCGCCGGTGTTTGTCCGGCGCGGGGATGCCGCACAGGCGCTGGAAAACGCCGAACACACACTGACCGGCACGCTGGAAGTCGGCGGGCAGGAGCATTTCTACCTCGAAGGCCAGGTCGCCTACGCGGTGCCGCTGGAGCAGCACCAATGGCTGGTTTATTCCAGCACCCAGCACCCGGGCGAGGTGCAGCACTGGGTCTCGCACGCGCTGGGCCTCGACAACCATGCCGTGCGCGTCGAATGCAGGCGCATGGGCGGCGGATTCGGCGGCAAGGAGACGCAGGCGGGCCACCTCGCCGTGTGGGCGGCCATCGCCGCCCACAAGCTGAAGTGCCCCGTCAAGCTGCGCATGGACCGCGACGACGACTTCATGGTCACCGGCAAGCGCCACCCCTTTGCCTACGACTACACCGTGGGTTTTGACCGCGAGGGCCGCCTGAGCGGGCTCAAACTCACCATGCTGGCCAACTGCGGCTTCAGCGCCGACCTCTCCGGCCCGGTGGCCGACCGCGCCGTCTTCCATGCCGACAACGCCTACTTTCTCGAAGACGTGGAGATCGCCTCCTACCGCCTGAAAACCAACACACAAAGCCATACGGCGTTTCGTGGTTTCGGCGGGCCACAGGGCGTGATCGTGATCGAGGCCATCATGGGCGACATCGCGCGTACCCTGGGGCTCGACCCGCTCGACGTGCGCGGGCACAACCTGTACGGCGTGACCGAGCGCAACGTCACCCACTACCAGATGAAGGTGGAGGACAACATCCTCGCGCCGTTGCTCGCCACGCTGGAGCACAGCTCGAACTACCGCGAGCGCCGCAGCGCGATCGCGCAGTGGAACGTCAGCAGCCCTGTCATCAAGCGCGGCATCGCCATCACGCCGGTGAAGTTTGGCATCTCATTCACGGCCACCCTTTTCAACCAGGCCGGTGCGCTGGTGCATGTCTACACCGACGGCAGCGTGCAGGTGAACCACGGCGGCACCGAGATGGGCCAGGGCCTGAACACCAAGGTCTGCCAGATCGTGGCCGACGAGCTGGGCGTGCCTTTTGAAGCGGTGCTGGCGACGGCCAGCGACACCAGCAAGATTCCCAACGCCTCTGCCACCGCCGCATCGGCAGGCACCGACCTCAACGCCCGGGCCGCGCAATACGCCGCACGCAATGTGCGCGATAACCTGGCCGCTTTCGTGGCAGGGCTGGACCGCTGCGGCGCAGGTGCCGTGCAGTTCAACTGCGGCGAGGTCATCACACCGACGGGCCGCCGACCCTTTAACGAGGTCGTGAAGCTGGCGTATGCCAACCGCATCCAGCTCTGGAGCGACGGCTTTTACCGGACGCCCAAAATCCACTACGACAAGACCACCCTCACCGGCCGGCCGTTTTATTACTTTGCCTACGGCGCAGCGTGCACCGAGGTGGCCATCGACACACTGACCGGCGAGAGCCGTGTGCTCAAGGTCGACATCCTGCATGACGTGGGCACCTCCATCAACCCGGCCATCGATGTCGGTCAGATCGAAGGCGGTTTTGTGCAGGGCATGGGCTGGCTCACGACCGAGCAGCTGGTCTGGAACGACAAGGGCTATCTCTCGACCCACGCGCCCAGCACCTACAAGATCCCGGCGACCGGCGACATCCCCGAACACTTCAAGGTCGACCTGTGGCCGGAGCCCAACCGCGAAGACAACGTGTTCGGCAGCAAGGCCGTCGGCGAGCCGCCCTTCATGCTGGCCATCAGCGTGTACGAGGCGCTGCGCGATGCGGTGAGCTATGCCACAACGGCAGGCGCGACGCAACCTGTCAGGCTGGCTGCACCCGCCACTGCCGAGAACGTGCTCAGGGCATTGAGCAGTTGAAGTTCATTTCGAGAAGAAAAACTTGACCTGTTCCGCCGGGTTGCCTCTTGCGGTCACGGTCATGCCACCGGCCGAACCCGCATAAGTCGGCGTCGATGGCGCTACGGAAAACTCGCCTTTTTTCATAAAGTTGGAGTGAAAATAGAACTTGTTGGGACGGTCAGCCGCCAGCATGTACACCACCTGATTGGCATTTCCATTGTCATAAAGGATCATGGCCGTGGCATAGCCGCTGTTCGCCACCTGTGTCGCCAGATCCGTCCGCAAGCGCTGGACCTCGTCTTTCGCCATGTCACCAAACTCTATGGTTTCCGCAAACGCTTCAAGCGGGAGGATCGGATACTTCCGGTCGGACATCCGGACACAGAATATCTTTCCATTGGACACGGCCAGATAGGCAAGGCTTCTGTCCGAGGGGCGTACCACCGTCGTGGTCCGCTGCGCCGTGTCAGACACCATTCTCATCAGTGTCTCCGGGGTCACGGTTGCAACACATTGCTTCGCAAATTCGATGGAATTTGGCGCTCCAGCGACTACCGCTTCAAACACTTCAGGAATTTTTTGGGCAGTGGCTGACTGGCAGGAAATGGCCAGGAAAACTGCCGCCATGGCCACGTCTCTACGAATGGTCTTCATCGAATCTCTCTCCCTTGGTTTTAATGATTTGTTGCCAACAACGGCCAATTGGCCGCTGCTCGCCAAATCATTTTAAGGGGCGGAAACCGGATGTTCCAGGCGAGGCCGGCCGTATCGGCAGCAGGCCGCTTCCACCAGGACTACGGCTATGTGAACTGTTGCAGACGAGTAGCCCGGGCCGAAAAATCCTTGTCGACTGGCGATTCGGGTTGAATGTCGAGCACGCACGGCTGAAGTACTGCTATTGATTAAATAGCTGCTCACGCTCGTCTTTATTGGTCTGCAGCCTGATTTGGCACTTGAAAATGGCCTTTAGCAGGCCTTTTTCCGCTTTTTTTTTGGGCTTTTGGTCGCCCCGCAGGGTCGTAAAAGATTCAAAATGTAAAGCTGACTTTACATTTTGAGCAAGAAGGAAAACTAGCGATTCAGACGGGCTCCGCCACGACCACGTTTTCAATGTGGCCGATGCCCTCAATCTCCACACGCATCACATCGCCGATCTTCAGCCACTGCGGCGGGGTCATCGCCACGCCGACGCCCGATGGCGTGCCGGTGGCCAGCAGGTCGCCGGGCTCCAGCGTCATCACGGTCGATAGATACGCGATCTGTTCATAGATGTTGTGCACCATCTCACCGGTGTTCACTTCCTGCTTGACCTGGCCATTGACCAGCATGCGCAGGTTCAGCTTGTGCGGATCGGCGACATCGTCGTCCGTCACGATCCACGGGCCGATGGGGCCGGTGGTGTTGAAGGACTTGCCCAGCGTCATGGTGGCCGAGCGTTTTTGCCAGTCGCGCACCGAGACATCGTTGCAGGCCATGTAGCCGGCAATCACCGAGCGCGCATCAGCGGCGCTCACATGGCGGCAGCGCTTGCCGATCACCACGCAAAGCTCGGCTTCGTAGTCGAGGTTGTCAGACACTTTGGGCATGTGCACCGGATCAAACGGGCCGTTGACGCACGACACCTGCTTGTTGAACCAGACCTGGGTGTCGGGCACCTGCACGCCGAGCTGGCGCGCCTCGGCGGCGTGCTTGGCGTAGTTCATGCCGATGGCGAGGAACTTGCTCGGGTTGGGCACCGGCGCTTCCAGGCGCACATCGGCCAGCGGATACGTCACGCCCGTGTCGGCGCTGACCTCACGCGCGCGCTGCATCAGGGCAGCGCCGCCAGCCAGCAGCTCGCGCATGGTGGCTGGAATGGACGCGTCGGAGGCCGGCAGGTCGACAACCTGGTCGCCCACGATCTTGCCGATGGAGAGGTGCCCGCGGCAGGAAAAAGTAACGAGTTTCATAGATCTGTTTTCTGGTTGATGGAGAAGTTCAGGCCACTTCAGCGATGGGCGCAACGGGTGCCGCAGCAGCCGGTGCAAGACCCTGCATCTGCGCAAACACGGCGGGTGGCTGGTGGCCCCAGATGCTGATGCGGTTGTATTCGCGCACGTCGTCCCAGTTGTCGGTGATCTGGCGGCCGGTGGCGCCGACTTCGACCTGCCAGCCATCAGGGCCGACGCTGTAGAAGCTGACCATGCCGTCGTTCTCATGCTGGCCCAGCATGTTGGCCAGCGGCGTGCCGGCAGCCAGCGCACGTTCGTAGGCTGCGCCCACATCGGCGACCTGTTTCACCTCGAAGTTGATGTGATGCAGTTTCTGCGGCACTTCGGGCGCGGGGATTTGTGCAATCGCCAGCGAGTGGTGGCGCGCATTGCAGTGAAAGAACGAGACATTAAGCTCGACCGGTCCCATGGGCAGGCGCAGGGTATCAGAGAGCTTTAGGCCCAGGCCTTCCAGCGCAAATTTGCGTGACGCCTGGTAAGCATCTTCACCAGCCACACCAAAAACGAAGTGACCGAAACCCTGGTTGCCGGTGACAAATCCGTTGGGGTACATCGCGCTGGCAAAAGGCTTGCCGGCATCCTCAAGGCCCAGCACAAGCTCGACCTCCACGCCCCAGGGGGCACGCACACGAACCATGTCCTTCACGCGGCGTTCGCTATTTTGCGCGGCCGTACCAGGAACAGGCTCAAGCCCAAGCTTACGCAGCCTGGCCACACCAGCGTCGAAAGCTTCGCGGCTGGTAGCCTCAAAACCGATGCAGGTGGCGTCGTTGGCCTGGCCCTGCTTCAGCACCACGCGCTGGGCCTTGCCGTCGGCACGCCAGGTGAAGGCGCCGGACGCCGTAGGCTCGCCAGGCATCAGGCCTATGACCTCGCCCAGGTAGGTGTTGACGGCCGACGGGTTGCGGCTTTCCAGAACGATGTAGGCGGATTGAATATCGATTTTCATGAGGTGTGTTTCCTGTTTATCCCCGTCGTGGCCGTTCGCCGCAACGCTGGCCGGCAGCTTGCCGACGGGGCGAGCGCTTTTTTATTGAGGCTTGGCGCCGACATCCTGCAATACCTTCTCCCAGCGCGTACGGTCGTCGTTCCAATACTTGCCGAACTGGACTGGTGTCATGCTTTTGGCGTAGACACCCAGGCTGTCAAAACGCTCCGTCAGTTCGGGCGTCTTGACGACGACGGCGACATCACGGTTCACGCGGTCGATGGCCTGGGCGCTGGTGCCCTTGGGCGCCACAACCCCGAACCAGCCATTGATGACCATGCCGGGGAAGCTTTCGGTCGCAGCGGGCGTCTGGGCCCGATTGGGCAAACGTCCGTCGGAGAACACGGCAATCGCTTTCAGCTTGCCGCCCTTGACCATGGGTTCAATCGGCGGAATGCCGTCGATGATGACCTGCGCATCGTTGTTCATCACCGCAGCAATCGCCGCGCCGCTGTTGGCATATGGCACGGCGCGCATCGGAATACCGGCCGCCTTCGACAACACCTCTCCAGCCAGGTGCGGCACCGAATAGATGAAAGGTGAGGTCACCACGAAATTTGAAGGGTCCTTCTTCGCGATGGCCAGCACATCGGCCAGAGAGTTGGCCGGTGAAGAGGCGCTGACCGCCAGCACCATCGGGCTCTCGCCCACCAGCGCCACCGGCACAAAGTCCCGTGTCACATCGCCCTGCGACGTCTTGAACATGTAGGGTGACAGCGTCAGGACCGAGGCCGCTACAAAGGCAAAGGTATGGTCATCCTGCGGGCCGTTCTTGATCGCGGCCAGTCCAATCATGCCGCCAGCACCGGGCCGGTTCTCGATGATGACGGGCTGGCTCCAGGCCTTGGACAGTTTGTCACCCATGACGCGCGCAATGATGTCGGGTGCGGTGCCTGCAGGGGATGGCACCCAGATGCGCACGGGCTTGGTCGGCCACGCGCCCGCGGCTGGGGCCTGGGCTTGTGCGGCACCCATGCCGAAAGTTGCAGCGATGAGGCAGGCCACGAGGCTGCGGCGGCCGAGCGTGTTGAGGGTGTTCATATATGTCTCCTTCTATTAATAAATCGAAATCAAAACGGGGGCAATGCGGAATCAAAAAAACAGGCAGGTGTCAGGCCACGGCCTCCAGCGATTTGCCGGTCACCCGGGCCAGCAGGTCGAAAGCGTCGCCAATGCTGTTGCCGCACCAGGCGATGTACTGGTCTGGCCGTATCAATGCGTAGTCGCATCCATAAAGCTCGCGCAGTGCGGGCCGGTCGGGCGACAGCAGCTTCAGCGGAATACCCTGCGCAGAGGCCGCGTCGATCATCGCCTCTGCAGCGGCAGCTGCCTCCTTGCGGGTGACCAGCAGCGTGAAACCGCGCGACTCGAAATGGTCGTACAGCGACACGCCGTGTGAACGGTCGTCGGTGTTGTCATTGAGCCAGGCATGCGGTGCCAGGCAGCCGGGCCGGGCCATCGGCGTGTAGTCGGTCGAGTCTGGGGCATCGCCGGGCATTTCAGTCTCGCCTGCCAGCACGGGTGATTCGCGGTAGCGGCTGCCCAGGGTCACGCCCAGCGTATAGAACTCACGGTGCTTGGTATCGGCCAGCATGTGCGCCAGCTCGCTGCGGATCGCGTCACCGGCGGCACCGTCTTCCTCCATGCCGGGCACCACCAGTTTGCGCGACGTGTGCGCGTGGTTGGCGACCGACTCGGCGATGACACGCTCATGCACCTGGCGGCGCTCGATCTCGTAGCTCGACAGCAACTGCTCGCCGCCCCAGCCTGAAAGCACGGCAGCGAGTTTCCAGCCCAGGTCCAGGCCATCGCCTATGCCCATGTTCATGCCGTAACCCCCGTAGGGTGGGTGCAGGTGGCAGGCATCGCCGATCAGGAAGGTGCGGCCGACACCATACCTTTCGGCGATCAGCTGGTGCGCCGTCCACTCGTCGCGGCTGAGGATTTCAATGTCGATGTCGAAGCCGATGGCCAGGCGAATCAGCGTGGCCGGGTCAGATGACGCATCAAGCAGCTTGGGACAGCCGAAGGTCCAGCGGTCGCCCACATCCAGCGGCGAAATCACCGCCGGCACTTCTTCGTTGACCAGCCAGTACATGACGGCCGGGCCGAGCTTGTGGCGCTGGGCCAGGCCGGGCGCACGGAAGACGATGTTGTGGTTGTGGGACAGCGGCGAGGTGCCGCTCATCTTGATGCCGAGCTTTTCACGTACCGTGCTGCGAGCGCCGTCTGCACCGACGAGGTAAGCGGCGTTGACGGTCGTTTCAACACCCGTCGTCACATCGCGCAGCGTTGCGACCACATGGTCGCCGCGGTCTTCGAATTCCTTCAGTTCGGTGCTGAAGCGGATGTCCACCGACGGCATCTCCTGCGCTCGGCTTTTCAGAACCGCCTCGACCTTGTATTGCGGAATCCACTGCGCGTGCTCTGAGTACCGGTCATCGCGCGCGGGGTTGCAGTTGAAACCGTTGGGAAAGCGGTGCAGTTCGCGCCCGCCCAGTCTGGTAGCAAACACGACGTTCGAGGGGTAGTCCACGCCGAACGGCGATTCAGCCGCCAGCCGCCCGGCAATGCCCCAGCGCCGCATCAACTCACGCGTGCGCACGTTGGTGGTTTTGGCACGCGGGGCATACCCCACGCGGTCATGCCGCTCGACCACGATGCAGCGGTGGCCCTGGCTGCCGAGTTCGACGGCCAGCGACAGGCCCGCAGGGCCCGCGCCGATGATGAGTACAGCCGCGTCTTCAGCGGCCTGGTTTGGTGTTTTCATTGTCTCCGTCCGGGCGAGGCAGATAGCCTGCACCATTCATGTCGTTAGATGAGACGGACTTTAAGCAGCTGGCACATAATTGGAAAGATCATTAGCTGGATACAGGTTATGAATAAATTTGATGACCCACAACCGGAGCTGTCTGACCTGAAGGCGGTGCTCGCATTGATGGCGCACGGCACGGTGACGCGCGCTGCCCCTGCCCTGGGCACCACGCAGTCGGCCCTGAGCTACCACCTTGACCGCATGCGCAAGCGCTTCGGTGACCCGCTGTTTGTACGCATCGGCAACCGCATGGCGGCCACACCGTTCACGCAGCGCCTGGCCGAGCCGGCAGCGCGCGTGCTGCGCATCATGGAAACCGAAATCGGCGGCCTGCAGAGCTTCGACCCCGCCACCAGCACCCGCGAGTTCCGCATCGGCATGAACGAGCTGGGCGCCATCACGCTGGTGCCCAAGCTGGTCAAGCGGCTCCACGAACTGGCCCCCAATGCCGTCCTGTCACCGATACAGACCAATTCAGACAACCTCAGTTCGGCGCTGGAGTCCGGCGAGCTCGACATCGCCGCCGGATTTTTTGCGACCTCCGACACGCGCCTCTTCCAGCAGCGGCTTTACCAGCGCGACTACGTGTGTATTGCGCGCAGGGACCACCCGACGGTCGGGCAGACGATGTCATGGAAGGAGTTCAGTCTGGCGCGCAAGGTGCATACCGGCTCCATCCCCGTCACCACGGGCTGGCTGGAGGCGCAGTTACGCAAGGCCAGCTTCTCGGCCAGCGTGACCATGAGCACGCAGCACATCGCCGCCATTCCTTTTATCGTGGCGGCGAGTGACATGGTGGCGGTGATCCCGCGTGAGCTGCACGACCTGCTCTCACCTATCGTTTCACTGAAGATCGTGCGCCTGCCGAAAACCATTCCGGCCATCACCATCCGCCAGTACTGGCATCCGCGGATTGCCAGCGACCCGTCGGTGAAGTTTTTGCGTGAGCTGGTGTATGAAGTCGCACGCGAGCCTGAACACACACGCCGCTGAAGCCAACAAGGTCAGCTCGGCAGCGCCCGGTAATTGCGCCACAGACGCCAGCAGCACCAGGACATGGGCAGCGCCAGCGCGAGATAACCCGCGCGGTAGGTGCCCGCTGTGCTGGCGAGCAAGGCAAAGATGGGCGGGCCGACCACCACGCCAAAAAAGGTGAAGGCCGAGACACCGCCGGTGGCCAGACTGGCGAAACCCGGTGGTGCCTGCCGGGCGACCTCGGCCAGAAAAACACCGTTCCAGCCAATGGCCGTGGCACCGAAAGCCGTGAGCAATATCAGCACCACCGCCATCGGCGTGTCGGGCCTCAGCAAGGCCGTACCCAGGCTACACAGCACCACGCCCAGTGCAAGCATGGCCAGCGTGCGCAAGGCACCAAAGCCGCTGTCGGCAATATGGCCCCAGACCACACGGCCGATCACGCCGGCCATCTGTGAAACCGACAGGGCCAGCCCGGCAGCCACCAGGCCAAAGCCCAGTTCGGTATGCAGGTACACCACGGCATAAGTCGTGAGGCAGAGCTGCGATGCCGACAAGAAGAAAGAACAGATCGCCAGCGCCCTGAGATTGGCGTGGCCCGACACCATGCGCGCAGGTTCAGCGAGTTTGCCAAGATCAAGCACCGAAGCAGCATCGCGCTGCGCATCGAGTCGGGCACGCAGGGGCTGGGCCAGCAAGGCACACAGCACGCAGGCAATGGCCACGGCAGCAATGCCCCAGCGCCAGCCAATCACGAACATCAACCCTGGCACGATGGCACCCGCGAGAATGCCGCCCAGCGGAACCCCCGTCTGCTTGATGGAAAAAATCAGCGACATGCGATGCGGCGGCGTGCTGCGCGCCAACAGGTGCGAGCTGGCCGGCGTGATGGGGCCATACCCAAAGCCCATCAGCAGCGCACCCGCCGCCATGAGGGGCAGCCAGCCGCTGCAAAACATCGCCAGCCCCAGCCCGCATAAAACCAGCCCACCCTGGCTGACACGCACAGGGCCCCAACGCTGAACCGCACCCCCGGCAGCCAGGCTGCCGGTCATCGCGCCGATGTACACCACGCCGATGTAAATGCCGGCAAACACCGGCGAGATGCCCAACGCAGCGGCAATCACGGGCGCCACCACCGGCGGGCTCAGCACGGCCATTGATGCGATGGCCTGGATGGCGAGCGTGATGAGGAGTTCTGTCCAGCCGCCGGTCTTGGGGCTGTTGGGTGCTGATGGGGTCTGGGTCATGGGATCTGTCAGGCATTTATTGTCGCCTGAGCGGGGGACTTTTGCAGGCGCTTGTCCCGCGTATAGAGATAGCGGTCATTGAACGAGCGTCGGGTGCCGGGGGTTGCCCGGCGGCAACTCACTTTCTTTTGCTTCGCCAAAAGAAAGTAAGCAAAGAAAAGGCGACCCTGTTCGTCGTCCCCTCCGCTTCGCTGCGGGGCACCCTGCGATGCTCGCGTCAGCCGGGGTCTGAAACAACTCGCCTGCGGCTCAAACAAGTTTCAGCCCTGATCCGTCTGCCCCTGCGCTTCTCGGCTCCTCTCCAAGGGTTTTGAAGAGAAAGCCGGGGACGAAGTCCGCCTTCAAGCGCTTCGCGCTTGAAGCCTCCCCGAATTAATTCCCCCAAACCCCTGCTGGCCGCGCCGAGGAGCGCAGATGGAGTCGGCATAAAGGGGAAAAACTTGTTTGAGCCGAAGGCGAGTTGTTTTTCCCGCCGACGTAATCGAGCACCGCAGGTTGCCCGTAACGAAGTGAAGGGACGCGGACTGGGGGTCGCCTTTTCTTTTCGTTAGTTTTCTTTTGGCGAAGCAAAAGAAAAGTGACTTGCTGCCGGGCAACCCCCGGCCTGGTCGTGAAGGGCACAACAAACAACACCCCTCACAAGCCAACCACATCCTTAAACATCATCAAAACAGCCACCCCCATCACCACAACCCCACCCCACCCAAACAAGGTCGTTTTGCGCCCAGAAGTGAAACTACCCATCACCTCACGACGTCCGGCCAGCAGCATCATGCCGGCCATGATGGGCACCGCCACCACGCCGTTGATGACCGCGCTCCAGTACAGCGCCTTCATCGGGTCTATGGGCGTGAAGTCCAGGCCAGTACCGATGATGGTGGCAATCGCGATGATGGCGTAGAAGCGTTTGGCCTCGAACCAGTGGCGCTCAAGCCCTTCAGGCCAGCCGAAGGCCTCGGCCACCGCATAGGCGGCAGATGACGCCAGCACCGGTACCGCAAGCAGGCCGGTGGCGATGATGCCGCCGGCAAAAAGTGCGAATGCAAAATCGCCCGCCAACGGCCGCAGGGCCTGCGCGGCTTGCGCGGCCGAGCTCACGTCATGAATGCCCGCTGCATACAACACGGCGGCGCCCAGCACCATGATAAAAAACGCAATCGCGTTGGAAAAGAACATGCCGATGTAGGTGTCGCGCTTCACGCGCTTGAGGTCTTCGCGCACTTCCTCGTCGCTACCTCGCTGGCCGCCTTTTTGCCGCAACTCTTCCACCTCCTGCGAGGCCTGCCAGAAGAACAGGTAGGGAGAGATGGTGGTGCCCAGCAGGGCCACGATCATCATCCAGTAATCAGATGTCCACTGCAGTTTGGGAATGACGAGGTCATGCAATACCTGCGCCCAAGGTACCTGCACCAGAAAAACGGCGATGACATAGGCAAATAAAAACAGCGTGAGCCACTTCAGGATGGGCGCCAGCTTGCGGTAAGGCACAAATACCTGAAGCAGCACCGTGACGATGCCGAACACCACCGCATGAAAGTGCTGGCCGCCGCCGACCACCAGTTGAAGCGCTTCGCCCATGGCCGCAATATCCGCGGCGATGTTGATGGTGTTGGCAATCACCAGCAACAGCACCATGGCCATCAGGAAGGTGCGCGGCATGTGCTCGCGCAGGTTGGCGGCCACGCCCTTGCCGGTCACGCGGCCGATTCGCGCACTGACCAGCTGGATGGCAATCATGAAAGGCAGCGACAGGAACACCGTCCACAGCAGGCCGGTGCCAAACTGCGCGCCAGCTTGTGTGTAGGTCGCAATGCCCGATGGGTCGTCATCGGCCGCACCGGTGACCACGCCGGGCCCCACATGACGAAGAAAAGACGGGAATCTCTTGAACATGCGGCCAGCCTAACAGCGCCGACCTGACGCGAACCCGACCCGGCTGACCGGACAGGCAAAAACGGCGTTACAAAACCAGGATTGCCCTGAAATCGTTGACGTTGGTGTGCGTGGGCCCGGTGATGACCAGGCCGCCCAGCGGCTCGAAGTAACCGTAAGCGTCATTGCGGTCCAGGTACTGGTCGAGCTTCATGCCTTTGTCGCGCGCACGTTGCAGGGTGTCGGGCGCAACAAAAGCACCGGCGTTGTCTTCCACACCGTCGATACCGTCGGTGTCTGCCGCCAGTGCATACACGCCGGGCTGGCCCTGCAGCGCCAGTGCCAGGCCCATGCAAAACTCGCCGGCACGACCGCCACGGCCACGCGGTGTGCCTTCGGGCTGCTTGCGGATGGTGACCGTTGTTTCACCACCACTCAAAATCACGCAAGGCGTGCTGAAGGGCTGGCCCCGGTGCGCCACGGCGCGGGCCAGTGCCGCATGCACCTTGCCGACTTCGCGCGACTCGCCTTCGATCTCGTCGCTGAGGATGTGCGCCTGTACACCTGCCGCACGCGCTGCCGCGGCAGCCGCCTCCAGGCTCTGCTGGGGGGTGGCGATCATGTGGACTTCATGCCCGTCGAACAACCTGTCGCCTGGCTTGGGCGTTTCAAGTGCGCCACTTTCAAGTTGCGCCCGCAACGCCGGGGGCACATCGATGTTGTAGCGCTTGAGAATCGCCAGTGCATCGGCGCAGGTCCCCGCATCGGGCACTGTCGGGCCACTCGCAATGATGGACGGGTCGTCGCCAGGCACATCGCTGATGGTGAGCGTCACCACACGCGCAGGCGCACAGGCAGCAGCGAGGCGGCCGCCCTTGATGCGCGAGAGGTGTTTGCGCACGCAGTTCATTTCGGCAATATTGGCGCCGCTGTTGAGCAGGGCCTTGTTGATGCGCTGCTTTTCTTCCAGCGTCAGCCCCTCTGCAGGCAGCGTCAGCAGCGCAGAGCCCCCCCCTGAAATCAGGCACAGCACCAGGTCGTTTTTGCTCAAGCCCTGCACCATGGCCAGAATGCGTTCTGCAGCTGCCAGGCCTGCCGCATCGGGCACCGGGTGTGCCGCTTCAACCAGTTCGATGCGCCGCTTCAGGCCTTCGGGGCGCGGCGGAATGTGGTGGTAACGCGTGACGACCAGACCTTCGAGCGGGGAATCGGCGGGCCAGAGTGCCTCGACGGCCTGGGCCATGGAACCGCCGGCCTTGCCGGCACCTATGACGATGGTGCGGCCACCGCTTTCGGGTGTCGGCGGGGCGGGCAGGAAAGCGGCCGTGTTCTCTAGCGGCAGGGCGCGGGTCACTGCGGCGCGGTAAAGGTATTCGAGGAAGGCGCGCGGCGCTGTGGCGGCAGCGGGAATCGAAGCGGTCTGGCTGGTCGGGTTCTTGTGCATAAATGTCTCCACCCCGGATTGTGCCGTTGTAACCGGCCAGTAACCCGGCACCGGGCAGGTCTTTTGGGCATCAAAAGACCCTGCGCTCCCTAGAATCGCCGCACACTTCACAAGGAACACGGATGAACGCTTACCTGGCCCTGGGCATTGCCATCGTTGCCGAGGTCATCGCCACCACTGCGCTCAAGTCCAGCGACAGCTTCAGCAAACTGGTGCCATCCATCATCACCGTGGCGGGCTACGGCACCGCGCTTTATTTTCTGACGGTGACCATGAAATCGATCCCGACCGGTGTGACCTACGCCATCTGGTCCGGCCTGGGCATCGTGCTGATCAGCATCACCAGTTTTTTCTTTCACCACCAGAAGATTGACCTGGCCGGGATGATCGGCATGGCGCTGATCATTGCGGGTGTGGTGGTGCTCAACCTGTTCTCAAATTCCACCATGCACTAACCATGTTCTGCCTTGCGGAACACGCCGTAACAACCACATACATTTCGGTATAAGACCTGGAAGGCAAATAGCCGGAAATACTGCCTCATTTCCGGGGAAACCCGCCCCCTTGCCCCGCTATGATGTCCAGCGACACAAACCTGCCCGAGCAGGTCCAGCAAATTCCAAATTCGAGGAGACAAGCGTGAAATCAATCAACCGGATTTTTTCTGCAGGCGCCATTGCGCTTGCGGCATTGGCAGCGCCCACAGCGCATGCGGTACAGATCGTCGTCGGCGAGGTTTGCCCTCTGTCGGGGCTTGAGGCCAACCAGGGACGCGCTTACGGCGCAGGCATGCAGCTGTATTTCGACACCGTCAACAAGGGCGGCGGCGTCAACGGCCACACGTTCGCGCTGGTCCGCAAGGATGACCGCGGCCTGCCCGAAGAAACCGTCGCAGCCACAAAAAAAATGCTGGATGAAGACAAACCCATGGTGCTTGCCGGCTTTTTCGGCAACAGCAACATCGACGACCTCGTGGCATCTGGCCTGCTCGAAAAAGCGCAGATCCCGCTGATCGGTTATCGGGTCACGCAAATCCGCGCCGAAACCCCCTACCTCTACACCGTGCGCGCGGGCCTGCAGGACGAGCTGGACAAGTTCACCGAGCACATCTCCACGGTGGGCATCAAGCGCATCGGCCTTTTTTATGAAGACGGTCCAGGTGCACCCGCGCTGATCGCCGCCGCAGACGCGGCGGCCAAGAAAGCCAACCTGACCATCGTGGCCAAGGCCAGCTATCCTGCGCGCACCGTGCAGGTCGCCAAGGCTGTGGCAGCCATGACTTCAGCGGCCCCGCAAGCCATCTTCATGGTGGCGACGGGCGCTGCAGCGGCAGGCTTCATCGAAAACTACGGCCGCGGCGGCGCACAGCTGTTTGCGCATTCCGGTGTCGACATCGAGCAGTTGACCAAGCGCCTGGCTGAAGAGCAGATGCAGGGCGTGTCCATCGCCCAGGTGACGCCCAACCCCTACAAGATTTCCAGCCGCCTGAGCAAGGAATTCCAGGACGCCGTGACGGCCAAGAAAGACCTGGAGGTACCAGTCAGCTACGCCATGATGGAAGGCTTCATCACCGCCAAGGTCATCGTTGAAGCGGTGCGCCGCCAGGGCGGCCGCCCAAGCCGTGAAGGCATGGTCAGCGCACTCGGCTCCATGGACCGTTTTGACATGGGCGGTTATTCCGTCGGCTACAAACCCAACAGCCGCATGGGCTCGAAGTTTGTGGAGCTGAGCATCATCAGCGGCACCGGCAAGATCCGTCAATAACGTTTCGAAGCCCCAACAAAAAGGCCCGTCACAGGGCCTTTTTTTATTCCACCTGACAAATTCGGGCGGCAGACTACTCGGTGGCAGCCCCGGCCTCAAACCACTGTTTGACCAGCAGGCGCTCTGCGTCCGTGATGCCGGTGGCATTGTTCATGGGCATGAGTTTGGTCACCACCACCTGCTGGTACATGGCTTGCGCATGCTGCTTGACCAGTGCGGGCGAATCCAGACGCACATTTTTCATTTGCAGTTGCGCGCCGTGGCACATGTAGCAGCGCTGCTCGATCACCTTTTGCACCGACGCAAAGGATGATGCGGCGGCCGGGGGGCTTCCCACAGCCACGCCCGCAACCGGTGCCGCAATCACGGGCGCAGGCAAGGGTTTGAGCCAGACAATCACCCCCACGATCACCGCCACGCCCACCAGCGCGTAGGCCAGCGGGTGACGGTTGCGTCCCAGCTTGTAGCCGTGGCGCAGCACGAAGAACTGGCGTATCGCCGCGCCGGCCAGCATCATCAGAATCAGCACCAGCCAGTTCTGCGGGTGGCTCCAGGTGAAGCTGTAGTGGTTGCTCAGCATCGCAAAAAGCACGGGCAGCGTGAAGTAGGTGTTGTGCACGCTGCGCTGCTTGCCGCGCATGCCGTGAATGGCATCGACTGGCTGCCCGGCCTTGATGGCGGCGACCACGGTGCGCTGGCCGGGAATGATCCAGAAAAAGACGTTGGCGCTCATGGCGGTCGCCATCATGGCGCCGACCAGCAGGAAGGCAGCGCGCCCCGCAAACCAGTGGCAGGCAAGCCACGACGCCGCGCACACCAGCACGGCCACCAAAGCCCCAACGATGGCATCGCCGTTTTTCTTCTGGCCAAAGAACTGGCAGATCGCGTCGTACAGCATCCAGAAGACGACAAAGAACGACAGTGCCACCGCCGCCGCCGCGCCGGGCGACCAGTTCATCAGCGACTTGTCGACGAGGTAGGTGCCGGCATTCCAGAGGTAGGAGACGGTGAACAGCGCAAAGCCCGACAGCCAGGTGCTGTAGCTTTCCCAGTAAAACCAGTGCAGGTGGGCCGGCATCTCCGGCGGCTTGACCGCAAACTTGACGGGGTGGTAGAAACCGCCGCCATGCACGGCCCAGAGCTCGCCGCTCACGCCCTGTTTTTTGAGATCGTCATCGACCGGCGGCGTCAGGCTCGAATCGAGAAAGACAAAATAAAAAGAGGAGCCCACCCAGGCAATGGCGGTGATGACATGGACCCAGCGCAGCAGCAGGTTGGCCCAGTCGAGAAGGTAACTTTCCATAGCTCTCAACCTATGCAGTTTTCAGGAAACTGCGTGATGCAACCTGCTCACCACTGCGGGCGCTGTGAACAGTAAAGAGGCCGCGAACAAAAGAAGTTGCCTCGAGGCATGACTTCCCGGCTCCGCTGCGGCCTGGACTGCGAGTTTACCGAACTGGACCCAGCCCGCCCGTCAAACCCTGCCGGTCAACCAAGCAAAAGGCTTGCCAGCGCCGACTTCTTCACCGTGCGTCAGAGGGTTTGCAACAGCTGCGCGGCCACGGCCACGCCGATGACGGCGGGTTCCTTGCCGGTGATGCCGGGCACGCCTATCGGGCTGGTCACGTGTGAAAGTTCATCGGCGGTGAAACCCCGCGCCTCCAGCCGCTGGCGGAAGGTCGCCCACTTGGTCTTGCTGCCGATCAGGCCCACAAATGGCAGGTCACCCTTCTCGCGCTGGCGCTGCAGGCAGGCAGACACGACGTCGAGGTCTTCCGCATGGCTGAAGCTCATGATGAGCACACGCGAGCCGGGCGCAAGGTCGCGCACGGCGGCCTGCACCGGCTCCGAATGCTCGCAGCGCACACCCGCCGGGGCGGGCTCGGGGAAAACGCCATCTCGGCTGTCTATCCATGTCAGAGAAAACGGCAACGTCGCCAGCACCTGCGCCAGCGCGTGGCCAACGTGGCCGCCGCCAAACAGCGCGACCGGCGTCCCTGCCGGTCGCAGGCGTTCGGCCAGAACTGTGCGCATGCCGGCATCCACCCGCTCAAACGCCAGATGAACGATGCCGCCGCAACACTGGCCCAGGGACGGCCCCAAAGGCACGCGCAGCGACACCACGCCCTCACCCGCATCCACGCCTGTGGCCAGCATGGCGCGAGCGCGCGACATGGCGTCATGTTCAAGGTGCCCGCCGCCTATGGTGCCTATGGCCGCATCGCGAAACACGGCCATCCAGGTACCAGCCTCGCGCGGCACTGAACCCTGCGTGGAAGTGACGGTCACCAGCACTGCGGGCTCGATCGCCAGCTTTTGCAGAAACGACGGCAACGGGAGCGTCAGGCCAAAGCCCGAGCTGGAGGGAGAAAACGGGGCAAAATGGCCGGACATGGTGATATCCATGAAGTATGCCGTCCGGGCTACGCCAGGTCGGGTTCAAACCCTACTTTCCCACAAATCCCGGCGGGCGTGAAATAAGGTTTAGACCGTGCGGCGCCGGGCAGACTCCAGGTCAGGGCAGCCAGTGACGGTCGAAGAACAGGTTCATCCATGAGACAAGAACAAGCCAGCAATACCACTCCACGCCGCTTCTGGCTGCTGGCCCTGCTGTCCGGCGCCACCGCCGCCATCATCAGCGCGTGCAAGAGTGCGCCCGAGCCAGCCCCGGCCCCGTCTCCGGGCGCTGCGCCGCAGCCCACAGTTGTCGGCCCCATCCCCGCCGAACAGGGGTCCGCACGCAGTTCACCCGCCACCACGCCTCGCGCCTACCGGCAGGATGGCGCCAGCCACATCTATGGCCTGAATTCCGACCGCATCTTCAAGGGCCGCATGCCGCCGCTGCTGTACGCCATCGGCGTCATGAACGTGGAAATCGACCGTGTCGGCCGGGTCACCAAACTGGACTGGATGCGCGCGCCGCGCCACGCGCCAGAGGTGATGGCAGAAATCGAACGCACCATCAAGGCGGCCTCACCCTTCCCTGCGCCTACCCGGCTCGGCAGGGTGGTCTACACCGACACCTGGCTGTGGCACAAGAGCGGGAAGTTCCAGCTCGACACCCTGACCGAAGGCCAGAACTAACATCAGCCTGGGCCGCACGGGTAGCCGCTTGCTACGCTTTTAGTAGCTGCTCACGCTCGTATCTATTGGCCTGCAGCCTTATTTGGCAGTCAAAAATGGCCTTTTTTTGCTATTTTTTGACAAATCCCGCTTTGCCGGACGGCCTCAAGCCCCAAAATGTAAAGCTTACTTTACACCTCCGCAAAGACAAGCGGGCGGGTAGCGACAACTCCTATTTGGCATTCCCCGCCTTCATGAATTTGGCCCACTTCAGCTTTTCGGCGCTGTCGAAGGCCGGAAAATCCTCCTGGCGGCTGCTCGTCAAATCCATGCCCATGTCCATGATCTGCTTTTGTACGGCGGGGTTGGCCAGTGCCACGCGAACGGCGACGACAACTTTGGCCTGAATGCTTTTTGGCAATGCGACCGGCGCGTAAAGCGCGTACCACTGGGTGACGTCGTAGTCCTTGAAACCGCTCTCCGCCATGGTGGGCACATCAGGCAGCATGCTGGAACGCCGCGCACCCGTCACGGCCAGCGGCGTCAGCGCACCGGCTTTCACATGGGGCAGCGCTACCGGCATGCCTGCGGCCATGAAGTCGAAGTGCCCTCCGCGCAGGTCGGTGATGGCCAGCGACTCGCCCTTGTAGGCCACTTCAACGATCTTGATGCCCGTCTGGCGAACCAGCATGTCCCCGGAGATTTGCCCGGTGGAACCCGCCCCCATCGACGCCACGCTCAACCCCTCAGTCGCCTTTTTTGCGGTCTGCACCAGCGCCTTCATCGACTTCACAGGCGAGCTTGAATTCACCACGAACACATTGGACAACGACGCAAGATGGATCAGTGGCACAAACTCGGCGGGCGAATAAGGAAGCTTGTTCTGCATGGCAGGGGCGATGCTCATGATGCCCGCGCTGCCGACAAACAGGGTGTAACCGTCAGCCGGTGATTTGGCCACGTACTCGGCAGCAATGCTGCCTGCCGCACCCAGCTTGTTTTCGACAATGACGGGCTGCTTCCATTGCGTGTTCAGCTCCTGCGCCACCAGACGCGCCAGCAAATCGGGGCCACCGCCTGCGGCTTGCGCCACCACGATGCGGACGGGGCGCGACGGGTAGGCATCCTGCGCAGCAACGGCCAGCGGCCCGACGACAAGCGCGGCGGCCAGTGCAGCGCCTGAAAAGCGGGTGAGGTGTTTGTTCAGCATGGTTTGTCTCTTTCTCTTTATTGGTGACCTTGCACGGTGCGGCCTTCAATGCCGCGACAGGCTATTTGTTCAGTACAAAAATCGACGTGCTGCTGGTGTCCGACTCTGCCTTCATCAATTCCTTCATCATGCGGCGTACGCGCACGGCCGCAGCATCGGACGACAGCAACACCGGTTGCAGCGCATCCAGGTCGGTCGTTCCCATCATGTCCTGCACCGCCTCAAGCATGGGTTTGTCCTGCTCGTGAAAACCCAGTTGCTGCCAGTTCTGCGTTTCAAGGTCGGCTTTCGGGTCGTCGATGAGGTAGTTGCGCGAGCTGGCGTAAAAGTAGTGCGTGGTAGTCGCGGTTTCGGGCGTCACGATGTGTGTGCCCTGCCGCCGGATGCCTTCTTCACGCGCACGACCCACCGGCACGACACCGACCTCCAGAAGGCAGGCGCCGGGCGCATACCAGCGGATGTTGAGCCAGTAGTCGACGGGCGCAGCCGGGTCGTCCAGGAAAGGCGTGAACGACTGCGGCGCCAGCGTGGACGGTATCGAGCGCAGGCTGTCCAGCGTCCGCCCCTTGTGCACGACCTCATGTTTGGCCGCCAGGAAGTCGTCGTTCTTCTGGTAGGGCGCATGCAGGTAGTTCACGTGCGTCAAATCCATCAGGTTGTCGACGACGAGCTCGTAGTTGGCCTTTTGCAGCATGACGTCGCCAATCGTCTTGAGCTTCGGATCGACGAGATGGCTGTAATCGGGAATCTCCGCCGGGTCTGCCAGATCGGGCTGGCCCATCCAGATCCAGACCAGTCCATGCTGTTCCACCAACGGGTAAGACTTGACCCTGGCTGCCGACGGGATTTTGTGGTCGCCGTGGGGGTTGTCGACACAGGCGCCCGAGCAGTCGAACTTCAGGCCGTGGTAGCCGCATTCGACAACATCGCCCACCAGCTTGCCCAGATGCAGGGGCGCAAAGCGGTGCGGGCAGCGGTTGCCGATGGCCGTGGCCTCGCCGTTTTCCTTGCGATAAAAAAGCACGGGCTCGCCGAGCAGCTTGCGCGGCATGAGTTCACGTTTGACTTCATGGGCCCAGGCACCGACGTACCAGGTATTGCGGAGAAATGCCATCTGTTTCCTTCGTGGGGCACGGCCTTGGTGGCCGCTGTAAATGCCCAGATCTTAGGAAGCAGCAGCCACCAGCACAAACGAAAGCTCGGCAGGTCAGAGTTGAGAAAAACTCAGGTCCCGTTGCGGCCCGACGGAGCTGACTGGCCTGGTGCGAACTCTCCCAGCAGCCAGTCCCGAAAGGCCAGCACCTTGCCGGACAGAACCCTTTCCTCCGGATAGACCAGGTAATAGGCACCGGGGCCTTTCGCAGTCAGTGGCCACGGCTGCACCAGCCGGCCGGATTCCAGTTCCTTGACCACCATCTCGGGGTCGACCACCGCCAGCCCCAGCCCGGCTTCAGCGGCCTCGATCACCAGGTTACGGCTCTCCAGCGTCAGCAGCCGCGGCGTGGCGTCCGGTGTCACGCCGGCTTTTTGCAGCCACAACTCCCAATCCTGCGGCCGCTGTTTGGCTTCCAGCAACTGATAGCCGTACACATCGTCATAACGCGCCAGTGGCCGTTGTGCGAGCACCGCAGGCGCGCACACCAGCACCAGGTATTCGTCACGCAAAAAATCTGCTGCCAGACCGCGCCACTGGCCATCACCATAAAACACGGCGCAGTCAACGTTGTCGTGGTCAAAATTGGCGTCCACGCGGGACACGCGGATTTCGGTGTTGGCGACCTGCGCCGGAAAGCGCGTGAAGCGCGGCAGCAACCAGCGTGAGGCGAACGTATGCAGCGCACTCACCACCAGCGCCTTGTCTTGCGCCGGGCCTGCGGCCTCACGCAGGGCCGCCGCAAGCGCGATGAGGCTTTCGTCCACGCGTGCGTGCAGCTTGCGGCCCACATCGGTGAACTGCAAACCCCGGCCGTTGCGCGCGAACAGCTTGGTGCCCAGCCGATCCTCCAGCTGACCCAGCTGGTGGCTGAGGGCCGATGCCGTCAGGTGCAGCTCTTCAGCCGCCCGCGCCAGGCTCAGATGTTTGCCGATGACCTGGAAGCTGCGCAGGTGGTTCAGCGGCGGTGTCGGCGTGCGGAAGGTCATAGCGCTGGATGATAGTGATGTCTTCCAGGCGGGTCTCAAAATTTTCAACACGGTGCGCCGCCAGGCACGCGAGGTCGGCAACGCGCTGGATTGCTACGCTTTTAGTAGCTGCTCACGCTCGTTTCTATTGGCCTGCAGCCTGATTTGGCAGTCAAAAACGGCCTTTTGGGGTCAATTTTTGACAACTCCGACAGTGCCGGAGCGCCGAAAGCGGCAAAATGTAAAGTCGACTTTACATCCAGCTTATTGCGCCGCCGGCATCGGGTACTCGTCTGCGTTGCGGACGACGCCGGGCTGCAGCGAGAAATCCATGCGCGGCGGGCCGAAGATGTCGATCAGCCAGGCCACGCCTTCGCCCACGTCGCGTGTGGTGTGGATCAGGTTCGCCGGGATCACGACCGTCGAGGGGCTGTCGACATGCAGGTGCTCGTCGTCGCGCCAGGTCGTGGAATCCGGCGTCCACGGTGTGCGCAGGTGGTGGATAAAGCTGCCTTCCAGCGTCAGCGAAATCTGCTCGAAGTCGCCGTGCGAATGCGGCGTCATCTTGCGCGGGTCGCGCCTGTCGGTCTTGCGCTCGAACACATTGATCATCAGGTTGGTGCTGCGAAACAGGCGGCCGAAAATTTTCGGGTCGGTGTACCCGGCCAGCGTGTAGTTGCGCAGCTTGAAGCCGCCGACGGGCATGGGCCAATCGACGAGCGGTGCCACACCGGGCGCGCCGTTGGCATAAACACCGGCGTTATCGGCCTGGGCGGCCAGGTCGGTCGCGCGAACGGTGAAGACACGCGTCACGGTGCCGCTGTCCAGCAGCTTGATGGCGCTGGCGCCTGGCGGCACGATGGTCAGTGACTCCGGTCCGGCCTCGACTGATTCCCCTTTGGCCGTGACCTGCGCGCGCACGCCAGGCGGCAACAGCAGCAGGTACTCGTCAGGGTTGTCGCTGCGCGCGAGTTCCGTGCCAGCCGCCACCTGGCTGACCACGACCACGACATTGGCGCTGCGTGTGATCCAGGTCTTCTGGCCTTCGGTGTTGACTTGCGGTTCGCTGGCGTAATACAGGCCGCGGCTGGGCTCGACGGTGACGGCTGACATGGGGAATCCTTTCGGCGTTAATCGTGGGGGAAATTTAAACGGCGGATGCCTTGAACCGGGCCAGCTCGGCCGTGGCTGCCTGGCGCAACAGGCCCTGCTCTGAAGACATGATGAAGGTGTTGATGCCCAGTTCGCGCAGCGCAGGGATTTCAGCCGAGCTGTTGACGAAAGCGCACAGCGGTTTGCCGGCCGCCTTCACGGCGCTGACAAACCGCGCGATGGCCGCCTTCACGGGTGCGGCATCGGTCGCCGACTCACCGAGCGCCACCGTCAAATCGCCGCGCCCCAGAAAGAAGGCATCGATGCCATCGACGGCGACGATGTCCTCGATATGGTCAAGTGCTTCCGGGTCTTCCAGCATGGCGATGATGGTGGTGCGTGTGTCGTTGCCTTCGATGTGCGCGGCCAGGCCCAGACGGCCGTAACCACCGGCGCGAGACGAGTTGGTGAACCCGCGCCGGCCCGGCCGGTAGCGGCAGGCCTCGACCACTTCCTTCGCCGTTTTAGCGCTGGAAACGTGGGGCACCATGACGCCCGTGGCGCCGCAATCCAGCGCCGTCAATATCGTGGCCGTGCTTTCAACCCGCACCAGCGCATCAATGCCGCTGGCTCTCGCCGCCAGCAACGCGAGGTCAATCGCGTTGCGGTCCCAGGGCGCGTGTTCTGCATCGATCACCACGAAGTCGAGCCCGGCATCGCCCAGCACTTCGATGGCCTGCACGCCGGGCGTCTTGATAAAGGTTCCCAGCAGGCTTTCGCGTTCGGCGAGACGTTGGCGAAAGCCTTTTTTCTGTTCTGTCATGTGAAGTCCATTGAGTCGAAAAAAAGCGGGGGCAAGCCCCCGCCCTGCATCAATCCAGCTTGGCGCCGGAGTCCTTGATCTTCTTCTCGGCCAGCGCGCGGTCTTTTACCAAAAAGGCAGCGAACTGTTCAGGCGTTTCACCGAGAGGGTCAAAGCCATAAGGGTCAAGTGTTTTTTCAACAAAGGACTGGTCTGCCAGCACCTTGCGCGTCGCGCTGGCAATTTCGTCAATCACGGGCTTGGGCACACCCTTGGGCACGGTGAGGCCGAGGAAGAAATACATCTCGGTGGCGGGGAAGCCTGCTTCTGTAAAGGTCGGCACATTGGGCAGGGACTTGGCGCGCTTGCTGCCATTGATGGCCAGCACCTTCAGCTTGCCCGACGCCACATAGGGCGTGGCGGCCGAGCTGCCGGCGACCATGATCTGCACCTGGCCGCCCAACAAATCCTGCACGGCAGGCGCGATGCCCTTGTAGGCGACGTGCGTGATGTCAAAGCCTTCGCGGCGCGCGAAAGCATCCACCGGCAAATGGGTCGGGCCGCCCGCACCGGCCGAGCCATAGTTGTACTTGCCGGGGTTGGCCTTCATCAGCGTCACAAACTCCTTGAGATTGTTGACGGGCAGGCTGCCGTTGACGATGAACACCTCATTGACAAAGGTCACGCGGGTCACCGGCACCAGGTCGGTCAGCGGGTTGTAGGGCAGCTTGCTGAACAGGAATCGGTTGCTCGAAAACGTCGTATCGGTGCCGAGAAGAATGGTGTAGCCGTCAGGTGCGGATTTTGCCGTGAGATCGGCGGCAATGATTTCGTTGGCACCGCCCCGGTTGTCGACCAGCACGGGCTGGTTCCAGATCTTGGACAGGCGGTCGGCCAGGCCGCGCGCCACGCCGTCAATCGGGCCGCCGGCCGGATAAGGCACGATCAGCTTCACGGGCCTGGTCGGCCACGCATCTGCCGCCATGACGGGTGCGGCGAGTGCGAGGCAGGCGGCTGCCAATGCGGCGCGACGGCTGCTGGAAAATAGTGTGGTGGTCATCGTTATCTCCTGGTTCAAGTTTTGAAAAAATGCCCTCGTGGGCCTGTTACCGCGAAACTCCAAAACCTTGCAGGAACGACGACCCGGACGGGTCTATCGGCTCCTGCCCGGCCTGAAACCTATGCTTTCGGAAATACTGGCACCCGCACTGACCATGGTGTCGATCTGCGCCTTGGTGGCCTTGCCGGGCATGAACTGCACGGCATCGACGATGGCCAGCGTGGCCACCAGTTTTCCTGCTGCATCAAAAATGGGAACGGCCAAAGCGTTGAGGCCGATGACCGCCTCGTTGGGCGCCATGGACCAGCCTTGCCGGCGAATCTGCTCGAGCTCTTTTTCGAGCTCTTTCTCGCTGGTGATGGTGTGCGGTGTGAGGGCCACGAGGCCGGCACCGACGATTTTTTTGACCTGCGCCGCGCTGCCGTAAGCCAGGGCAATCTTGCCTTGCGCAGAGTGGTGGTAACCCAGCACCGAGCCAGGCTTGACGGTGATCTCGATGGCCGAGGTGCCCGAGTGCACCGACACCACACGCACGCCGCCCTTGTCCAGCATGCCGAGGATGACCGAATGTTTGAGCGCGTTGCGCACCTTGCGCATCACCGGGTCGGCCTCACGCACGATGTCGACGCTGTCGTGCACCGCATGCCCCAGCGCCACCATGCGTGCGCCGACGCGGTAACGCTCGGAGGCTTCGTCCTGCACGACATAGCCCTGCTGCGCCAGCGTGCGCAGGTGCCGGAAGACCTTGCTTTTGTTGGTGCCGAAATGGTCGGCGATCGCCGTCACGCCTACCGGCTCGCGCTGCACGGCAACGTGCTCCAGTATTTCGAGGGCAAACAGGACGGCTTGAACGCCTGTGGTTTCCTTGGGCTCGGTCATGGTCGTTACTTCGCGTTGAAAGCCGGGATATTCCGGCTCCGCGATGTTAGCTTTGCGTGACTTGTCCATCACCGCTGCTGGCCCAGTTCGTGTTTGCTGTCGCGGCCTGCACAAGCTGCTTGTCTATGGCGGGCCCGGATGCCATTTTTTCTGCCAGCGCGCCGAGTTTTGCCGACCAGTCGCTCAGGTACTGCTCGCGCTCGGCCTGGCTCACGCGCGGCGAAGCGTAGGCGACAAAGCTGGGTGCGACTTCCAGCCCGAGGTACTCGAGCATGGTGCGGCGATGCGGGTAGAGCAGGTTTTCGATAGGGCCGTACACACCGCCTTCGGAAAACCGCTCGGGTGTGCCGCCTGTGGTCAGTGCCACCACACCATGCCGGCCCTTGAAGAAGCCGCTGTCGAAACGCTTGCCATCGGCATACGCAAACCCATAGGCCAACACGCGGTCAAACCAGCCCTTGAGAATCGCCGGCATGCCGCCCCACCACAGCGGGTAGACAAAAATGAAGAGGTCGGCATCGGCGACGCGCTGTTGCTCCCGCGCCAGCTCGCTTGAAAATCCCTGCTCCTGGCTGGCCTTGAGCTGTTCCTGCTGGTAGTGAAACCTGCCGGCATCGGCCACCGTGTTGAAGTCATGCCGCCCCGCGACAGGGTTGAAATTTTCTGCGTACAGGTCTGACACCACGACCTTGTAACCCTTTGCCGATAGCGTTTTGACGGCCGCGTCTTTCAGCGCCGCCGAGAAAGAGGTGGGTTCCGGATTCGCGTAGACGATCAGGGTGTTCATGGTGTGGTGTGCGATTGCGGGGTAGCGGACGGATGGTGAGGGCTCAGAGACCGACGAGCTTGGCCGCGTTGGTCGAGACCATCTTGCGCACGTCTGCCTCGCTGTAGCCGAGGTCCAGGCAGATCTCGATCACGCTGAGGAAGCCATCCACCAGGCGCGGGTTGCCGGCCTGGCCTAGGTCGGAGCCGAGGATGGTGCTGTCCACACCCGCCGCTTCAATCAGGCCGCGCAGAGTTTCCGGATCGAACATGCGGAACTTGGAGTCTTCGGCGAACATGCACATCGAATGCTCGATGTAGACACCCATGCCCGCCAGACGCGTGATGTCGGCCAGCGAAGCGCCAATCACGAAGGTCGGGTGGTTGCAGATCATGCGTTTGATGCCGCGTTTTTTGGCCTCTTCAAACAGCGGCCAGATTTCGCTGATGTTCAGGTGGCCCGACGACAGCACGACATCGCGGTCGGCAATAACGTCAAGGATGGTCAGCACGTCAGGCAAGAGCTGACCCTTGTCGTCGACCACATGCACCGGCGTGGGCGGCATCATGGGACGGCTTGAGTTCGGGAAGTTGGTGGTCTGGCCCTTCTTGTGCTGCTCGATGTGGTTCTTCGACGAGAAGGTCGGCATCCATACCAGCTTGGCGCCCAGCGCAATGCCGTGTTCCACCGCATAGATGTTCAGGCCGCCGCTCTGGTTGTTCAGGGGCACGCCCGACAGCAGCGTCACATTGAGGTGGCTGAAGTGCTTGTTGAGCATGACCGTCACAGGCGTGACGGAGTAGTAGTGGTCCTTGATCAGCAGCGCACGCACACCGGCTTCGGAGGCTTCCTGCATGGCTTCGTAATGGTCGAAGTAACGCGGCATGACCGAGGGGCCGCTGTGGCAGTGCAGGTCAATCGCGCCCTTGAGCAGGCTCTTCGCCAGCCCGGGCTGGTCCTTGCGCCATGCGCCTGGCGCGAGTTCGTAATTCTGTTCTTCGGTCTGCTGCATGGTGGGCCTTCTTTCGTCGTGGTCTGGTCGATTTCTGCAGAACTTTTTGTTTTATTCTGCAAAACATGGTATCTTCTGGTGTAACGCATCATAATCCAGCCGCCAACGCAAAAACCAGGGGGAAACCCTTGGTTGCACCCGCGTTGCCGCGCAGGCATGCCCTTTGCGCGAAGGAGAAATGACGCACAAGCCAAAGCGTCCGGCGGCCAGATCGGCAGCCGGAAGGCAGATGTGATTCACAAGGGTTGGGCGTTATGCCCGTGCAGGCGGCAGCCTGCAGCTCATGCAGCGCCGCTCAGGAAAAAAGGCTCAGCTGCCCCGGTAAGTGGAGTAGCTCCACGGGCTGACGAGCAGGGGCACGTGGTAATGCTGGGCGGTGTCGGCCACGCCGAAGTCGAGGCTGACCAGGTTGAGAAAAGCCGGCTCGGGCAAGGCGACACCGCAAGCGCGGAAATACGCAGCGACATCAAACACCAGCCGGTAATGGCCCGCCTTGAGGGTGGCGCTGTCGTAGAGCAGGCCGTCGGGGTTGCGGCCATCGGCGTTGAGCGTGAACTGTTTGACCAACGTGGCCTCGCCACCTTGTGTGGTGTACAGCGAGACCGCCATGCCGGCAGCAGGTTTGCCATGCATGGTGTCCAGTACGTGTGTGCTCAAGCCCATGGCCATCCTTTTTGAAATGCTGCTGCGGCGGCGCGAGGTCCATCACCCCGAATGCCCCGTTTTCGGTTCACTGAAAGTGTATACAGTTTTGGTGATTGAAGCTATCATCAAAGCCATGCAATCTTCCGCCGCAGCCGTTGCCGCCTCCGCCAACCCCACCCATGCGATCGTCGAGGCCCTGACCAGGGCCATCGTCGAGCACCGGCTGCACCCCGGCACCAAGCTGGCAGAACAAAAACTGGCCGACCATTTCGGCGTCTCGCGCACGCTGGTCCGCCAGGCCCTTTTCCAGCTGTCGCAAAACCGCCTGATACGACTGGAGCCGGCACGCGGTGCCTTCGTCGCCGCGCCGTCGGTGATCGAGGCGCGCCAGGTGTTTGCGGTGCGCCGCATGCTGGAAGCGGAAATGACGCGCGCCTTTGTACGCGAGGTCACCCCCGCGAAGATCAAGGCACTGAAAGACCATGTCGCCAAAGAAAAAGCTGCAGTGGCGCGCGACGATGCGGCCAGCCGTACCGAACTGCTTGGCGATTTCCATGTCCGCATGGCCGAGCTCATGGGCAATGAAGTGCTGGCGCAATTGCTGGGCGAGCTGATTTCGCGCTGCGCCCTCATTACCCTGATGTACCAGACCGCCAGCGCCGCAGAACATTCTGCCGACGAGCATTCCGGCATCATCCGCGCCATGGCTGCCAGGGACGAAGCCCTTGCCGTGCAACTGATGACCGAGCACCTGCTCAGCGTCGAAAAGAACCTTGCTTTTGACCGCAAGGTACCGAGCAACGATTTGTCGATGGCGCTGTCATGAGCTCAAGCTATCCACGGGATCTCGCAGGTTACGGCCGACATGTGCCACATGCGCAGTGGCCCGGCAAGGCACGCATCGCGGTGCAGTTCGTACTGAATTACGAAGAAGGCGGGGAGAACTCTGTGCTGCACGGCGATGCAGGATCGGAGCAGTTTCTCTCGGAGATGTTCAACCCGCCATCGTTTGCCGACCGCCACCTGAGCATGGAGAGCATTTACGAATACGGCTCGCGTGCCGGTGTCTGGCGCATCTTGCGCGAGTTCGAGAAACGCAAACTACCGCTGACGGTGTTTGGCGTCGGCATGGCCTTGCAACGCCAGCCCGACGTGACGGCCGCCTTTGTCGAACTCGGCCATGAAATTGCCTGCCACGGCTGGCGCTGGATCAACTACCAGCAGATCGATGAAGCCACCGAGCGCGAACACATGCGCCTGGGCCTGGACGCCATTGAGAAACTGACGGGCAACCGCCCGCTCGGCTGGTACACCGGTCGCGACAGCCCCAACACACGCCGGCTGGTCGCAGATGACGGCCACCTGGTCTACGACAGTGATTACTACGGCGACGACCTGCCCTTCTGGACGGACGTGCAGCGCACCGACGGTGTGGTGGTGCCAAGGCTTATCGTGCCCTATGCGATGGACACCAACGACATGCGCTTCTCGCTGCCGCAGGGTTTCTCGCAGGGCGATGATTTCTTCACCTACCTGAAGGGCAGCTTTGACGCACTTTATGCGGAAGGCTCACCCGATGGCGAAGACAGGCCCAAAATGCTCAGCATAGGCATGCACTGCCGGCTGCTGGGCAGGCCCGGCCGCATCGTTGCGCTGCAGCGTTTTCTCGACCATGTCGAAAAACATTCCCACATTTGGGTATGCCGTCGTATCGAGATCGCCAGGCATTGGGAGAAAACACATCCCCCTTCAACACCTGGCGGAGGCCGGACATGAGCATCACCCTCGACCAGGTCAACCAGGCCTCTCATGCCGAAGCGCTGCAGTTGCTCGACGGCCTGTATGAACACTCGCCGTGGATTGCCGACAAGGCCTTGCACCAACGCCCCTTTGGTTCACTGGCCCAACTCAAACATGAAATGGTGCGGGTGCTCGGAGAAGCCGGCCGCGATGCGCAGGTCGCGCTCATCCGGGTCCACCCCGAACTGGCCGGCAAGGCCATGGTCAGCCAGAGCCTGACGACGGAATCGACCCACGAGCAGAAAACCGCCGGCCTCACGCAGTGCTCGCCAGACGAGCTGGCTAAGATCCAGCGCCTGAACCGCGAATACGACGCGAAATTCGGCTTCCCTTTTGTGCTGGCTGTGCGCGGCACGCGCGGCAGCGGCCTGACCAAGCAGCAGATCATGGCCACTTTTGTGCGCCGCCTGAACAACCACCCCGACTTCGAATTGCAGGAATGCCTGCGCAACATTCACCGCATTGTCGAATTGCGCCTCAACGACAAGTTCGGCGTGCACCCGGACACGGGAAACGACGTGTGGGACTGGCACGAAGGCCTCGCGCAGTACAGCGACCCTGGCTACCTTGAGAAAGGCCAGCTCACGGTGACCTACCTGACGGACGCACACCGCGCCTGCGCCGCCTTCATTTCAAAGACTATGCACGAGTGCGGTTTTGATGAGGTGCGCATCGACGCCGTGGGCAATGTCGTCGGCATTTACATAGCCGAAAAAGCTGGCGCTAAAACCCTGCTCACCGGCAGCCATTACGACACCGTGCGCAACGGCGGCAAATACGACGGCCGGCTGGGCATCTTCACACCCATGGCCTGCGTGCGCGAACTGCACCGCCAGGGCCGCCGCCTGCCCTTCAACCTGGAAGTGGTCGGCTTTGCCGAAGAAGAAGGCCAGCGTTACAAGGCGACCTTTCTCGGCTCGGGCGCACTGGTGGGCGACTTCAAACCCGAGTGGCTGGACCAGAAGGACGCTGACGGCATCACCATGCGTGACGCGATGGCCCATGCCGGCATGAACCCCGCGGACATTGCAGGCATCAAACGCGAGGCCGACAACTATCTTGGTTTTGTCGAAGTGCACATCGAGCAGGGTCCGGTCCTCAACGAGCTGGGCTTGCCGCTCGGCATCGTGACCTCCATCAATGGCAGCGTGCGTTACCTGTGCGAGATCACCGGCGTCGCCAGCCACGCAGGCACCACACCCATGAACCGTCGGCGCGACGCGGCCAGCGCGGCCGCCGAACTGGCGCTCTACCTCGAAAAACGCGCCGCACAGGACAGCGACTCTGTCGGCACCATGGGCATGCTGCAGGTGCCCAACGGCTCCATCAACGTGGTGCCGGGCCGTTGTCTGTTTTCACTCGACATGCGCGCGCCGCTCGACACACAGCGCGATGCCATGGCCGCCGATGTTCTCAGGGAACTGAATGCCATCTGCGAACGCCGCGGCGTGCAGCTCACACTGGAGCTGACCGAAAAGGCAGCCGCCGCGCCCAGCCACCCGGCCTGGCAGGCGCGCTGGGAAGCGGCCGTGCGTGCCCTCAACCTGCCGATTTTTGCCATGCCCAGTGGCGCCGGCCACGACGCCATGAAGATCCACAAGATCATGCCGCAGTCCATGCTGTTTGTGCGCGGCCAGAACTCCGGCATCAGCCACAACCCGCTTGAAAGCACGACCAGCGACGACATCCAGCTCGCGGTCGATGCCTTCCGGTTTTTACTGGGCAGCCTCGCCACAGAAGTCAGCAAAGCTCAATGACCACCCCTTCAGATTACGACAAACTCGACAGCTGGATAGACGCGCACTTCGACGAGGAGGTGCGCTTCCTGCAGCAACTCGTCCAGGTGCCGACGGACACGCCGCCCGGCAACAACGCACCGCATGCAGACCGCACCGCAGAGTTGCTGGCCGGCTTCGGCTTCAAGGCTGAAAAGCACGCCGTGCCCGAAGCCGAGGTCAAGGCCTACGGCATGACGTCCATCACCAACCTGATCGTCAAGCGTCCTTACGCGCCAGGCGGCCGGACGATTGCCCTCAATGCACATGGCGATGTGGTGCCGCCCGGCGAAGGCTGGAGCCACGACCCCTACGGCGCAGAGATTGCAGATGGCAAGCTTTACGGCCGGGCATCAGCCGTCAGCAAATCGGATTTCGCGAGCTTCACGTTTGCCGTGCGGGCGCTGGAGTCGTTGGCCGCGCCGCTCAAGGGCGCGATCGAACTGCACTTCACCTACGACGAAGAGTTCGGCGGCGAAATGGGCCCGGGCTGGCTGCTGCGCAACAAGCTCACCAAACCCGACCTCATGATTGCGGCGGGTTTTTCATACGAAGTCGTGACAGCCCACAACGGCTGCCTGCAAATGGAGGTCACCCTGCACGGCAAGATGGCGCATGCGGCCATTCCCGAAAGCGGCATCGACGCGCTGCAGGGCGCGGTTCACGTCCTCAACGCGCTCTACGCACAAAACACGCTGTATAAAAAAGTGAGCTCGGGCGTGGCAGGCATCAACCACCCCTACCTGAATGTCGGCCGCATCGAAGGCGGCACCAACACCAACGTGGTTCCGGGCAAGGTGAGCTTCAAGCTGGACCGCCGCATGATTCCCGAAGAAAACCCGGTGGAAGTCGAGGCCCGTATCCGCGAAGTCATCGCCTCGGCAGCTGCGGAATGTGCAGGCATCACGGTGGACATCAAACGCCTGCTGCTGGCGAATTCCATGCAGCCCCTGCCCGGCAACAAACCGCTGGTGGACGCCATCCAGAAACACGGCGAGATATTGTTCGGCGCGCCCATCCCGGCCATGGGCACGCCGCTTTACACCGACGTGCGGCTCTACGCGGAAGCCGGCATCCCGGGCGTGATTTATGGCGCCGGCCCCCGGACCGTCCTTGAATCACATGCGAAACGTGCCGACGAGCGGCTGGAACTGGAAGACCTCAGGCGCGCCACAAAAGTGATTGCCCGCACCCTCAAAGACCTGCTGGCCTGAGGGACGTGATGACCCGCAAAAAGCACCCGCTTCGGGGGTAATCACGGGGTCAAAAAACGTGTGTAGAAAGCTGACTTCACTCAAAATAGGACGGCTTGGACGCCGACCTGTGCCGTATTACACGGCAAGCCCCTCTTTCAGAGAGGTTTTGGCACTGTTTTTGCTAGGTTTCACTTGTCCCTCCGGGGTTTATCAACGTCGATTTTTTCCTCCATCAGAGAGTCCTCATGACCAAGACCACCGCATCCCCCTTTTCGCTGCTGCCTCTGGCCGCCAAGGTCGCCGGCGCATTCGTCGTCGCTGCCGCCTTCACCACGGCCCATGCGCAAAACACGCCCATCAAGTTCCAGCTCGACTGGCGCTTTGAAGGCCCCGCCGCGCTGTTCCTGACGCCGGTCGCCAAAGGCTATTTCAAGGACAACAAGCTCGACGTCACGGTGGATGCCGGCAACGGCTCCGGCGGCGCCGTCACGCGTGTGGCGTCCGGCACCTATGACATGGGTTTTGCCGACCTCGCGGCCCTGATGGAATTCCACGCCAACAACCCCGATGCGCCCAACAAGCCCGTCGCCGTGATGATGGTCTACAACAACACGCCCGCCTCCGTGATGGCGCTGAAGAAGTCCGGCATCACCAAGCCGTCCGACCTCAACGGCAAGAAGATGGGGGCACCGGTGTTCGACGCCGGTCGCCGCGCTTTCCCGATCTTCGCCAAGGCCAACAAGATTTCCGGCTTCACCTGGACGGCCATGGACCCCCCGCTGCGCGAAACCATGCTGGCCCGCGGTGACATCGACGCCATCACCGGTTTCACCTTCACCTCGCTCCTCAACCTCGAAGCCCGCGGCGTCAAGGCCGAAGACGTCGTGGTGCTGCCTTATGCAGACTTCGGCGTGAAGCACTACGGCAATGCCGTCATCGTGTCGCCCAAGCTCATCAAGGAAAATCCGGCCGCCATCAAGGCCTTCCTGCTGGCCTTCACCAAGGGCATGAAGGACGTCGTGACCGACCCGGCTGCCGTTATCGCCTACGTGAAAGAGCGTGACGGCATCATCAACGTGCCGCTCGAGACCCGCCGCCTGAAGCTGGCCATCGACACCGTCATCAACAGCCCTGATGCCCGCGCGGAAGGTTTTGGCCAGGTCAAGGGTCCGCGCCTGTCGCTCATGGCCTCGGAAGTGTCGGACGCCTTCAACACCAAGACCCGCGTGAACCCTGAAGCAGTCTGGAACGGTACCTTCCTGCCAACGACAGCCCAGCTCAACGTCCTGCCAAAAAAATAAGCCGGGACATTTCACCTCTTCAGCCCCCCACTTCATGACTACCCCCACTGACCTGCCGCTGTTCGTCGATTTTTCCGACGTCTGGCTCGCCTACAACGAAGAGCTGCTCGCGCAGCAGAAATTTGCGGTCGAAGCCATCGACATGAAAGTCCGGCAAGGCGAATTCATCGCCATCGTCGGGCCTTCAGGTTGCGGCAAGTCAACCTTCATGAAGCTGGCCACGGGCCTGAAGATGCCATCCAGGGGCCACATCATCATCGACGGGCGCGAAGTCAACGGCCCGCTCAAGATATCGGGCATGGCTTTCCAGGCCCCGTCGCTGCTGCCCTGGCGCACGACGCTGGACAACGTGCTGTTGCCGCTGGAAATCGTGGAACCCTACCGCAGCAGTTTTCGCGAGAAGAAAAAGGAATACGCCGAGCGTGCCCGCAAACTTTTGCAGAGCGTCGGCCTGGGCGGCTACGAGGACAAGTTTCCCTGGCAGCTGTCGGGCGGCATGCAGCAGCGAGCCAGCATTTGCCGTGCGCTTATCCATGAACCCAAGATGCTGCTGCTGGACGAGCCCTTCGGCGCGCTGGACGCCTTCACGCGTGAAGAACTCTGGTGCACGCTGCGCGACCTCTGGACGGTGCAGAAATTCAACGTCATCCTGGTCACGCACGACCTGCGCGAATCGGTCTTCCTGGCCGACACCGTGTATGTCATGAGCAAGAGCCCTGGCCGCTTCGTCGTCAAACGCCAGATCGAGTTGCCGCGCCCGCGTGACCTGGAAGTCACTTACACCAAAGAATTCAGCGACATCGTGCATGAACTGCGGGGCCATATAGGCGCCATACGCCAGACCACTGCCGTACCAGCCTGAAGAGCCTTCACATGAACAAAAAACAACTCGAACGCTGGGCGCCCTGGGCATTGCTGGTCGCCGTCATCGCCATCTGGCAATTCATCTGCGCGGCTTTCAGCGTCTCCGAATTCATCTTCCCCAGCCCATGGCGCATTGCCGAGCAGACCTGGGAGTTCAAATGGGTGATCCTGGGCCACGCCTGGCGCACGTACTGGGTCACCATGGCCGGCTTCGGCCTGGCCATCGTGATCGGGGTCATGCTGGGCTTTGTGGTGGGCTCGTCCCGCCTGGCTTATGCCGCCGTTTACCCCTTGATGACAGCCTTCAACGCCCTGCCCAAGGCGGCGTTTGTGCCCATTCTGGTGGTCTGGTTCGGCATCGGCATCGGTCCGGCCATCCTGACGGCTTTCCTGATCTCCTTCTTTCCCATCATGGTCAACATCGCCACCGGCCTGGCGACGCTGGAACCTGAACTCGAAGACGTGTTGCGCGTGCTGGGCGCCAAACGCTGGGACGTGCTCATCAAGGTGGGCCTGCCACGCTCGATGCCCTACTTTTACGGCTCGCTGAAGGTCGCCATCACGCTGGCGTTCGTCGGCACCACCGTGTCGGAGATGACGGCTGCCAATGAAGGTATCGGCTACCTGCTGATCTCTGCAGGTTCTGCGATGCAGATGGGTCTGGCGTTCAGCGGTCTGGTCGTCGTGGGCGCCATGGCTATGGTGATGTACGAGCTCTTCAGCTACATCGAGAAGAACACCACCGCCTGGGCCCACCGCGGTTCGCAGGGCGAGTGATCGGGCCAGGTGACCGCATCAACCGCATAAACCGCGCCAACTGCATCGCTGCACCACAAGCACTGACAAAAAAAGCGGCCTTTGAGGCCGCTTTTTTTATGCCTGATTTCTAGCCGTGGATTTCCGATTCGCCGCTTCGGGCCAGCATCTCCATCAGCTTGCGCCGTATCAGGATGCCAGGCCTGTCCGAGTCCATTGAAAACTCGACGCCCCGCCGGCGCAGGTCGACCACGGCATCGGGGTCTGTGGATTCCAGGATGTCCTTGTCCTCGCGCGTGATCTCCGCATCGAAGTCGATCAGCATCTGCGCCGGGCAATCGGCTTCGGTGTCATTGCGAAACAGCCACTGGCACAGCTGCATGTTGCCGTCGTCTATGGGCGTGAAGCAGTTGATGATGATGTGCCGTATGCCCGAGGGGTACTCGATGTCCAGCCGACGCGAGAAGGGCAGGAAATAGGCGTTGCGCATGTGGCGCGTGGTGATGGGCTCACGCACACCGCTGATGCGCTGGTAGCGCTCGGGGTTGGCCGCATCGATCACGGTTTCCGCATAAAAGCCGGTGTCGTTTTCAACCAGTTCGTACTTGCTCGGTTTGGGACTGGCGGCCACACCAAAAGTGGCGCGATGCACAAAGCTGAAATGCGAGTTGTCGAATGAGTTCTCCAGCGCACGCATCGGGCTGGTCTGCCAGCGCTCGTAAAACTGGAAGATGGTGCGGTAGGCCGGGTCCGAAAATTCCGGAATGTCGGGGATGTCCGCTATCGGCTCTTCCAGTGCGACCCATGCGTAACCGTAACGTGCCATGCAGTGGTAGGACGTCGTCTTGTAGTCCGGCATGATGGTCCTGCCGGCCTCGTATTGCGGAATCACAACGACCTGCCCACTGCGGTCATAGGTCCAGCCGTGGTAGCCGCACTGGATGCGGCCCTGCCCGCAAGCCTTGCCCTCCGTGTCGACACACCAGCCTTTGGAAAGACGGGCCGTGCGGTGGCAACAACGGTCGCGCAGTGCTGCGGGCTGCCCGTCGGCATCAAGGAACAGTACGATGTTTTCACCGAGCAGGGTGAAGGGTTTGGGCCCCGCAGACAGGTCGGCCAGCGGCATGACGGCGTGCCAGTGTTTGCGAAGTACGGGTTGTTGGGTTACCAGCATTGAAGCGCTCCTTGAGTGGAAATAACAGGAGCAATTTCCGGCCGGCACTGTGCTTGTGCCGGCTGAACGCTTCTACTCCGCGGGGGGATTTTAACAATGAACATAAAAAATAGATGTCGTCAGTTTGAGGCGTGGGTTTTGAGATGCATGGCACGCAGGTGTTCACCCACCGTGCACGACTCAAAAGCCGATACGCCATCGGTGAGGCAGGTGGCCACCGGCTGCACCAGCGCCTCGTAATCGGGGTTGTAGAAAAAAGGGATGGAGTGCCTGGGTTTGCCGCCGCTGAACACATTGCGCACGCGGTGTGGATTGGAGTGGTAACGCCCATTGGTCCAGCGCGGAATCATGTCACCCAGATTGACCACCAGGCTTGCGGGAATGGGCGGTGCCGGGACCCAGCTCCCGTCAGGCATGCTGACCTCCAGCCCGCCATGGCTGTCCTGCGCAAGGATGGTGATGGCGCCCCAGTCTGTGTGCGCGCCCGCACCAAAGGTCTTGCCATCGGCATTCACGGGTTGTGGCGGGTAACGCAGGAAACGCAGCGTCACCATGGGTGAGTCATGCATGCCGTCGAAGTAGTCTTCCGGCAAGTCAAGGGACAAGGCCATCAGCTGCATCAGGCGCACCGCAAGCCGGGACATCAGCGCTATGTAGGACGACGAATTTTCCGCGAGTCCCGGCAACCCATCCGGCCACTGGTTCATGCCGTAGGTGTGGTGCTTGCGAACGACGTAGGGGTGATGGGCCGGGTAGTCGATGCCGCAGTAAAAACTTTCCTTGAGGTCGGGCAGCGCATCGGCGTCGAGCGTTTGTGCACCCAGCGCCTCGTAGCCCCTTGAGCAGGAGGAGTGCCTGGTGGCAACAGCATCCTTAAGGTCTGCGGAGAGATCGAACAGCTGCGCCACCCCCTTGAACTGGCGGTCGATCACATCCTGGGCGATGCCATGGTGGGTGACATAGAAAAACCCAGCGGCTTGCGCAGCAGCACGCATGCCTGCTGCCACTTCTGCGCAGCGCGGCCCGCCGGGTTCCAGTGCGTCCGACAAGTCAATGACGGGAATTTTCAGGTCACTTCCGCTATCGGATAAGGCGACGGCGGATGGTGTTCGATTGAAAACAGGCTTTGTGGCCTGGGTGGCGGTCAGCATGAAGCGCTCCTTGAGTGGAAATCAAGAGCAATTTCCGACTTGCACCGTTGCGGTGCAGGTTGAACGCTTCTACCCTTGTCCATGGATCAGCAGCAAATTTCGCGCCAATTTGGCCACCAGTCCAACATGGAACACCCACGCATCCCGACATTCGACATATGTATTTAGGCAATTTCCCTAGAAGCACCTCGACCATCGTGCGGCAGCAGGAATTGGCACGCGAAATGCATCACCTGTCGCAAGAGTAGAAGCGTTCAGCCCCCATGCACCAGCCTGGGTCGCCCGGAAATTGCTCTTGAACCCGTCCTGCCTGTAGACGTTGCAACGCACGTTCACTGGCCGGTGTTTTCAAGTGTTCTTACCGGAGTCGACATGAACCGTCTTCTTAAACGGCGAGTATTCCTCGCATCCCTCGCTTCCGCCTCCACCCTCGCCGCACCTGCCGTCTGGAGCCAGTCCACCCGCCTGACACCCGTCAAATTCACGCTGGACTTTCGCGTGACCGGCCAGACATCACCTTTCTTTCTCGCGCAAAGCAGGGGTTACTACAAGGACGAAGGCCTGGACGTCACCATTGATGTGGGTGCAGGCTCTGTCACCTCCATCACCCGCATTGCCAGCGGTGTCTACCAGATGGGTCTGGGCGACATCAGCTCGCTCGTCGAGTTCAATGCACAGAACCCGGGGACACCCTTGGTGCAGGCGGTGTACCAGTACTACAACCGCGCACCCTTTGTCATCATCGGCCGCAAGGACCGCGGCATCACCAGCGATTTCCGTAGCCTGGAAGGCAAAAAGATTGCAGCCGCAGCGGTTGAATCGACACGCAGAAGCTGGCCGATGGTGGCACGCAAGCTGCGTCTGAAACCAGATCTTTTCGCCTGGTCTACCACCGATTTCAGCGCGCGTGACAACGTGGTGGTGCGCGGCGATGTTGATGGTGCAACTTACTTCCATGACTCCGCCGTCTCGCTCTTTGCGCGCATGAAGCAGGACGACCTCGCTGTGCTGCAGTACTCCGATGCAGGTGTCAACCTCTATGGCAATGCAATTCTTGCCAGCAGCAACCTGATCGCGCAGAACCCCAAGGTCGTCGCGGCCTTCCTGCGGGCCACCAACCGCGCCATCGTCGAAACATTTGCCAACCCTGCAGCGGCCATTGCGGCCACCCGCCAGCGCGAGCCCATCCTAGACGAAAAGGTGGAGCTGGAACGCTGGCGCGTGACGTCCCAGTACGTAGGCGCAGCCGACACGCGCGGACATGGAATCGGCGACGTCCGCAAACTTCTCATCGAGCAGCAGGTCGACGAGGTGGTGGATGTGTATGGCCTGAAGACGCGTCCCAGCGCAGATGGCCTCTTCAACCTGTCCATGCTGCCGGCAAAAGCAGACCGCATGCTGAAGGCCTGAGCATGGACAGCACGACACAGCTCAATGCGCGCGATGCCGGCTATATGGCCCAGGCCATTGCCTGGTCCCGTACGGCACGGGAACGCGGCAACCGGCCGTTTGGTGCCGTCATCGTTTCAGCCGAAGGCCAGCTCCTCACGGAGGCCTACGCCAACTCGGTCGAAACCGGCGACTGCACGGGCCATGCAGAGACCAATGCCGTACGGCAGGCCTCCAGCACGATAGGCCGGCAAACACTGCAGGCGGCGACGCTGTATTCATCGGCCGAGCCCTGCGTGATGTGCGCCGGTGCCATCTTCTGGTCGGGCATAGGCCGTGTGGTGTTCGGCATCGATGCAGTCAGCCTGCGTGTATTTCGCGGTGAGCCTGCCGAGCAGCGCGACGTTGAACTGTCATGCCGCGACGTGTTTGCCGCCTCACCACACGCAATTGAATGCATAGGGCCGGTAATGGTGGCCGAGGCCAGCGAGCCGCACCTGGGCTTCTGGAAGAGCTGATCACTGCCGGGCACGCGCGCCGCTTAAACTGCCTGCATGCCTTGGCACGCACAACTTGACCTTGACTACCGCATGGAAGCGGGCCGCAGCGTGGCCCGTCACAGCCACAATGGCCCCCTGCGCATACTGCAAAGCCTCTACCCCGAAGGTGACGCCATCTGCCACAACGTGTTGGTGCACCCGCCCGGAGGCTTGGTGGGCGGCGATACGCTGGACATCGGTGTGCGCGTGGGGAAAGACGCGCACGGCCTGCTCACCACGCCCGGGGCAGCGCGGTTTTACAGGTCAGACGGCGAACTGGCGCTACAGAGAACAGCCATCACCCTGGATGCCGGCGCCCGGCTGGAATGGTTGCCGCTGGAGGCACTGTGTTACAGCAACTGCCTGGCCGAAAACCGGCTGAGCATGACGCTGGCACCGGGCGCGGAATTGCTCGGCTGGGATGTCACGGCATTGGGTTTGCCGGCCGCCGATAAACCGTTCGACGCTGGCGTCTTCTCCCAGCACATCGAGGTACCCGGCCTGTGGCTGGAGCGCGCGCACATCAGGGCCACTGACGGGCTGTTGATGAACGGCCCGCTGGGTTTGGCCGGCCACCGTTGCGTGGCCACCCTGTTCTTCGTCAGCGGGACAAAGCTGGACCGCCAGCGCCGCCAGTCGGCACTCGACATTGCCCGGGGCGTGATTGAGGCCCATCCCCTGCGCGTAACCGCCGGGGCCACCAGCCCGGAAGGTCAGGTCGTCCTGGTACGTGCGCTGGCACCTGTGGTTGAACCGGCAATGGGCCTGTTGCGTGACATATGGCAGGCCTGGCGCACCGAACTCTGGGCGCTACCGCCCTCCAGCCCGCGCATCTGGTCAACCTAGGGCAACAAAACGTAAGGTGCTTTGTAAAGCGCAGGCGTTCAGCGGTTTCCTACAAGCACACGGGCGCGCACAACCCCTGTGACCGTCTCTTTGGCTGTCACGTACCAAAAACCCGCCGACCTACATTGCATTCACAGGTCCACAAAGGACGAACCAAGGAGTTTCAAATGAATGCAGGCAAACAGTTCAAGTTCAACAGCATCGCAAAGGGCGCTGCAGGGTTTGTTTTCACCGCCATGCTGGCCATGACCGCTGCCACCGCGCAAGTCGCCTCTGGCACCACCGGTATCGATGCCACCGGCAATGCGCAAAGCGAAGCGGCTGCTTGTAACTCGGGCCGCACCCAGCAGGATCGAGATACGTGCTTGCGCGAAGTGCGCAATGCCAATGCAGAAAAACGTGCCGGCAAGCTTGACAATGCAGGCGCGCAGTTCAACGCCAATGCCGTGCAGCGTTGCAATGCGCTGACGGGTGAAGACAAGATTGCCTGTGAAGCCCGCATCGTGGGCTATGGCAACACCCAGGGAAGTGTCGCCGGCGGCGGTGTGATCCGCGAAGTCGAGACAGTGGTCATGCCCAAGGACGCGACCAATGTGGTGATCAAGCCGCAGACCGCGACCGATGCAATTATTGTGATTCCTGCTAAAGAGCAGTGATCATGCCGTCTGCTTAAAACCCCGCTTGCTGGCGTGATGAACGCTACAGATGGGGCTATGCAGTGAAGCCGCCAGGACCATCCTGGCGGTTTTTTTATGTGAATTTGGCTCCCCCTGTCCAGGCTCACTTCGTGTAGCCTGTTCTCCCCTCAGGGGACGGCTCCTGTGCCCCGGCGGAGCCGGTTGCACGGTGCCACTTGCAATTCGGGGACGGGTACGCCGGTTTAGATGGCTACCAGTTGGCGCACGCCGTTGGCTTCCATGTCTTTGCCCTGGCCGCGAGCGATGAATTCACCGCGTTCCATGACGAGGTAATCGTCAGCCAGTTCCTGTGCGAAGTCGTAGTACTGCTCTACCAGCAGGATGGCCATGTCACCGCGGTCGGCGAGCATGCGGATGACGCGGCCTATGTCCTTGATGATGCTGGGCTGTATGCCCTCGGTGGGTTCGTCAAGGATCAGTAGTTTGGGTTTGGCGGCCAATGCACGCGCAATTGCCAGCTGTTGTTGCTGGCCGCCTGACAAGTCGCCGCCGCGCCGATTCAGCATCTGCTTGAGTACGGGGAACAACTCATAGAGCTCAGCAGGGATCGGTGTACTGGCACTTTTGTAAGCCAGCCCCATGCGGAGGTTTTCCTCGACGGTCAGGCGCGCAAAAATTTCCCTGCCTTGCGGCACGAATCCTATGCCCGCACGCGCACGTTCGTAAGGGGTTGCCCCCTGAATCTGCTTGCCGTCGAACTCGATGCTGCCTGTCTTGATGGGTACCAGCCCCATCAGGGACTTGAGCAGGGTAGTCTTGCCAACGCCGTTTCGGCCCAGCAAAACCGTGACCTTGCCCAGTTGTGACGACATGCTCACATCCCGCAGTATGTGCGAGCCGCCGTAGTACTGGTTGACGTTTTTGACGTGCAGCATGTTTGCTCCTTAACGCCCCAAATAGACTTCGATGACGCGCTCGTCGGCCTGTACCTGGTCCAACGTGCCTTGTGCCAGCACGGAGCCATCGCACAGCACCGTCACGATTTCGGAAATTGTGCGTATAAAGCTCATGTCGTGCTCGACCACCATCAGCGAATGTTTGCCCTTTAGCGTCAGGAAGAGTTCTGCGGTCCGCGCCGTTTCTTCGTCAGTCATGCCGGCCACAGGCTCATCCAGCAGCAGCAGCTTGGGGTCCTGCATCAGCAGCATGCCGATTTCAAGCCATTGCTTTTGCCCGTGGCTCAGGTTGCCCGCCATGCGGTTGACGCTGTCGGCCAGATGAATGGTCACCAGGATTTCGGCGAGACGATCGCTTTGCGCCGAATCCAGCCGGAAGAACATGGACGACTTCACACCCTTGTTGGTCTTCAGCGCGAGCTCGAGGTTTTCAAACACGGTCAGGTGCTCGAACACGGTTGGCTTCTGAAACTTCCGGCCTATGCCCAGCTGCGCAATCTGCGCTTCCTTGTGGCGCAACAAATCAATTGTGCTGCCAAAAAACACCGTGCCTTCGTCAGGCCGCGTCTTGCCGGTGATGATGTCCATCATGGTTGTCTTGCCGGCGCCGTTGGGGCCGATGATGCAACGCAGTTCACCGGGTGCGATGTCCAGCGAGAGTTTGTTGATGGCCTTGAAACCATCAAAGCTGACGCTCACATCTTCCAGATACAAGATGCGCCCGTGGGTCACATCGACCTCACCCGGGGTGGCGACACGGCTGTTGCTCGCACTGCGGCCACCAGATTCCGTATTGCTCTTTCCGGCCTCAAGCGCAGCCATGCGCTCCTGGATTCGTTGAGCGCCCTGCTCAAGCAGATCAGGCGTCATTCTGAACCTCCCTTGCGCAGCTTCTTCACCAGCCCAACGACACCGTTCGGCAGGAAAAGCGTGACACAGATAAACAGCGCACCCAGGAAGTACAACCAGAACTCGGGGTAAGCCACGGTCAGCCAGCTCTTGGCCCCGTTGACGATGAAGGCGCCGACGATGGGGCCAACAAGGCTGGCACGGCCGCCGACGGCCGCCCATATCGCAATTTCAATGGAGTTGGCCGGACTCATTTCACCCGGGTTGATGATGCCGACTTGCGGCACATACAGCGCACCGGCCACACCGCACATGATGGCGGAAATCACCCAGATGGTGAGCTTGTAGCCGAGGGGGTTGTAGCCCGAAAACATGACCCGTGTTTCCGCATCACGAATGGCTTGCAGTACCCGGCCGAACTTGCTGCCCACCAGCCATTTGGCAAACAGGAAGAATCCCAGCAGGGTCAGCCCCGTCATGACAAACAGCGTCATGCGCATGGACGGCGTGGCCACGGGAATGTTCAGGATGCGCTTGAAATCGGTAAAACCGTTGTTGCCGCCGAAGCCGGTTTCGTTGCGGAAGAAAAGAAGCATCGCCGCAAAGGTCATGGCCTGCGTGATGATGGAGAAATACACACCCTTGATGCGCGAGCGGAAGGCGAAGTAGCCGAAGACAAAAGCCACGATGCCGGGCACCAGAACGATCAGAAGGAGCGTGGCAATAAAACTGTCGCTGAAGGTCCAGTGCCAGGGCAATGTCTTCCAGTCGAGAAAAACCATGAAATCCGGCAGGTCGCTTTTGTAATTGCCGTCGCGCCCAATCTGGCGCATCAGGTACATGCCCATCACATAGCCACCCAGCGCAAAAAACACGCCATGGCCCAGCGACAAAATGCCCGTGTAGCCCCAGATCAGGTCCATGGCCAGCGCGCAGATGGCGTAGCACATGATCTTGCCGAGCAGCGCCACCGCATAGGTGCTCATGTGAAACATGCTGGTCTCGGGCACCCAGAGGTTGAGCACCGGCGCCACCGCGCAGACCACGATGAGCGCCACCATGAAAGCACTCCACCCGCCGCGCGTCAGCAGCGGGCCTTTGGCGGGTAAAACGACAGGAGAAGTATTCAAGGCGCTCATGCTTCTGCGCTCCGGCCCTTCATCGCGAAAATGCCCTGCGGCCGCTTCTGGATGAACATGATGATGAGCACCAGCACCGCAATCTTGGCCAGCACGGCGCCGGTCCAGCCTTCGAGGAATTTATTCAGGATGCCCAGGCCCATGGCTGCGTACACGGTGCCCGCAAGCTGGCCCACACCGCCCAGCACCACGACCATGAAGGAGTCCACGATGTAACCCTGCCCCAGGTCTGGCCCCACATTGCCGACCTGGCTCAGCGCGCATCCCGCGAGACCCGCAATGCCTGAGCCCAGCGCGAAGGCGTAGGTGTCTATACGCGCCGTGTTTACACCCATGCAGGATGCGATGGGCCGGTTCTGCGTGACGCCGCGCACGAACAAACCGAGGCGTGTCTTGCTGATCAGCCAGGCCATGCCCAGCAGCACCGCAATCGCAAAGCCGATGATGACCAGCCGGTTATAGGGCAACGACAGATTCCCCAATACCTGCACACCGCCGCTCATCCACACCGGGTTTTCAACGCCCACGTTCTGGGCGCCGAAGATGGAACGCACGAGTTGTTGAAGCATCAGGCTGATGCCCCATGTCGCCAGCAGGGTTTCGAGCGGACGGCCGTACAGGAAGCGGATAACGCTGCGTTCCAGCGCCGCACCCATGAGCGCCGACGCCATGAAGGCCACCGGCACCGCCGCCAGCAGATACCAGTCGAACGCGCCGGGCAGGTATTTCTGGAACAACCCCTGCACGACATAAGTCGCGTAGGCGCCAATCATCATCAGCTCGCCGTGCGCCATGTTGATCACACCCATCAGACCGTAGGTGATCGCCAGGCCCAGCGCCACCAGCAGCAGGATGCTGCCCAGGCTGATGCCGCTGAAAATCGCGCCCAGCCGGTTGCCCCATTCCAGCGAGGCTTCGACCCTGGTCAGTGCAGCTTGCAGGGCCACCTTCACATCGGCATCGGTTTCCTTGCCAATACGTTCAATCAGCACGGTCTTGGTTGCGGGGTTCCTGCTGTTGGCCAGCTGCGCAGCGGCTTCAAGCCGTTTGGCCCTGTCCGGGCTGCTCAGGAAGATTGCGGCCCGTACCAGCTCCAGCTGGCTCTTCAGCGCGGGGACCGTTTCGGCGGCATAGGCTTTTTCGATCAGTGGCAGACGCGCTTCGTCGTTCTCGTCAGCCAGCGTCTTGATGGCATCACGGCGGACTTTTTCTTCCTTGCTGAAGAGCTTGAGGGCGGCCAGTGCGGTATCGAGTTCGCCGCGCATCATGTTGGGGTTGATGACGTCTTCGGCATCGGCAGGGAGCGGGGTTTCCGCACCCGTGACCGGATCAAAAGCCTTGTCGTCCCTGACGACAAACACCTTGTCGCCCCTGGTCTTGACCGCATCGTCGGACAGCGCCTGGATAAAGGCTGCCGTCTTGTCATCGGCGTTGGCCGCGGCCTTGTTCAGCACCGCAACCCGCGCCTCGGTCTCACCGATAGCCATGCCCTTGACTTCATCGGCCGTCAGGGCGTGGGCGTGGCCGACGGTCAAAAGTGCGGCAATGAGAAAAATTTGTCGAAACATGTGGAAGAACCTGTAGGGTGAGCACCGCGTGCAATGCGCACTCTGCAAGTCCCGGGTCAGGATGACCCGAAACCGCGACCGTTCCCGACTCGACGTCAGGAACGGAAGAAGCGTAGCGAGCGGGTCAAGATGGGTTCTGCAGCGCGGCGCCGTACATCAGTACAGCGAGCACCGCAGGGCCCGGATTGGCCCGCACAGTAGCTCCTTACTTCTTGACGGGCTCGTCAGGCTTCTTGTCGTTGCCTTCGATGAACGGGCTCCATGGCTTGGCCTTCACAGGGCCGGGCGTCTTCCACACCACGTTGAACTGGCCGTCGGCCTTGATTTCGCCGATAAACACCGACTTGTGCAGGTGATGGTTCTTCTCATCCATCTTCGAGACGATGCCCGAAGGTGCATTGAAAGTCTGGCCCGCCATGGCGGCGATGACCTTGTCGGTATCGGTGGACTTGGCTTTCTCGACAGCCTGCTTCCACATGTTGATGCCGATGTAGGTGGCTTCCATCGGGTCGTTGGTCAGGGGCTTGTCTGCACCGGGCAGCTTCTTGGCCTTGGCGTAGGCAGACCACTTCTTGATGAATTCGGTGTTGGTAGGGCTCTTGATCGACTGGAAGTAGTTCCAGGCAGCCAGATGGCCGACGAGAGGCTTGGTGTCCACGCCGCGCAGCTCTTCTTCGCCCACGGAGAAGGCGACGACCGGCACGTCCTTGGCCTTCAGGCCGGCGTTACCCAGTTCCTTGTAGAAAGGAACGTTGGAGTCACCGTTGATGGTCGAGACCACAGCGGTCTTGCCGCCTTGCGAGAACTTCTTGACGTCGGCGACGATGGTTTGATAGTCGCTGTGGCCGAAGGGGGTGTATTTCTCGTCGATGTCCTTATCGGCAACGCCCTTGCTCTTCAGGTAGGCGCGCAGGATCTTGTTGGTGGTGC
>JAZKDR010000020.1:0-200571 GCA_040387435.1 Pseudomonadota bacterium
CGGTGTCATAACCCGGACTATCCTTCCTGTTTCAAGTTTGATTGATTGCATGGCCCTATTTTACGACAGACCAGCGCCCCAATGCGGCGCGGCTTGCCGAAGGCCTTTCAGGCAGTTTGAGGGGAAGCCGGAGGAATAAAGCCCAGCCCACGGCATTGCGGGCATTCCATGATGACGGTCTGCTTCTCGACTTCGAAGTTTTCGTTGATGTTTTCGCTCTCGATGCGCAACTCCCCCGTGCCGTTGCACTCGGTACACGGAACGCGCCTGAAACCCGTCGTCAGTTCGGACATCGCAGCCTCCTCCAGAGGTAATGGTGAGCTTGTAATCGTCAAGGCTGCCTGACTCTACGCGAAAACGCGGGCGTAAAAAAGCCCGGAGAACCCTTTCAGGGCTGTCCGGGCCGGGCCGGCAATCCCCTGCTTTGCAGGGTTTGCCAGCCAGATCAGGCCGATTTCAGTGGAACTGCTCTTCTTCGGTGGAGCCGGTCAGGGCTTTCACGCTGGATGAGCCGCCCTGGATGACGGTGGTCACGTCGTCGAAGTAACCTGCGCCGACTTCCTGCTGGTGCGACACGAAGGTGTAGCCCTTGTCACGTGCTGCGAATTCAGGCTCCTGCACCATGTTGACGTAGTGCTTCATGCCTTCGCCGTTGGCGTATGCGTGGGCAAACTGGAAGGTGTTGAACCAGTTGATGTGGATGCCGGCCAGCGTGATGAACTGGTACTTGTAGCCCAGCGCAGACAGGTCTTCCTGGAAGGAGGCGATCTGTTTGTCGTTGAGGTTCTTCTTCCAGTTGAACGATGGCGAGCAGTTGTACGACAGCAGCTTGCCGGGGCAAGCAGCGTGCACAGCCTGGGCGAACTCGCGGGCAAAGCCGATGTCAGGCACGCCGGTTTCGCACCAGACAAGGTCGGCGTACGGTGCGTAGGCGACGCCGCGGCTGATGGCTTGTTCCAGGCCATTCTTGACGCGGTAGAAGCCTTCCTGGGTACGCTCACCGGTCAGGAAAGGTTTGTCGTTGGCGTCGTGGTCAGAAGTGATCAGGTTGGCGGCTTCTGCATCGGTACGGGCCAGGACGATGGTGGACACGCCCATGACGTCGGCAGCGAAACGTGCGGAGATCAGCTTTTCGCAGGCTTCGTGCGTCGGCACCAGCACCTTGCCGCCCATATGGCCGCACTTCTTCACCGCAGCGAGCTGGTCTTCGAAGTGAACGCCGGCAGCGCCCGACTGAATCATGTTCTTCATCAGTTCGAAAGCGTTCAAAACGCCACCAAAACCGGCTTCTGCATCGGCAACGATGGGCAGGAAATAGTCGATGAAGCCCTGGTCGCCCGGGTTGATGCCGCGGCCCCACTGGATTTCGTCAGCGCGCTTGAAGGTGTTGTTGATGCGGCGAACCATGGTGGGCACCGAGTCGTAAGCGTAGAGAGACTGGTCGGGGTACATGGTTTCCGACGTGTTACCGTCAGCAGCGACCTGCCAGCCCGAGAGGTAAACCGCTTCGAGGCCTGCCTTGGCCTGCTGCATGGCCTGACCGGCGCTGATGGCGCCGAAGGCATTCACATAACCCTTTTTCGCGCCGCCGTTGATTTTGTCCCACAGCTTTTCTGCACCGCGCTTGGCCAGCGTGTGCTCGATCGGCAGCGAACCGCGCAGGCGAACCACGTCAGCAGCGCTGTAACCACGCTTGACGCCCTTCCAGCGGGGGTTGGTGGCCCAGTCTTTTTCGAGGGCAGAGATTTGCTGTTCACGGCTGAGTTGTTCGGTCAGTGCTTGTGGCATGGTGGACTCCGTAGGTTGGGAAATAAAAACTGAAACTGGCTGAAAAGAAACTGACGCAAGTTTAAGTCTTGTAGAAGACTATTTCATCTCTTATGTCTTATATAAGACGAAATTTAAAACTCAATAAAATCAATAGCTTGCAAACAATTTACCGCAATGCAAAATATCATTTCTTGTATTGAGAAATTATTTTGCACTGCACCATTTCAATATTTCACATTAAGAAAAGCATTCTTCGAATGGTGAAATGTGGCAACTTCGTTGACGCAAGAGTTGCGCCACTCGATGCATAGAGGCAGAACGCCCCCTGACCCGCCCTCTCAAGCAGCCTTGCGACCCCTGTATGCGACCCAATCACCATCCTCAATAACAGACTTTCCTGTGGTTCGATCCGCAGCAATTTCATAGACGAGGCAGAGAACACTCGCAGGCAAAGACCCTGCCGCATCGGGCGAGACAAAGTTCACGGGCACATCACGTTTGGCGTACTCGCCGGTCTGTTGCGGCCAGACTTCCTCAATCTCATCCAGCACTGCTTCAAGCTCGGCGCTTATGCGGTAAACCTCGCCGAGAACAGCACGGCCCCCACCCAGTTGCAGGCCGGGATAACTGCCCAGGTCGTAAAGCGTGCCCGCCAAGGTGGCTGCACCCACAAAAACAGGCGTCGGTTTGAGCCGATTGATGTCGCGCTGCTCCCCGCGACGCAGCGTCCCATAGACAAAAACGTGGCGGTCAGCAGGCAACATGTTTTCAGGATTCAAAGTAAGGCATTATTCGAGTCAAGGCTGCTTTCAGGCCAGCCCACAATATTCAAATACATGAATCGCATTCTGGCCTATGCCTGCCTTGCACTGAGCATGTCGCTTGTCGGCAGCTACGTTGCATTGTCCAAACCGCTTGTCGCCGCCCTGCCCGTCTTTTTACTGGCGTGGCTCCGCTTTGGCATCGGCGGCGCAGCAATGCTTCACTGGCTGAAAAGGCCGCCTGATGAACTGCCGCTTGACGCCAAAACAAAGCGGTTGCTGTTTCTCGAGTCCTTCCTGGGCAACTTCCTCTTTTCCATCTGCATGCTGTTCGGCGTGAGCATGACCAGCGCAGTGGCAGCAGGCGTGATCATGGCGTCCATCCCTGCCGTGATTGCCGTCATGAGCTGGATATTCCTGAGGGAACGCGTGAGTCTGCGAATATGGCTGTCGGTGGTGTGCGCAGTTGCGGGAATCGCCCTGGTGTCGCTGGCGAGTCATGCCCCCGACACGCATGGCGCTCCGGATTCGCCAGCTCAAGCGCCTTTGCACAACGCCTGGCTGGGACACCTCTTACTCATAGGCGCGGTGCTGTGCGAATCTGCGTATGCGGTGATGGGGAAAAAACTCACCGGCGTGCTCAGCCCGAAACGCATCACGGCTCTCATCAATCTCTGGGGCTTTTTGTTGATCACGCCCTTCGGTCTCTGGGCAGCGTGGCGTTTTGACTTCCGCATGGTTCAAGGCTCAAGCTGGCTGCTGCTTTTGTTCTACTCGCTCGCCGCAAGTGTTTGGACAGTCTGGCTCTGGATGACCGGGCTTAAAATCGTGCCGGCGAGTCAGGCCGGCGTGTTCACCGTCTTGCTGCCCGTCAGCGCGGCGGCGGTGGGCGTGTTGGTACTGGGTGAAAAACTGGGCGGCGCCCAGATGGGCGCTTTTGGGATTGCGCTGGTCGGCGTGGTGCTGGCTACGCTGCCGCAGAAGAATCCGCAGCCTGCCCCGAACGCACCGCCGCGTTGATCTCTCGGTCCAGCCGCTTTTGTCTGCGCATCATGAAGATGCTGTACGCGATGATGCCCAGCGACACCGTGGCGATCAACAGGGTCGCCGCAGCATAGATGGACGGGTTTACGCCACGCCGGGCATAGCTGAAGATAACCTGCGGCAGCGTTGTGACACCGGGGCCGGACAAGAACTCGGAAATCACCACGTCGTCAAATGACAGCGTGAACGTCAGCAGCCACGCAGACACCAGCGCTGGCGCGATGTTGGGCAGCGTCACCAGAAAGAACACCTGCATGGGCCGGCAACCCAGATCCATCGCGGCCTCTTCGATTGAACGGTCCATCTCGGTGAGGCGCGACTGGATGACCACCGTGGCGTAGGCCATGCCCAGCAAGGTGTGCCCCAGCACGATAGTGATAAAGCCGCGCTCCGGGAAACCCAGCGTGCGCTGTACCGCCACCATCAACAGCAGCAGGGACAACCCAATAATGACCTCAGGCATCACGAGCGGCGCATTCACCAGGCCGTAAAACAGGGTTCGGCCTGAAAAGCGCTTGTAGCGCACAAGAACAAACGCCGCAAAACTGCCCAGCACCACGGACAAGGTGCCGGTGATCAGCGCCACTTTTAATGAAAGAAAGAAGCCTTCCACCAACCGGGGATCGTCAACCAGCGCCTGGTACCAGCGCAGCGAGAAACCGGTGAAAACACCGTCCTGCCGCGTGCTGTTGAAAGAAAAAACGATCAGGAAGATGAGCGGGATATAGAGAAACAGGTAGACCACCGCGAGCCACAGCCGGCCAAGTTGCTTCTCGCCAAAGCGGGAGGTGGCTGCGTTGCCAGCCATGTCAGTGCCCCGAGCCCGCAGATGCGGACTGCGTACCCGCAGAGCGGTAGTACCAGGCCAGCGGCACAAGAATGGCCACAATCATCACCACAGACAATGCCGCCGCCCGCGGCCAGTTGTTGCTGCTGAACATCTCGTCCCACACCACGCGGCCAATCATGATGTTCTCGGCACCGCCGAGCAGCGAGGGAATCACAAACTCGCCCACAGCAGGAATAAACACCAGCATGGAGCCGGCGATGATGCCGGACTTGCTCAGTGGCACCGTCACCAGCCAGAAGGCTTTCCAGGCACTGGCACCGAGGTCATGTGCGGCTTCCAGCAAACGCAAATCCATCTTCACCAGGTTGGCATACAGCGGCAGGATCATGAAGGGGCAATACACGTAGGTCATGCCCACCAGCATGGACACATCGGTGTACAGCATCACGATCGGTTCGTGGATGATGCCCAGCGCCAGCAACAGGTTGTTGAGCACACCCTGGTCAGCGAGGATGCCCTTCCACGCATACACACGCAACAGGAACGACGTCCAGAAGGGCAGCATCACCAGCATCAGCAAGGCGGGCCGGACTGACGCGCGCGCACGCGCCATGAAGTACGCGAACGGGTAACCGATGATCAGGCAGCACAGGGTCGTCAGGAAGGCGTACTTCAGTGACGTCAGGTACGCATCGACATAGATGGTGTTGCCCGCGGCCTGCGCGCCATCGCTGAAGATGGAGCCGTAGTTGTCATGCTTGAGCATGATGCGGCCGCCCTCGATGAGCGGTGAAAACGGGTCGACCCCGCTGCCCATGTCCGTCACGCTGATGCGCAGGAGGATCAGGAAAGGCAGGACAAAAAATACCAGCAGCCAGAAATACGGCACGGCAATCACAAACCGCCGGCCCAGGCTGATATTGAATGTCACCGGTTTTTTCATGTGGACAGGTTTTACTGCGTCAGCACGACGGGCGCGATGTCGTCCCACCAGAAGAACACGTCGTCCTCCCAGGTGATGACGCTGCTCTCATGCCGGGTCGTGTTGGTTTCAGTGATCTTGACGCGCCGGCCGCCCTGCATCTCGACGATGAAGGTGTTGTAGCTGCCGAAATAGGCAATCTCTTTCACGCGCCCGGTAAACAGGTTGGCCGTCACCCCCGCAGGCCGTGACTTTGAAATGTGAATCTTTTCAGGGCGGACAGCCACCGCAGCGGCCATGCCCAGCGAACCACTGATGCCGTGGCCCACGTTCACAACCCCCTGCGCAGTCGTCACCTCGCAGCGGTCGACCTCGTCCACCGTCAACTCGCCTTCGAAGAGGTTCACATTGCCGATGAAGTCCGCGACAAAACGGCAATTGGGATGTTCGTAAATCTCACGCGGCGTACCGACCTGGAGCACCCGGCCATGGCTCATGACGGCGATGCGCGAGGCCATCGCCATGGCTTCTTCCTGGTCATGGGTCACCATGACACAGGTCACACCGACGGACTCCAGGATGTTGACCAGTTCGAACTGCGTGCGCTCGCGCAATTTTTTATCCAGTGCACCCAGCGGCTCATCGAGGAGCAACAGCTGCGGTTTTTTGGCCAGGCTGCGCGCCAGCGCCACACGCTGCTGCTGGCCGCCCGACAGCTGATGCGGCTTGCGTTTGGCAAAGGTGTCCAGTTGCACCAGCTTGAGCATTTCGTCCACGCGTGCCGCAATCTGGTCTTTGGGCATGCCCTCACGCTTGAGGCCGAAGGCGATGTTGTCCCAGATGTTGAGGTGCGGGAACAATGCATACGACTGGAACATCATGTTGATCGGTCGCTCGTACGGCGGCATTGAGGCGATGTCAACACCGCCCAGCACAACCGCCCCGGACGTAGGAGTCTCGAAGCCCGCCAGCATGCGCAGCAGGGTCGACTTGCCGCAACCAGAACTGCCCAGCAACGCGAAGATTTCACCCTTGTTGATGGACAGTGAGACATCGTCCACTGCCGCAACACCATCAAAGCGCTTGACCAGTTGGTCGGTCCGCAGGAAACCTTCCGACAAAATCTCCCCTGCCACTCAGCTGCCTTTTTTGAACAGGGTGAACACGTTGCTCATGGACTGGCGGGCTTCGTTGCTAAAGCTGGAAGGCGAGACCATTTTCTGCAGGTTCGCTGCATCGGGGAACACCGCCTGGTCTTTGGCAATTTCGGGTTTGACGCTGGCGATGCTGGCCTTGTTGGCAGTGGCGTAGCCCAGCTCATTCGTCAGCGATGCCGATACTTCCGGCTTCAGGAAGTAATTGATGAAGGCCAGCGCGTTGTTCGGGTGTTTGGCGTCCTTGGGAATCGCGAGGTTGTCAAAAAAGATCAGGCCGCCGGTGCTGGGCAACAGGGCTTCAACTTCATTGCCATTCTTGTTTTCAATGGCACGGCCGCGTGCGATGTTGATGTCACCGGCCCAACCCAGCGCCACGCAGGCCTTGCCCGCAGCCAGGTCATCGATCATGGTGCTGGAGAACAGGCGCACATGCGGCCTGACCTTGGCCAGCAACTCGCCTGCGGCCTTGTGGTCGGCGGCATCGTTCGAATAGGCATTCTTGCCAAGGAAGTGCATGGCCGGTGGAATCACCTCCGTCGGCGAATCAAGGAAGGCAATGCCGCAGGACTTCAGCTTGGCGGTGTAGACGGGGTTAAACACAAGCTCCCAGGCGTTCTCAGGCATGGGCGTACCGCCCAGCGCCTTGGTCACCTTGGCCTTGTTGATACCCACCGTCGTGAAGCTCCAGGCCCAGGGCACAAGGTAGGCATTTCCACTGTCGATCTTGTCCAGCTTGGACATGATGGCGGTGTCCAGGTTGCCGTAATTCGCAATCTTGGACTTGTCGAGTTTTTGCAGCAGGCCGCCGTCAATCTGCCCTTTCGCAAACACAGCACCAGGCACCACGATGTCGTAACCCGTGTTGCCGGCCACCAGTTTGGCCTGCAGCGCCTCATTGTTTTCAAAGGTCTGGTAGTTGACCTTGATGCCGGACTCCTTCTCGAAGTTCGCGACCATGTCTTTCGCGATGTAGTCGGGCCAGTTGTAGATGTTGAGGATTTTTTCTTCTGTATTAGCAGCGGCAACTGGCGCGCTGGCTGCAGGTGCGGCCGCCACGGGGGCCGGGCCCTCTTCTTTTTTACCGCAGGCGACAAGCGCAACCGCCGAAAACACCAGGGACCACAAATGCTTTTTCATGATGACTTCTTCTGTGAATTCTGTGAGGAGTGTCAGCAACGCCGCGTCCCTCACGGCGCGGCTGCCTGCGGAAAAGCCAAATTGTAAGAGCTAATCCGGGTCTGCTGAACCCCCGTCGAATGCCCGTTCACGGGGACAATCCGCACACGAATGGTGCAAGCCAGTCAGGTGAACAAGGCCTTGTGCTGGTCACGCAGCAGGTTCTTCTGCACCTTGCCCATAGTGTTGCGGGGCAGCTCGTCGACCACAAAACACTGTTTGGGTATCTTGAAGTTGGCCAGCTTTGACTTGAGGCTGGCCACGATCTGTTGCGGATCCAGTGTCACGCCCGGTTTTGCGGTCAGCACCGCCACGCCTACTTCCCCGAAATCAGGGTGCGGCACACCGACCAGCGCGCTTTCTGCCACGCCGGGCATCTCGTTGATGTAGCCTTCGATTTCCGCCGGGTAGACGTTGTAGCCGCCGCTGATGATGAGGTCCTTGCTGCGGCCCACAATGACGATGTAGCCACGCTCGTCGATTTTGCCGACATCGCCGGTTTTGAAAAATCCGTCTGCCGTGAATTCTTCTTTTGTTTTCTCCGGCATGCGCCAATAGCCTTTGAAGACGTTCGGGCCCGTCACCTGGATACCGCCAATCTCGCCAGCAGGCAAGGCCTGGCCATCGTCGCCCTGCACTCTCAGGCTGACGCCCGGCAATGCAAACCCGACCGTGCCGCCACGTCGCTCTGCACCTTTGTAAGGGTTGGACGTCAGCATGGCGGTTTCGGACATGCCATAACGCTCCAGTATGGTGTGGCCGGTGCGTTCTTGCCATTCGTTGAACGTTTCGATCAACAGGGGGGCAGAGCCGGCGACAAACAGGCGCATGTTGCGGCAGGCATGTTTGTCCAGCCCCGCCTCCGCCAGCAGGCGCACGTACAACGTAGGCACGCCCATGAAGACCGTTGCCTCAGGCAGCTTGCGCACCACCAGTTTCGGGTCAAACTTCGACAGCCAGATCATCTTGCTGCCGTTGATGAGGGCGCCATGCAGCGCTACAAACAGGCCGTGCACGTGGAAGATCGGCAGCGCATGAATCAGCACGTCACCCGGCTTCCAGCCCCAATAATCTTTCAGCACCAGCGCGTTGCTGAGCAGGTTGCCGTGAGACAGCATGGCGCCCTTGCTGCGCCCGGTGGTGCCGCTGGTGTAAAGAATGGCAGCCATGTCGTCCGCGCTTTTGACCAGCGCCACCTCATGTTTATCGCTGCAATGCGCGGCGCGCTCCAGCAGGGAACCGGTGCGGTCATCGTCGAGTGTAAAAACGCTGTTCGTGCCCGCCTTGAAGGCGATCTTGCTGACCCAGCCGAAATTCTTCTTCGAGCACACCACCACGGCGGGTTCAGCATTGCCGATGAAGTATTCGATCTCGGCGCTTTGATAGGCAGTATTGAGCGGCAAAAATACATAACCCGCGCGCAGTGTGGCGAGGTAAAGCATCACGGCTTCGACTGATTTTTCCACTTGCACCGCAACGCGAGACCCCGCAGGCAGCTTGAGTGACGCCAGCAGGTTGGCCATCATGGCGGTGGAGCGTTCCAGGTCGCGCCAGGAGTAATTCAGCCCGTTGTCGGTTTCGATGGCGACCACGTCCAGGTCAGAAGGAAAGGCTGCGCGCAATGCGGCAAACAGGTTGTGGTTTTTCATGGTTCAACAGTTAAAAGTCGTCTATTCGGAAGTCGGGCCACAAGGCATTCAGGACACAAAACGTGCCGGACGTTTTTCAATAAAAGCGGCAATACCCTCGCGATGTTCCGGCGTGTCGGCATAGGCATACGCGCCGGCCACCAATTCGGTCGATACGGAATGTTGCGCGCTTTGGCCCAGCGTACGGAAAGTCTGCTTGTTCAGGCGTGCCGCCAGCGGCGCCAGCGAGACGATGCGCTCGACCTGTGCCTGCACACTCGCCACCAAGTCCGCATCGGCCGCCACACTGTTCAGAAAACCGCGGCGCAGCATCTGCGGCGCGTCAAGGATTGCTGCCGACAGCAGCATCTCGCGTGCCGTGAGTGCCCCTGCGGCTTGCGACACGAGCGCAGCTTCACGCGGCGCCATGGGAAAACCGAGTTTGGCGATCGGTGCGCCAAAACGCGAAGATTCAGCAGCGATGCGCAGGTCGCAGCAGCTGGAGATTTCCAGACCCGCTCCCATGCAGTTGCCAGCGATCTGCGCCACGATGGGCACATCGCAATCCAGCATGGCCTGCAAGCCACCCCAAACCTCGTTCTCGTGAAAATCACGCAACGAGTTTTCTGCAAACCGGAAACCTGCGTATTCAGAGATATCCCCTCCCGAACAGAAGTGCCCGGCTTCACCACTGACAAGCACGCAGCGGATGCTGCTACTTTGCTGGATGTGGGTGAATACCGAGCGCAGCTCAAGCCACATCGCGCGTGACATGGCGTTGAACTTGCCGGGATTGGAGAGCGTGACCCGCGCGAGCGAGCCCGATGTCTGCAGGGAAACAGTACCAGTCATGACGCCATGCTTCTTTCAAAATCCTCAGGGGCCCGGCCCAAAAAAACGCCGGTAGCCCAAGCGCAAAAGCATAACGTCAAACCGCTTATTCCAGCTTGGCGCCTGATGCCTTGACGACAGCTGTCCAGCGTTTGACCTCGCCGCTCACAAAGCCGCCGAACTGGGCTGGCGTGAGGTTGCCGAATTCGGCACCGTTGCTGGCCCAGATGGCCTTCAGTTCGTCCGTGTTGGCAGCCTTGCGCAGGTCCTCAACAATGCGGCCCTGCACGTCCGCAGGCGTGCCCTTCGGCGCCCACATGCCGTACCAGGTGGTGACGGTGTAATCCGGCAGACCAAGCTCACCTGCACACGGCACATCAGGGAAGGCCGGGTTGCGTTTGGTACCGGAGACCATCAACGCCTTGATGCGGCCGCCCTTGATGTGTGCCGCCGATGATCCCAGTCCGTCGAACATCATGTCCACGTTGCCCGAAATCAGGTCCTGCAGGGCCGGACCGGCACCCCGGTAAGGGATGTGCGTGATGAAGGTTTTGGTTTGCTGCTTGAACAGCTCGCCGGCCAGATGGTGTGAGGTGCCCGCACCGGCAGAGCCGTAGTTGTATTTTCCCGGCGCCTTGCGCACGGCTTCGATGTAGGTCTTGAAGTCTGCAAACGGCATGTTGCGCGGGTTCACGACCAGTACCTGCGGCACGTTGGCCAGCAGCGCCAGCGGCACGAAATCCTTTTCGATGTCGTAATCGAGTTTGGGGTACATCGACGGTGCAATGGTGTGGTGCACGGCACCCATGAAAAGCGTGTAGCCATCCGGTGAAGCCTTGGCGGCCACACTGGCACCCAGTGTTCCGCCTGCGCCGCCGCGGTTGTCGATGATGAGCTGTTTGCCTGTCAGCTTCGCGAACTGGCCTGACAGCGGGCGGGCAAATGCATCGGTACCCCCGCCTGCAGGAAAAGGCACGATCACCGTCACAGGCTTGACCGGCCAGCCGGATTGCGCCTGGCTGCCCAGGGACAATGCCGCCAGACCGGCAGCGCCAACCCGCAGCACATCGCGCCGGTTACCCATCATGTTCATCTTGAAATTCATCTTTGTCTCCTGTCGTTATTAAAAGCAAAAGCCGAAAACTGATCACCTGAAGTCGCGTGTGAAATCAACTTCTTCAAATATACAAATCCTCGATGTCGCTGGATACCGGGACTTTCCCCTGCGACAACAGCAAGCGGTGCTTGTCCAGGCGCCTGATGTCATAGAGGTAATTCACCATCACGCCATAGGATTGCTTCAGCCCTTTGGCCGAAGGGTCACCGGCCCAGTTGAGCCGCTCGACGCGTGCCCCGTTGCCCAGATGAAAGCGCGCCACGGCGTCGGCCGGTTTGCCGTCGTCGATGGCCTGCCCCAGATAGTTTGCGGCGCAACGCAGCAGCATCAGCCGCACAGGGGACTTCTCCGGCAGCGTCAGCACATCTTCCGTCGCGCCCAGAAAATGCCCTGCGGTGGGCGGTTCAAAGCCGACGGCGCGGCCCAGCGCCGTGCGTGATTTTTCATCCAGCGCATCGATCATCGCGGCTGCATTTTTGCCAAGCCAACTGCGGAAGCCCGGTATGGGCGACAGCGTGGCAAAGGTCTTGAGCCGGGGAAACTCTTCCTTGAGCGTTTCAACCACCCGCTTGATCAGCGAATCACCAAAACTCACGCCGCGCAAACCGACCTGCGTGTTGCTGATGGAGTAAAAAATGGCGGTTGTGGCCTTGTTCAGGTCTGCAGCATCTGCCGATTCGTCCAGCAGCGGCGTGATGCAGTCGGACATGTCGTCAACCAGCGCCACCTCCACAAAAATCAGCGGGTCATCCGGCAGGCGGGGATGAAAAAACCCGTAACAACGCCGGTCGGAGTCCAGCCGGTTCTTCACATCCGACCAGCTCTTGATGTCATGCACCGCCTCGTATTTGATGAGCTTTTCGATCAGCGATGCCGGGGAGTCCCAACTGATGCGGCGCAAATCCAGAAAGCCCACATCGAACCAGGTGGAGAACATGTATTCCATCTCCACGTCCAGCGCCTGCAGCCGCCTGTCAGCCTTCAGGTGTGGCAGCATGTCGGCGCGCAGGTCCACCAGAAAACGTATGCCCTCCGGAAAAGCACTGAAGCGCTGCAGCAGGCGCCGGCGCGGCGAGACGGTAGCGCGCCGGTAACGCACTTCGGCGACCGCCTGGTCCGGCGTGCCGACCGCGGCATCAAACTGGGCCTGTGCCAGTTTGGTCCGCTGTACATCGGCCACAAACTGCTCGCTCATCAGCAGCCACATGTCGCGTCGCTCACCGGGCGAAGCCGTCTGATACCAGCCGGCCACACCCATCGCACGCCGCCCGCCTTCGACCTCGCTCACACGCGGGTCGATGATGGCCTGCAACTCCTGCAGCGTGCGACGCAACACACGCGGCGACAGCGCCTCTTCTTTCTGGCGCAAGGTGGCTTCCAGCCGCTCATGCGTGCTGCGTCCTGCAGGCGCTGCACCGGCAGGAGCAGGCTTGACGCCCTTCTTGTCGCCCGCCAGCAGAGAGACACCGCGATTGAGCCAGTCCGTCGCGGTCATGATGCAATCCTTGAGGGTTTCTGGCTGCGTGCCAGCTCGCGCAGGGCTTCACGCTGGCGTGTCAGATGTGTACGCATGGCGGCTTCGGCACCTTCGCTGTCACGGCTTTTGAGCGCCGCAAACACCGTCATGTGTTCAGAAAGGCTCTGCGCCAGCCTTCCCTGCGCGCCCAGAGATTGCAGGCGCGACAGCTTGAGAATCTTGCGCAGGTCGGCAATCGCCTGGGCCAGCCAGCGGTTGTTGGCCAGCGTGATGATGGCCTCGTGAATCAGGTAGTTGGTGGCGTAGTAATCGGTGATGCGCCCGGCTTTCGCATGGCCATTCAGGCGGTCATGCAGGCTGGTGAGTTCAACCAGGTCAGCGTCGGTGGCATTGCGTGCCGCTTCATAGGCGCAGCGGCCTTCGAGCAAGGCGATCACCGGGAAAATATCGTCCAGATCCTGCTCGGTCACCTCGTTGACAAAACAGCCGCGCCGCGGCTCGTGGCGCAGCAGGCCTTCGGACGTCAGCACCTTGAGCGCCTCTCGCAGCGGCGTGCGCGAAATCTCCAGCCGTTCGCAGAGCGCCACCTCATCGAGAAAACTGCCGGGGGCCAGCAGCCCGCCGAAGATCTCCTCGCGCAGTTTGGCGGCGACTTCATCGTGCAGTGAATTCTGGACAAGGCGCATGGTGGTGTGCTGTGGTTGCTTCAGGTTCGGTTTCGGGCGTCTGTTTTGCTTATCACTGGCTGTCAGCTTAGCACCGCAAGTCGTCTATTATTTTAAGTAATTACCCGTAATTATGACAATTTGAGCAGCAATTTCCACAGCTTTTTGACGTACTTTATTTAAAACTCAGGATTTTCGGCAGGCTGGCATCGGATGCGGACCCGACGCAAATGCCGCCGACAGACACAGGCCTCACCCCAGGGCGGCGCGCCCGGGCAAAGGTCAAGTCAGAACAGCAGCGCGACGGCCCGGGCTTCCATCGCCAGTCCCTGCCCCACCGGCCCCAGCTTCTCGGCCGTTTTGGCCTTCACATTGACAAGACTGACGTCCAGTCCGAGGGCCTTGGCGATCTTCTCGCGCATGGCGGGAATATGCGGGGCCAACTTGGGGGCCTGTGCGACCACGGTGCTGTCAATGTTGCCTATGCGCCAGCCCCGCTCAGCCAGGATGCGACCGGTCTCAACCAGAAGCACGATAGAGTCCGCCCCCTTGAAGCGTGCATCGGTATCCGGAAAATGCGAGCCGATATCGCCCAGCCCCACCGCGCCCAGCAGCGCATCGATGATGGCGTGCACCAGCAGGTCGGCATCGGAGTGGCCGAGCAGGCCAGTGGTGTGCGGAATCTCGACACCGCCAATGATGAGCTTGCGGCCGGGCACGAGTGCGTGGGTGTCCCAGCCTTCGCCAATACGAAATGGGGGCGCGTTCGGGCGTTCAGGCGTGCTCATGTTTTTTTCTTTCCGTTTTCAAGGGCCTGCCTGCCTGCGAGGATTGCCTCGGCCAGTGCGAAATCTTCCGGGTAGGTGACCTTGAAGTTTTGCGCGCTGCCGGCAACCATCAGGGGCGCGGCGCCGGCCATCTCCATCGCGCTGGATTCATCCGTGACGGCATCGCCCGCAGCTTCCAGCGCGCCGATCAGCGCACCCACACGAAACATCTGCGGCGTCTGGGCCAGCCATTTGTCGCTGCGGTCTATGGTGGCAGATACGCGCCCAGCCTCACCGCTTTTGAGTGTGTCAGGCAGCTTCTGCGCGAGCAGGCCACCGACGGCATCAGCACTACACGCTTCAATCAGGGAAACGATTTGCGCCGGTGTGAGAAGGCAGCGCGCGGCGTCATGCACCAATACCCAGTCAGTGGCGACCGCATGGCCCAGCATCGCCTTCAGCCCATTGAGGACGGAGGCCGCGCGGCTGGCTCCGCCCTGTTTCAGCAGCACCTCGTTGACAGCGCCGAAATCCGGGCAGGCCTGTGCAAAATTTTCATCGTCCGGCGAAATCACGACAAACAAGCCAGCCAGCACCGGGCCAGCCGCGCGAAAGGCCTCTATCGTGTGGCCGACCATCGCCTTGCCCAGGATGAGCCGATATTGCTTGGGGCCGTCTGTACGCGCGCGGCTGCCGTTCCCTGCACAGGGAATCAGGGCAAAAATCCGGGGTTTCTCGGGCGCTGTCGTCATGGTTTCATCATAGATTCTAAAATCAGGGCCTAGCGTCAATAAACGCCTCACACCCCATTCATCACCGTTTGGGGTGTTTGTCATTGCCGCCCGCTTTTTTACGCCCTGTTTGACTGCCTGCCCGACACCGATGGATCCCATGGATTTACCCAAGCTCGTCACCGGAAAACGCCACACCCTGCCCCAGCCTGTCGGCTCGGCAGATGCATTGCTGATTGCCAACCTGGGCCTGCGTGAAAAAGCCGCCGGCAAGCTGACGGCCATCGTCACCTCGGACGCCACCACGGCGCAGCGCCTGCTGGACGAGCTGAAGTTTTTTGCGCCTGACTTGCGTTGCGCCCTTTTCCCCGACTGGGAAACGCTGCCCTACGACACCTTCTCGCCACACCAGGACCTGATCAGCGAGCGGCTGGCGACGCTGTGGCGAATCTCGCAGCGCGACAAGGACACCGGTGCCGATGTGGTCATCGTTCCGGCCACGACGGCGCTCTACCGCCTCGCCCCCCCCAGCTTTCTGGCCGGCTACACCTTCGAGTTCAAGGTCAAACAGAAGCTCGATGAAGCGCGCCTGAAAGCCCAGCTCACGCTGGCAGGCTACAGCCATGTCACGCAAGTGGTCAGCCCCGGTGAATACGCGGTGCGCGGTGGGCTGATCGACCTTTTCCCCATGGGCTCGCTGGTGCCCTTTCGCGTCGATCTGTTCGATGACGAGATCGACAGCATCCGCACCTTCGACCCCGACAGCCAGCGCAGCCTTTACCCGGTGCCTGAAGTGCGCCTGCTGCCGGGCCGTGAGTTCCCGATGGACGACGACGCGCGCAGCCGCTTTCGCAAGCGCTGGCGCGAGCTGCTCGATGGCGACCCGACGAAAAGCCGCATCTACAAGGACATGGGCAACGGCGTGGCAACCGCGGGTATCGAGTACTACCTGCCGCTGTTTTTTGAAGAAACAGCCACTGTCTTTGACTACCTCGGCACCAACGCCACGGTGGTGCTGCACGGTGACCTGGAACCCGCCTTCCAGCGCTTCTGGCAGGACACCAAGGACCGATACCGGCTGGTGCGCGACGCGCCCGACCGCCCGGCCCTGCCGCCTGAATCGCTCTTCCTGAGTGCCGAGCAGTTTTACGCGCTGACCAACCACTACGCCCAGCTCGCTTTCAGGCCGTCGGTGCAGGATGTGGCCGACAGCGCGCAGTTCCAGAAGCTGGAAGAAATGGCCGTGGTGCGCGGCGCTGAAGACCCGCTGGTCAAGCTCAAGGCCCACATACGCAACACGCCGCATCGCGTTCTGATGCTGGCCGAAAGCGATGGCCGGCGTGAGAGCCTGCTCGACTTTCTGCGTGCCAGCGGCGTCAGCCCACCGGCCTTCGACTCACTGGAAGACTTCCAGACCAGCACCGAAAAACTCGGCATCGCGACGGCAGCGGTGGACACCGGTTTCAGCTGGCTGGAAGGCGACATCGACTTCATCACCGAGACTGAGCTGTTTGCCACCGGCACCACCGTGCGCCGCCGCAACAAGAAGCAGGAACAGGTCAGCGATGTCGAAGCGCTGATCAAGGATTTGTCGGAGCTCAACGTCGGCGACCCGGTCGTGCACAGCGCGCATGGCATTGGCCGCTACAAGGGCCTGATCAACATGGACCACGGCCAGGGGCCGAGCGAGTTCTTGCACCTGCAGTACGCCGATGACGCCACGCTGTATGTGCCGGTCAGCCAGCTGCACCAGATCAGCCGCTACACCGGCGTCAGCGCCGACGAAGCCCCGCTGCACCGCCTCGGCAGTGGCCAGTGGGAAAAGGCCAAACGCAAGGCCGCCGAACAGGTGCGCGACTCGGCTGCCGAGTTGCTGAACATCTACGCCCGCCGCGCCGCACGCGAAGGCCATGCCTTCCGCTACTCGCCCGGCGACTACGAGGCTTTTGCCAACGACTTCGGCTTCGACGAAACCGCCGACCAGCGCGCGGCCATTCACGCCGTCATCCAGGACATGATCAGCCCTCGCCCCATGGACAGGCTGGTGTGCGGCGATGTGGGTTTCGGCAAGACGGAAGTCGCCCTGCGCGCCGCCTTCATCGCCATCACGGGCGGCAAGCAGGTTGCCTTGCTGGCGCCAACCACGCTTCTGGCCGAGCAGCATTACCAGACACTGGTGGACCGCTTTGCCAAGTGGCCTGTCAAGGTCGCCGAGATGAGCCGCTTCCGCTCAGGCAAGGAAATCACCGCCGCCATCAAGGGCCTCGGGGACGGCAGCGTCGACATTGTGGTCGGCACGCACAAGCTGCTGAGCCAGGACGTGAAGTTCGAACGGCTGGGCCTGCTCATCATCGACGAGGAACACCGCTTTGGCGTTCGCCACAAGGAGGCGATGAAGGCCATGCGCGCCGAGGTGGATGTGCTGACGCTGACAGCCACGCCGATTCCCCGCACGCTGGGCATGGCGCTGGAAGGTTTGCGCGATTTAAGCGTCATTGCCACCGCACCGCAGCGGCGCCTGGCCATCAAGACCTTTGTGCGCAGTGAAAGCAATGGCGTGATCCGTGAAGCCGTGCTGCGTGAGCTCAAGCGTGGCGGACAGGTGTACTTCCTGCACAACGAGGTCGAAACGATTCAAAACCGGCGTGAAAAGCTGGAAGCCCTGTTGCCCGAGGCCCGCATCGCCGTCGCCCACGGCCAGATGCCCGAGCGCGAGCTGGAGCGCGTGATGAAGGACTTCATCGCCCAGCGCTACAACCTCTTGCTGTGCTCGACCATTATTGAAACCGGCATCGACGTGCCCAGCGCCAACACCATCGTGATGGCGCGTGCCGACAAGTTCGGCCTGGCGCAGTTGCACCAGCTGCGCGGCCGCGTGGGCCGCAGCCACCACCAGGCCTATGCCTACCTGATGGTGCCCGACATCGAAGGCCTGACCAAGCAGGCCAGCCAGCGGCTCGAAGCCATCCAGCAGATGGAAGAGCTCGGCTCGGGCTTTTACCTGGCCATGCATGACCTGGAGATTCGCGGCACCGGCGAGGTGCTGGGCGAGAACCAGTCCGGCAACATGATGGAGATCGGTTTTCAGCTCTACAACGAGATGCTGGGCGAAGCGGTGGCGGCACTGAAGGCGGGGCGCGAGCCGGATTTGCTCAGCCCGCTGAACGTGACGACCGAGATCAACCTGCACGCCCCTGCTCTGCTGCCCAACGACTATTGCGGCGATGTGCATTTGCGCCTGTCGTTCTACAAAAAGCTGGCGACCGCAAAGAACACCGACCAGATCGATGCACTGCTGGAGGAAATCGTCGACCGCTTCGGCAAGCTGCCCGCACAGGCGCAAACGCTGATCGACGTGCACCGGCTGCGCGTGATTGCCAGGCCATACGGCGTGGTCAAGGTGGATGCGGCGCCGGGTGTGATCAACATCACCTTCAAGAAAGACCCGCCCATCGATTCGATGGCGATCATGCACCTCATCCAGAAGAACCGGCACATCAAGCTGGCGGGCAACGACAAGCTGCGCATTGAGAAGGAACTGCCGGAGCCGAAAGACCGGGCGCAGATGGTGCGCGACGTGCTGCGCAGCCTGGGGCAGCCCAAAGTGGAGGCTGCGGCGGCCTGACGCATGCACTTATCAACAGGTTTTTACTATTAATTTAGTAGCTGCTCACGCTCGTATCCATTGGTCTTCAGCCGATTTAATGCCTGAAAATGCCCTGTTTTTGCCTGTTTTTTAAGCAAATTGCGTTTTTACGAATGGGTGATGTCGGCATATGCCGAGGCATATGCTAAAATCACAGCCTGCCATTTCAGGGAGAACAAGATGATCAATTCACCTCTCACACCACACCCCGTCGTTTCGGAAAACCTCCCGGCCTATGCCGCTGAAACTGGCCGGCACGTCCGTCTCTTCAAGAACGGCGCCAACCAGGCGGTGCGCATTCCCAAGGAGTTCGAACTACCCGGCAAGGACGCCGTGATGCGGCGCGAGGGGAACAAGCTGATCATTGAACTGTTAGAAAAACCTGCCAAAGGCACGGCGGCTGCCCTGCTTCTGGCGCTGGAAGAAATCCGCAAGATGGGCCCCTGCGAAGAGGAATTCCCCGATGTCGACAGCGGCATGCTTCCCCTCGACGACATCGTTTTATGAGCGGGCCGCTGTACCTGCTGGACACCAACATCGTCAGCCACATGATGGTCAACGGCGCCGGCATGGCCGCCAGACAGGCTGAGCGCGTGATTGCCGGAAACCCCTCGGTCCAGATGTGCACCAGCGTGGTCGTTCATGGCGAGTTGGCCTTCGGACTGGCAAAACGCCCTTCAGCCCGGTTGCAAAAGGCGCTGGACGTTCAACTGGAAAACCTGCTTGTCCTGCCGCTGGACAACGAGATGGTTCCCCACTACGCCCGCCTGCGCGCCACCCTCGAAGCCGACGGCCAGCCCATGGGCGCCAACGACCTGCTGATCGCCGCGCAGGCCCTGGCGCTGGACGCCACACTCGTCAGCGCCGACGCCGCCTTTGCCCGCATTCCCGGCCTGAAACTTGAAAACTGGCTTTCAGCGCCTGAGCTGTAACCTCAACACTATTTTTCCACCGCATGAGCCCCACAGAAATCTCCCCCGGCCTGGTCGTCAACATCTCCACGCCGGACCTGAAGCTCAGCGACTTCAAGCTGATCGCCTTCGACATGGACTCGACCCTCATCAACATCGAGTGCATTGACGAGATCGCCGATGCCGTCGGGCTGAAGGCCGAAGTCGCCGCCATCACGGAAGCCACCATGCGCGGCGAAATTGCCGACTTCAAGGAGAGCCTGCGCCGCCGCGTCGCCCTGCTCAAAGGCGTGAGCGTGAGCAGCATGGAAGAGGTTTACCGCGAGCGTTTAAAGCTCAACCCCGGCGCGGCCGAACTCGTGCATGCCTGCAAAGCTGCGGGCATGAAGGTGTTGCTGGTCAGCGGTGGTTTCACCTTTTTTGCAGACCGTGTGCGCGACGAGCTGGGCATCGACTACACCCGCGCCAACGTGCTGGAAGTCGCGGGCGGGCTGCTCACCGGCAAAACGGTGGACCAGCCCTGGGGCGACATCTGCGACGGCGCCGAAAAGAAAAAGATGCTGATCGAAACCTGCGCGCAGCTGGGCATCAACCCCCTGCAGGCGATTGCCATGGGCGACGGTGCCAACGACCTGCCCATGATGGGCGCGGCCGGGCTGTCGGTGGCCTACCACGCAAAGCCCAAGGTGCGCGAGCAGGCCATGGTCGCCATCAACGAAGGCGGGCTGGACCGATTGCTGGAACTCATGAAGTAAATCATTGAACGGCGGAACCCGGCAGCCGCACAAGACACCAACAAACAAGAGACACAAGAAAGACAAGCCGAGACAACATGCCCGTTTTCAAGCAGTTCGAAAAACTTCTACACGCCTATCCAGAAGCCGAGCCAACGCCAGTCCCCAAAGGTTTTGTTGCCTTTTTGTGGGCTTGTACCGCCGGTGCGCGCGGCTACATCCTGGCGCTGGGCATCCTGTCTGCAGCCATGGCGGCATTTGATGCACTGCTGTTTGCCATGCTGGGCCGGGTCATCGACTGGCTGGGCAAAACGCAGCCGGGCAGCCTGTGGGCCGAACAGGGCAGCGTGCTCAAGGTACTGGCCGGCATCGTGCTTGCCAGCATCCTGGTGGTGGCCCTGCAAACCATCGTCAAGCACCAGACGCTGGCCATCAACTTCCCCATGCGCCTGCGCTGGAACTTTCACCGCCTCATGCTGGGCCAGAGCATGGCGTTCTACCAGGACGAGTTCGCCGGCCGCCTGACCACCAAGGTCATGCAGACCGCGCTGGCCGTGCGCGACACCCTCTTTGTACTGGCCGACGTGCTGGTGGCCATGGGCGTGTATGTGGCCACCATGACAGTGCTGGCCGGTGCCTTCGACATCAAACTTGTCCTGCCCTTCCTGGTCTGGCTGGCGCTTTACAGCGCCTCGCTGGCCTGGTTTGTGCCGCGGCTCGGCAAGATCAGCAAGTCGCAGGCCGATGCGCGCTCGATGATGACGGGCCGCATCACCGATGCGTACTCGAACATCATGACGGTCAAGCTGTTCTCGCACACGCACCGCGAGGCTGCGTTTGCGCGCTCGGCCATGCAGGAGTTTCTGAAAACCGGCTACAGCCAGATGCGGCTGGTGAGTGCATTCGAGACCGTCAACCACGCGCTGAGCATGGGCCTGATCCTGGGTATGGCCGGCACCTCGCTTTACCTGTGGAATCTGGGCCAAGTCGGGGCCGGTGCAGTGGCGGCGGCGACTGCCATGGCGCTGCGCTTGCAGGGCATGTCGCACTGGATCATGTGGGAAACCACCAGCCTGTTCGAGAGCGTGGGCACGGTGCAGGACGGCATCAACACCCTGTCGAGGCCGCGCGCCATCGTCGACGCACCCGATGCCGGCAAGCTTGAAGTGACGCGCGGCGAGGTGCGCTTCGACAACGTGAACTTCAGCTACGGCAAGAACAGGCCGGTCATCAAGGGCCTGACACTCACCGTCAAACCCGGCGAAAAGATAGGCCTGGTCGGCCGTTCCGGCGCGGGCAAGTCGACGCTGGTCAACCTGCTGCTGCGTTTTCATGACATCGACAGCGGCCGCATCACCATCGACGGGCAAGACATCGCACAGGTGACGCAGGACAGCCTGCGCAGCCATATCGGCATGGTGACGCAGGACACCTCGCTGCTGCATCGCTCAGTGCGCGACAACATCACCTACAGCCGTCCCGATGCCAATGAGAAAGACATGCTGGTCGCGGCACAACGCGCCGAGGCCCATCACTTCATCGGCACCTTGAGCGACCTGCATGGCCGCACGGGTTTTGATGCGCATGTAGGCGAACGTGGCGTCAAACTTTCGGGCGGCCAGCGCCAGCGCATTGCGATTGCACGGGTCATGCTCAAGGATGCGCCCATCCTGCTGCTGGATGAAGCCACCAGCGCACTGGACTCGGAAGTCGAAGCCGCCATCCAGAGCAGCCTGGACACCCTGATGAAGGGCAAGACCGTGATTGCGATTGCGCACCGGCTGTCGACCATCGCCGCCATGGACAGGCTCATCGTGCTGGACGAAGGCCGCATCGTCGAAGAAGGCGACCACCACACCCTGCTGGCCAATGGCGGACTGTATTCGCGACTGTGGTCGCATCAGAGCGGTGGCTTTCTGGCTGACCAGGCTGACTCCGATCAACCGGAGAGGCCTGAGCCGATCGCAGCTTGAAATGGCAGGGCCGGAACACCTCACGCTCACCCGTCACCATCAGTTGCATGACCATCACCGACGACCAGATTCGCGATGCCATTACAGGCCTGCTCAAGACTCGGCAGCCGCCTGCAACCATCTGCCCGTCAGAGGCAGCCAGGGCGCTGGAGCCCAACGAATGGCGAGCATTGATGCCACAGGTCCGGGCAGTGGCTATCACCATGGCTAAGAGCGGCATCCTGGACATCCGCCAGGGCGGCAAAACTGTGAGTCCCGATGAGCCACTGCGCGGGCCGATCCGATTGGGACGATAAATTAAGGATGGTGGCCCTTATGCGATGTCCGATTTGGTCCAAAAACGGACATCAACGGTATGCACTAGTCAGCTTGAGGTCCAGCGAATAAGTTAACGATAAAGATTATGGGCCAACCAAACATCAGCATGCTCAGCGCACCAACAAAACCGCCATACATGCAGAAAGCCATGAGTCCATTCAACCTGCATCCTTGACAACCCGCCCCGGTATCACACTTGCAGTCAGGTAATAGGGCTGAAACAAGAATCGCCAAAAGAAAAGCTGCCGTTGGCAGTGCGAGAAGTATCAAGTAGGCCTTGAGTCCAATCGAAGAAGTGGTTTTCTTGGGCTCCCCCGACCGCACTACTCGCATCGCATTCCCTGAATTTTTTTAATGTCTGTTTCTGGCCGAAAACGTTATCGTACTGGACTTCATAAATCACAGAATAACAAGAGAATGCACATTTAGTGGCCACCTGAATTTCGAGATGTGCAACCGAAAATTCTCAAGCCGAAGGCAGCCTGACCGTGAATCGGGTGCCCTGCCCCGCCGTGCTGTTCACCTCAATGGTGCCGCCGTGCACGTCCACCGCATTTTTCACAATCGCCAGGCCAAGACCTGTTCCCGGGATGGCGCCCACATTGCTGGCCCGGTGAAAAGACTCGAACAGGTGGCTGATCTCGTCGACCGGAATGCCAATACCCTGGTCTGAAACCTCAAACACCGTGAGGCCCTTGCCCACAGACACATCGAGGCGCACCTCACCGCCTTCAGGTGAATATTTGACGGCATTGGACAGCAGATTGCCGAAGATATGCCTGAGCAGCTTTTCGTCATACGCACCATGCGTCACATCGCCGACAAACTGCACACGCACGTTGCACGGGTTGGCGGCTTGCTGCTTGCAGGCTTCGTCGGCCAGCTCTTCGCAGAGGGGCTTGAGGTTGAGGGGCCTGGGCACGAACTCCAGCATCTGTGCGTCTGCCTTGCCAATGAGCAGCACCCGGTCCAGCATGCGCATCATGCGGTGCACACCCGCTGAAATGCTTTCAAGGATCTCGGCCTTCTCGGCTTCTGGCAAACGGTCGCCGTAGTGCTTGAGCAGCTCCTGTGCCGACAGGATGCTGGACAGCGGCGTACGGAACTCATGGCTGGTCATGGCCACGAAGCGGCTGCGCAACTCATTGAGCTCGCGTTGCTGCTGAAGCGCTTCGCGCGTATCTTCTTCGGATTTCCGGCGTTCCGTGATGTCGAGGAATGTCCAGATGACGCCGGCCTCGGGCTCATTGGGCTTGATGCAACTGCCACCAATCTGTACCCAGAAAAGTTCGCCATTGCGTCGCTTGAGCTGGCGCTCTGCAGTGTGCGTGCTGTGATCCGCCAGCACGGCTTTGGCTTCGAGACCGAACGCAATCCAGTCCTCGCGACTCAGGTGATACAGCTCCGAGGTCTTGCCTATCATTTCCTCGCGTGAATAGCCCATCATCTGGGCAAATTTGTCATTCACCCATTCATGGCGCCGCATCACCGACAGCACGATGCCGACCAGCGCGCTGTTGAGGATGGCCTCGCGCTCCGACGATGTCTTGAGCAACGCCGCTTCCAGCTCCTTGCGCTGGGTGATGTTGGTCATAACCCAGACCGTGCCCTGCCCGAGGTCACGCGTCACCACCGCCTTGCCGGACAGCGACACCCAGATCAGGGTGCCGTTGGCCTGGCGCACCTGAATCTCCGTCTGGTAGACCTCGCCACGCTCGATGCAGGCCGCCACGTCACCGCCCACGCGAAGGTACTCTTCACGCGACTGGTAAAACGGCTCCATCGTGGTCACGTCCTTGTCGTCCGACGCAAAGATATCCATCATGGCCTGGTTGGCCCAGCGGAAACGGCCTTCCGGCGACAGGAAAACAATGCCGACGATGGAAGTCTGCAGTATGGTTTCGCGCTCCTGCAGCACGGTGCGGTAGCGCTCCTGCGATTCGCGCAGCGCTTCGACCATCGCATGGTCAATCTGGCTTCGGGCCTGGGCCTGTTCCTTTTCGGCGATGGCCACATTGATGCGGTTGCCCAGGCCAAAAGACAGCAGCACCATCTCGAGCGCAGAGCCGACCATGAGTGCATTGGCCGTCAGCCGGTTGGACGGCAGCAGGCCCGTGTTGTGCAGGGCCAGCACGGCCACCCCCAACAGCAGCACAGCCCACGCCAGCAGAAAGTACCGCGCGCCGGGATGTTTCCTTTTGACGCTGAGAATGCCCACCACCACCAGCGAGGTCACCGTCACGATGGCCAGCACCGTCACCATCCAGACGGATATGACGTAGGGCAACGTGAGTGCGGCAATCAGGGTCAGAAGCCAAAGCCCCACCTCGACCTGGAGCAGTTTGTCCAGCAGCGGCATGGTGGCCCTGCTTGAGAGAAACTCACGCGCAAACAAAATGCCGAACACGCCGCTTGCGGCGTTGCTGGCGGAGATCGACACCATCACCCACCACGACCACTGCGGCCACAAGAACTGCGCGCCCATGCCCGTCAGCGCGGCCTGTGCCACGGCAATCCAGGCCACAAAAACCACATAAAAAAAGTAAACCCTGTCGCGCAGCGAGACAAACAGCAGCAGGTTGTAAAGGAACAGCCCGATCAGCATGCCGAAATAGAGGCTGAGAACCGAGTACTCAAGCTGGTCATGCGCCCACAGTGCTGCAGGTTGCCACAGACGCACCGGCGCGGCCACCGTGCCCTGCGACGTCACGCGCAGATAGACAGTGTTGGCCTGGCCGGGCTGAAACATGACCGGCAGCACATGGTTGCGGTGCGGAACCTTTCGTTCGGCGAAAGCCTGCAGGTCGCCGCCGGACTGGCGTTCGAAGCCGCCGTCAGGGCGCGAGACATACAGCTGCAGCTGGTCGAGCGGCGGATAGGCCACCTCGAACATCCACTGCGAAGGGGCACCGGGCTGCACATCGAGCACCAGCCGCAGCCAGAAGGCAGACTGGGTCAGACCAAAATTGGTGGCCGTCGCACCTGCCTTGACGGGCATGAACTGGCCCTGAAGCGCGGGTTTGAGGATGTCGTCAAGGCTGAGCCTGGCGCCGGGGTCTTCGAGCACCGTGAAGGCATTGGACAGGACATAGCGGTCCGCCTTGCCAATATCGACATGCCCCACCTGCGCCATGGCAGACGGAGCCAGGTACAAAATGGCGGCCAGTAAGACCAACCACCCACCCAGATAAGGCAAAAGCGACGACAACCGGCCCCAGTGCCAGAGCGCTGCAAGGCGGGCAGCATGCGGGAGTCGGTGGGAAATCGGCATGTGGCAGTGTGTGGGGTGTCTCGCGCATTATGAACGCCCCCTGCCACAGATCTTCAGGACTTGAAGCGCAACTCCACCATGCCGGCATCCCGCGTCAAGGTCACGCCCTGCGCCCGTGCCAGGGCTTCCACATCGTCCCAGCCCAGCTTGCGGTAGGCCGGAACGCCACCGCTCATCATGGCCTCGCCGCCCGAAGGCGACGCGCGCATGGCAAGTACGGTGTCTGGCCCCGACGCGCTCGCCGTCAGCACCACATTGGAGGGAACCTCACATTCGTCGGTGAGTGCCAGCAGGCTGGCCATGAACACGCCGCGCAGGCCGCTCAAAAGGACCATGCCCGCGGCATTTTCGGTTTCGTTGACGAGGTTGATGCCCCTGAAGGACATCTCGGTGGTCACCAGGCCCAGGGACTCTGCCACCGTGCTGTTGACGGCCACCGGCGCATCTTCCCGGGGTGCCAGCCAAGTCATCAGGCTCATGCAGGCGATGGACGCTTCGCGTGCCAGCGTGTTGATGGCACTGCTGTTTTTGCCCAGCGCCGCCAGATCAGGCTCAGGCTTCTGCAGGCGCTTTTCAAGCATGGCCGCCATCATGCTGACCGGCTGCAAGACACCTGCCAGATCGTGCCGCATGGCCGGCGCCACCCGCCGCAGCAGAGCGTAACGTGCGGCTTCCGCAAGACGCTCGCCCAAAACTTCGGGGTCGTGTTGCATGCTCATTCCTGTAGACATTTCATGAGGAGGTCGTAATCGACGGGCTTGACGAGGTGGTGATCAAAGCCGGCCTGATCGGCCCGCTTTTTATCGGCGGACTGCCCCCAGCCGGTCAGGGCAATGAGCGTCACCTTGCGGTCGCGCTCCTGTTGCCTGATCATCCGCGCGGCGTCATAACCATCCATGCCCGGCATGCCGATGTCCATCACGATCACGTCAGGCTGTATGCGGCCGGCGGCTTCGACGGCCGCCACGCCGTCATACACGGTCTTGACGTCGAAACCGTCCATGCCTAGCAAGGCTTCAAGCGTGTCGGCGGCATCCACGTTGTCATCGACCACCAGGATTTTTCGGGCTGTCAGTTCTTTCATCATGTCCGGGTTCAATTCTTCCGGGCGTACAGCCGGAACGGGTTCATCAACAACAACCGGCAAGGCCAGCACGAACTCGCTGCCTTTGCCGAGACCGGGACTGCTGGCCTGCAGGGAACCGCCATGCATTTCAGCAAACTGGCGGGCCAGACTCAAGCCAATCCCCAGCCCCGTCGGCGCTTCACCAGGTACGGGTGTCTGGGCAAACAGCTCGAATATACGGGCAATGGACGATGCCTCCAGGCCGATGCCGTCATCGCGCACCCGAAAGACCACAGTGTTTGCGCTGACAGTCGCTGCCAGTACGATATGGCCCCCTGCAGGTGTGAACTTGGCCGCATTGACCAGCAGGTTGGCCACGCTTTGTACGAGGCGCGCATGGTCGGCCACCATCACGTGTTCGGTGTCGGGCTGAACAATTTCCAGCTTGTGGCCCTTGCTTTCCATGAACGACGCAGAAATCTCGACGGCATGATTGATGACTGCGCGCAGAAGAATATGGCCCTTCTTCAGCACCACCTTGCCGCTGGTGATGCGTGCGACATCCAGCAGGTCGTCGACAAGGCGGGTCAGGTGTGTGACCTGCCGGTTCACGACATTTCCCAGGTGGGCCACCTGGGGCGAATCGGGGTGCAGGTGCTTCAAAATGCCCATCGAGGTCCGTATGGGTGCAAGGGGGTTTCGCAGTTCGTGCGCAAGTGTGGCCAGGAACTCATCCTTGCGCTGGTCGGCATCACGCACCTGGTATTGCCTCTCCCGGGCGCGGATCGCGGTTCTTGCCGCCGCGATCAGCGCGATGGTGCGCACCGGCCGCTCAAGCACCGTCACATTTCCAAGATGCTCGACGGCACGCTGAACGTCCAGTGAATCCGCGCCGCTGCGGGTCAGCAGCAAAATGGGGATGTCGGACCATGTCGGTTGTGCGGCGACATACTCAGCGAGAGGTCTAAGGCCGAGCCCGCTGACGGCCTCTTCTGCCAGCAGCAATGCACCCACGCCACTGGAGAGTTTCGCCAGGAGATCCCCCGGCTCAAAGGAAATGGCGCACGCGATGCCGACGGATTCAAACACCCGGGCGGTGAGGCTCGCATCCTGGCCCGTGGGCGCGCAAATAACGACGCGCAGTTCCATTTAGGTGATCCCGGCGTCGTCACCCGCAGCGCTCTTGTTGCCTACATAAACAGGCACCCCGGTCAGGATGCCACGGAAACCACGCAAGGTCTCCCCAACGTGAATGCCCTCGTGAGACATCGAAAACTGCCGAATGGTGCGCTCATGCAGGCTTCCACGCTTCTTGAACACGGATACGGCCTGCTTGACCTCGCCATCGTGCTCGAAATAGCGCAGGATGAGCACGTTGTCGGCAAGGTAACTGGCATCTACCGCTGTGGACATGTTGCCACCCAGCATGCCCTGTTGCACACCGATCAGTATGGTCACGACACCGCGCTGGCCCAGGTAAGTGAGCAATTCATGCAGATGCGTGGTCAGGAAGCGCTCGTCCGGCATGGCATTGAGGTAACCATTGATGCTGTCGATCACCACGACTTTGGCCCCGTCGTCGGCGGCCTTGCAGACGTCTGTTGCAAACTCTCCCGGGGAAAGCTCGGCCGGGTCGATCTGCCTGATCTTCAGCAGGCCACTGTTGTAATGCGACCGCACGTCCATGCCCAGTCCATCGGCGCGGTTCAGCAGGTTATTCGCGGCCTCTTCAAACAAAAACATCGCACTTTGCTGCCCCCGCTGCCCGGCCGCCGATACAAACAGGCTGGCCAGTGACGACTTGCCCGTTCCGGGCGGTCCTGCAATCAGGGTGCTCGTGCCCTCTTCCAAGCCTCCGCCCAGCAGCAAATCCAGCTGGCGCAGGTTGCTGGTGAGCTGATGTCGTTTGGCCATGACACGGGACTCCGCCGCCACCAATCTTGGATAGACCACAAGGCCGCCATAGCGAATGTCGTAATCGTGCATGCCCCCGCGAAATGCGCGGCCACGGTATTTGACGACTCGCACACGGCGCCGTTCGGCACCGTATTCCTGCACAGATTGCTCCAGTGTGATCACGCCGTGCGCAATACTCCTGACCTGCAAATCCACGCCACCCTGCGCGGTCTTGTCATCGAGCAGCATCACGGTGCACTCGCGGCTGGCAAAGAACTGCTTGAGCGCGAGCACCTGGCGCCGATATCGAAGCGGCGTGTCTGCCAGCAGTTGCAATTCGGACAGGGAGTCCAGCACCACACGCGCAGGTTTGCGCTTGTCGATGGCCGCGAGAATCATCTGGGTGGTGGCACCCATCTCGACTTCCGAGGGGTGGAACATGGTGTACTGCGCTTCGGGATTGAGCAGGTTTTCCGATGGCAGCACCTCATGAACGTGGATGCCATCCATGGACCAGCCATGCGACTCAGCAACCCCCTGGAGTTCTGCGGCGGTTTCAGCAAGTGTGATGTACACCACCGACTCGCCGGCCTTGGCGCCCTCCACCAAAAACTGCATGCCTGTGGTCGTCTTGCCAGTGCCCGGCTCGCCCTCCACCAGGTAAATGCGGCCGGTGGTGAGGCCACCGCCAAGAATATCGTCGAGGCCTGCGACGCCGGTCGAAAGGACAGACTCTGTCCCGGATTGGAGTTTGTTCTTCTGGTCTGTCATAGGCACCAAAATGCGGTTTATTGTTATGGCAGCCAGATGAAACGTCGTCGTTGACGTTCACAGATGCACACATTAAAAGAAGCTTGTAACAAGCTTCGATTATTGAAAGAACTGTCACAGATTCCGGGGGGTGTGCTGCCAGCGTGGCTGTCATCCTCTGCCCCGGCAAGACGTAGGAAACGGCTGACACGCTATTCCGCCGTGGCCGAGCGGTGGTCTTCTCAGGCGATGAGCGATTTCAGCAGATCGGCTTCAAAGTGCTGCTCGACATAATCGGCAAGACCGTCGAACACGCTGTCCAGTGTTGCGGTTGACGCGCCAAACAGGGCCCGCAGTACGGCAGGGTCTTCAAACATGCCATGGAGGTAAACACCCAGCACGTTGCCCGCATTGTTTTGCCACGCCAGGCCAGCGGGCATGACTTCAACGGCAGGCTCGCCAGCGGCGGCCATGTCGCTGCGCGCAGAGGTCTGGCCATGATGGATTTCATACCCCTGCACACCCACGTCCGAAAGATCTGCCCAAGCACCGCGCAGGGTTTGGAAGCGCGTCTGCCGGTGTCGCACCGTCTTGTCTTTTTCAAACACCGTGACAACCGACAAAAGCCCGAGCCCCGGACCGTTGCCGTCTATACCGTGGGGATCAATCAAGGCCTCGCCGAGCATCTGCAAACCGCCGCATACACCCAGCACCCTTCCCCCCAAGCCTGCATGCGTTGCAATCGCCTGATCCAGCCCCTGGGCCCGCAACCAGGCCAGGTCGCTGCTGGTGTGCTTGGAGCCGGGCAGGATGACCCAGTCTGTCGCCGACAGTCCGGCAAGGTGTGAAGGACTTCTGGCCCACAGGAGGCGCACGCCCGGGATATTCTTCAGTGGCTGGAACTCATCCAGATTGCTCATGCGTGGATAGGCGATGACTGCAATCGTCCTCCCGACGACGCCGGTGGAACTGCTGCGGTCGTCAAACACACCATCTTCTTCGGGCAGGCCATGGTGCCACCACATGGGCAGCGTGGCGACCGTCGGTACACCGGTGAGTTCCTGCAGCATTTGCGGGCCCGGGGCCAGCAGACCTGCGTCCCCGCGAAACTTGTTGAGCACAAATCCCTTGATGGACTTTCGTTCTTCGGCGTCCAGCATGGCCCAGGTGCCGTAAAGGTGTGCGAAGGCGCCACCCCGGTCAATATCCGTGACCAGCAGGCAAGAGGCCTTGGCGTGCAGCGCGGCCCGCATATTCACGATGTCGCTGGACTTGAGGTTGATCTCCGCTGGCGAGCCCGCGCCCTCCATCACCACCACATCGTTTTCCCGCAGCAACGCATCCAGGGCACCCGCCACCACCGGCCAGACTGAAGCACTGCGGCCGCGCCATTCCATGCGCGACAGTTCGGGGTCAACCTGCCCCATCAGGATGACCTGGCTTTGTGTGTCTTTTTCGGGCTTGAGCAACAAGGGGTTCATGCGCACGTCCGGCACGGCGTTGGCCGCCAGCGCCTGGAAATACTGCGCGCTGCCAATTTCACCACCTTCGACCACGCGGGCGTTGTTGCTCATGTTTTGCGCCTTGAAAGGCGCGACCTTCAAGCCCTGGCGGGCGTAATGACGGCACAGGGCCGTGGTCAGCCAGCTCTTGCCCGCGCCGCTGGTTGTTCCCAGCACCATGACACCTTTTGCCCTCATGCGTTCTTTCCCGTAATGGATTGCCAAGCATTGCGCAATGCGTCCTGTGCTTCAGTCGATTGCACACTGAGACGGACCATGCCCGGCAGGCCAAAAGAGGTGGTATCCCTCAGCTTGACGCCATGCGAACGCAATTGCGTCAGTGCGCTCTCCAGCGACATGCCACTGGGCAAGCTTGGCCGCGCGCAAAAAAAGTTTGCATGACTGGCCTCGCAGCGCCAGCCCATGGCCTCGCACAAGGCAAGCTGCCGGGATTTCCACGCGCGCAAGACCGTCTTGCTGCGCTCCAGCCAGCTTTGCACGTCGGGCAGCACCCAGGCCTGCAACATTGCCACGCCATGACTGCCCACCGGCCACGAGGGGCACAGTTTCTCCATGGCATAGACACCGGCATCGTCATGGGTGGGCGCGATGGCATAGGCCGCACGCACCCCCGTCAGACCCAGCGCTTTGTTGGGTGTCCAGAGCTGCCAGGTCTTTTGTACCAGCGCGTCTGAAATATCAAGCGTGCACTTGAGCCGCAATGGCTCATAAGCGCGATCAAGAACAACAACGTCACCCACCGCTTGCGTTTCTACGAGCTCCTGCAACCGCCCATCCGCCACCCCCTGTGGGCTGGAGGGATCACAACTCCATCGCAAGGGTGCATGCGCCGTCTCGCCTGCAATGTCCATTGCGAAAGCACGCGCCGCCTGCGCATAGTCGCCAAAACTGTGGGTGGGCAAGGACACCGCCCGGCCACCTCGCTGCGACACCAGCGAGGTCATACGGAAAATAAACTCACTGGCACTGGCGGCCAGAACAATCCGCTCAACATCCACCTTATGAAACCCGGCCAGTTGTTGACGCAGCGCGGTATAGGCTGCATCGGGGTATTGCGTGGGGTCGGCATGTGTAACCGCCGCCAGTGCGTGGGGCGATGGCCCACATGCATTGCTGTTGGTCGAAAAGTCGTGCAGGGGCACACCGGCCTGATCGGGGCCGCCGTGAACGCGCAGGTGGGGATATCCAGGTTTCATTTGAAAAATGCCAGCATTGCCACCAGCAGAAAACCCAGCAATGCAGAGCCCGCAATTATGGCGAGCACCCTGGATGCCAACACTACGGCCCGACCGACATCTGCCGCTGTTGGCAAACACCCCGAAGCATTGAGTGCATAAACCCCGGGCTTGCGCAGGCAAATATCTAGCGCCACCGCCATCGTGGCCATGGGCCAGCCGCTGTTGGGCGATGGCGTCTTGCGGGCTTCAGCACGAAGACTGTTGAAGGAGGGAAATTTGCCTGCCGCGAGCACAAGCAAAACTGCGGTGAGGCGAGCGGGCAACCATGACAAGACATCGTCTGCCCACGCCGCCCACTTGCCCGCCCACTCCCACTGCACACCGTGCCTGAACCCGCGATAGCCCCACATCGCGTCGGCGGTATTGGCAAACCTGTAGATGGCCGCGCCCGGCAATCCGAACAACAGGAACCAGAAGATGGGCGCGACAACAGAGTCGTTCAGGTTTTCCGCCAGCGATTCAATGGCGCTTTCACGTACCTCGCTTTCGGCCAGTTGCGAGGTGTCGCGGCTGACCAGCATGGACAGTTTTGCCCGGCCTGCCTCGAGCGACTGCTGCAATTGAGTCTCGACAGCCAGCGTCTCGCAGTGGAGCATGCGCCATGACAGCATTGTTTTGAGAAGCCAGGACAACACGCCCAGCAGAACTACCGATGAAACGGCTTTTGCAAAGCCGGGGCCAGCCGCCACCGCGGCGATCTCCTGAAACGCCATCACCTGTACGACCCAGGCCAGCGAACCGGTACAGACGGCGCCGGCACACCACGCAGCTGCGCCCACCAGGAACGCTGCCGCGGGCTGACAACGCGTGGACAGACGCCCCCAAAAGCCCAGGTAGTGCCCCATCCACACCACAGGGTGCCATGCTGCAGGCGGCTCTCCCAGCACCCGGTCAATCCACAGCCCGCACAACAAACTCGCGGTCATGACCAGCGTCACCCACAAGGCGACCTGGTGATCCAGCCCGAGCAGTCCAAAACTGTGAATGGGCAACCAGTTCATGTGTTCAGACCGCTGATGAGGCCACCATACCTGCTGACGCAAAGCTGATCGGGCATTGCATAGAGATGAAGAATCATCATGTTGATCGTTCCGGGCCTGGAAGTTTGCCCCAGCCGTCCTCAAATATCAGGTCATCCAGTTTGCTGCGACGGGCCCAGTTTTCGGATTGCAGCATGGGCTTGTCGTAGAAGGCATGAACTGGCCCGAGACACAAAACAGCTATGGGCTTGCTGCCTTCGGGCATACCCAGCAGCTGGGCCAGTTGCACCGGGCAAAAAAGCGAGACCCAGCCCATGCCAAGGCCTTCGGCACGCGCGGCGAGCCAGAGGTTCTGTATCGCACATGCTGCAGATGCAATGTCCATCTCGGGTAAGGTACGGCGCCCGAAGATGTGCTGCTCACGGCCTTCGGGCAATGCCACAACCAGTATTTCGGCGGCATCAAGGACGCCCTGCACCTTGAGTTTCATGAACTCGTCTTCGCGTTGACCGAGAGCCCGTGCAGTTAGCTGCCTCTCCTGCTCGACAAGCAGATGCACCTGCTCGCGCAAAGGTCGGCTGCGCACGCGCAAAAAGCGCCAGGGCTGCATAAAACCTACGCTGGGCGCGTGGTGTGCCGCGGAAAGCAGCCGCCGCAGCACATCTGCCGGCACTTCTCCACCTGTGAAATGGCGCATGTCACGCCGCTCGTGAATGGCGCGATACACGGCATCTCGCTCTGCGATGCTGAAAGCGGTATCTGAGTGGGCCAGATCGTCCATGCTCATCGTGGCCCCGACCGACGTGACGGAGCCAATGCACGCCATGCCATCACGCAGGACGTCATGCACAGCGCAATACCCAATATCGACAACAACACGATGACGGCACCCCGCAGCTGCGGACGTTGCATGAAGAAGTCGAAATCGAAACTGTGGAGCCCGTTGTACAGCACACGCTGCCATCGGTTGGAGTCGTCCTGACGCATCAGCACACGACCTGAAGCCGGATCTGCGTATACGGCAAGACCGTCCGGCCAGCGGGCGCGCCAGACGGGCAATGGCTTGTTGAATTTCTTGTTGCTGTCATCCGCATACTCGCGTGAGTAATACAGTTCGTCATAACTTTGCATTTTGAGCAATTGCGGCACGCCGACATCCTTGCGCAAAGTCAACAACGTCGACTCAAGCAGGGCATCGGGCAGCATGGCGGCTGCATTCCCAGATGTTGTATCGCCATCAGCGCGCAGCACCAGTTGCGCTGCAGTTCCCCGCATGCGGTACCAGGTTTGCCCGCCCACGCGCAACAGGTCTATTTCCTTCACGTGCAGCGCAGGCGATACCGCCAGAGCCACCTTCAGGGCCGCTGCAGGGTTGAGCGTTGCCGAGGAAGCCGCACCCAGCCACGACGCGCGCTCCGATGCCGGTGCTGCACGACTGCTGAAAAGATGCCATGGATTGACCGACAGCAGGCCGGAGAGTATCCAGGTAAAGGTCACCAGCCCCGCGACCAACCCTGCAATATGGTGCCAGCGCCGCCAGAAGCTGCGATAGGGAATCCATCGCGAGGGGTTCAAAAAGAGCTGCCAGACTCCCAGAAGCAATCCGCTCAACACAGCAACGACGCCGAGCGAAGAAGCCCAGATCACCAGGCTCCTGCGGGGCTCACTCCCATTGCGCAACTGGCTGAAATAAAACCAGTGCGGGATGGCGCCAAGCCAGTTCCAGAAACGCTCGCTACGCCTTGTATCGCGCAACACCTCGCCACTGGACGGCGAAACATAGAGCTCCAGCCCCTCACTACCAGCCATGGTCATGTGCAGCAAGGGTCGGTGTGCATTGAGGCTTTGTGCGGTGCTCCATTGGTCAGCTTCCACCACATTTGATTGCTGCACACCCTGACCACTAAAAGACTGTGCAAGTGCTTCTGCCTGCGCCGAAGACAACGCCTGGCGCAACTCACCGGTGACAGCATCCAGCGCCTGCCAGCGCGGACCGGACTGGACGGCCTCATCACCCGCAGTCTTTGCTGCAGCAGGTACAAGCACACGCCAGACAGGCAGACCCAGATGCATGCCGAGGCGTGCTTCTGTGAAAGCCAGGCCTGCGCGTTTACCCGCGTCCTGAGCGGTCAGGCAACAGCCCGCCGGAAGCGACAGCGGGGGCAGGCCGTTGAGCCGCTCGGATGTCGTGAGGCTGGGAAACGGCACGTAATACAGCACCAGGCCGCTCACAAACCACATCAAAAACAACAGGGTCAGCATGATGCCGAGCCACTTGTGAACGAAAAGCAAGGCGCGCTTCAACATGTAGATCCCGGGCCTGGCTTGAGGCAGTTCAGTCTTCTATGCCGCGCTGGGCTGGAACGCCGGCGTTGAAGGCATGTTTGACCTTGAGCATCTCCGTGACGGTGTCGGCCAGTTCAATGATTTCAGGTGGACAGCGTCGACCGGTGATGACCACATGCACATCTTTGGGCCTGTTTTTCAACGTGGCCAGCACGTCTTCAAGCGGCAACCATCCGTAGATAAGGGGATAGGTCAACTCATCAAGAACGATCATGAAATTCTCATCACTGAGGATGGCGGCCCGGGCTTTTTCCCAACCGTTTCTGGCCAGCTGCGCCGAGTGCTCAAGGTCCTGACTTTTCCAGCTGAAGCCATCACCCAGGCCTTCAATCGGGATGCCAAGCTGCTCAAACATGCGGTGCTCACCAAAGCGGGCTGTTGGCACTTTCATGAACTGGAAAATTTTTACGCTTTTGCCATGCACGTGATGTCGGCCATGCGCCCGCAGGGCAAGTCCGAACGCTGCGGTGCTTTTGCCTTTGCCGTCACCGGTGTTAACGATCACGATGCCCCGGCGTTCGCCCTCAGGCTTGTCGTAGGGCTTTGCAGATGGCGGTACTTCTATTTGCATGTGTCTCCCCTCAGGAATCAAGTTTTTGGCAAGGCTACCCATTGCCGGGCAAACTGGTGAACAGCGATGCGGTGATCAAACACCTGCTCAAGCGCGCGGTGGGTGGCGGCGTCAGCACAGCTGCCGTGATGGGTTACACGGCCGCCGGCCATGACCACCATGTCATCGGCGTGCAATGCAAAGGAAATCTCATGCAGCACACTGACGACCGTTTTACCCCCACTGACCAGTTCCCGCACCATCAGCAGCCAGTCGGTCTGGTGCGGTGGATCGAGATTGGCAAGCGGCTCATCCATCAGCAATACCCGGGCTTCCACAGCCAGGGCACGTGCCAGTAAAACGCGCTGGCGCTCGCCACCGGAGAGTTGCCCCAGCACCCTGTCGCGCCATGTCCAGGCATGCGTCCTGCGCAGGGCTTTTTCAACCGCTGCATGGTCGGCGGCCGATGGCGGTGCAAGCCAGGGCTGATGAGGCAGGCGACCGAGCATGGTCACGTCATAGGCGGTCAGGTCGTCAGCCGACGCCTCGTTCTGGCCCAGCCACGACATTTGACGGGCTCGAAGCGTCGCATTTATGGAGAGGAGAGGCTGCCCCAGAAGCGTGACTTCACCTTTGTGCGGAAGCAGACCAGCCAGTACCTTGAGCAAGGTGGATTTACCTGCGCCATTGGGTCCAACAATACTGGTCCAGCGAGCGAAAGGAATCGCCACAGAGAGTTCATGCAATACCGTTGCATGCCCCAACCTGGCAATAACGTCGCTTGCCGTCAGGGCAAGGACATGTTCCATGGTCATGGGGTTCACAGCCCTGCCCCGCGGCCAGTGTTTTTATGCATCAGCCAGAGCAGGTATCCACCACCCAGAACCGCCGTCAGAACGCCGACCGGGAGCTCCTGCGGTGCAATCAGCCAGCGCGCCAGAATATCGGCAGCAGTCAGGAGGGTCGCGCCCATCAGGCTGGACAGGAGAATGAGCTTTCCGTGGGTGGTTTTGACAACGGAGCGCACCAGGTGGGGTGCTGCCAACCCGACAAATGCAATCAAGCCGGTTTGTGCCACTGCGCTGCCGGTCGCCAGCGCGAGCACAGCCACCAGAGCCGCACGCATCTGAGGCAGGCGCAGCCCCAGGCTTTGCGCCGTGGATTCGCCCAGTGCAAGACCGTCCAGCACATGACTCATCATCCAGGCCGCCACCAGGCTCACCAGAAAGGTCAATGCCATCACGATGCAGGCTGTCCATCCGACAAAGGCCGTACTGCCAAGCATAAAGGATTGCATGGCCTGCATGATGTCGGGGGTGAGAAGAAGAATCAGCGAACTGAGCGCGCCCAGTACAACCCCCACCACCACGCCAGCGAGAAGAAGACGCAAGGTATGCTGAACGCCTTTGGCCAGAAGAAGGGTCAACAGCACGGCACCGACAGCACCGATGAACGCAGCCCCCGTCAGGCCAATGCGTGCGACCCAGTGCGTTGCCAACGGGGACACGCCAAAAAGCACCATGGCGCAGGCCACCCCAAGCGAAGCACCAGAGGCACTGCCAAGCAGGTAGGGATCGGCCAAAGGGTTGCGAAAAAGCCCTTGTGCCACAGCGCCAGCGAGCCCCAGCAGGCCGCCAGCCAGCCATGCGCCTGCCGTGCGCGGCAGGCGTATCTCCCGGACAATCTGCAAGGCCTGCGGATCGTGCTGCATGTTGAGCACACTTTCAAACCCCGTGCTGCCAACCGTGACGCCCAGAAGCATGAGCGCAGCAGACGCCAGCAGAAGACCGACCGCAAGCAACAAGCCTCTTCGGCCCAAATAACTCATCGCGCCGCTCACCTTGCCTTGTCTTCCAGGCATTTGGCCATGATGCGTGCAGCATCGGCCATGCGCGGACCGGGCCTTACCACAACATCAGAGTCGCCCACCCCAAAGACGCATATACGCTGCTCTTTCACCGCCTTGATACTTCCCCAGCCCGGATATGGAACCATGGCCAGCATGCTGCGGTTGCCTATCATGATGACGTCAGGGTTGGCCCGCACCACAAACTCGGGATTGAGTTTTGGGAAAGGTCCAAGCCCTGCGGGCACCACGTTCTTCACGCCCAGGCGTTTCAGCGTTTCACCTATAAAAGACGATTCCCCCGCGGCATAAGGACCACGGCTGACTTCAAAATAGACACGCACATTTCTCGCTTTGGGTGACAGGGACTGGGCTGCCGCCGAAACGCTGCTGTCTATGACTCGCCACAGCCTTTCTGCACCCACGTCGTCGGGCACCTCAAGCAAGGTGCCGACAACCTTGAGAACGCGCCTCACGTCGGCATGGGTTTTGGGCTCCAGTGCAACCACCTTGACGCCCAGCGCCTCCAGTCGGGTGGCGGCCCGTGACGCGGTGGAGACAAGTACGACATCAGGTTTGAGGGACACGATGCCTTCGATATTCGGGTCTATGCCGCCCCCGAGCACAGGCAGGCGCTTGACGCTGTCCGGATAGTTGGAGTAACGGTCCACGCCGACCAGGCGCTGGCATTGGTCAAGTCCGCAGACGCTCTCGGTCAGTGAGGGAAGCATGCTGACGATGCGCTGCGGCGAGCGGGCGAAAGTGATGGTGACGCCACGGTCGTCTGTGAGCTGCAGTGCATGAGTAGTCATTGAACCCAAAGCAAGAAACAGGGTCGCCAGCGCCAGACGCATCATGGTTGTCCTTTCAGGGAGAGCGGCAAACCGGCAGCCATCAGGGTCACGCGATCACAAGCTGCTGCAACACGCTGGTTCAGGCGGCCCAATGCATCAACAAAGGCCCGCGTCTCACGGCCCATCGGGATCACGCCGAGGCCGATCTCGTTTCCCACAATCACCAACGGGCCGGTTGCGCCACGAAGGGCATCCAGCAGACGGTCTGTATGTTGATCTGTGTCATGCACGGCAACCCCCTCGGCAGGCATGAGCAGGTTGGTCAGCCACAAGGTCAGGCAATCGATCACGACAAGCGTGTCGGCCGAACTGTTTTGCGCTATGGCATCGCCGAGTGCCAGCGGCTCCTCCACCGTGATCATGCCTGGCACGCGTGCCGCACGTTCGGTCTGGTGCATGAAGATGCGTTGCCGCATCTCCTCATCCCATGCCTGCGCAGTGGCGACCAGCACAGCCCGGTGGGAAGGTGATTGCAACTGCCATTGGCGTGCGGCCATTTCTGCGCGGCGGGATTTGCCGCTCTTCTGGCCCCCCAGGACAAACTCGCTTCGCGCGATGGACTGTGCTTCACTCATGGTTTGCCGCCCAGGCCATGATGATGCTGTGAATCTGTTCCACACCTTCGACGAGGGATGCAGGACCGGGCTGCAGGATTTCTGCAGACTTGATTTCAAACAGCTGACCGTTTTTGACGGCATTGACGTTTTCCCAGCCGTCTCGTCCGCGCACATGGTCAGGCCGGAATTTGCGCCCGCACCATGATCCGAAAATAATCTCTGGATTGCGTCGCACGATCTCCTGGCCATCGGCAATGATCCTGTCCTTGCCCATCGCTTGTGAAGCCAGTTCAGGAAAACAGTCATCACCGCCGGCAATGCCCATCAGTTCGGACACCCACGCAATGGCGCTGATGTGCGGGTCGTACCACTCTTCGAAGAAAACCCGCGGGCGGCGTTTCAGGGTGGCCGCTTCGCGTTCGATGGCCAGCAGCCTGCCCTGCATGGACTGGATCAACTCAAGCCCTTTCGCCTGCTGCCCAACCATGGCCGCAAGCTGAAACATCATGGAAAAAATTTCCGCGACGCTGCGCTGGTTGAAAATGGTGACCTGTACGCCTTTTTTGACCAGTTGCGCGGCAATGTCCGCCTGCAGGTCAGAAAAGCCGATCACGCAATCAGGCTTGAGGTCCATGATCTTGTCGATCTTGGCGCTCAGGAAGGCACTGACTTTTGGTTTTTCTTCCCGCGCACGCGGCGGCCGTACGGTATAGCCGGAAATCCCGACAATGCGGCGCTCTTCGCCCAGCATGTAAAGCCACTCGGTCGGCTCTTCAGTCAGGCAAACAATGCGCTGCGGCCCGTAGTCCTGGCCACCGGTCTGAGCGCGCCAGTTGAGGGTGTTGTCACTCATGGTGAGCCTTTGAAAACAGGCGTGCCGTCGCCGCTGGGCAGGATGCAAACCACGCATGGAAGTAACTCGCCTTCAGTGCTCCGGTCGGGCCTGACACATAAAGTGCTTCGCCCTCACCGCGAAGTTTTTTGCCTGGTGCAGCCTGTGTGCGCGCCGCCACCGGCAATGACGTATTGCAGGTGGAGTAATGAAAGGTATGGCCGCGCAAGGTCTCACCGCCGAAGTCCAGCTGCTGGGGGCCCAGTGCCGCCAGGCGTTTTTGCATGGTCACCGTGCCGGGCAACACGGCCAATGCGTCGTGGCTTTGACCGTCCAGCGTGACCAGCTCATCGAACAGGGCCATCATGCCGCCGCACTCGGCCCAGACCGGTTTGCCCGCAGCCACGTGCGCTGCAATGCTGTTTTTCATTTTTTTATTGGCGGTGATTTTTTCGGCATGCAGCTCGGGATAACCGCCGGGCAACCACAGCGCATCACAGTCGGGCAAAGCCTCGTCGGACAAAGGCGAAAAATAGACCAGCGTTGCGCCCATAGCCCGCAGGCAGTCGAGGTTGGAGGCATAAATAAAGCAGAACGCGGCATCGCGGGCAATCGCAATCACCCGCCCCTGCAATGCGGTTGAAGGAGAAGCGGACGAATCCGTTTGTTGTGAAGGCGCATTAAAGTCGACCGCCCATGCGCGCAATTGATCCACATCCATCTGGCCGACCGGGGTCCCTGCGAGGGCATCGGCGGCCGCGTCGAGTCTGGACATCGCATCGCCCAGCTCATGTGCGACCACAAGGCCCAGATGACGCTCAGGCAGTGCGAAAGCGTCGCTGCGCATCAGTCCGCCCTGCCACTGCGCAGGGTCACGCAGCCCGGCCTTCAACATGTCTGCGTGCCCCGGCGATGCAACGCGGTTGGCAAGCACACCCGCAAAACGCAGACCTTCGCGGTAAGTTTGCAAACCCCAGGCCAACGCACCAAACGTTCCGGCCATGGCGCTGGCATCGATCACGGCCAGCACAGGGAGACCGAAACGTGCGGCAAGATCGGCAGCGCTGGGATCGCCATCAAACAGGCCCATGACACCTTCAACAATGATGAGGTCTGCCTGTTGTGCCGCGTCGTGCAAACGCCGAGCGCAGTCTTCCTCCCCCGTCATCCAGAGGTCCAGTTGATGCACCGGCGCGCCGCTGGCCATGGTCAGCCAGTACGGATCCAGAAAATCAGGGCCGCACTTGAACACCCGCACACGCTTGCCCTGCCGCGCGTGCAACCGTGCCAGCGCGCAGGCTACCGTCGTCTTGCCCTGGCCGGAAGCCGGGGCGGCGATCAGGACGGCAGGGCAGCTGGCAGGTGGGTTCATGGGAAGCGATGTTATAGGGGTGCCCAGGTCAGGCCAACATAAAGTGCTCGCCGGGCCATGCCATAACCGATTGCAGTCTGGTAATCCTTGTCAGTCGCATTGTCCAGCTTTGCCATGAACTTCCAGTCTCTCGAAATCTGGGTAGAAACACTCAGGTTTACCAGCGCATAGCCTGGCAATTCTGTCGTGTTGGCGATCGTGTCAAAACGCTTTTGCGACAGCAGCACATCAGCGGCATAACGCCAGCCCCCCAATTGGGTATCGGCCCCGATCACCGCATGCTGCCGGGCACGGCGCGCCAGCTGTTTGTTTTGTGTCAGATCCCTCGGATTCTGAAGGTCCAGCGATCCATACAGGCGAACACTCCCCAGCCGCCCCTCGCCATTCAAGGTCACCCCGCTGTATTCGGCCTGGGCGGTATTGGCGTAGCAACCCGTGGCTGGCACAGGGCAGCCCGCCGCCTGCGCACCGGATAGAAAGCTCAGCAGGTTGGACAGCCGATTGCGATAGACAACGACCCCCGCACTACTGCTGCCTTCCTGGTATCTCACGCCGTACTCGGTGTTGCGACCGGATTCCGGCCTGAGGCTGGCCACGCCGTACTGGCTGAAGCGCTGGTACAGGGTGGGAACTCGGTAGGAAGAGCCCGCACTGGCGGATACCCGCAGCTGCGGCGTGATGGCGTAGGCATAGGCAGCGGACCCTGTAGTTTTGCCGCCAAACTCGCTGTCACGGTCTCTGCGCATGCTGAACTGCACAGTATGGCCGTGACCCGACCAGCCATAGCCTGCGTTGACCCCAGACTGGGATTTTCCGCGGTCCACACGTGGCGCGCTGGTCAGCAGGAACTGGTCCCGGCGATGCTCGAAAGCAGCGGTCAGCAGGTGTGAACCGATGCGGTACTCATTCTGGAAAAGCATGCTGGCGACCTGTGTCTGGTCCACCGCGCCGCCGATGTTTTCCTCGCCCTTGTCGGTGCTGTTGCTGACACTTACCGTGGTGCTGTAACGGTCAGTCCAGTTTGAAACCCCCTTCAGCCCTATGGCTTGCAGGCTGCTGATGCGGCGGTAGTCCGTCCGGCGTGCGTTCGCCAGATTGGTGGCTGCGGTATTACCACCGCCAGCGGTGGAACTGCCGCCGTCGTATTGTGAGTCGGTGATGCTCTGCAACACTGTCGCCTCCACGCGGTGGCGGCTGTTGATCTGGAAACCCAGGCGGGTGTTGGCACTACGCGCCTTGTAGCCATCCGCATCCAGGTTCAGCACCGTCGCTGCCGGCGCCGGCCGTGCGTTGAATCCGCCACTGGCACCTTCAGAGATACCGAAGGAATAGTCAAATGCATCGAGCGACCCGCTGGCAGACAGGTCTATGCGTCGGGTTGCATAGGAGCCAGCCTGAATGGCGATGACCGGCGCGAAAGGGCCTTCGCCCTTTTTTGTGAATATCTGCACGACGCCCGACACCGCGTCGGAACCATAGACTGCACTCGTCGGACCGCGCACGATTTCGATCCGGTCAATCTGCGCCAGGGGAATTGAATTCCAGCTCGGGCCACCGCTGGTGGTCTGTGAGTCCACACGCACACCATTGACCAGCACCGCGGTCTGGCGGGTTTCCCCGCCCCGGATGAACAGCGAGGTGTTGCTGCCCGCACCACCATTCCGCGTGATTTCGATGCCAGGAACGCGGGCAAGTACATCGGCGACACCCACCGCGCCCGAGCGCTCTATCACCTCGCGCTCGACAATGGTGACATCGGCCAACACATCCCCCAGGGGCTGCTCACTGCGCGTGGCGGTGACAACGTTCTCGCGGAGTTGCGGAACGCCTTGCCCCGCGGTTTGTGACAGTGCGGGAAATGCCGCGGCCACGGCAAAGGGGAGCACGGCAAGGCGCGCACGAAATACAGTTGTTTTCATCGGATTGACCATCAGCTAAACGCCCTTACCGGCTTCCCCGCCGGCACATGAGCCTTAAAGACGCACAGCCTGAAAAGGCGCACGTCCACCTTGTTGGCCGGTATCCGGGCTGACGGAGCTGTCTTCATCGCCTTCCCATGCACTTGTTCAAGGCGCTCAGTGGCTGTGATGAAAACTGGATGTTTCCGGACCTGGATTACGCCAGGGGAACACCCGTCCGTTTTACCGTTGCGGGGGCAGCGCAGGTTAAAAGGCGAGGCGCTTGCAGACGGTCAACGTCTCACATGGCCAGGACTCCCTCCTGCTTCCCGTTGAACTGGGATGTGTGAACCACACCCCGAGCACCAACAACCCGTATTCTAGCGTCCGAAAATGAACGGGTGCGTAAAAGCTAGAAGGGAACCCTCACGGCCACACGCAATGCCCGGCCAGGCTCGGGGAATATGCTGCTGGTGATGCCGCCCACCGATGGCGTTCCTGCGACCGGCGCGTCGCATTCGGCCTTGGTAAAAAACTTTCGGTCAAACAGATTTGCGATGGCCAGCGAAATCTCGGCGCTTTTGAATTGATAGGCATACCGGACGTCTGCCACGGCGTAGCCGGGCATGGCGCAGAGGTTGGAGATATCCAGGCGCTGCGCGGAGAACGCAGTGACACCGCCGCTCAGAAGATGTTTCTGCCGGGGTCGCCAGTCAGCATGCATGCCCAGCATTCGCGTGGGGGCACGCACCAGTTCCTTGCCGGCATAAACGCCCGATACGAACCTGGACTTGCGCAACGCGGCATTCACCCGAAGGCCAAGCCTGTCTGTCCATTCATAGACACCCTCGGCTTCAACGCCGGTTCGCAGCGTAGGGTCAAAGTTGACATTGGCACCGAAGGCGGCAATCGAGGTAAATTTTGCGAGGTCGTAGCCGATCTCGTCAGTGATGGCACTTCGGTAGATTCGGGCATCCAGCCTGACGGGCCCTGCTGCATAGCGCGAGCCGATTTCGGTATCACGTGAACGCTGTGGCTTGAGGATGACACCGAGAGGTGTGTAATTGAACTCTTCCACCTGCGCGACGCGAAAGCTGCGCCCGATACGGCCATAAACCGAAACCGCCGGCGTCACAGACTGATTGATGCCCAGTTCCCAAGACGTCAGCGGATCCGAGATATCACGGGATCCGAAAGTGGCGTTGTCGTTGTGGCCCGTGACCCGCTCACTGCGCACACCGGCAGACAGTGTTGTGCGGGTGGATGCCAGCGTGAACTCGTCACGCACATAAAACCCGCGAGACACCTGCGCAGCGACCAGCGGCGTTAACGCAACAGGTGTATCCCTTTGCCAGCGCGCGTAATCCGTGCCCAGCGTAAGGCTGTTTGTAAAGGCGTTTTGCCGTGCAAGATGTACTGCTCGCAAGGCGTAGTTCACTGCCCTGACGTCATATCCGCCACCGTATTTGCCCTGCAGCACATTGCGCAACTGCTTGTCCCGCTGGCCCACATCGGCGAACACCTTCCAGTTGCCCAGCCACATTTCGCCAAACAGGCCCTGCCGGACGTTGTTGATGGTCACGCTGTCCGTCGGGGTTGTCGCTGTTCTGGGGTTGGCCTGATAAACGGCGGGCGTCAGCAGGCCCGGCAGTCCGGCATTGAGCCCGTCTTGCGAGCGGCTCGCGCCCAGCCTCAGCCAGTCGTTTTTCCATTGCGCCACCACACTGAGTGCGCCGCTACCGGCCCAGTAATTGTCACGGTCATTGTTTCCATTTCGCCGCGCTGCGTTGACATCCAGCGAGAACCCATTGCGGGATACCGTCGCATTGACCCGCGCTTCACTGAGCCGATTCGTGCCAACTGCGCCGTAAACGGAGGCGCTGTCCGGCCGCGTCTGGCCGTCCCGCGCTTTGGTCGTGATGGCGATCACGCCGCCCGTGGCGCCGGCACCGTACAAAACGCCACCGCTTCCGCGGATGATTTCTATTCTTTCCACCGAGTCAATCGGGATGCCTGCGAGGCGAATCGCATCGAAATCCGACTCCTTCATGCGCACGCCGTCCAGCATGACCACCTGGTTGCTGTCGGCCGTCTTGCCAAAACCGCGCAGGTCGAGCGAATATTCACCCGCCCCGAAGAAATCAAGATGCGAGCCCGCACCCAGCAAACGGATGATGGCGTCGTTGACCGTCGTCGCGCCGCTGCGCTGGATATCGTCGGCAGTGATCACGCTCATGCCAAACGGCTGCGCTCCGGCTGGTCCTCCGATACGCGTGCCTGTGGGGTCTGCCGCTGGCGCCTGCGCCATCGCCGCGAAAGTGGCAAAGCCAAACAGGGCAAAAAAAGGAACGCGCGTGTGCTTGAAACGGTTTTTCATGCGGGCCAATCAAGAAACAGGGACCGCTGCAAACCAGCCGGGATGGCCCGAATAAACGTCAACGCGGCCCACTTATCGGCACCGGTCGTACGTCAACAAAAACCTCGACATCATGCGGCCCTTTGCGGGACCGCATGCGGATTGCCGCAGAACTGCGGCGCGCGAGCCACACCGCAAGCGCCAGTCAGCGCAGATTCTAGGTCGGGACTTACCCATTTGGCGCGCCAAACCCTACAATCAGCCTGCCATGTCGAACCAAACCCAAATCGACCAGATCACCGAGCGCGTAGAGCGCCTGCTCCTCCGTTATGAGGAACTGCAGCGCACCAATGGCTTGCTCAACGAGCAGTTGGCCGTATTGACGCACGAACGTGATTCACTGAAATCCCGGCTGAGCGCGGCGCGCGCGCGCGTCGACGCGCTGCTCGAACGCCTGCCAGAGAACGCCTTGAACGGTGCGCACGCGCCCGCAGGAAGTCCACAATGAAACAGCTTGAGGTTCAGATCATGGGCCAGAGCTATTTGCTCGGCTGCCCTGAAAACGGCGATGCCCGCATGCTTGACGCCGTGAACCGGGTTGACATCGCCATGTGCCGGATTCGCGATGCAGGCAAAATCAAGGCGCGCGACCGCATCGCGGTTCTGGCGGCGCTCAATCTGGCCTTTGAACTTCCGGACCGTTCCATCATTGAGCCAGTCCTGGAAGCCGCCAGTGCATCCATGCCTCTCGAGTCAGCGTCCCCTGCAGGTTCCGAGGGCGCCCAGGCTAATCCCCAACTGTCCAGCCTCATTCACCGGCTGGACATGGCACTGGGCCAGGACGGCCAGCTGCTCTGATCCATCGCCGGGTCGCCGCACGTGCGGCGGGCGCTTTTCTTTCCCTCGTCACCACCTGTGAGAAGGCGCATGCCGTCAGCAGCACTCGCGTCAAACGCCTACAATTGAGGTGTCTGCGGTGCGCACCGGGCTTTATATTTCCTTGTACCAATGCTCTTTGAGCTCGGGCTTGGTAAATTGCCTGGCCGGCGTGATCGTCTCGCGTTAGACGGACCCAACGCCAGGCTGCCCTCGCCCACCTGAACCCTGGTTCAGGATGACGGTCCGGTGGCATTCGCAGACACCTTTATCTTCAGGCTCGTGCGCCAATATCTCCCCTACTCCCATGACATTCGAACCCCTGCTGATTGTTGAACTTGCCCTGCTCGGTATTGGCACGGGATTTCTGGCGGGCCTGCTCGGCATAGGCGGGGGCATGATCATGGTCCCCTTCCTGACCATCATCCTGTCCAATCGCGCAATTGGACCGGACCTGGCCGTGAAAATGGCGATTGCCACGTCCATGGCGACCATCATCTTTACCTCGCTTTCAAGCGTACGCGCACACCACAAACGCGGTGCGGTGCGGTGGGATATCGTGAAACGCCTCGCCCCTGGCATCGTGGCCGGCAGCATCGTCGGTAGTCTGGGCGTCTTCGCCCTGCTCAAGGGCTCCTACCTGGCGGTCTTTTTTGGCCTCTTCGTGGGTTTTTCCGCGACACAGATGTTTCTGGACAAAAAGCCCAAGCCCACGCGGCAGATGCCGGGCACTGCGGGCCAGTTTGCGGCAGGCGGCTTCATCGGATTCCTGTCGGGGCTGGTGGGTGCCGGCGGCGGTTTTATCAGCGTTCCCTTCATGACCTGGTGCAACGTGGCCATACACAGCGCAGTGGCCACCTCTGCAGCGCTGGGCTTTCCGATTGCGGTCGCCAACGTCATTGGATATATCTTCAGCGGCCTGCATTTGCAGAATCTGCCGCCCGCTTCCTTCGGCTACATCTGGTTGCCAGCCCTGGTGGTCATCGCCATCTGCAGTTTCCTGGTGGCACCCCTCGGTGCCAAGGCCGCGCACAGCCTGCCTGTCAGCAAACTCAAACGCGTCTTCGCCAGCATTCTGTACGTGCTGGCCGCCTACATGCTTTACAAGGGCCTGACCACCTAACCCACTGGCACCATGGATGTGGGCAGCACCACGATGCCATCCTCATCGGCATACAGCCAGTCCCCGGGATAAATCCGCACGCCCTGCACCTGCACATCCCGCTGGCCTTCATTGCGTTTTTCCGTCGGCAGCGGCATGGCAGCCCGCGCGCGATGCCTGTGGCACACGTCGCCAGTTCGACGAGGTCGCGCACACAACCATCAATCACCACACCGGCCCAGCCATTCCTGGCGGCCGCCGCACCCAGACTCCCGCCCGCAGCGCATTGCGCAGCGAGGCACCGCCATCGACCACCAGAACCCATCCCTCGCCTGCTGGGTCAACTGCAGCCTTGACCAGCGAGTTGTGCTCGAAAAACTTGACCGTCGTGACCTGACCATAAAACTTGCGGACCGCACCGAAATCACGAAAGACAGGTGGCAATACCCTAAAGGCGCCCGAACTGTCGTTTTTATGGGCGTCGCACAGATCACACGTTGCAAATTCCACCAGGCTCATAAATCACCCCCTTCGAAAAATTCAGTCCACGCCACAACGCAGGGTTGCCTTCCTGCGCCTGATCATTCAAAAGAGACCAGCGCCGATGCGCGTAACGTTAACAAGCGCGGTCGAGGACAGCGCCGTCTCTCGACAAGATCACCTCACCGGATTTTTAAGAATGCTCTTTGCTGGCGCGACCTTAGTGCTGCTTTCTTGCGCTTTGCGTGAGCATCGATATCACCCGATTCACATCGCGTCACAAGTACATCGCCCCCCCATCACAGCGTCAGAACGGTGTCGCGCATGCCGCGCAGCTGCAGTTTTTTTGCCCCAATTCTCCAGTGAAAACGGGGGTGAAGCACACAGAAAACTCACGCACTTTGTGTTTCCCAGAGGAGGATTTGCCGTTTTCAGAGGTGAATCTGCAACATAAAGACTCAAAAAAAGTGCTTTTCCCCTATGAAATGAGGTTTTTCTCCAGTAGCATCCGCATTGCCATTGGTGAGTAGTTATCTCCAGTGGTGATTTATCAACTTCTAGAAGGAAAATCAATCATGGCAACTGCAAAAAAAGCACCGGCAAAAAAAGCAGCCGCAAAGAAGGCAGCACCGGCAAAGAAGGTAGCCGCTAAAAAGGCTCCAGCAAAGAAGGTAGCAGCGAAGAAGGCTCCTGCGAAGAAGGTCGTCGCCAAGAAGGCTCCAGCCAAGAAAGTTGCGGCCAAAAAGCCAGCAGCCAAAAAGGCTCCTGCCAAAAAGCGCACCCCGAACGCAGCTTTCATGAAGGCACTGACCCTGAGCCCGGCACTGGCCGCAGTGGTTGGCGACAAACCGCTGCCACGTACCGAGATCGTCAGCAAGCTGTGGACGTACATCAAGTCCAAGGGCCTGCAGGACAAGGTCAACAAGCGCATGATCAACGCAGACGAAAAGCTGAAGGCCGTATTCGGCAAGGCACAAGTCTCGATGTTCGAGATGGCTGGCCTGATCGGCAAGCACGTCAAGTAATCAGCTCTGCTGAATTGAAAAGGCCGGTTTGCACCGGCCTTTTTTTATGTCTGCATTTTGCTGATTTTGTTCAGCCCTGATTTTGGTTAGATGCTTTCAATGCGTTCTGCGTGATGGCCGACAGCGTGCCGCGCGTGGTGATGACCTCCGGGTCCAGCATGACTTCAATCAGCGTCCCCTCTTCCCGCGCGAGCGCCGCCAGCAACTCGGCCTCGAACTCCCCGGTGCGGGTGATTCGCACGCCGGCATACCCATAAGCCCGCGCCAGGGCGGCAAAGTCAGGGTTCTTGAGATGTGACCCGCTCTCATGCTGCGGGTACTCCCGCTCCTGGTGCATGCGTATCGTGCCGTACATGCCGTTGTTGAGCAGCACGATGATGGTCTTCGCATCGTGCTGCACGGCCGTAGCCAGTTCCTGCCCGTTCATGAGGAAATCACCGTCGCCAGCAATGGTGAAGGCCACACGGCCCGTCGTGATGGCCGCTGCAATGCCTGCCGGCACGCCGTAGCCCATGGCACCCACCGTCGGTGCCAGCTGCGTCTTGAAGCCCTTGACCACCCCGTGATGCCTGAAGAAGCGATGGACCCAGCTCGCAAAATTGCCCGCCCCATTGGTCAGCACCGCATCGTCGGGCAGGTGCTTTTGCAGCAGCCCGACGATGGCCGGCATGTCAATGTCGCCCGGCAGCTGTTGGGGTTGCAGGTTGGCAACGTAGTCCTCATTCGCAGATGCTGTCCAGGCTTCCCAGGGCAGCGAGACAGGCGCCGTCAGCACTTCCAGCGAACGTGCTGCGGCGTTCATGGTGGCATTGATGGCGAGATCGGCCTGGTAGACACGGTTGAGCTCTTCTGCACTGCTGTGGATGTGCACCAGCTTTTGCCGTGAACGCGGCGCCTCCAGCAACGTGTAATTGTTGGTGGTCATCTCGCCCAGCCGCGGACCAATCGCAATGACCAGGTCGCTGGCCTTGATGCGCGCCGCCAGTTTCGGGTTCAGGCCTATGCCCACGTCACCCGCATAAAGCGGATGATGGTTGTCAAACGTATCCTGAAAGCGAAAGGCATTGCCGACCGGCAGTTTCCAGTTTTCCGCAAAACGCTGCAGCGCCTGTGCCGCCTGGGGCGTCCAGCCGCCACCACCTGCGATGACAAAAGGCTGCTTTGACGCCAGCAACATTTCGCGCAGCGTACGGAGCGCGCCCGGATCGCTCCAGGCCTGCACCGCCTCAACGCGCGGCAGCGGCTCTGCATCCGTCATGCGGGTCAGCATGTCTTCTGGCAGGACCAGCACCACCGGACCTGGCCTGCCATTCATTGCCGTCGCAAAGGCGCGGGCGACATACTCCGGAATTCGGTCGGCATCGTCGATGCGCTCCACGCGCTTTGCAAAGCCTTTGGTACTCGGCCCGAAGAAGCTCAGATAGTCGACCTCCTGGAAAGCCTCACGATCCCGGCAATCGCTTGCAACGTCCCCGACGAGCAGCACCATGGGTGTCGAATCCTGGAACGCCGTGTGAACGCCGATAGAGGCATTGGTCGCACCCGGTCCGCGTGTGACCATGCACACCCCCGGGCGGTTGGTCAGCTTGCCATGGGCTTCTGCCATGTAGGCCGCACCGCCCTCCTGCCGGCAAATGACAAACCGGATCTTGTCGCGGCGCGCATGCAGCCCGTCCAGAACCGCCAGGTAACTCTCACCCGGAACACCAAACGCGTGGGTAACGCCCTGGGCCAGAAGGCAATCGACAAGAAGGTGGCCAGCAAGTTTTGAGCTCATGCTGCTTATTGTGCCGCTGGAATGTGGCCCCCACGTTCGCACACTGCGTGTGGCTCTCTGCCCCCCGAGGGGGCTAATTTCCCTTGGGGCGGCCCGGCGGGAAATTGCGGCCCCACGTTCGAACACTGCGTGTGGCTCTCTGCCCCCCGAGGGGGCTAATTTCCCTGGGGGCGGCCCCGCGGGAAATTGCGGCCCCCACGCTCGAACACTGCGTGTGGCGCTCCACCTATTGAGGGTTTGGCTGTTTGCCTACTCCGGTGTGTTGTTATCCCCGTCCGCCCCACCAGACTCAAGCGCTTGCCGGTCCAGCTCTTCATCACTCAGTGGCGGCGCATGCTCAAGGGCCGCGAGTTCTTCCAGGAATTCAGCCGTCGGCTCTTCATGCTCCAGCAGCACCTCTTCGAGCTTCTGTCGCCCGGTTTCGATGTGGACGGAAGGCGAATGCAATTCCGTCGGCGGCACCGGGAATTTGTCGCCGAGCTGAAATTTAAGCGCCTCGGCCTTTTCATCGACCCAGGCTGCAAAATCACCATCTTTGGGGGTGTTGGCATTGTTCATGGCAGCTCCTTTTGGATTTCACGACGTTCTACGGTCATCACATTGCGCCATGTCAGCGTTCGGCGCAAGCCCCCAATCCCGATGTCATCAAGCGCCTTGTCATAATTCACCAATTAGTTAATAATAAGACCATGCCCAGCACCAAAGCCAAAGTTGCAGAACCACGCTCCAGGGATGCCGACCGCTCTCAACAAGCCATACTGTTGGCCGCGCGGGACGAGTTCGCCCAGCATGGCCTGGGCGGTGCGCGGGTAGACCGGATCGCCGAGCGAGCTGACGTCAACAAGCGCCTGATCTACTACTACTTCACCAGCAAGGACGAGCTGTTTCTTGCCGTACTTGAAAGTGCCTACGCAGATATCCGTGCGGCAGAAACCAGGCTGCACCTGCGTGACATGCCGCCCGCACAGGCCATACGCCGATTAACGGAATTCACGTGGGAATACTACATCGAGCACCCCGAATTCTTGACCCTTCTCAACAGCGAAAACCTGCACCAGGGCCGGCACCTGGCCATGTCGGGGCGCGTGCGGCAGACCAACTCGCCGCTGGTCGAAACACTCGCGGAAATTCTCGAACGCGGCCGTGCGGAAGGCCTGTTCCGCGGCGGCATCGACCCCATACAGCTTTACGTTTCCATCGCCGGCATGGCGTACTTCTACCTCTCCAACAACTACACCCTGTCCGCCGTCTTCGGCCGTGACCTGATGACACCCAAGGCGCACCATGAGCGCCTCTCGCACATGTGCGACGTCATCCTAGGGTATGTACTTAGAAGCTGACTGGGATCAGCAATTGACGCAAAGCCCAAGGCCTTCCTACAATCTCTAATTCACCTAATAGTGAATTAAGAAGCAAGCCAGCCTCTTTTCCGCCCAACGTATTCAACAACACCAGTTCAGGAGACAAGCATGAAATTCAACCGTCGCGCCGCCCTTACCGCCATCGCCTCCACCGTCGCCTGCGCTGCTGCGCTCTCACCTCTTGCAGTCAATGCGCAGGGCGCCTATCCGAACAAGCCCATCCGTGTCGTGGTGCCGTTTGCAGCCGGCAGCACCACCGACATCATTGCGCGCGCCATTGCCGACAAGATGGGTGCCAGCATGGGCCAGACCCTGGTCATCGACAACCGCGGCGGCGCCAGCGGCACCATCGGCCAGCAAATGGTGGCTTCGGCTGCACCGGATGGCTACACCATCATGATCCACTCTTCATCGCACACCGTCAGCCCCTCGACGTTTGCCAAACTGCCCTTCGACACCGTGGCCGACTTTGCAGGCGTGACCCCCATCTCCTCCACGCCCAATGTGCTGGTGATCTCGCCTTCCAAAAACATCAAGACCCTGCCCGAATTGCTGGCCGCTGCAAAGGCAAAACCCGGCAGCATGAATTTCGCGTCCGCCGGCCAGGGCAGCGCCACGCACCTGAACGCAGAGAAGTTCAAGCTGGCCGGCAAGATAGACGCCACCAACATCCCGTTCAAGGGCTCCGCCGAAGCCGTGACTGAAGTGATGTCCGGTCGTGTCGACTACTACTTCTCGCCGATTGCGCCGGTGATCGGCCAGATCAAGAACGGCCAGCTGGTCGCACTGGCAGTGGGCTCGCCCAAGCGCGCCACTGCACTGCCCAATGTGCCGACCACGGCAGAAGCAGGCGTTCCAGGCTCCGAATTCAACTTCTGGATCGGCATGATGGCGCCCGCCAAAACACCGCGCGACATCGTGAACCGCCTCCACGACGAAGTGCAAAAGGCACTGGCAACACCGGAAGTCAAGGAGCGCTTCGCAGCGCTCGGTGCCGACGCCTGGACGCTGAAGCCAGAGCAGTTCGACAGCTACATCAAGGACGAGATCAAGAGCAACGCCGTGCTGGTGAAAGCTGCGGGCCTTGAAGTCCAGAAACAGTAACCCCCTCACAACCCCAACCCGCAAGCAAGGACAACAGGAACCCCATGGCTACCCAACGACTAGGAATCATCATGCACGGCGTCACCGGACGCATGGGCATGAACCAGCATCTGATCCGCTCCATCATCGCGATCCGCAACCAGGGCGGCGTCACGCTGTCCAATGGCGACAAGGTGATGCCGGATCCCATCATCATCGGACGCAACGCCGAAAAAATGGAAGCACTGGCCAAGGCGCACAACATCACCCGCTGGGGAACCGACCTTGACGCAGCACTGGCCAACAAGGAAGACACCATCTTCTTCGATGCCGGCACCACACAGATGCGCCCCACCCTGCTGGCAAAAGCCATTCGTGCAGGAAAACACGTGTACTGCGAAAAGCCGATTGCCACCAACCTCAATGAGGCTGTCGAGATTGCACGCCTGGCCGAAAAATCGGGCCTGAAGCACGGTGCCGTGCAGGACAAACTTTTCCTGCCCGGCCTGCGCAAGCTCGACATGCTGCGCCGCGCAGGTTTCTTCGGCCGCATGCTCAGCGTGCGCCTGGAGTTCGGCTACTGGGTGTTCGAAGGCGACCTGCAACCCATCCAGCGCCCATCATGGAACTACCGCAAGGAAGACGGCGGCGGCATGATCCTGGACATGATGTGCCACTGGCGCTATGTGCTGGACAACCTCTTCGGCGAAGTGAAGTCCGTCTCCTGCATAGGCACCACACACATTCCCACCCGCTGGGACGAAGCAGGCAAGCCTTACGAATGCACGGCCGACGACGCGGCCTACGCGACCGCCGAACTGGTGGGCCATGGCGGTGAGCAGGTCATTGCCCAACTCAACATGTCATGGGCCACACGCGTGCGCCGCGACGACCTCGTCACCTTTCATGTAGACGGTACCCACGGCTCGGCCGTCGCCGGCCTGACGGATTGCGTTGCACAAAGCCGCGTGAACACGCCACGCCCAGTGTGGAACCCGGACCAGAAGCAGATGATGAATTTCACCGACCAGTGGCAGGAAGTCCCCGACACCCAGGTCTATGACAACGGCTTCAAGATCCAGTGGGAACACTTCATCCGCCACGTGGTGGAAAACGAGCCCTACAAATGGACGCTGCCTGAAGGCGCCAAGGGCGTGCAGCTGGTCGAGGCCGCACTGGACAGCTGGAAGGAACGCCGCTGGATCGACGTGCCTGCGCTGAAGGTTTGAACCTTCTCCAACGCGTCCATCCAGCACACACCTGCCGTTCGTCCGCGCACCGATGAGCAACACACCTTTCAGGATCGGCATCCTTGGCCTCGGGCTTGTCGGCCATGCGCTGGCGACGCGGCTTGTGGCCTGTGGCCATAAGGTGTCAGGGTTTGACCCGTCACCCGCAGCCGGTGCCGCCGCGCAAACGGCCGGCATCAGGTCTGCAGCCACACCGGACGATCTTGCGGACAACTGCGACGCGCTGCTCATCTGCGTGCTGGACGACGCCATGCTCGCCTCCTGCGCTGACGCCATAACCCGGCACCCGGGCAGCGCCAGGCTGGTGGTAAGTTGCGTGACCGCCAGCGTGCAGGCCACGGAAAGCACCGCGGCATTACTGACAGACAGAGACCTGGACTTCGCAGACATGCCGCTGCTGGGCTCCAGCCGCCAGATTGCACAGGGCGAGGCATTGGGGCTGCTGGGTAGCAGCGGTGCCGTGCTTGAGCGCTGGGCAGGCCTGCTGCTGGATATTTGCCCGCGATACAGGCACGTAGGTCCCGCAGGCTACGGCGTGCGCGCCAAGCTCGCCTGCAACCTGGTGCTGGGACTGAACCGTGCCGCGCTGGCAGAAGGGCTGGCCCTTGCCACCACCCTGGGCCTGGACGGTACGGACTTTCTCGGCCTGCTGCGCGAATCACCGGCCTATTCCCGTGCCGTTGATGTGGCCGGGCCCCGCATGGTCGCGCGCGACTTCGCACCAGCCTCACGCATACGCCAGCACCGCAAGGATCTCGCGCTCATCCTCAAACAGGGTGAGCAGGAAAACCTGAACCTGTCACTTACGGCAGCCCATGCGGAACTGCTGGACCGTGCCATTGCGCAAGGCCTGGGCGACCTCGACAACGTGGCCATCGTCGCCGCCATCCTGCCGCAAGCCACTCCCTAAACATCCCTCTCCGTCAACGGAACATCTTCATGAGCATCACACTGCAACTGCCCGCTGCCTCCGGCAAGCTTGAGGCCTACACCCTGCGCGGCACCAAGCCGGTCAAACCCACGTCGGGCATCGCCTTCAACCGCATCGCGTACTCCGCCGCGCACGTCGTGGCCGACCCACTGGCCGCCGCCGACCCATGGCTGGACTGTGCCGTCGACTGGGACACCACCATTGCCTATCGCCGCCACCTCTGGTCACTGGGCCTGGGCGTGGCTGAAGCTATGGACACGGCCCAGCGCGGCATGGGCATGGACTGGCCGACCTCGCTTGAACTGATACGCCGCTCTATTGACGCTTCGAAGGATTTTTCATCCAAAGGCGGCGCTGCGCTTGTAGCATCCGGCTGCGGCACCGACCACCTGGTGCTGGACAACGTCAAGACCGTCGACGAAGTCATCAAGGGCTATGAAGAGCAGATGGCCGCCATCGAAAAGCTGGGCGGCAAGCTGATCGTCATGGCCAGCCGCGCCCTGGCACGCGTGGCCAAAAGCCCGGCTGACTATGAACGCGTCTATGACCGCATCCTGAGCCAGGCCAGGCAGCCCGTGGTGCTGCACTGGCTGGGCGACATGTTCGACCCGGCACTCAAGGGCTACTGGGGCAGCAACAACGTCGAGGCCGCCATGGACACGGCGCTCGGCATCATCAACGCGCACCCGGACAAGGTGGACGGCATCAAGATCTCCCTGCTCGACAAGGACAAGGAAATCGCCATGCGCCGGCGCCTCCCCGCAGGTGTTCGCATGTACACGGGCGATGACTTCAACTACGCAGAGCTGATCGCCGGCGATGGTTTCGGCAGCGACCCCATGCACGCCAAAAGCGATGCGCTGCTTGGTATTTTTGATGCGATCGCACCGGCAGCCAGCGCCGCTTTGGGCGAGCTGGCGAAGGGCAACACCGAAAAATTCCACGCCATCCTCGGCCCGACCGTTCCGCTGTCACGTCACATCTTTGCAGCACCGACGCGTTTTTACAAAACCGGTGTCGTCTTCATGGCCTGGCTCAACGGCCACCAGAGTCACTTCACCATGGTGGGTGGACAGCAAAGCACACGCTCGCTGCAGCATTTTGCAGAGCTGTTCCGTCTGGCGGATGCCGCCAACCTGCTGGAGCAGCCCGAACTTGCAACACGCCGCATGAAAACACTGCTGGCGATGCATGGTGTTGACTCATGACTCCCCCCGTTGCCGGCTCACTTCGTGGAGCGGCCTCCCCCTCAAGGGGCGACGCTGGCGGCCTGGCAGAGCCAGTTCCGCGGCGTCCGCTTGCGAAGACCCTCCCGTTTTCCTTACATCTCAAGAATCGACAACAAAACCACTGGAGACAAAACATGAACACCCGCTTCTTCCTCAAGGCCTGCGTCGCCGCGAGCCTCACCGTCACCGCCCTCGGCGCGATGGCACAGGCTTACCCCAACAAACCCGTCAAGGTCATTATTCCATTCCCACCGGGCGGCACGCTGGATGCTGTCGGCCGTCAACTGGCGCAAAAACTCAGCGAGCAGCTCGGCCAGCCCTTTGTGGTTGAAAACCGCGCCGGCGGCAACGGCACCATTGGCGCAGCAGCAGTTGCCACGGCTGCTGCGGATGGCTACACCCTGCTGTTCAATGCCTCGACGTTCACATCTGCACCCATGACCATGAAGTCTGTGCCATATGGTGTGGTCAAGGACTTCACACCGATCGCACTGGTCGCCAAGGCACCGCTGTCGATTGCCATCAACAAGAACCTGCCCATCACCGATGTGAAGTCGCTGGTCGCCTACGCCAAGGCCAACCCGGGCAAGATGACTTTCGCCGTCGGCTCCATCGGCTCGGCCGGTCACCTGTCGACCGAACTGCTCAAGCGCACGGCCGGTATCGAATACACCGTCGTGCCCTACAAAGGCACGGCACCGGCCTTCCAGGACTTGATCGGCGGCCAGATCGACGGTTTTATCGACCCGATTCTGGGATCGCTCCAGTATCACAAGAGCGGCATGCTGCGCGTGGTGGCCGTGACGGGCGACAAGCGTGCACCCAACCTGCCGGATGTCCCGACCGTGGCTGAAACCATACCCGGTTATGAGTTCTACAGCTGGTACGGCCTGTGGGCCCCCGCAAAACTTTCCGCAGACATCACCAAACGCCTGAACCTTGAGAGCAACAAGGCACTGGCCAGCGACATGAAGGACAAGCTCGTCCAGCAAGGTCTGGTGCTGACACCTGGCACACCTGAAGACTTCGCGAAATTCCAGAGCGCCGACATGGCCCGTTCGCAAAAAGTCATCACCGACGGCAACATCAAGGTCGAATAACCATGCAGCGTGCGCTCGTCACCGGCAGCAGCTCGGGCATAGGCCTGGCGATTGCGGAACACCTGCTGGCGCAGGGCTGGGCCGTGACGGGTTTCGATATGGCACCGGCACGCATCACACACGCCGCCTTTGAAGCGGTGACGGTTGATTTGCGCGACACCCCGGCGCTCGAGGCAGCAGCACGCAACCTCAAACCCCAGGCGCTGGTGCATGCGGCGGGCGTGCTCAGGGTCGGGCGGCTCGGTAACCTCAGCGCGGCGGACGCACAGCTGATGTGGCAGGTGCACGTCAGCGCGCTCAGTTGCCTGGCCAACATCATCGTACCGGCCATGGCGGCAGCCCGCATGGGCCGCGTGGTTGTCATCGGCAGCCGCGTGGCCCAGGGCTTTGCCGGTCGCAGCGAGTATGCGGCCACCAAGGCAGCACTGATCGCCCTGTCGAAAAGCTGGGCGGCAGAGGTGATCGCCTCGGGTGTCACGGTGAATGTGGTGTCGCCGGCCGCAACGCGCACCGCCATGCTGGACGACCCTTCCCGCAAGGCCTCATCGCCACGGGTGCCGCCTTTGGGCCGGTTGATAGAACCCTCCGAAATCGCATCCATGGTGGCCTACCTGCTGTCTCCCCCGGCAGCGGCCATCACGGGGCAAGACATCCAAATCTGCGGCGGCTCCTCGCTGCAGGCCTGAACGACAGACCATCACGCACAGAGAAAGATTCATGCGACAAATCGACAGTTACTCACACATCCTGCCGCGCCCCTATTTCGACCGCATGTCGGAAATGGCCAAGGACAAGGCCGCCATCAAGCGCTGGTTGACCATCCCCGTGCTTTACGACCTCGATGCGCGGCTGAAGATGATGGAAGGTTTCCCCGATTACCAGCAGATCCTGACGCTGTCGAACCCGCCCATCGAGATGATTGCCGGGCCCGACGACTCACCCGGCATGGCGCGGCTGGCCAATGACTGCATGGCCGAGATTCGCGACCAGCACCCGGACAAGTTCCCTGCCTTCGTGGCCTCACTGCCCATGAACAACGTGCCCGCCGCACTGGAAGAGATGGAGCGTGCCATCACGCAGCTGGGCGCCAAAGGCATTCAGATTTTTACCAACGTCAACGGCAGGCCGCTCGACGATGAAGAGTTCTGGCCCATCTTTGATGCCGCCGTGAACAAGTACGACGTGCCCATCTGGATGCACCCCGCGCGCGGCGCGAACATGACCGATTACGCCAGCGAGAAGAAATCCAAATACGAAATCTGGTGGACCTTCGGCTGGCCGTACGAAACCAGCGCCGCCATGACACGCATGGTGTTCTCGGGCTTTTTCGACAAGCTGCCGAACATGAAACTCATCACCCACCACATGGGTGCGATGATCCCCTTCTTCGACGGCCGCGTCGGCCCCGGCCTGGACCAGTTCGGCAGCCGCACGTCCGATGAGGACTATGAAGGCCTGCTCAAGCGCATGGCCAAGCGGCCCATCGATTACTTCAAGATGTTTTACGCAGACACCGCACTCGCAGGCGGCCAGGCCGGCCTGCGCTGCGGCCTGGAGTTTTTCAGTACCAGGCAGGTAGTCTTCGCGACCGACTGCCCGTTCGACCCCGAAGGCGGCCCGATGTTCATTCGCACGATTCCCGAAGCCATCGACGGCCTGGGCCTGTCGAAGGAAGACAGCGAAGGCATTTATTTCCGCAATGCGCTCCGGCTCCTCAAGATGCCGTGCGATTGCTAGGCACCATTCATCCCCATAAATCCCTCCGGAGACCTCTCATGAAACAAACGTTCAAGACCCTCATCGGCGTGATGGCTGCAGCCGCCGTGATGACCGTGCAGGCACAGGCCTGGCCTTCCAAACCCGTACGCATCATCGTGCCGTTTGCACCCGGCGGCACCGTCGACGTCGTCGCCCGCACCCTGGCCCAGGCACTGACCGAGCAGACCGGCCAGCCCTTCGTGGTGGAGAACCGTGCCGGTGCCAGCGGCCTGATCGGCAGCGATATCGTGGCCAAGGCCCCGGCCGACGGCTACACGCTGCTGGTGCAAGCCCCCACGCTGATCGCCAGCCCTCTCATGCTCAAGTCCGTGCCCTACGACGTCATCCGCGACTTCAGGCCCATCTCGCTGCTGGGGTCGGTGCCCATGGTGATGGCGGCCAACCCGTCTGTGCCGGCCGCCAACCTGAAGGAATTTGTCGCACTGGCCAAGGCCAACCCCAAGCAGTATGCGTTCGGCACCTCGGCGATTGGCTCACCCATGCACGTCGCGCAGGCGTCCATCAAGAGCAATGCCAAACTTGATATTCCCATCATTGTTTACAAGGGCACGGCAGGCGCCATCAACGACGTGCTGGGCGGGCAGATCAGCGCCATCATTGACGCCATGCCGTCCACCTATCCGCACATTGCCAGCGGCAAATTGAAAGCACTGGCCGTGACCACCAAAACGCGCATGCCACAGATGCCGAATGTGCCGACGGTGGCCGAGTCGGGCTTCCCTGAATTCGAAATGGTGTCCTGGTACGGCCTGTGGGCGCCGGCTAAATTGCCTGACGACATCGCGAAGAAGCTCAATGCAGAAGCCTCCAAAGCCATGCGTTCACCCAAGGTCACGGAGCGCCTTCGTTCGCAGAGTTTCATCTCGGCCAGCGGCACGCCAGATGATTTTGCAAGGCACATCACCAAAGAGATTGCCACCTACTCCCGTGTTGTGCGTGATGCCAACATCCAGATCGAATAATCACCTTTTCATTTAATTTATCCATGCGCGATTTCTCCAAAGACCACCGTTGGCTGTCCCTCAACACGGCCACCATTCGCAAGCACAAGGGCGCCGACCTGCCGCTGGACCAGATCATCGAAGCCTGCGTGGCACGCGGTATCACCGCCATCTCCCCTTGGCGTGACCAGGTCGCGGCAGTGGGCCTCGACAAAATCTCGGCCCTTGTCAAAAAGCACGACATCAAGCTCTCGGGTTACTGCCGTGGCGGCATGTTCACCGCGGCCGATGCCGCCGGCCTCAAAGCTGCGCATGAAGACAATCGCCGGGCGGTCGATGAGGCCTGCGAGCTGAACGCCGCCTGCCTGGTGCTGGTCGTCGGCGGCCTGCCCGGTGCGCTGGCCGGCAAGGCCGCGCACAAGGACATCGCACTCGCGCGCGAGCAGGTCAAGGACGGTATCGCGAAACTCCTCGAGTACGCCCGCAGCAAGAACATGCCGCTGGCCATAGAACCGCTGCACCCGATGTACGCCGCTGACCGCGCCTGCGTCAACACCATGGAGCACGCGCTCGACCTGTGCGACGAGCTCGACCCGTCAAAGTCAGGTGCACTCGGTGTGGCGGTGGATGTCTATCACGTGTGGTGGGATCCCAAACTCGAAGCGCAGATCAAGCGCGCAGGGCAAAAACGCCTGCTGGCCTTCCACGTCTGCGACTGGATGACCCCCACCACCGACCTGCTCAACGACCGCGGCATGATGGGCGACGGCGTCATCGACATCCCGAAAATCCGCGGCTGGGTGGAAGCCCAGGGGTTTGCAGGCTACAGCGAGGTCGAAATTTTCTCGACCGGCAACTGGTGGCAACGTGACCATGGCGAAGTGCTGGACACCTGTATCGCGCGGCATAAAAGTGCGGTCTGACTGCAAGAAACGACATCAAAAAAGGGGCCGAGGCCCCTTTTTTATTGACTGCAACGCTTTTTACTTGAAGCGGTAAGACAAGCCGATGTAACCCGAACTTTGTCCCTTGCGGCTGACCAGCGGGCTGTTGGTGATGCTTGAGTCCAGCCACTTCTGCCGCAGCTGCATGTTGACCACCCAGGAATCGTTGAGTGGCACGTCTGCCGCCAGCCCCAGCACCGGGATGGTGGAGGCGCCTGCGTTGTAGGCTGCATAACCACTGGCCAGCGACTCGGCAGGCGTCACGCCGTAAAGATAGTTGGTGAACTTCGCGCTGCGGTGCTCCAGCCCGACCTGCGGGTAGAAAGAGACAGCACCAAGCTTGAATTCAGCGGCGTAGGTCGCCTCCACCAAAGCGCCACGCGATTTGCCCGCATCAAAAAACGCATTGAAAATAAAAGCGCCGTACGGGGTGCGCTGGAAGGTGCCTATGCCCAAGGGGATGGGCGTGTCCCGGTTGTTCAGGCCCGACAGCGCCGCGGTATTGGCCTTCCAGCCCTCCTGGCTCACGCGGCCCACCAGTTCCAGGTAACCGTAGCCCAGAGGCACGGTCTTGAAGCCGAAGGTGTCGACCCGGGCGAAGAAACGCCCGTAGTCGAAGAACCCATAAGGCAGCACGCTGTTGTCAGAGCCCTTGCTGCGGATGATGCCCTGCGTGCTGTACACAGCACCACCCACATCTCCGGTCAGCCTGTAGTTCAGCGGTTCGGCTTGTGCTTTTACCGATGGCGCAGCCGACAACAGCAAGGCCGCCGTCGCAACAGCTGCAAGCACCTGAGCATTTTTAAACATGTGTGCGGGATTTTTCATCGCAAGCCTCTGTGGATTTTCGGCGTCCCTGTCAACCGGGACGCCTGTTATTTATGCGAGCCAGTATAGGCCGCACCGCTACGCCGTGCAGCGCGCGGGGGGTAGGACGACAGCAACATCGCGTGCAGGAGCAAGGTATAAACAAGACATGAATCTTTCTGCAGCCGCCAACCGCCGCGGCATCCTGTGCATGGTGGCCGGTACGGCAAGTTTTGTGACCAACGACGCGCTGGTCAAACTGGCAAGCCAGAGCATGCCCAGCTCGCAACTCATTTTTATTCGGGGTGCCCTGTCTGTGCTGCTGGTGCTCGCGGTAGTCTGTGCATTGCGCACGCCGGTACGCGTGCCGCCGGGCACACGCCGCTGGGTCACGGGCCGTGCCCTCGTCGATGCAATGGCGACCATGCTTTACCTCGGCTCCCTGTTTCACCTACCCATCGGCAACGCGGTGGCGATCACGCTGGCAGCCCCGCTTTTCATGACCCTGTTCGCCGCCATCTTCCTGCACGAGCGGGTCAATGCCGCGCGCTGGCTGGCAGTGGGGGCTGGGTTCCTCGGGGTGCTGCTGGTGGTACAGCCACGTGCAGACGGTTTTAACTACTACGCGCTGGTGTGCCTGCTGGCAGCGCTGTGCCATGCGGCCCGTGACCTGATGACACGGCGCATCGATGCCGGCGTGCCCTCCCTCATCGTCACGCTGACCACGGCGCTCGCCGTCACGACGCTATCGGGCGGGCTCACGCTGATGCAGTCGTGGCAGCCCTTCAGCCTGTTCGAGTTTGGTGTGCTGTTGCTGGCGGCTGTCTTTTTGGCGTGCGGCTACTACCTGACGGTCTGCAGCATGCGGCTTGGCGAGATATCGGTGGTCGGCCCTTTTCGCTACAGCGGCATCCTGTTTGCACTGGTGCTGGGGTACATCGGCTGGCGCGATATCCCCAACGCCATCGCCTGGTGCGGCATTGCCCTGCTGGTGGGCTCAGGGCTTTACATGCTGCGTGGGGACAGGCGCAGGCCTGACATCGATACGCCCCTGGCCTAGGGTCAGGCCGCGACCAGTGCCGTGCGGCGCACGCGCCGCACGTTAAAGGCGCTGGCAATCAGCACGCCCTGCACCAGCGCCAAACCTAGCAGCACGCCGCGGTACTGGCCGTGGTCCATCATCAGGCCGAAGATGAGCGGTGAGACGGCGCTGCCGATGTCCAGGCCGGCATAGACGACGCCGTAGACGCGGCCAGACGCGTTGTCGGGTGTGGAACGCTTGACCAGCAAGTCACGCGACGGGCCCGCCATGCCGGACGCAAAACCCATGAGGCCAAACAGCACAGGCACCACCCAGCCGGGGTAGCTGCCGAGAGCCAGCAGCAATGCGACACCGGCGGCGATGCCAAACCCGATGCCGACGATGCGCTCGCAGCGGGTGGGGTCAGCAGCCAGAAAACCACCGAGCACCATGCCGCCTGCGCTGCACAGCATGTAAATCGTCAGGCAACTCGCGACCAGCGCGATGGGCATGTTGTGCAGGTGGCTGGCTGCTTCCGGTGCAAAGGCCTGCACCACGCCCAAAGCGATCGCGTACCAGAAGAAGAAGGCAAAACACATCCAGACCGCGGGAATCTTCAGGAAGCCAAAGCTGCTGTCCTGCACAGCGGCACCCCTTGCGGGTGCTTCAACCTTGAGGTGCAACTTCTCACGGTTGACCAGCAACACGGCCAGCACGACGAGGGCAAACACACCGGCAGCCACCAGCGCCACACGCCATGAGAATGCGACCGTCAATGGCACCAGCATGGCCGGCGCCAGCGCCCATCCCAGGCTGCCCGTGATGCCGTGCACGCTGTAGGCATGACCCAGACGCGACGCGCTCACCTTGCGGTTGAGCAGCGTGTAGTCGACCGGGTGAAACACGCCGTTGCCGATGCCGCCGACGACGGAGAACACCGCCAGCATCCAGTAGCTGTGGCTGGCGGCGTAACCAAGCGCCGACACACCGATCAGCGCCAGGCCGGCGAACAGGATGGGGCGGGGGCCGAAGCGGTCGACCACAAAACCGGACGCTGCCTGCACACCGCAGGACACCGCAAAAAAGATGGTCATCAGCAGGCCCAGTTCGGCGTAGCTGACATTAAATTCGGTCTTGAGCCACGGAAACAGCGGCGCCAGCAGCAACTGACTGAAGTGGCTGACCATGTGCGCAGCGCCCACCAGGCCGATCACGCCTGCATCGTTGCGCAGGGGCGCATTGCCCGACGGGAAATTCAGGGTGCTTGAAGTAGTCATGCGGCTATCGTAGTATTTGCCGTTCATGTTGAAATGCGACAAATAGCCAATAATCATCGAATTTCAGACAATCCAATCCCGGCACCCGCCCAGCCATGTCACGCAGCCACCCCCTCCCCAACCTTCGCCTGATGCCTGTCGGCGACACCGACAGCTTCACGCCCGACGCGAAGCGGCCGGTCCGTGTCCGGGCGCGCACCATGCCGGCCGACACCCATTTCGAGCCGCATGCCCACGCCTGGGCGCAGCTGGCCTACTGCGCCGTCGGCATCGTGCAGGTCACGTCGGAACAAAAACACGGCAGCGCCGACGAGGTCACCTACATCGTGCCGCCCTCACGCGCAGTCTGGATTGCACCGGGCGCCCTGCACCACATCACCGTGCTGGAGGCTGCCGAGTTCCAGACGCTCTACATGGATGCGAGTGTCACCCCCAAAGGCTGGCAGGGCTGCCGCATGATCGTGGTGTCCCCCCTTCTGCGCGAGGCCATACAGGCACTGGATGCTCCTGACGGCAAGCCCGTCGCCAATGGACGCGAGCAACTCCTCAGCCGATTGGCACTCGACGAGATCGAGCATGCCGACATCCACGCGCTTGGCGTGCCGTTGCCACATCCACAAACCGGTGACAAACGACTGCGCGCGCTGTGCGAAGCCGTGATGCGTGCCCCTGCCGAGCGGGCCACGCTGGCGGAATGGGCGGCCGACATTGGTGCCAGCGAACGCACTGCGGCCCGATTGTTCAGGGACGAGCTGGGCCTGAGCTACCAGCAGTGGCGCCAGCAGGCCATCCTGGCGCACGCCCTGCCGCTGCTGGCGCGCGGCCAGTCCATCAGCACCGTGGCCGCGGCCAGCGGTTATGCCAGCGACAGCGCGTTTTCAGCGATGTTCAAGGGCGCGATGGGGCAGTCGCCCAGCCACTTCCAGAACAGGAACGGCCCCTAGACGCGCGTTGAACGACCGCTGGCTGGGCGTCACTGCGGCACCAGGCCAGCCGCCTTCACCAGTTCCGCGTGCAGCTTGATCTCATCGGAAATGATCTGCTTGAACTGCTCGGGCGTGTTCGGTGCCACGTCCATGCCGGCCGCGCGCAGCTGGGTTTTCACCTCGTCGGTGGCCAGGATGGCGTGAACCTGCCTGTTGATCTGGTCCACCAGCGGACGCGGCGTTTTTGCGGGTGCCAGCAGACCGATCCAGGTCACCATGGTCATGTTGTTGATGCCGCTCTCCGCCATCGTCGGCACGTCGGGGATCAGGTCCGAGCGCTTGTCGCCCATGATGGCCAGGGCTACCAGCTTGCCGGCCTTGATGTGCGGCAGGGCCTCGGGCAGCGGCGCGAACAGGATGTCGACATTGCCGCCCAGCAGGTCGTTGATGGCCAGCGCACCACCCTTGTAGGGCACGTGCAGCATTTTCACCTTCATGCGCGCCTCGAACATCAGCGCCGCGAGGTGTTGTGGACTGCCGTCGCCGGACGATGCGTAGTTCACCGCTTCAGGCTTGACCTTGGCGGCCGCCAGAACGGAGGCAGCCGTCGGAAACTTCTGCCTGTCCCTGACCACCAGCACCATGGACTGGTTGGCCAGCTTGGTGATAGGCACGAAGTCAGCCTCAGGGTCATAGGAAAGCTTCTTGAAAATGCTCTTGTTCGTGGTCAGGAACGACGCTGGCGACGCCATCAGCGTGTAGCCGTCCGGCGCGGCCTTGGCGACGATGGGCAAGCCGATTTGGCCCGAGCCGCCTGCCCGGTTGTCCACCACCACGGGCTGGCCCCAGATCACCTGCAGCTTCTGGCCGACGAGGCGGGCAATCATGTCCACACCGCCACCCGCCGGCAGCGCCACCATCACCTTCACCGGCTGATCAGGAAATTTGTCTGCTGCGACGGCAGGGGCCGCCAGTGTCAGCACGCCGAATGCATAAATCCAGCTCGAGAGAGCGCTTCGAATAGTCATGTTGGTCACTCCAGGATTAAGGGTGAGACTTTTGGCAATCTTGCATACATCATGCGTAGACAAGTCTCACAAACACTGAAGCAATAAGCGCACCAGCCAGAGGTGGCCGTCCGCCACGTGAGGGAGAAGCTGGGCTCGGTCCCCAAACGCGCTGACGCGGGTTTGCAAGCGGGCGAAAGATCGCAATTTTGCTATTAATTCAGTAGCTGCTCACGCTCTTGTTTAAAGGGCTGGAGGCCGATTTGATGCCTGAAAATGGGCTTTTTCAGGGGATTTCCGGCGTTTTTGAGGGCTCAGAGCGGCATCAAACCCGAAAAGTTAATACCCATATTAACTTTTGGCCAAAATTTAACGTGTACGTTAAATTTCTGCCAAATTGGCCGCCTCAGGCCACCACACAGCCGTCCGGCTTGTAGACACGTTCCGTCGATGCAGGGAATTTGCCCAGCTTGCTGGCTGGCCTGCGCGGGCGGGGCACGAACTCGCCGCCGCAATTCGGGCATTTGCCCTTGAGCACGCCCTCGGCGCAGCTCACGCAGAACGTGCATTCAAACGAGCAGATGCGCGCATCGGCGGCATCGGGCGGCAGGTCCTTGTTGCAGCATTCGCAGCCGGGGCGGAGTTGGAGCATGGCGTGTCCTCAAAAGTGCGAAAACACCGTTTATGCCACAGCCCGGCGGCGCAACAGCAGGGATTTCAGGGGTGGACTGCGATGCCAGACCGTCCCTACAATCCGGCCATGTCCGACGCACCTCCACCAAAACCGCGCCGACAAGGCCTCATCGGCTATTGGTGGGCACCTGTGGCGCTGATCGCCGTGGTTCTGGCTGTCATGGCCTACCTGCACCCCTACCAGCCGCTCATGTTGTCGGATGTGCCGCCTGAGGTGGTGAGCAGTGCGGCGGCCCTGGACAAAAACTTCGGCGAACGCGTCAACCGCACCTTCAAATACGCGATCCGGCGCAGCTACGCCTCGCCGTCGGGCGTGATGCAGGTCGAGATCCGATCCACACTGCAGCCACTTGAAAACGGGCTCGTGATGCGCCAGGACGACTGGTATGACATCAAGGGCAGGAGCGTCGTCTATCAGGAACGCTACATCCTCTTTCGCAACCTCTTCTCGGTGCACACACGCAGCCGCGAGGTCGCCCCGCTGGTGCATGACCTGATGGGCCGGGTGGGCTGGTACAACGATTCCGCCAGAACGATCGCCAGCCAGTTGACGGGCAGCACCCCCGATGCGCCCGACTGGAAGCTGGACATGGTCATGGCGCGTGCGTCGGATACCGACGGCAAAGGCCTGACCGTGCAGACCACCAACTACCAGCGCAAGGTGCACTGCGAGCGCACCGGCAACCTCGACGCGGCAGACATAGGCGCCGTCGCCAAAGGCAGCTACCCGCGCATCAGTTGCCTGAGCACCTCGAACGACCAGCAGGCCGAGCGCCGCTCGGAATACGTCTGGCTGCCGCAGCACGGCATCTTCCTTCTGCTGGCCTACCGCCAGAAAGGTGAAAACATGACCACGCCCACAGACAACCCCGGCGAGCTGGCCGTGAAAGGCAACCTGCTGTCATTTGAATCGCTGCCGCTCAGCGACTGACACCGGCACAACGAACTGCACCAACAATAAAAAAACCCGCCGAAGCGGGTTTTTTTGTGGGCGCCAGAAAGGCTTAACCCATGTGCAGACCGCCGTTCAGCGAGAAGTCAGCGCCCGTCGCGTAACCGCCTTCATCAGAGGCGATCCACGAGATGATGGAGGCGATTTCTTCAGGCTGGCCCAGGCGCTTGGCTGGCACGCCCGCCACGATTTTCTCGAGGACGTCAGGGCGGATGGCTTTGACCATGTCGGTGCCGATGTAGCCCGGGCTCACGGTGTTGACCGTCACGCCCTTGGCTGCCACTTCCTGCGCCAGCGCCATGGTGAAACCATGCAGGCCGGCCTTGGCGGTGGAGTAGTTCACCTGGCCGAACTGGCCCTTCTGGCCGTTGACCGACGAGATGTTGATGATGCGGCCGTAACCACCTTCGATCATGCCTTCGATAACCTGCTTGGTCACGTTGAACATGCTGTTCAGGTTGGTGGAGATGACGGCGTCCCAGTCGGTCTTGCTCATCTTGCGGAACTGGCCGTCACGCGTGATGCCGGCATTGTTGACCAGCACGCTGACCGGGCCGTGCTCGGCCTTGACCTTGTCGAAAGCCTCGACGGTGGAGTCCCAGTCGCCGACATTGCCGACGGACGCGTAGAAGGTATGGCCCAGTGCCTTTTGTTCATCGAGCCATTTGGTGAAGTCGCGCGTGGGGCCGCAGCCCGCCACGACGGTGAAACCATCCTTGGCCAGTCGCTGGCAAATGGCGGTACCGATGCCGCCCATGCCGCCGGTGACGTAAGCTACTTTTTTTGACATGTATGTGCTCCTTGATGTGCTTATGTCGATGCGAATTTCAATGTTTACAACGCTGTGGTTTCAATAGCTCGCAACGCCCGTGCCAGAAGTACAGGCGTCACGGTATTGTTGTACCCGATATTCAGCGTTCGATAGTCAGGGCAACCCCCATGCCGCCGCCGATACAGAGGCTGGCAATGCCCTTTTTCGCATCGCGCTTGGCCATCTCATGCAGCAGCGTCACCAGGATGCGGCAACCGGACGCACCAATCGGGTGACCGATGGCAATCGCACCGCCGTTGACGTTGACCTTGCTGGTGTCCCAACCCATTTGCTGGTTGACGGCACACGCCTGTGCGGCAAAGGCTTCGTTGATTTCGAGCAGGTCGAGGTCTTGCGCCTTCCAGCCTGCGCGCTGCAGCGCCTTGGTGGATGCGGGCACCGGGCCCATGCCCATGTAGGCAGGGTCGAGGCCGGTGGTGGCGTAGCTGGCGATGCGACCCATGGGCTTCAGGCCCAGCTCGGCGGCCTTCTTGGCCGTCATGACCATCACGGCGGCAGCACCGTCGTTAATGCCGGACGCGTTGCCTGCGGTAACGCCGCCGGCCTTGTCGAAAGCCGGGCGCAGGCCGGCCAAGCCTTCGGCCGTGCTCTTGCGGTTGATGAATTCGTCGGCCGCAAACACAATCGGGTCACCCTTCTTCTGGGCAATGGAGAACGGCACGATTTCGTCCTTGAACTTGCCGGCGTCCTGTGCAGCAGCAGCCTTGGTCTGGCTGGCCAGCGCCAGGGCATCCTGCATCTCGCGGTTGATGTCGTATTTTTTGGCAACGTTCTCAGCCGTGATGCCCATGTGGTACTGGTTGTAGACGTCCCACAGGCCGTCGACGATCATGGAATCGATCATCTTCCAGTCACCCATGCGCTGGCCGTCGCGCGAGCCGTTCAGCACGTGGGGTGCCAGGCTCATGTTCTCCTGGCCGCCGGCGATGACGATGTCGCTGTCGCCCGTGGCCACCGCCTGCGCCGCCAGCATGACGGCTTTCAGACCGGAACCGCAGACCGCATTGATGGTCAGGCCGGGAATGCCGTTCGGGAAACCGGCCTTGATGACGGTCTGGCGCGCCGGGTTTTGGCCCACGCCTGCCGCCAGCACCTGGCCCATGATGACTTCACCGATCAGGTCGGCGGCGATGCCGGAGCGTTCCAGCACGGCACGGGCCACTGCGGCGCCCAGTTCGGTGGCTGGCGTCTTGGCCAGTGAACCGCCAAATTTGCCAACCGCGGTACGGGCGGCTGAAACGATAACGATGTCTTCCATGATGTCTTTCCCTTTGATGAAAACTTTAAAAGTGTTGTGAAATTTGAATCGGCGTTTCAGGCCTTGGCCTTGACGTAGCGGCCCGGTGCGGGCTCTATCGCCTTGTATTTCTTGCTGCCGTAGGTTTTGGGCGCCGCAATCTGTTTGCCTGAGTGGCCCTTGAGCCAGCCCGACCAGTCCGTCCACCAGCTGCCGGGATGTTCGGTCGCGGTTTTCAGCCACTCCGTTTGCGCCGGCGGAAACTTGTTCGCGGGCAGCTTGTCGTTGGTCCAGTAGCTGCGTTTTTTCTTGGCCGGCGGGTTGATCACGCCGGCAATGTGGCCGGACGCGCCCATGACAAAACGCTTCTTGCCCGGCAGGTGCTGTGTCGATGCATAGGCACCGCCGATCGGCACGATGTGGTCTTCACGCGAACCGTACACATAAATCGGGATGTCGACCTTGCCGAGGTCGACCTTCTGGCCGCAGACGACCGTTTTGCCGCGCTTGATGAGGTTGTTCTCGAAATAGGTGTTGCGCAGGTACCAGGCGTAAAACGGGCCCGGCAGGTTGGTGGAATCGCTGTTCCAGTAGAGCAGGTCAAACGGCGGCGGGGTTTCGCCCTTGAGGTAGTTGCCGACAACGTAGTTCCACACCAGGTCGTTGGGGCGCAGGAAGCTGAAGGTCGAGGCCAGGTCCTGGCCCTTGAGCAAACCGCCCTTGCCCATCTCGGCCTCACGGTACTTGACGGACGTTTCGTCGATGAAGATGTCGAGGATGCCGGTGTCGGTGAAGTCGAGGAAAGAAGTCAGCAGCGTGGCGCTCGCCGCAGGCTTTTCGCCCCTGTCGGCCAGCACGGCCAGCGCCGTCGCCAGGATGGTGCCGCCCACACAAAAGCCCAGCGTGTTGATGGTCTTCGCACCGGTGATCTCGCGCACCACTTCCATCGCCTTGATGGCGGCATGCTCGATGTAATCGTCCCAGTTTTTGGACGCCATCGATTCATCGGGGTTGCGCCAGCTCACCACAAACGTGCGGTGGCCTTCGCTGACGGCATAACGGATCAGCGAGTTGTCAGGCTGCAAATCGAGGATGTAGAACTTGTTGATGCAGGGCGGCACCAGCAGGAAAGGCTTTTCGTAGACCTTGGCCGTCAGCGGCTTGTATTCCAGCAACTGGAAAAACTCGTTTTCAAAAACAACGGCGCCTTCTGTCGTGGCGACGTTTTTGCCGACCTCGAACACACTCTCGTCGGTCATGGACACATGGCCCTGCTTCAGGTCATGCAGCAGGTTCTGTATGCCCTTGCCTATGCTCTGGCCCTGGGTCTCGATGGCTTTTTTCTGCGCCTCGGCATTGAGCGTGAGGAAGTTGCTGGGCGCCGAGGCAGCCATGAACTGCTCGACGGCAAAACGCACACGGGCTTTGGTTTTTTCATCGCCCTGCACGGCATCGGCCATGCCCATCAAGGTGCGGGCGTTGAGCAGGTAGGTCGCCGCGGCAAATTTGGAGACCGGGTTCTCGTTCCATGCTTCAGCCGAAAAACGCCGGTCAGACGCTGGCGGAATGGCACTGCCGGCCTGCACACTCTGGTTCCAGAGGGCGGACGCTTCTTCAATATAGGTTTGCTGGATTTTTTTCAGCTGGGCAGGGTCAAAAGTGACCTGGGGCTGCGCCTGTTTGAAGACGGACATGTCCATCTGCGGAAAGCCGGCCGGCGCACCAGCGGCACCGAAAGCATTTGCACTGCCAAACGAGCCCATGGCCTGCTGCAAGCCCGCCGTAAAGGTCTCTTGCATCTGTTGGGCAGCCTGGGCCCAGTTTGCGTCAGAATTCATCTTGTCTCCCGGAACCTTGAAACGTCACCATCATCAGCAATATGCATACCAATTTATGCCCTGATTCTAAAGTCCGCAAGGGCGCCCTATGTATTTAGTTGTGATTGCGTGGCTCTATGTTGTGCTCATGATGAGCGTGGCCGAAGCCACCAACACCACAGGCACTGTTCTTGGTGCCATCATGACCTTTTTTCTGTATGGTGTGGGGCCTGTTGCGCTAGTGGTTTACCTGATGGGCGCACCGGCGCGCAGCAAGGCCATCAAGAAGCGCAACGCCGAAGAGCTTGCGGCCCATGCGGAAAAGGGCCAGCCCGGCACACAAAACCAGCCGGGCCCCGCTGAAGCCAAAGACCCCCTACAGCCGGGTGGCTAGCGGCATTAATCCCTGCGTACAAGCCCGGGAATTCTATGCATTGCGCGGTTTGCGGCCCTTGACAACTTTGACGCCCTTCGCCGCCCTGGCACTTTCGCCGTAGTACTGCACGCACAGCTCCCGCGCCAGTTGCACCAGTGAGCGGCTCAGCCGCGTCGCGGGCCTGGCTTTCGGCACGGCAATGCACAACCGGTTTCGGATGATGGGTGAATAAATGTCGGCCATGCAGGGCGGCGTTGGGTGGGTCCACTCCCGGATGGCGCTGGCCGGCAAAACAGTGGCCGCTACGCCCCTGGCCACCAGCGAAAGCACTGTTTTGATCGAATCCACCTCGGCGACCACCTTGAGCAGGTGTCCGCGCGGCGCCGCCTCGCTTTCAAGCAGTTGCCGCAACGAGTTGGGTTTGCTGGGCAGCACCAGCGGCAGGGCCGCCACATCGGCAAGCCTGATGCGTGCCGGCAGCGGCGTCGACGCCATCAGCACCAGCGACTCGCGCGCCACGGTTTCAATGTTGAGCAAAGGCGACGCCGGTGGGTCGAACAGGACTGCCACATCCAGCCGGCCCGCCACCAGCCACTCGCGCAGGCGGATGCTCAAGCCCTCCTCCACACTGATGGCGGCCTCGGGGAACTGCGCCCGAAAGCGCTCGACCAGGTCGGCCGTCAAGGCATGGGCAACCCGTGGCGGCAAGCCGATGGTGATGCGGCCGCTGGGCGTGAGCTGTCGCTCGCGCATGTCGGCACGCGCCCGTTCGGCCAGCTCAAAAATCCCGCGGGCATGCAGCAGCAATGCCAGCCCTGCTTCGGTGGGTTCCACGCCCCTGCCGGTACGGTTCAGCAGGCGCTGGCCTGTCTCCTGCTCCAGCGCCGCGACCTGCTGGCTGAGCGCCGGCTGTGACATCACCAGCGTGGCCGCAGCCTTGCTGAAGCTGCCCGCCTCGGCCACCGCCACAAAATATTCAAGCCTGCGCAAATCCATGGTGCTTCTCCTTCACACGTCACGCGATTTTATAAGTATTTCAAATAGCTGATATTGAAAAATCATTTTCAAAAAAGCCGTGCTGCGCGCCAGAATACGGACACACCATGACCACGACCCTTCTCACTTACAACCCGGCACCGTCTACACCCAGGCTCAGGCTTCCATCGAGTGCCTGCGACAGCCACGTGCATGTGTTCGGGCCCGCCGCACGCTTTCCATTTGCGTCCAGCCGCAACTTCACGCCCGCTGATGCGCCCAAAGAAACCCTGTTTGCGCTGCACCGGCACCTCGGCATTTCACGCTGCGTGATCGTGCAGTCGGCCATCCACGGTTTCGACAATTCGGCCGCCGAAGATGCCATCGCCGCAGGCGGCGGTCACTACCTCGGCGTAGCGCTGGCGCCGCCAGACGTCCCCGACACCGAACTGCAACGCCTGAAGACGGCAGGTTTCAGGGGCATCCGTTTCAATTTCATGCCGCACCTCGCGGGCAGCGCAACGCCCGAGCAGGCCGTCGCCCTGAGCCACCGCCTTGCGCCACTGGGCATGCACCTGCAGGTGCACTTCGCCAGCCACCTGATCCACGACATCGCACCCGCATTGAAGACCTCCGCCGTTCCGGTGGTGATAGACCATATGGGGCGTGTCGATGCCACCCTGGGCGCAGGCCATGCAGACTTCAGCGCCCTGTGCCGGCTGATGGAAGACCCGTTGTTTCACGTCAAGGTCAGCGGTGCAGACCGCATCGACGCCACCCCGCCCTACCACCAGGGCATTGCACTGGCCAGGCAACTCGTGGCCTCGTTCCCCGACCGCTGCTTCTGGGGCACGGACTGGCCACACCCCAACCACACACACGTCCCGGACGATGGCATGCTGGTCGATGCGCTGGCCGGCATTGCGCCCACGCCGGAGTTGCTCCAGAAACTGCTGGTCACCAACCCGCAACGTTTTTACAGGTTCGAAGCATGAGCGGCCGTCTGCAAGGCAAAGTGGCCCTGATCACGGGCGCGGGCTCCGTCGGGCCAGGCTGGGGCAACGGCCGGGCGATTGCCGTGCGTTTTGCCGAAGAAGGTGCAATGGTCTTTGCTGTTGATCGCGATGCGGATCGCATGCTTGAAACCGTCAGGCTCGTGCAGGACGCCGGCGGCGAGATCGAAACTGCGACTTGCGACGTGACCCAGTCCGCATCCATCGCCGCCGTGGTCGAGCAGTGCGTCAAGCGCTTCGGCAGCCTGGACATCCTCATCAACAACGTCGGCGGCTCGGCAGCGGGCGGCCCGGTCGAAATGACCGAAGAAGTCTGGGACGCCCAGATAGACCACAACCTCAAAAGCGTGTTCCTCACCTGCAAGCATGTGCTGCCGCTGATGGAAAAGCAGGGCTCTGGTGCCATCGTCAACATCTCGTCAACCTCCGGACTGCGGTGGACCGGCTCGGCCCAGGTCGCCTATGCCTCCACCAAGGCCGGCGTCATCCAGTTCTCGCGCGTGACAGCCGTGCAGTACGCCAAGACCGGTGTACGTATCAACACGGTGGTGCCGGGCCAGCTCTACACGCCGATGGTCGATGTGCGCCTGGCCAAACAACGCGCTGGCGGCGACGTCAACGCCTTGCTGGCACAGCGCCAGTCGCGCATTCCGCTGCCCTTCATGGGCGACGGCCGCGACACCGCCAACGCGGCCCTGTTCCTGGCTTCCGATGAAGCCCGATTTATCACCGGTACCGAGCTTGTCGTCGATGGCGGCATGTCCGTCCGATGTGACTGATCTGAAGATTTTGATAACCCAAGGAGACACCATGAACCAGAAAATCACCCCCCGCAGAAATGCGCTCACATTTGTTGCCGCAGCGGCACTCGCCCTGTCAGCAGGTTTTGCCCTGCCGGCATTCGCGCAGCAAAAAGTCACCCGCCTGGTCGTGGCCTTCCCGCCGGGCGGCCCGGTCGACTTTGTCGCGCGCACCATCAGCGAGCAACTGGGCAAGGAACTCAACACGCAGGTCATCGTTGAAAACAAGGCCGGTGCCAACGGCGCAATCGCCGCCGAATACGTGTCACGCGCCACGCCGGACGGCAGCACCTTGTGGCTGACCAGCGTGGGTGCCGTGGCCATCAACCCGCCCCTGTACGAAAAGCTGCCCTACGACCCGGTCAAGGATCTGACGCCCATCTCGCTCGTGGTCAACAACGTTGAACTGCTGGTCGTCCACCCCACCAACCCCGCCAACAACGGCGCCGAGTTTGTCGCCAACGCCAAAAAGCGCAAGGAAGGCATCACCATGGCGTCGTCCGGCACCGGCAGCGTGCCGCATCTGGCCATGGAGTTGCTGGCCGACGTCAGCAAGGCCAAGCTGGTTCACGTGCCGTACAAAGGCGCAGCACCTGCCATCACCGACGTGATGGCCGGCCACGTGGACGGTTTCTTCGGCGATATCCCCGGCCTCGTGGGTTTCATCAAGTCCGGCAAGCTCAAGCCTATCGGCATCGCATCGCCCAAGCGGCATCCGCTGCTGCCCGATGTAAAAACCTTCAAGGAAATGGGCCTGCCCGGTGTTGATTCCGACAACTGGTACGCCCTCTTCTCATCCAAAGGCACGCCCACGGCAGAACTGGCACGCGTCAACCTGGCCGTGCAACGCACGCTCGCCACCGAAAGCGTGCGCAGCAAGCTCATGGCGTCGGGTGCAGAACCTGCAGGGTCTACGCCAGCCGCTCTGGCCGCGCTGATGAAAAGCGACACCGCCAAGTGGGGCAAGGTGATTCGCGACAAGAAGATCAAGCCTGAGTAGGACGCTTATGAGTTTGGACAGAATCACACCGATCGCTCCGGGCACACGCCCGGAGCTCGCGGCACAGGAAGCCGGCATCATCGCCGAACGTGGCCGTGTCTCGCTGCTCTACCAGGTGCTGCTGAACAGCCCGCCCCTGGCTCACGGCTGGGAGCAGATGATGACGGCCGTACGCAACCGCAGCAGCCTGGGTGCCGATGTGCGCGAAATGATCATCCTCCGCGTGGCGGTGCTCAACCGCGCGCCGTATGAGTTTGCGGCGCATGTACCGCACGCCCTCAAGGCGGGAATCGCCCAGGAAAAAATCGACGCGCTCCGGCATATCGGCACGCCACAGGCAGACGCCCTGTTCTCTTCACTCGAACACGATGTGCTAAAGCTGACCGACACCATGACCCGCGACATCGACGTGCCCGACACTGTATTCAACAACGTCAGGCGGCACTTCAGTGACCAGCAGATGGTTGACCTTGTTGCGACGGTGGCTTCGTACAACATGGTCTCGCGCTTCCTCACCGCTTTCAGGATTGGCCACTGACCATGGGTATGCCTTCCGTGATGACCGATGCCCTGTTGGTGCAGGCCAGGGTGACTGAGGGTTCGTTGTTGCCGACCCTCGTGCAGCGTCTTGAAAACGCGCTGCCCAATGAATGCATCACCGTGCGCGCGGCGTACTCAACTACGCAGAAGCAGTTTTATGCCTACCTGTATTTGGGCAAACGCCGGCAAGCTGGTGCAGATGAGGCCGCCTCGCTTCAGGCAGCGCTGCAAAAGGAGTTTTCGCAACTTCATGACCTGCAGGTTTCCCGGCTGGAGCAGGTCTTCACCACAGACGGCGCCTCCAAAGGTGTCAAGCCCATCTTTCACTACGCGGTAGAGATGGACCCTGAATCCGGCTGGATGCCCGAACTCTCGCAGTGGTACGACACCGAGCACATGCCGGGCCTGTCGAAAGTGCCCGGCTGCATTCGCGCCAGCCGCTTTTTGAATCACGATCACGGCCCGCTGTCGCTGGCCTGCTATGACCTGGTCAGCGAAGAGACGCTGGGCTCCCCGCCCTGGCTGGCAGTGCGTGGAACCCCGTGGAGCGACCGCATGCGGCCGAAGTTCACGAACACGATCCGTACGATGTTCAGGAGTTGGCCTGACGCAAGTTGAGAGGTGCTGCCCAGGCCAATCGCGGCCTTCAGTCTTCCATCTGGAAACCGAAGACCTTGGACACTTCTTTCCAGCCTGCCAGTTCACCGTTAATCTGCCGGGCCAGACCCGCACCGTCCATATCCAGCGGTTCGATGCCAATTTTTGCAAAACCTTCGCGGATGGCCGTGGTCTTCAATGCAGCGCGAACGCCGGTCGCCATGCGTTCGACCTGACGCGGTGAGGTGCCCGCATTGGCGAACATTGCGATCCACTCCGATCCCAATACGCGCGGGTAGCCTTGTTCCGCAAAGGTCGGCACATTGGGCACAAAGTTGCTTCGTGTTTTGGCCGTCACACCCAGCACCCGGATCTTTCCACCGGCCAGATGCGGCAGCATGTCTGTCACCGGATTGATCACCGCCGGAATTTGCCCGCCCAGCAAATCCTGTATCGCAGGTGCCGAGCCGCGGTAGGCCACATGCTGGAATTTCACGCCAGCCGAACGCTCAAAGAGGAAGGTCAGGAAGTGGGTGATGTTGCCGGCCGCGGGCGACCCGATATTTCCGGCGGCCGGGTTCGCCTTCACCCAGGCCACAAAACCTTTCACGTCCGTCACGGACGCAGGTACCGCAGAGCCTACAGCGAGGGCCAATGGCACGCTGCCAATCTGTGCGACGGGTAAAAGATCCTTGACCGGGTCGTAGCTCAGCTTCTTGTAGACATGCGGATAAATCACCACCATGGAGCCTGGCGTGATGAGCCACTGGCTGCCATCACCGGGGCCGTTACGCAATGCGTCGATGGCGATACGCCCACCCGCGCCAGGCTTGTTTTCAACGATGACGTTGTCGGCCACCACGCCCCGCAGGAAGTCCGCCATGCGGCGCGCCACCACGTCGATGGCGCCACCCGCCGGGAAGCCCGCCAGCAGTTTGGTCAAAGCAGGCAATTTGTCCTGCGCAAGCACGCCGCCAGCACCTGACAGTGCCAGCCCGGAAGCGGCCAGGACCTGCAGCACCCGGCGCCGCTGCACCGTTGCAAAAATGTTGTTGTTCATGGGGAAGTCTCCTGTTGTATTGCCTGCGCCTGAAGCCGGCCCGGTTGTGAATGGGAAATCAGTTCTTTACATGTCGAGCACAAGAAGAGGCGTTCGCGATCGCGACACGCAGATCGCAATGCAATTGCCCGCAGACTTTTCTGCATCCGACAGAAAGCAGTCACGGTGGTCAGGTGTGCCCTCCAGTACATCAGTTACGCAGGTACCGCAGATGCCCTGCTCACAGGAGGTTTCCACATCCACGCCTGCGAGTCGCAAGGTGTCGGCAATCGTTTCGCCGGGTGCGATGGAAAAAGCTTTGCCACTGCGGGCCAGCCTTAGCTCAAAGGCCTCCGACGGGGCGCCGAGCAGGTTTGCGTCAGCGCTGAAATATTCCAGGTGTACGTTTTCAGGGGGAATGCGGGCGCGGGCCATGGCGGTGACCGTATCCATGAAAGGCCGGGGACCACAGGTGTACAGATGTGTGCCCGGCGCGGCAGCGGCAAGGGTGGCCTCAAGCTCGGTCGCCACGGCGTCCCTGTCCAGACCGAAGAGAAATCGGCAGCGCGAGCCAAAGGCCGGTGATTGCAGTATTTCAAGAAATGCAGCGTGTTCCGGCGAACGGCAAAAGTACAGCAACTCGAACGATTCGCCCCTCGAGAGCAAGGCCTGCGCCATCGCAATCAAGGGCGTGATGCCGATGCCGCCGGCGACCAGAATGCTGTGTGCGGCCTGGGGCGCCATGGGAAAGTGGTTGCGCGGCGGCGAGATGTCCAGCCTTGAGCCGACGGCGAGTGTGTCGTGCACAGCCCATGAACCGCCGCGTGATGACGTTTCACGTTTGACGGCGACACGATAGCGGGTCGCCCTCCCGGGCGCGTTGCACAGGGAGTACTGGCGTACGAGTGACGGCCCCAGATGCAGGTCGATGTGTGCACCCGGTTCGAACTCGGGCAAATGACCGCCATCGACCGGCTCCAGCTCCAGCAACCGGATGTCATGCGTCAGACTCGCGGCGTGGCTGACGCGTACGGCAATCGTATTCATGTCACTCACCTGGCCTGCGGGGCAAACAGCGAAGCGTCCTGCGAATACGTCGCGCAAAGTACCTGTTTGGCCACGCCGGCAGGTAAGGTGGCCGTGACGACCACCATGTCGCGGAAGTCGTTGTCGGCCTCAAGACGCACGACACCACGCGGGTCGCGCCCTGCTGCAACTTCGTCTACAGCTTCATCCAGCATGCGGCGCGCCCTGACGATGGCAATGTCCGACGACGACAGGTGCTCGCCAATCTGCTGGTGAATCACGCCCTGCGACTGGGTGATTGCCACATCGTGAACAGAAAAACATTCACCCAACCCAAGATAGGCTTCACCCTTCATCGATTCGCGATTTTGCGAGTACAGGTCATCCTTCTTGCGCCACATGTGGTCGCCTTCCGCCTTCTCGGCTTCGTACTGCCTGTCGAGTGCGCCCTTGTCCAGCTGGCCACTGCGATGAAAGATGAATTCCCAGCGCCAGTGGTGTTCATCATCGACGGGGACATCCCACAGCATGGTCAGCCCGCCCTCACCCAGGTAGCCTTCGAAACCACCGACGGCGCAGGCATTGGGCATCACAAAATTGGTGATGCGGATGGAGGTATCTGCGCTGCCATCAATCTTGCGCTGGGTGTACAGGCGCACACCGAAGCGCGTGTCATCGACCGACAGCTCAGGCCTGGCCGGGTTGGTGAAGACACCCCAGCGCGCCTTCATTTCGGGGTCTTTCAGTTCAAGCTGGTGCAGATAGGAGGTGTGCACCGGATCGATGTTGCCCTCACTCGCCTGCAGCCAGTTGCAGTCGCCAAACCATCGGGTCGTGTAGCAGTGCTCGGGCTTGCCCGCCAGCGCAGGATAGTTTGGAAACAACGGCGGCTCCCCGCGGCCCATGTAGGCCCAGTACGCGCCTGCAGCCTCGTGAATGGGATAGGACTTCATGTGAATGCGGTCCTTCGCGGTCGGCGAGGCTTCTGCAGGCTGATCCAGGCACTTGCCCTTCACATCGAACAACCAGCCGTGATACGGGCAGCGAATGCCGCCATCTTCAACGCGACCCAGCGCCAGGTCAGTGCACCGGTGCGCGCACTTGCGGTCAATCAGGCCGATGCGTCCCTGGTCGTCCCGAAAGAGGATCAGGTCCTCGCCCATGATGCGCACTGGCAATGGCGGTGCATCCCCTTTCAGCGCAGACACCAGCGCAACCGGCTGCCAGTAACTTCGCAACAAGTCACCGGCAGGTGTGCCGGCATTGGTCTGGGTGAGGTATTGGTAACGATCGGCACCACGCGGCTTGATGCGGATCGGCGAGACCCCGGGGGTTTGTGTTGCGGGTGCAGCTTGCGAAAGTGTGGCTGTGGCGTCCATGTCTGTCTCCTGTGTAAGGGTGGCTGTCACTCGGCTGCGCTGGCTGCGGCGCCCGCCCCGGCGGTTAAGCTTGCGGACTGAAATCGCACCGTTACTGCAGCGTTTGATCTTGATGTGTTTTACTTTAATGGAATATCCGATTAATTAAAATACAATATTTATCATATCTGATATTGATTTTTAATATTTCCTGGCACCCATGGACCTCAAACAGCTTCAACACTTCACACATATCGCCGAGCTCGGCAGCCTGACCCGTGCCGCCGGGCTGCTCGGCGTCACGCAGGCGGCATTGAGCCGCCAGATGGCCCAGCTGGAAGCAGAACTGGAAACAGAACTGTTCAAAAGGAACGGGCGCGGCGTGACGCTGACGGACTCCGGCAAGAAGCTGGCCGAACATGCCTCGGCCATCCTCAGCCAGGTGCAGCGCGCTCAACGCGCAGTCAAGGGTGGCAAAGGCGCTGCGCAGGGCCACATGGTGCTGGGCCTGCCGCCCAGCCTGAGCCGCAATGTGGTGGTGCCGCTGGTCGAGGCGTTCCAGAAGCGGCTGCCGGACTCGACTATGACCACCATCGAAGGCCTGTCGTCCAGCATGATGGACCTGCTGGCCATCGGCAAGCTGGACTGCGCCATCGTTTACAACCGCAACGCCACTGAGGGCGTGGACCTGATGCCGCTGGCGGACGAAGACCTCTACCTTGTGTCCGGCTCCATGGCGATCAGCAGCGGCACAAGACTCGCAGCAGCCATGTCACTGACGGACATCGCAGCCCTGCCCATCATCTCGGCAGGCTTGCTCAATGCCGTGCACACCGCGCTGGCCACGGCACTGACGGAGATAGGCAAAACGCCCAACGTCATCCACGAGATCGCCAACCTGCCCGCGATCCTGGACCTGGTGCGCAAGGGTTACGGATACACCGTGGCGCCATTGAGTGCCGTGCATTCATGTGTGGGCGATCCCGAACTTCGCCTGCACCGCATACGCAAGCCGGTCTTGCATTGCACACTGTCAATCGCAACGCCCACACAGGTCAAGCCGGATGCGTTGACGATGGAAACCATCTCTGTTTTGCGGGATGTGGTTCAGAAACAGCTGGCCGGATTTCGGGCAGATGTGGAGGGTGCGATTGACGGGAAGAAAGCTGGTTGACGAGAAGCTGCTGCGGGCGCGCTGACAAAGCCCGCGCACCATTCAGGTCCGCCAGACAAAAGCCCCCATTCGCCCGGTCGTTCCAAACCCGTTTCCAGTTGCCCCGGCATCACGCCGATGCGAGAAATACTTCGCCGGGTTGCGCACGGTGCACCAGGCATCGGTGCCATCGTTACCGTAGACCTGCGTCACACCCAGCGCCTGCAAACGCTGCCGCGCCAGGCCGGCAAGATCTGCCAGATATTTGCCAGGCGTTGCCGGCACGAAGAAACGCCCTGCCCCCGGCTGGCCTGCTTCGAATGCGAGTTTCACCTCGCCGCCTACTTCAAACGCCGAGGGTCCGATGCATGGCCCCAGCCAGGCGATGACGCTTGCTGCTGGTGCATTTCCTGCAGCGGCGCAAAGCGGCGCCATCACGGCCTCCAGCACACCCTTATGGCCGCTGGCCGCATCGCCAGCCAGACCGCGCCAGCCAGCATGGGCTGCGGCGACAGCCGTCCCGGCCTGCGTGGTCAGCAGCACGGGCAAACAGTCGGCGACCATGATGGTGCAGGCGATGCCGCTTTGGGACGAAACACAGGCATCTGCCTGGCTGCCATTCGGTGTTGCGGCGTCGAGCTTCAAGACTTCCATGCCATGCACCTGCTTGAGAAATACGGCGTGCGTGCCGCAGGCCTGCTGCAGCACGGCACGGTTGGCATTGACGCTGGTGGCGTCGTCACCGACGTGGTCGCCCAGATTCAGGCTGTCCCACGGCGCCACCGAGACACCACCGCTGCGCGTGGTGAAGACCGCCTTCACGCCGGACGGCGCGGGCCAGTCGGGGATCAGCCAGTCGGCGCTCATACCGGCCCCTGCGCGATCAGGCTTCGAAGTCGGGACAAGCCGAAGGTTGCGCTTTTTGCACCGCAGGCAAAGCCATGCCGGCTTCGTAGGCGGCCATGGTGCGCGGCAGGCCGTCAAAGTTCACCTTGAAGCGCTGGGCATTGAAGATTTGCGGCACCAGGCAACAGTCGGCCAGCGTGGGCGTGTCGCCATAACAATAGGTGGATGCCGGCAACGGGGCGAGCTGGCGTTCGAACGCCTCCAGCCCTTCACGGCACCAGTGGCGGTACCAGGTGTTCTTGGCCTCGTCGTCGAGCTTGAGCACCTGCGACAAATACTTCAGCACACGCAGGTTGTTGATGGGGTGAATTTCGCAGGCAATCGACTGGGCCAGCGCACGCACCGTCGCGCGGCCCACGGCGTCGGCCGGCAGCAGCGCAGGCGTGGGGTGCTTTTCATCGAGGTATTCGATGATGGCCATGGACTGGGACAGCTTCTGGCCATCGACTTCGAGCAAAGGTACCAGCGTGTCCGCCGATATGGAGGCGTACGGCTCTTTTTTGTGGTCGCCTTTGGCGATATGCACCGGGACGTAGTCGTACTTGAGGCCTTTGAGCTCCATCGCGATGCGGACGCGGTAGGACGAAGACGAGCGGAAGTAGTTGTGGAGTTTCATGGCATAAGCATACAGCCCCCACGGTCGCGCACTGCGTGTCGCTCCCTGCCCCCGAGGGGGCCGCGACTGCCTGCAAATGCCCCCGCGTTTGAATGAGCGCATGTAATCGCCTGCGCGACTGCACGCCCCGCCCGTCGCCGCTACCATGCGCTCTGAAACCCAACCCCTGCGGAGACACAGCATGAACGCCATCACCACACTCACCAACCACCAGGTCCGCCTGGCCAGCCGCCCCACGGGCCTGCCGACGCGCGACAACTGGAAATTCACCACGGAAACGGTGGCCGAACCCGGCCCCGGCGGCGTGCTGGTCAAAACCCTCTGCCTGTCGCTGGACCCGGCCATGCGCGGCTGGATGAATGAAGGCAAAAGCTATATCGCCCCGGTCGAGATCGGCGCGGTGATGCGCGCCGGCGGCGTTGGCAAGGTGGTCGCATCAAACAACCCCGACTTCGCGGTGGGGGATCACGTCAGCGCCACGCTGGATGTGCAGGAGTACTGCCTGATTGCGCAGGAGAACATCAAGCGCAGCGGCCTGTTCAAGATAGACCCGCGGCTGGGCCTGACGACTTGGCTCAACGTGCTGGGCATGCCTGGCATGACGGGCTACTTCGGCCTGCTGGAAGTGGGCCTGCCCAAGGCCGGTGAAACCGTAGTGGTCTCAGGTGCTGCGGGTGCCGTCGGCCAGACCGTGGGCCAGATCGCCAAACTCAAGGGCTGCCGCGTGGTCGGCATCGCGGGCGGCAAGGCCAAGTGCGACTGGGTGGTGAAAGAGCTGGGCTTTGACGCCTGCATCGACTACAAAAATGGCGATGTGCGTGCCGGCCTCAAAGAGCACTGCCCCAAGCGCGTGGACATCTACTTCGACAACGTCGGTGGCGAGATCCTCGACATGGTGCTGGCCAAAATCACACGCGGCGCACGCATCATCATCTGCGGCGCGATCAGCCAGTACAACAACACAACGCCGGTGAAGGGCCCGGCCAACTACCTGTCACTGCTGGTGAACCGCGCGCGCATGGAAGGCATTGTGGTTTTCGACTACGCCGACCGCTACCACGTCGGCGTGAAGGAAATGGCGGGCTACCTGAAAGCCGGCACCATGAAAAGCAAGGAAGACGTCGTCACCGGGCTGGAGAACTTTCCCGAGACGCTGCTGAAACTTTTCAACGGCGAAAACTTCGGCAAGCTGGTGCTGAAGGTCGCCGCCGACTAGGCAGATCGCCTATGGGGGCTACTTGCCCCGCACCAGCCGCACCGCGCCGGGGGCATTCCGTGCGCCTTCGCCGGCGCTGCCTTCGGTGAAGGACACAAACATGAAGTAACCCGTGCCCACGCTGCTGGAGGTCCAGAAACGGCCCGGCGGTGTGCCCGGAAATGCGCGCGGGTCGATGGCGGCCTTGTTTTCTTCGGCCTCGCGCACGTTGACGATGCTGGACAGCTCTTTCAGAATCGGCAGGCGCCACTCGCCACCGGCCGCCTTGGCCAGCGCAGCGGCCTCGGCCTGGTTCACGAAAGACGCCTTCCCGGTGCAGGTGGTTTTTTTCCAGCTCATGCCTTCGGCGCAGCGCCGCCAGGTCAGGCCGGACCGGCTGTCCGTGACTTCCTGGCCATCGGCCGACACGCTGAAACGCTCCTGCGCGGCGGCCGGCAGGCAGGCACCCAGCAGGGCGACGAAAACAAAGCCAAGGCTCGCAGATTTGGTGGGTAAAAAGCGCATGGGTGTCTCCTCTGGGGCAATGTCGTTTTTGATACGGCAATGCTATGCAGCGCACCCACCCGAATCCAGAGGGATGCTACTTAGCGGTAATTACTTAGGATTTGCAGGGGATACGGAGGCGCACAGGTCTACATGAGAATCGTTATCGTTTAAGATTCAGGCGCTGCCCAAAGGCAAAGGGCCCAAAGACCCCAAGACCAATAACGGCGCACGACAGATTCTCAAGAAACGGGCCTCCCCTTTTGACCTCCTCCTCGCACACCCTTCCCCAGTTGCTGGCCGACGCCGCCACCGGCGACGTTTTCACTGTCGTCCAGGTGTCCGCCCCGGCGGCCACACCTGAATGGGCGCTGCAGCTGGAAGACATCGGTTTTTTGCCGGGTGAACGTGTCGCCATCATGGCGCGCGGCCTGCCGGGCGGCGACCCGCTGGTGGTGCGTGTGGGCCTGTCGACGTTTGCGCTGCGGCGTGATGAAGCGGCCTGCATACAGGTGAGGCCGTTGTTGGCGTCATCGGCTGCAACGGCTACAGCGGCAGTCGCGGGAGCCGCATCGTGAAGGAAAGCGTCGTCCAGTTTTTCCCCTCCGGGCCGCTGCTGGCGCTGGTCGGCAACCCGAACTGCGGCAAGACCGCCCTCTTCAACCTGCTGACTGGCAGCCGCCAGAAAGTGGCCAACTACGCTGGCGTGACCGTCGAGCGCAAGGAAGGCAAACTCACCACGCCTGCAGGCAAGGCCCTTCGTGTACTTGACCTGCCCGGCACCTACAGCCTGAGCCCGCGTTCGCCGGACGAGCGCGTGACGCACGATGTGCTGTACGGCCGCGCCAAGGGCGAGAAGCGCCCCGACCTCGTGGTCTGCGTGGTCGATGCCACCAACCTGCGGCGCAGCCTGCGCCTGGTGCTGGGCGTCAAGCGACTGGGCATTCCGTGTGTGGTCGCCGTCAACATGCAGGACCTGGCGCGCGACCGCGGGCTGGCGATCGATGCGGACGCACTCTCGCACGAGCTCGGCCTGCCCGTGGTCAGCACCGTGGGCACGCGCGGTGGTGGTGATGTGGATTTGCGCCTGCTGCTGGACAAGCCCGAACTGTGGAAGCGCGCGACCGACACCGAAGAGGCTCTGGCCGACACGCCGACCCATGCCACGGAAGCCGACCACGAAACCGTGCGCGGCATCCTGCAGCGCCTGGGCCTGGACGGCCTGATCCCCCACACGGCAAGCGACCGCATCGACCGCATCGTGCTGCACCCCGTCATCGGCCCGGTGATGCTGGCCATCGTGCTGTTTTTGATTTTTCAGGCCGTGTTCAGCTGGGCCACGCCTGCCATGGACGGCATAAAGGCGGCCAGCGCGTGGGTCGGCGATGCGGTCGGCAGCGTGCTGCCATCAACGGGGAACATGGCCTGGGTGAAGAGCCTGATCGTCGATGGCGTGATTGCCGGTGCCGGCGGCGTCATCGTCTTCCTGCCGCAGATCGTGATCCTGTTCTTCTTCATTCTGGTGCTTGAAGAATCAGGCTACCTGCCGCGCGCCGCGTTTTTGCTCGACCGCCTGATGGGCGGCGTCGGCCTCTCGGGCCGCTCCTTCATCCCGCTGCTGTCGAGTTTTGCCTGCGCCATTCCCGGCATCATGGCGACCCGCACGATTGCCAACCCGCGCGACCGCATGGTGACCATCATGATCGCGCCGCTCATGACCTGCTCGGCGCGGCTGCCGGTTTACGCCTTGCTGATTGCCGCCTTCATCCCTGCCCGTGAGGTCGGCATCTTCAACCAGCAGGGCCTGGTGCTGTTTGCGCTGTATGTCGCCGGCATCGTCGGCGCGCTTGCCGTGGCCTGGGTGCTTAAGCGCCTCACCGCGCGTGGCCAGGTCCGCACGCTGATGATGGAACTGCCCAACTACCATTTGCCCAGCGTGCGCAACGTTGCCATCGGCCTGTGGCAGCGCATCTCCATCTTCATGAAACGTGTGGGCGGCGTCATCATGACGCTGACGATTGCGCTGTGGTTCCTGGCGACCTTCCCAGGCCCGCCCGAAAATGCCGACCGCCCGGCCATTGAATACAGCATGGCCGGCAAACTGGGCAAGGCGCTGGCCGTGGTGTTCGAGCCCATCGGCTTCAACTGGCAGATCAGCATTGCGCTGGTGCCAGGTCTCGCCGCACGTGAAGTGGCCGTGAGCTCACTGGGTACCGTTTACGCGCTGTCTGCTGGCCCCGACGAAACCGCGCAGGCACTGGAACCCATCATCGCCAAAAACTGGAGCCTGGCGACCGCGTTGTCGCTGCTGGCCTGGTATGTGTTTGCGCCGCAATGTCTGTCAACGCTGGCCACCATCAAACGCGAAACCGGCGGCTGGCGAATGCCGCTGCTGGTGGCCGGCTACCTGTTTGCGCTGGCCTACCTGGCGTCCTTCATCACCTACCGCGTTGCGCTGGCCATGGGTGGGGGCTGAAGCCGCCGTTTGAACGTGTACGTTAAATTTTTAACGTGTACGTTCAAATTTCAGAAAAAGTTAACTTCCATATTAACTTTTGACGTTTTAGAGCCGGATTGGGAGCTAAAAGTCTTTCAAAAAGTCCCAAAACAGGCCATTTTGAGGCCTAAATATGGCCGCAAGCCAATAAACACGAGCAGGAGCAGCTACTAATTTTGTAGCAATCAGATCGTGCGCAGCTGCCGCGTACCCGCCCCGCTCAGGCGCGTGACGCGCCGCTTGTCGTGACCCGGTGCGCCACGGCGATCACGAAGGGCAGCAGCAACTCAGGCACCAGGTAGCCCAGCCACACGGCTGCGGGCTGGGGCAGCCCCACCTGGCTGATAGACACCAGCCGCCCGACGCCGGCGAGAAGCACACCCAGCGCCAGCAGGTAAACCAGCGTGCCCTGCTTGCGGATGGTGGTGGCTGCCCAGAGGTTGATCAGCCCCGTCGAAAAATACACGCCCGCCATGAAGCGGTGCACATTGTCCAGACGCGGCGAGGTGTCAGGCTGGCCGAGGAACATCTGCAGCGCACCGCCGAGCATGGCGATGGCCGCGACGATAAAGAGGCAGATTTGCGTGACGCGCTGGCTTGCTGGCATGGCGGGCTGGTTCATGGTGTCTCCTCTGTTGTTGATGACCGCCATCATGCCCTGTCGCGCCCGGGCGCAGGCATAGGCCACACCCGCACCATGCACAGGTACATCAGCGCCCCCAGCACCAGCGCCCCGGCGGCAATTTCAAGCGACAGTGTGAAGCCCGCCTCCACCGTGGCCGTGCGGCGCAGCATCACCGCCACCATGGGCGGGCCGGCGATCTGGCCCACGCCGTAAACCGCCGTCAGCAGGCCCATGTAACTGGTCGCGTTGTCTGGACGCAGCCGGCGCACCTCCTGCATGCCGAAAAAAGTCAGGGCGGTGAACGGAATGCCCAGCACAAAACTGCCGATGACAAACCCCGGCAAGGTCGGGCTCCAGAGGCTGATCGCAATCGCCAGCGCCTGGATGAAGTAGCAGCCGGCCAGCAGGTAGCGCAGATCGCCCGTCAGGGGCACACGCGTGGAGAGCAAAGCCCCCGTGAACACGCCCAGGCCGAGCATGGGCCAGAACATGTCCAGGAAAGGCGAGCCGGGCAAGGCCTGGCGCGCGATCACCGGCAAGAACGTCGCCGTGACGATGTAGCCAAGCCCTGCCAGCCCATAAGCCAGCGACAGGGCGATCATCTGGTTGCGGCTGCCCACTGCGACAGCAGCCGCTGTTGAAGGGGCCGAGGCAGCAACCGTCCCCTGCCCGGCCGCGGCGTTGGCGACCGGCTTTTCATTGCCCGGGTCGAACGTGCGCCAGACGATGGCCGTCAGGATGAACGCTGCGACGCCCATGATGATCCAGCCCGTGGAGGCCTTCCACTGCAGCACCACCATGCCGCTGCACATCAACCCGCTGAGCGCGATGCCGGCACCCGGCCCGGCGTAGATTGCACCGCCCATGCCGCTGGCGTTTTGCCGTGCCAGTTGCGCCAGGCACCAGCCGGAGGTGTAGAGAAACACAAAGGCACTGGCAACACCCGCCAGAAACCGCAGCAAGGGCCACAAGGCTGGCAGGTTGAGCGCCATGCCCAATGTCAGCAGGCCGGTCGCGAACAAACCACTGCGCACCCAAATAAGTGGCGCAACCTCCGGCAGCCCGGGAAAGCGCCGCCACAGCCAGGGCTGGAAGGTACAGATCAGCGCGCCAACGAGGTAACCGATGTAGTTCGCCGTCGCCAGCCAGCTGGCACGCAGCAAGTCGATCACGCCGTCGTGCAGCATCATGGGCATCAGCGGCGTGAACGCGAAACGGCCAATGCCCATGGCCGTGGCGAGCGCGATCATGCCGGCCAAGGCGATGGTGAGGGGTGAGATTTGTCGGGATGTAGGGGACATTGATCTGAAAGACATGAACCAGTGAGCTGATCCGGTTTGATTTTCTATAGGTTTGGCTGGTGCGCTTTTTCATCCGGGATCTTGCGCACGAGCCACGCCCACGAATAGAAAGCAAAAATAAGAACAGAAATGACGGTAGCGGGGACCGCAACCAATCCAAGAAGTACACCCAAACCGAGATCCTCACCAAGCTCCGAACGCGAATGCGCGCCAGTGGAGAGCATCTCGTAATAAATGCCTATCTCGCTAAAGCAAAAGAAAAAGATGTTGAAGCTGACAGGAATAGACAGCAGCCACAAAGTGATTCGCAGGAGCTTTCGTCGTTGTGGAATCCAATGCCACGCTCGCCAGAGAAATGAAAACAACCGCTGAATCACGGTTTCACAACAAGCGCAGCAGGCTTCACCTCATTAGCCGTCAACTCGATACGCCGCCTCAACCGCGCAGCCTCAGCAACATCCCCAGCCTTCTCCGCAAGCGACGCCTGCACGCCCAGCCAGGCCAGCAGCGGCCTGCGCCAGCCTTGGGCTGATGCGGTGTCGACGGCCTGCTGGATCAGCGCGGGGCTGGCGTTGCCTGTGCGGAGCTGCACACCAGCAGCGACCAGTTGCGAGAGCGCCTCGCCAGCTGACGGGCCGACCGCGGCGGGACGTTCTGGCACGGCACCGGCCAGGTAATCGGCGTAAGCACGCTCGGCCGGCGCGGCATCCTGCCGGAGTTTTTCAAAGCCTGCGCAGGGCTCGAACACCAGGCTGGCGACGCGGGTGGCGCAGCGCAGCAGCTCGGCGCGGGCCATGAGGTTGATGTTGCCGGTGGCCGAAATCTCGCTGCGCGCGCGGGTGAATTCAACGGCCTCCACACGGGTGTTGCCTTCAAGGTAAGCGGCCACGGCGCGGTCGGTGGAGCCCTTGGCTTCGAGCTGCCAGTCGGGTTGCTTGGGGCCGGACGAGCAGGCGGCCAGCACACACAGCAGCCCTGCGGAAAACGGAAGTCGTAAAACCATCATGGCAGCTTCACCTCGGTATCGCGTTTGAACGGCCATTTGCGGTTGATCTCGTTGATGAGGCCATCGACCTTTCTCAGGCTGGCTTCGACTTCACCACGCAGGCTGCCCAGGTCATTGGTGGCCTCTCGCGCATTGCCGGCAACCGCCTGCGCGTCGACCAGCACCGCATCGACTTTTTTCAGGCTGGTGCGCGCCTCGCCCAACAAGCCATTGAGCTGCACCACCGTGGCACGCGTCTCTGGCAATACGCCCTTCTCGCCGAACACCTGCACATCGGTCTTGGCGGCCAGGTTGTCGAGTTTGGTGAGCAGCGCATTGCTGCGGTCCAGCGTGGCGATGAGTTTTTTGGCCTCGGCCTCGCCGCCCAGCAACACGCTGAGCGCACCGCCGGTGCCGTTGAGCCGGGTGGTCAGCACCTGCAGGTTGGCCAGGCTGCCGCCCAGCGCGCCGTCGCTGCCGACCAGGGTGTTGACGCTGTCGACCAGGTCTTTGGCAGAAGCGATCAATTTGGGCACTTCGGCTGCGGCGTCGCCCTGCAACACCGTGCGTACGGCACCATCTTCCAGCGGTGCGTCCGTCAGCAGGCCGGTGTAGGCGCGGATGTTGGTGCCGCCCACGATGCCGCGCACCATGGTGAAGACACTGGACTTGCGCAGCCAGTGGGCATCCTTTGTCGCCACATCGATGTTGATGCGGGCCTTGCCGTCGTCCCCGAGTTCGATGTTGCGCACGCGGCCGATGGGGAAGCCCGAAAACGTGAGGTTCATGCCGGTCACCACACCTTCGGAGTCTTCCGAGATCAGGACCAGGCGCTGCGTGCTTTCAAACACGCCGCGGGCATACATCACATAGAGGGCGGAGCAGGCGATGAGCGCGACCATGAAGATCAGCAGCAGCACGGCCTTGAACTCCAGGTGCTCGTTGGGCCGCGAGATGTCGCCGGGCTCGGGTGCCAGTTTGGTGTCGGGGGTTTCACTCATGGGCGCAGTCTTGTTTTATGAACTATCAGTAGTAATTGCCGACCAGCGACAACACTTCGATCAGCAGGATGACGGAAAACATGCGCACCAGGCCGCGCATCTCGGCACTGGTGCGTGTGTTGCTCTCAGCCAGTCCGTAAAGGGCAGAAGCCATCGGTATCAGCGATACCGCCAGCGCAAAGAAAAACGTTTTCAGCACAAAGATCAGCGTGACAGCGGGGTTGAACACCTGGCCGAAGAGCCGCGTGTAGCTGGCCCAGCCCGCCAGGTTGGAACCATAAATGGTGACGTAGGCCACCGTCAGGGCGACCACACAGCTCAGCACGGCCAGCGTGATGGTTGAAAAGATGCCGGACACCACCCGCGGCAGCACTTCGCGGTGAATCGGGTCTATGCCCTTGCTGCGCAGCTTTTGCAGGTCGCCGCGTGACTTCATCTCCGCCAGCTCGGCACCGTCGGGGATGGTGCAACGCAGGGCGACAAAAAGCGCTGCGGTCAGCGGGATGAGTTCCAGCACCAGCACACGAATCACGACCTGCAGCGAATACTGGGTCAGGCCGTAGGTGAGCGCGGTGGTGGTGACGATGCGCGTGAGCACCAGGCTGATCAGCGCGCAAAGAATCGTGAAGCCGGTGAGGATGGGCGCGGTATTGTCATAAATATGGCGCGCCATCACCACCCTGTCGCTGCGCTTGTAACTCGACGGCGACAGGGCCAGCAGCAACAGGAGCGCGCCGAGATGCGCCAGCCGCCACCACTCCGTCAGCCAGATCTGCGCCGAGCGGTTGCTGCGGGCCAGCAGTTCCCGCCATGAATGCATGGTCACCATGAGGCCATGATACCGAACGGCCACGCCATCACGCCCTGACGGCGCGGCCGGACAAAACCGGTTATGAAGGCGCACATCCGGCGCCTTTGTAGGCCAGACGCCCGACCGCCAAAAACGGGTCAACACAGCCGCTCATGGCGCGTTGCGAAGTATTCGGCATCACGTTGCCGCATACCCAAGGAGACACACCATGACCCTGCGCCACAAGTTCCTGCACCTGCTGTTCGCGGCACTGGCTTTCGGCCAGCTCGCGTTCGTTCCACAAATCGCGTCGGCGCAGCAATACGCCGCGCCCGTCATTTCCGGGTTTGACGTCAAACAGGTCGCGCGCCTGAGCCCCGGCACTGAAATGATCTTCACGCTGTACGGTACCGCGGGTGCAGACACACGCATCAGCATCGAGGGCATCAACGCCCAGTACCTGCTGCCTGAAATCGAGCCGGGCGTTTACGTCGGCTCCTACACCATCCGCACCGCCGACCGACTGTCGGCCCAAAGCCTGGTCACGGCCAATCTCCGCCTGGGCAACCAGGTGGCGACGACGGTGCTGGACGAGTCCCTGCTGGCGGGCGCCCCATGGCGCGCACGCGCAGGCAGCGTGCCCACCGGCATCGCGCCGCGCATCCAGAGCTTCACGGTGGCCCCTGCCAGCCGCATCGAACCGGGCTCTGAACTGTTCTTCACGCTGATGGGCACACCGGGTGGCAAGGCCAGTGTCCGCCTCAATGGCATGCAGGGCAAGATATTTTTGAACGAGACCACCGCCGGTAAATACGAAGGCAGCTACACCATCAAGTCGCGTGACCGCATCACCGCCGCTTCGCGCGTCACCGCGAACCTGCGCGTCGACAACCGCCAGGCGGACACCGTGCTGCGTGAATCGCTGGTGGCCAGCGGCGCCGTCCGTCCCGCCAATGTGCCGCCGCGCATTTGTGTCAATTGCGGCGTGGTGGAAGCCATCAACGCCATCGAGGTCAAGGGTGATGGCAGCTATGTGGGCCTGATTGGTGGTGGCCTGGCAGGTGTCGTGCTCGGCAGCCAGATCGGCAATGGCAAGGGCAAAACAGCAGCCCAGGTGCTGGGCGCTGTCGGCGGTGCACTGGCCGGTCGGGAAATCGAGAAAAACGTGCGTAAAAACACGCACTACGAGGTCGTGACACGCCTGGAGAGCGGCGGCACACAGACCGTGACCTACCCCACAGCGCCCGCCTTCCGGGTCGGTGACAAGGTGCGCATCGAGAACAACCTGCTGGTCGCCAACCCCTGAACGGCATCCCGGCCCGGCGCGCAGTAACCGTCTGTCGGTGCCGCGCGGGCTGGACTGGTAGCGCTTGCGTGGTGTATGGTCTGCCGACAACAACAACCACGCGGAAGCCGACGTATGCACAAAAAGCTGCGCGCTGCGAGATCACCCCTTGACGCCTGACACGCCAATCCTGTGGCTCTACACCAGTGGAGCCTTTATCGGCATCTGCCTGCTGGTGGCGCTGCTCGGTCTCATCATCGGCCATGCCTACGATGAAACCATGCTCTGGTGGCATGCGGCAGGCGTCGTCGCGGCTTTGCTTGCACAGTTCCTGAGCCAGGAATACCCCGCCTCATCCGCCGCCTTATGGACAGTCCAGCTGGCGCTTGCAACCATTGCACTCTGCGTGGCCACGGGCACATCGGGTGCAATCGCCCGCCCTGCCAAGGCGATGCAATATCTGGCCCTGGTCTTTGTCGGTGTGATGGTCCCGGCGCTCGCCCTCGGCCTGGTCACGCAACGTCAAATAGGCCTGCTGGTCATCCCGTGGGCGCTGTTGGCCAGCTGGTACATGATTCGCGCCTGGAGTCAGAGCGGTGCATGGATTGTCTGGCTGGCCGTCGGGCAGGTAGCGCTGGTGGTGCAGCACCTGTTGCGCACGGCCAACCTCACCACACCGTTCACCGAACGCCTGCAGGCGGAAAGCCTGGGCGCGCTGGCGTTTTATGCTTCGGCTACTTATCTGGCCATGGTCTGGCTCAGCCGCCTGAGCGTCGAGAACGCCTTGCGCGTGGAAGCGCGCGAGCGCACCGACCCGCTGACCGGCCTGGCCATGCCGCGCGTCTTTTTCGACCGCATGGATGGCGCCCTGATCCGCTCGCGCTCTTTGGGATACACCTGCGCCCTGCTCCTGGTCCGGACTGAAAACATCGAAGAGATCGTTCGGGAACAGGGCATGGAAAACAACGAGCGTGTGCTGCTAGCGGCGTCACGCGCGATTGCCGGTGCACTGCGCTCTCAGGATTCCGCAGCGAGGCTGTCAGGCAACCGTTTTGCCGTCATGGCCGAGGGCATCGCGGAAGGGACGGCCACTCACATCGCCACGCGTATTCTGGCCAACGGCCTTCGTGCCGGGGAATGGGGCCTCCAGGGCTCGGACCTGCAGTTCCAGATCGCCATCGTTGAAATCGATCCGTCGGACACCAGTTCGGCTGTCATCCTTGCGCAACTCGAAGACACCCTGCGCGACATGGCGGAATCTGCGAGCAGCAACCGCATCAAGGTGCTGCCCCGCGTTTCTGAGCGCCCCGTGTCCGTCGGCGCCGCAGCCGCGCCGGTGCAGAACGGCCTGTTCTAGGCCTCCTTCAGTTGCGGGCGCTGGCCGCCACGATGTCTGCCAGCTTGCGCAGTGCCTCGTCAATCTGGTTTGAGAACGGAAAACCGCAGCTGATGCGCAGGTAGTGGTCAAACCGGTTTGAGTTTGAAAACATGCTGCCGGGCGCCACGCGTATGCCCTGCAACAACGCCGCATCGAACACCTGTTGCGCTGACGTCCCGGCCGGCATCTCGACCCACAACAGCATGCTGCCATTGGGAACATTCAGGCGCGTGCCGGCTGGAAAGTACTTGGCGATCGCTTCAGCCATTTCCTCCCGCTGCCCATTGAGCATGCGGCGAAGGCGCGCGAGGTGCCGGTCATGCGCGCTCGACGCCATGAACTGCGCCACCGACATCTGCGCCAGCGCCTCGTTGGTGCGGCTCTGCGCGTACTTCAGCATCTGGATGCGCGCATGCCAGCGTCCACCCGTCATCCAGCCCAGGCGCAAACCCGGTGCCAGGATCTTGCGCAGCGACGAACAGTAAATCACCGTGCCGGTGTTGTCCCAGGCCTTGGCGGCCTTGCGCGGCACATCGTCATGGCCGAGCGCGCCATAGGTGTCGTCTTCGATCAGCGCCACGTGCTGGCGTTCGCACAACCCTACCAACCGGGCCTTGTCGGCATCTGGCATCACGCTGCCCAGCGGATTGTGGAAGTTGGGCATCACCACCACGGCCTTGATGTGGTCGTGGGTCTGGAAGGCCAGCTCCAGCGCCTCGATGGAAATGCCGGTACTGGGGCTGGTCGGGATTTCCAGCGCACGCAGGCCCAGGCTTTCGAGAACCTGCAGCAATCCGTAGTAGGTCGGTGATTCGACGGCGATGGTGTCGCCCGGCTGCGCCACTGCGCGCAGGGCAATGTTCAGCGCCTCGATGCAGCCGTGCGTGACCACGATGTCTTCGGCTGCGAGCTGCATGCCGGTTTCAAGCGCACGCCTGGCCAGCACGGCCCGCAGTGGTGAGTCACGCGGTGAATCGACAGCGCTGACCAGCAACTGCGGGTGCTGGCGCAGCGCGCGGGTCGCGGCGTTTTTGAGCGCCTCGGAAGGGTACATCTCGGGCGAACCATAGGCCGCCGCCAGATTGGCCACCAGCGGATGGCGGTCGCATTTGGCCACGTAGTCGGACACGCGGTCATGGATGCCCACGTATTGCGCCGCATCCAGCGCCCTGCCCGGTTCGGGCTCACTGAGCGGCTGCAGGTCAGCGCGCCGCCGACGCAACACAAAGTAGCCGGACCGCGGCCGCGCTTCGAGCAGGCCTTCGTCTTCCAGCGTGTGGCAGGCCAGCGCGGCCGTCGACAAGCTGACCTGGTGCAGGCGCGTGAGGTCGCGCACCGAGGGCATGCGTTGGCCGGGGCTGAGCACACCCGACTGGATGGCCTGCCGGTAGTGGCCGGAGACTTTGAGGTAAAGCGGCTCGTTCATAAGGTTCATGGCCTGAATGATTGACCCGGGCTGTCCAGGCGAACAGTCACAGATCACGTGAAATCAGACCATAACAGACAGGAAATTCCTGATCTGTACCGGTACAGACAGCCCGTTCGTGTGTCTGTTTTGAAAGCGGCTTCATTTTTAAGCTGGAGGCCTTCCAAACCTGAAACCGCAAAACCCAAAAACCGAAGGAGTTCTGCCATGCAAGCCAGTCCCGCCCGTCCAACGCACCGTGAAGACATCCGCCTCCAGGCGGGTGAGTCGCTGTTGGTGTATCTCGCCGCCGGCACCCGCCTGGCTGTCGCGGCTGGCCAGTTGCAGGTCACCGGCGCGCCGCGCTGGCTTGGCGGCCAGGTGGTCACCCTGCACAACAGGCTTGCCGAAGGCGAAGCGTCGCTGCTGGAAGAAAGCGGCTGGCTGACCCTGACCGCCATGCGCGACGGCAGCCTGCTGACGATCAGCCGTTCGCAGGTACCTCCGCACAGGACAAGCCTGATGGCCTGGGTGCGCAGGATGGCTGCCCTGCTGACCCCCGGCAGCACCGCACGCAACTGCGCCTGACCGATCAGGCTTATTGGGGCAGCAGCCGGATCAGCTTGCCGTTGCCGGCATCTGTCAGCACGTAGAGCAGGCCGTCCGGGCCCTGGCGCACATCGCGTATGCGTTCGCCGACCTCGGTGATGAGTTTGCTTTCGCGCACGACCTTGCCGTTGAAAGGCGCAGCCAGCTCGATCCGGTCGAGGTAGGCAAACTTGAGCGAACCCACGAAGAGGTTGCCCTGCCAGGCCTTGCCGTACTTGTCGCTGGTCAGAAAAGCCATGCCTGAAGGCGCAATCGACGGCGTCCAATGGTGCAGCGGTTGCTCCATGCCGGCTTTGGTGGTGAGGCCTTCCCCAATCTTGCCGCCACCGTAGTTCTCGCCATAAGTGATGACGGGCCAGCCATAGTTCGCGCCCGCCCTGGGCAGGTTGATCTCGTCGCCACCCTGCGGGCCGTGCTCGTGCTCCCAGAGCGCACCGTCCGGCGCAAGCGCCAGCCCCTGCATGTTGCGATGGCCGTAGCTCCAGATTTCCGGCAGCGCTCCGGCCTTGCCGACAAAGGGGTTGTCGGCGGGCACCGTGCCATCCTTGTTGATACGGATCAGCTTGCCGTGGTGGTTGTTCAGGGTCTGCGCGTCTTCCTTGCGCGAGAAGCGTTCACCGGTGGTCAAAAACAGTTTGCCGTCGGCCTTGCCATTCACGCCGGGGGTACGGCTTTCGGCAATCCGGCAGCCGAAGTGCGCCGAACTTGCGGTTTTGGGTTTCTGACTGAAGATGACCTTGACGTTCTCCAGCCGGGCGTTGTCTGCCGTCAGGGTGGCGCGTGCAAGCGCAGTACTGTTCGTATTGCCGGGGCCCGGCTCTGAAAAACAGAAATACAGGACGCGGTTGGTGCCAAAGTCCGAATCAAGGATCACGTCCAGCAAGCCGCCCTGCCCGCCAGCAGCCACGGCGGGCACACCGGCCACGGGTTCACCCAGCTTGCCGCCGGCTTCGACCACCCGCAGACGGCCGTTGCGCTCGGTCACCAGAAACCTGCCGTCCGGCAGGAAAGCGACCGCCCAGGGGTTCTGCAAGCCGGTCGCCACGACCTCGGGCTTAACGCCTTCTGCCCAAACACGCGGCGCAAACATAAGAGCAGCCAGCAATACGATTGGGGTCCAAAAAAGCGGGAGTCGGGCACGCACCTTGGCGGGAGGACGGAAAAGTACGAAAAAAGCTGGCATGTGTAAAAACCCTGAATTTATGAGTACTTAAGAATTCGTTTTTGGAATATTCGAAGCCTAATAAAAGAGCACCAAATTGAATCGACTAATAAATCGTTACAAATCAATCATTTGGCACAGTTATCAAGAATCGACTTAAGGTTGACGTAGGACCATTCCTTCAAGTATCCTGCCTGCCATGCGTATCACAGCCCACCTCCTGGCCTTTCTGCTGTTTGCCACCGCCATGCTGTTTGCTGTGAGAGCACATGCAGCGCCTGCAAGTTCCGGCGATGACATGGACAAAATGTTGGCCGACAAGGGCCTGATGGCGCACATCGAACGTGCCAGCCAGACGGTCAGCAATAAGGCGTCCGAACTGGTGGTTAACGCCATGGGCTTTTTGGGCGTGCCTTATCGCCGTGGCGGTAACTCCGCAGAAACCGGTTTTGACTGCAGCGGGTTTGTTCGCGCCATTTACGAACAAAGCGTCGGCCTGATCCTGCCGCGCAAGGCCGAGCAGCAGGCTGCCGCCACCCAGAACATCGACCGCCAGGAACTGCAACCCGGCGACCTGGTGTTTTTCAACACCATGCGCCGCGCCTTCAGCCATGTCGGCATTTATGTCGGCGAAGGCAAGTTCATCCACTCACCCAAGCCCGGCGCTGAAGTTCGCGTCGAAAGCCTGTCTGTCGCCTATTGGAGCCGCCGTTTCGACGGCGCGCGCCGCGTGGCCGGCCAGGGTAACCAGCAGGCAGAAGCCCGCGAAATCCGCACAACGGCAGCCATCCAGGCGCAGGCGCAAGTTCCAGCATCGCCAGCACGCGCCACCCAGACGCCCCTGCTGCAGGCCCAGGTTGCAGCGCCCGCCGCGCAGCTCAACCAGTACATGATCCAGGCGCAATAAGCGCCCCGCCCTACTCCTTGTCCGTATCCTTGCCCGAGGGTTTCGCGGGCGACTGATCCGGCGTATTGCGCGGCGACAAATCAATTTCCACAGACTGCCCATTGCTCAGGGCGTCACCAACAGCACCCGGTGCCATCAAACTCGGGCCACCGGCGTCCGACTGCGTCGTCAAGACACCGGCCTGAGCCAGTTGAACACCCTGCACGTCTTCGCCCGCCACGCTGTCCGTCAGCGCGTTGCCCGCCGGCATCACCCGGCTGTTATCAGAGTTCGACGTCAGTTGAGCATTGCCCTGCGGTTTGCCATTCACGTTGACGAGACCGCTGCCTGAATTGGTGACCTGACCGAAGCTGCCGCTCACGCTGCCGCTGGGCGCGTTCACCGTTATTTGGGACGACGAACCCGACACCTGCGCATCGCCCAGCGCCGCCACTGCAACCACCGGTGCCGCCACATTGATCACCATCGAATCGCCAGCCAGAGATGCAGAGCTCGAGGCGACGACCGACAGGTTCAGGTCACCCTGTGCCTGCACCTGCACATTGCTGCCTGCAATGCTGCCGGATATGTCGCCACCGCCCGTGATCTGGACATTGCCTGCGCTGTTGGTGGTGCCCGAGATATCGCCGCCCGCGCTGATGGCCACATCGCTTGCCGTCACGTTGGCAGCAATGTTGCCGCTGCTGGTGATGACCACGCTACCCAGGCTGACGGTGCTGCCCGTGATGTCGCCACCCGCGCTAACGCTGTTGGTGGCAGAAGCGTCCTGCCCACGCAGCGTGTGGTTGCTCAGGGCCACAGCACCCAGGGCATCAATTTTGTAACCCTTGACCCACAAGGTGTCGAGCAGGCTGAACTTGCCGGACGACACCTCGAAGCTGCCCAGCGCATTGGCCGCCGTCCCGCCGGTGGCCATGTGCACATTGCCCCGGGTTGCGCCCGTGCCGGCAATCACGCGCAGCCCGTAAGCCGTGGCGCCGACGTTCTGGATGTCGCCATTGAGTGTGATGTCCGCACCGGTCGTTGCCAGCGTGGTGTCACCGAGCAGGTTGACGGCGGCATTGAACAGGACGCCACCCGCCCCGTTTGCCGTGACCTTGCCGCCGACGCCCGAGCCAGCCGCGCCTGCGTTGAGGGTCAGGCTGCGCAGCGTCGCATCATTGAACAAAAGCCTGTAAGGGTTGGCCAGCGTGACGTCTTCGGCATAGGTGCCGGCTGCCACGTTGACCGTGCCACCGGTCGTCGACGCATCGGCACCACGCTGGACACTGCCGCTGGATTGCGTGACGTAGACATTTCCAGCCGTCCAGGTGACCAGGCCGCGGCCCGTGCTGTCCAGTGCGTGCTTCACGCGGTCTTCAATTGCAAAACCATCGGCAGCGCCCACAAAGACCGCGCCGCGTGCGTCCACATTGGTCTGGTCCACCGCAATATCGGTGCGGTTATTCCTGAACTGCGTGCCGCCGCTGATGGTGACCGCAGGCTGGCCACCGCTGCCGTTGCTCAGGGTTTCAATGCGCAGGCCGTTCACCGTGTCTTCAATGCTGCCGCCGATGATGTTCACGGCCTGCAGGCTGGCCGGTGCTGCGGCATAGGCGGTATCGCCGGGGATGCCCCGCGTCTTGACAACCATCCCTACCCCGGTGCCCGTGTTGGAGCTGTAGCCCGAGTTTTTAACCACGACGTTCTCGAACGTCAGGCTGTGGAAGGCGCCGTACTTGAGGTTGACATCAATGCCCGCGCCCGACGTTTGCGAGGTGGGATCACCCACATTGCCGGCATTGCTGACGGTGACATTTTTCATGCGCAGGTTATCGGCTGTTTCAAGGTAGAAGCCCTTGTAGCTGGCGCCGTCGACCGTGACGTTCTCAAAAAGCGCATTTTTAAAGGAGCCATTGGCCGTGCGGTTGACGGCGTCGTAGCTGTTGTAAGTCTGGAAGCCGACGATGCCGCCCGAAATCGTGCTGTTGAGCATGCGGAAGTTGTCAGCCTTGACCTGCGTGCCGTTGCGCACGCCGTACTGGTTGTTGTTCAACGCGACACGGTCGATGGTCACGTTGTTGGACACGCCCTGCATCTGCACGCCGTAGAGGGAATCATTGATCGACAGGTCGGACAGCGTCACGTCGGACGCGTTGATGCTGACTGCATTGCCCACCGCTGCCGACGGTGCTTTCAGGATGGTCTGGCCGATGCCGGCACCGTCCAGCGTCAGGGCCTTGGCAATATTGACATTTTCAGAATAGTTGCCGGCGGCGACGTTGACCAGGCCGCCCGTCACGACCGCATCGATCCCGCCCTGAATCGTGTTGAGCGGGTTCAGTGCGCTTCCCTGGTTGTTCGATGCGCCACCCGTTGCAACATTGACCTGTGTGCGGTTGGATGAGGTGTAGCCCTGATCTTGCACCGACCAGCCCCCGTTGGCCGTACTCAGGGCCAGCAGGCCCTGCTGCCCGGACAGCGTTGGGGCGGCCGCAATGGGCGTGCTGTTGGAAACAGGGTTGGGGGCCGAGCCGACCATGTGTCCGTTCAGGTGCAGGTTCAGACCCCATTCGTTGCCGATGGCCCCCTGGCTGTTACCCAAGATGGTGATGCCCGCGCCATCCGTGTACTGTACAGACATGGCGCTCTTGGTGTTTTCGATGCGGTTGCCGGTCACGCTGCCGGTGTTGCGGCCGTCGATCAGGATGCCGGTGCGCAGATCATGAATATTGTTGTTGCTCAGCGTAAAACCCGTGACGCCGTTGCCGACGGCAATACCGCGGCTGATGTTGCTGCCCCATGCGTAGCTGAGGTAAGACTGTGTGACCGGCCCGGCGATCTCCATGCCGGTCACCGTCACATTGTTCGCGGCAATGGCAACTCCGTTGACTTCGCTTGCATTGGCCACAACGAGTTTCGCGCCGTCGTGCCCGGTCAGCGTGAGGCCGGCCTTGTTGAGCACCAGTTGCTCCGCATAGTTGCCCGCATAGACATCCACCGTCGCGCCCGCGCCCGCCGCGCCAACCGCTGACCCAATGGACATGGCCTGCGAACCGCCCGCCAGCAGGTTACCGGTGCCGACCCGGAAGTTCTGCGTGGTGGCCGCGCCGCTCCAGCCCTGCACATAGCTTGAAGCCGAAGCGCCGAGGTTGACTGCAAAGTCAAACGCATTTTGCTGCGACGCCTGCAGCCAGGTGTACTGAAGATTGCTGTTCGTCGGGGCGACGTTTCGCACCGCATATTCAAAACCGGCAATGCCGAGCGCGCCGAAATCGCGGCTGGCCGACTCGTCCTGCAGGTACACCGGGTTGCGCTCGGTGAAGCTGTTGTTGCCCGCGACCGTGATGTTGTTGACCTGCTGGTCGTAGTAGCGGTTGGACTGGTACAGCGCCAGGCCGCCCCATGCATTGTTTCGCGTGGTCGAGTTGGTGATGGCCACATTGGCGCTGTCCGTGATCTGGATACCGGCGCCGCCTGTGCTGCCGGCCGCATTGCCCACCGGCGCGCCATCGGCCGTCACCTGGTCAATCTGCGCACCAAGCACGCCATTGAGGTCCAGCTCGGCCCGGCCCGATCCGCGAATCGTCACATTGCTGATCGAAAAATCACGCAGCCGCGCAGAGGCGCCGCCAGTTGGCGCGACCTTGATGCCATAGGACGCGGCGACGTCAGCGCTGGGCCCGTACAGCGTGAAGTCCTTCAGCGTCACGTTGTCCGCAGTGACGTTGATGCCGTAGTTGGTGACACTCCGGGCGTCGATGATGGTGCTGTCCTGCCCCGCGCCACTCAGGGTCAGGCTTTTGTCGATCTTCAGCGTGCTCGCCTGGACGTAGGTGCCGGCTGCGACATTGACCGCGCCACCTGATTTGACGATGTTCACACCATCCTGAAGACGCGCAGCACCGGAGACATTGACGGTGTTGGAATTGCCGCTGACAGCCGGCGCCTCCAGGGAAGACTTGAGCGTGACGGTATCGCCGTTGACGACGATGGCACGGCTCGCATGCTGCACGCCCTCGAGGTTGATCACACCCGAGACCAGTGTGGACGCATCACCCACGCCCAACAGCAGTGTCGCACCATCAATGCTGGCGCCCGCAGCATTGCGCACGCCCACGCCAGTGGCCCCGGCCGGAATGACAAACTCATAAAGGCCGGCATTGAGCGACACTGTGGCCGCGGTCGATCCTGCGAGCGCAATGGTCCCGCCAGTTGCCACGATGGTGCCGCTGTTGGTCACCGACGGTGCGACCAACGCCACCAGGCCGGCGTTCCGGGCCGTGAGGGACCCCTCATTCGTGATGCTGCCGGTTGCGCCGGTGATCAGCGCGCCGCCGGTGTTGATGAAGTTGTTGGCATCGATGGTGCCGGTCGTGGCGATGAGCGAGGCCACATTCACCACGGCGTTTGCGCCGAACATCACGCCGTTCGGGTTCATCAGCATCACCGTGCCATTTGCCGTCAGGCTGCCGAGGATCTCTGAAGCGTTCGCGCCCGCCGACACCCGATTGAGCACGGCAGAAGATGCATTTGGCTGGACAAACTGCACCGCCTTTCCCAGCCCGATGCTGAACGATGCCCAGTCGATGACCGCACGGCCGCTGGACTGGTTGATGGTCAACTGGTCGCCCACCACAGCCCCCGTGGCTGCACCCGAAAACACGGTGCCGTTTTGCGGCAGGCCGGCCGCACCGTCAATGGCCCAGCCCGCCGGCGCAAACACCAGTGCAGCGGCCGCAGGCAAGGCTTTGAGCATGAACAAGCGCGTGTTCCAGCCCGCCTGTCGCCGGCTTGCGGGTCCAGGCAGATGCCCCTGAACACGTGCATAAATTTTTACCTGGTCTACAGAAAAACGGGCGTCGATACGCATGGCACACCTCTCAAAACTTGATGAACACAGGGCTGCCCTTAAAACCGCAACACCAGCGAAGCCAGCAGGCGGACTGACTTGCCCTTGGCAGGGTTGCTCGCCAGCGGCCTGGTGAGTGGCCATGCCGCGTCAATCACGCCAAACATGTTTTTCTCGAAGAACAGACGCGCGCCCATGCCCGCAGATGCCAGGCTCGGGCTCGACGCCACGCCGGGCGTCGGCGTGCCGAGCTTCCAGACCCTGCCGATGTCGTAAAAACCAAAGAACTGCCAGGAACGCAGGCCATAGCGGTTGAACGCGGCCGTGTAACGCGGCTCGATACGCAACGCCAGCGCCCGCTCGCCGGTGACTTCTGCCGGCTCATAGCCGCGTCCAAAACGGCGCCCCCCCAGTGCGTACTGCTCCGACGACAGCAGCGGCGTGTTGGCCCACTGCCCACCGACACCCGCGACCAGCGAGGTCCCCGGGCCCAGCGGCTGCGAACGTTCATAGTCGAATGTGAGTTTGCTGAAGACGCCGTCGGCGCCAACCCGGCTCTTGAGCAGGTCCGATGCCTGCGTGCCTCCGAGACCCTGGCTGAAATCGACGTCCAGCGTGTTCTGCCCGTCAAGGCGGTCCAGCACGCGCCAGCCCAGCCCCAGGCGCAAGGCCCGCACATGGTCCTGCACCACCCGTGTGCCGAGAATGTCGGTGTGAATGTCGGCATGCTCATAGGTCCCACGCAGCAGCAGACTCTCGTTGCGTGTTCGCAGAAGCGGGTAACTCAGGCCCAGCGAGTAGGTGTCGGCATTTCCACGAACGTCAAACGGTTTGAGCGAATCGCCAGGCCGTGTGCGTGCGCTTGAAACGATGGCTGACAACTTGAGGCCTTCGGCGTTAAGCACCTGGCTGTACCAGATCTGGGCAAAAGACATTTCGGAATTGCCGGTGCCTGCCGCCGTAAAACGCCATTGGTCATTGATGCCCAGCAACTGGTTGACGCCAACGCCCACGAATGCCTGCATCGGCCCCAGATACCGGGAGCCGTAATTGTCGACAGCGACAAAGCCTTCTGTCTTTTTGAGAGAGGCCACCAGGGTCAGGTCAGCCGCACCGGGCAGTTGCGACGGCGCCAGCACACTGCGCAACGTGACGCCGGGGAAATCATTGGCGATCAGCAGATAGCGTTCAAGCACTGAAGCATTGATGGGTCGCGACGCCCTGATCCGCTCGCCGGCCTCCGCAAGGCTTGCCCTGACATGGTCACTCACGCCATCGCCTGCGCGGACCGTCACATTCCCGATGTAGCCCTCGACAACATGCAGGGTCAACAGGCCGGACTCCAGCGATTGGGGTGGCACGACAACCACGGACAGGATATAACCGGCATTTCGGTACATCGCGGTCAACGACGATGCCAGTTCAAGGATGTCGTTGCCGGAAATTTCACGCCCGGTATAGCTGTCAGCTGCCGCCTGCAACACATCGGCGGTCAGCGCTGTGGCACCGGTGATGCGTATTGTTTTCAAGGTCACGCGGACAGACTTCATCGAGTCGGGCAACGCACTCCCCTGCTGAATATTTGTCTCGCGCTGCTCCAGCGGGCGTTCAGTTTCGGGTGGCAGGTCAAGGCGGTCACGCAGGCGCGAAGGGTCGACGGATGCGGGCGGCACAGTCTGGGCCAGGACCGCAGGCACGAGGGCATGCAGGGCCAGCACCAGCATGACTCTTGCGCTGCTGCACGAGCGCCCCGTCAGCCCAAACTTCAACCCGATGTACTTCATGGCCCATCCTGAAAACAAGGTGGACGATGACGGCTAACAGATCAGCGCTAAGACCAACCTTCAAATTTCAAACGCAAACATGTGGCCGTCAATTCGTCAAATCCAATATGGCAACGAAGTATGAAAGCTGTTTCAAAAATGAAAAGAGGGCCCTTGCGCGGATTACATTTCCTGACAGGCTATCAATTTGGAAACGATTGATTTTCGTGAACTAATTGAACTATTCGGACTTAACCTGGACGAAATTCAGACACTTATGACTTACCCAAGTAGCCAGTCAGCAAAACGACATCCAGCTTCACAGGCCAACACTTGTTTCTTTTGGTTTCAAATAAAAGCAAATAATGTCGAGCGTTGGCGCTTCCGGCGTTAAAAGTGGCGGCAGTTTCTGATCACCCACACATACTTTCAGGCACATTCAAGTCACGTCACCGACCGCATATCGTGAAAATCCATATCTACACAGACATCGATACCCTGTTCGGCAAGGCCTGCCGGATCTGGATGGACGTGCTGCTCGATGCGGGCCATGAGGCCGAGTACGTTGACCTCGGCACGGCCAAGGACAACCCCCTGCCCGATGTCGGAGCCGCGGATGTCAACCTGCTGGTTTGCGGCATTTACGCGTTTGAACGCTTCGGCAAACATGGTCTGCCGGCTGGCAAAAACATCCTCTGGATGCTGGACCCCCTGACCCGCAACCCGGACGCGGCCGTGCATGGCTATAAGGCCAGGTTGTTCGATACCTTTGCCCCTCAGCTCGACGCCGTGCTGGCCATGGACCAGCCGATTGAGGATTACCTGGGCCAGCACTACCCGTCCCTCCCCGTCTCCCAACTGCCTTATCTGATCGCCGAAAAGCACATCCACCCGCCCGTTCCCGAATCGGCCAGAACCAGCGACTCGATCTTTGTCGGCCACCCTTCACCACCACGCGAACAGGCCGAAGGCCTCTTCAGGGCGCAAGGCATCCCGGCAGAGTTTGTCTGGGCCGGCCTGTGGGGCAAGGCCCGGGAAGAACGGTTGCGTCACACACGGATGTCGCTGACCATTCACGCCGATCCAAACCACACCTACTTCGACCAGTTCCGCACGCTGGAAGCCTGGGCTGCAGGAACGGTGGTGGTGAGCGAAACCACACACGGCCTGGCGCCGCACGGCATCAAGCCCGGTGAGCACATGGCCATGGGAGGGCTGACCGACCTCCCCGCGCTTTGCCAGTCGCTGTCAGCCGATCAAGCCAGGCGGCATGCCATGACCACAGCCGCGCAGGCGCTCTTGAGGCAGCAATTTTCAGTACAACGCTGGCGGCAGCACATGGTGGACAGCGTGCATGACGTCGCCTGAATTGCCGCACTGGGTCACCAGCCACCAGGCCCGATACCTGCAGCGATGCCCTGATACCTGCTCCGATGCCAAGGGTTAGCCCGACCCCACCCTGAACAGGCCGCGGCTACGATGCGAAGTGGTATCCCCCACTTTGAAAATTCCCCCAAGAGGAGCGCCCGGCAATGGCACAACTGAATGTGAATGGAAAAGTACGCCAGTACGAAGCAGAAGAAGACACCCCACTGCTGTGGGTGATACGTGAGCAGCTCGGGCTCACCGGCACCAAATACGGCTGCGGCGTTGCCCAGTGCGGTGCCTGCACGGTGCACATCGACGGCGTTCCCACACGCAGCTGCGTGCGGCCCGCATCCACCGTCACGGCCAAGGAAAAAATCGTCACCATTGAAGGCCTCTCGCCCAATGGCTCGCACCCGGTGCAAAAAGCCTGGGTCGCGCTGGACGTTCCGCAATGCGGCTTCTGCCAGTGCGGCATGGTGATGGCAGCAGCGGCCCTGCTGAAGACCAACCCCAAGCCGACAGACGAGCAGATTGACCAGAGCATCACCAACATCTGCCGCTGCGGCACCTACAACCGCATTCGTGCGGCGATCAAAACCGTCGCGCAAGGCGGCAGCACCAAGAGTGCCGGCCTGGCCATCACCCACACCGACGGGAGGGTGTCATGAGCGCTGTTTTGTCCACACCACCCGCCGGCAAGGCGAAGGTCTCGCGACGCGGCTTCCTCGGCGCCACGGCCGGCACCGGCCTGGTCGTCGCCTTCCACATTCCTTTTGCAGGTTCGGCGCTCGCGCAGGATGCTGCCGCCCCCATCCCTGACGAAATCAACGCCTGGGTGGTGGTCAAACCCGATGACACCGTCATCATCCGCATCGGCCGCGTGGAGATGGGCCAGGGCACATTGACCGGCCTGGCACAACTCGTGGCGGAAGAGCTCGACTGCAATTGGGCCAAGGTCAAAACCGAATACCCGACCCCCGGCCAGAGCCTGGCGCGCAAGCGCGTCTGGGGTGACTACGGCACGGTCGGCAGCCGCGGCATCCGCCAGTCGCAGGATTACATGCGCAAGGGCGGGGCAGCCGCAAAGATGATGCTGGTTCAGGCCGCCGCAGATGGCTGGAAAGCCTCCCCTGCGGATTGCAGCGTGACCAACGGTGTCATCACCCACACACCGAGCGGCCGCAAGACGACCTACGGCAAAGTGGCCGTCGCTGCTGGCAAGCTGACCGCGCCCGATGTGGCGACCGTCAAGCTCAAGGATGCCAAGGACTGGAAGCTCGCCGGCAAACGCCTGGCGCGGCTGGACACGGTCGACAAGGTCACTGGCAAGCAAAAATATGCGATGGACATCGTGCTGCCCGGCATGCTCAATGCCGCCATCCGCGAGTGTCCGGTCTTCGGCGGCAAGGTGAAAAGTTTTGATGCCAGCACGATTGAGAAACGCCCCGGCGTGAAGAAGGTGCTGCGTGTGGGCGATACCGCGGTCGCCGTGGTGGCTGACACCTGGTGGCGCGCCAAGAGCGCGCTGGCTGCGCTCGACATCGTCTGGGACAACAACGGCAACGACAAGGTTTCCAGCGAGAGCATTGCCGCCATCCTGAAGGCCGGGCTGGATGCGCCCGAAGGTGCAGTGGGCAACTCCAACGGCGACGCGCGCAAGGCGATTGCCGCCAGCGCCCGAAAAATCGAAGCGGTATATTCCTACCCCTTCCAGAACCACGCGACCATGGAGCCGATGAACGCCACGGCGACATGGACGTCCGAGCGCTGCGAAGTCTGGGCACCGACCCAGAATGCCGAAGCCGCGCTGGCCGCCTGTTCGGAAGCAGCCGGGCTCAAGCAGACACAGTGCGACATCAACCGCATGCACCTGGGCGGTGGCTTCGGGCGACGCAGCTTTACCGACTACGTGACGCAGGTGGTGCGCATCGCCAAGCAGATGCCGGGCACGCCGATCAAGCTGATCTGGACGCGTGAAGAAGACATGACCCAGGGGCGTTACCACCCCATCACCCAGTGCAAGATGACGGCCGGGCTTGATGAGCAGGGCAACATCACCGGCCTGCACATGCGCATCTCCGGCCAGTCCATCTTCGCCGCCGTGTTTCCGCAGGCGGTGGTCAACGGCAAGGATGCCGCGGTCTTCCAGGGCCTCAACCCACCGGGCCCGGAAGCATCCATCGGCTACACCTTCCCCAACCTGCTCATCGACCACGCCATGCGCAACACGCATGTGCCGCCTGGCTTCTGGCGCGGCGTGAACCTGAACCAGAACGCGATCTATCTGGAGTCCTTCATGGACGAGATCGCGGTGGCAACCAAACAGGACCCGCTGGCCCTGCGCCGCAAGATGATGGCCAATCACCCCAAGCACCTCGCCGTGCTGAACGCTGCGGCAGAACGCGCCGGATGGGGCAAGCCTCTGCCGGCCGGCCACTTCCAGGGCATTGCGCAGACCATGGGTTTCGGCAGTTATGTGGCCGCCGTGGCACAGGTGTCGGTCGCCGACGACGGCAAGCTCAAGGTCCACCGCATCGTGGCTGCAACAGATTGCGGCTACGCAGTGAATCCGCAGCAGATCGAGGCGCAGGTGGAGGGCTCGTTTGTCTATGGCCTGTCTGGTGCGCTGTATGGTGAATGCACGGTGAAAGACGGCAAGATCGAACAGGAAAACTTCAACACCTACCAGGTGCTGAAGATGGACGAGATGCCCAAGGTCGAGACCGTCATCGTTGCTTCAGGCGGCTTCTGGGGTGGTGTGGGCGAGCCCACCATCGCCGTGGCGGCGCCGGCGGTGCTCAACGCGATTTACGCCGCGACCGGCAAACGCGTGCGCGACCTTCCGCTGAAAAACACCAGCCTTAAAAAGGCCTGAAGAAGGCATCGGGCAAGGCATGAGCCTTCCACTGCGCCTGGCCGTCATGACGGGAGCCTTCTGGCTTCCGCTCATGTCGGCCACGGCACAGGCCCCCCTCCCACCCACCCCGCCTGCTTTGTCGGGTGTGGCTGGCGACACGATTGCGACACCCCTCACGGCCACGCCCGGCGACGCAGCACGCGGGCGTGCCATTGTCGGCAACAGGCAGGTCGGCCTGTGCCTGCTGTGCCACACCGGGCCGTTTCCCGAGGAGCGCTTCCAGGGCAACCTGGCACCCGACCTCTCGGGCGCCGGTGCACGCTGGTCCGAAGGGCAACTGCGCCTGCGCCTGGTGGATGCGCAGCGTTTCAACCCGCAGAGCATCATGCCGGCCTACTACCGCAGCGAGGGTCTGAACCGCGTGGGTGCAGCCTGGCAGGGCAAGACCCTTCTCGAAGCACAGCAGATCGAAGACGTGCTGGCTTTTTTACAAACCCTGAAGAACTGAATCACCCGGGCAGACTCAGACCATGATGGTCACCACGTTCATGCAAACAAATACTCGTCCCACTCCCACCCGCCGCAAGGTGCTGGCAGGCGCTGCCGCACTGGGCGCCAGCGTCGTGCTGCGCCCTGCGGCCGCTGCCGCCGGCGACCTGGAGGTGGCCGTCGCCACGTACGCCAACCGCGCGCCCATCAAGGTGGGCAGGGTCAAGATAGACATCGCCGAGCTGGTCGACAACGGCAATGTCGTGCCCATCAACGTCACGGTCACCAGCCCGATGACGGCGGCAGACCACGTCAAGAGCATCGCCATCTTCAACGAGAAAAACCCGCAGCGCGATGTCGCGCGCTTTGAACTCGGCCCGCGCGCCGGCAAGGCCAGCGTCAGCACGCGCATGCGGCTGGCGGCAACACAAAAGCTGGTGGCGGTGGCGCACATGAGCGATGGCAGTTACTGGTCGCACACGGTGGACGTTATCGTCACCGTGGTCGCGTGTGTGGAAGGAGAAGCCTGAATATGAGCCCTCACGTTCCCCACTTCATGTGGTTCTCTGCCCCCCGAGGGGGCTGGCCTTGCTTGGGGCGGCCCGGCGCGGCGGCCGATTACTCCGGACGGAAAAATTAAAATGGCCCGCACCCTCATCAACATCCCCTCCTCCGCCAAACGCGGTGACATCATCGAGATTCGCGCCACCATCGGCCACCCGATGGAGACCGGTTTCCGGCCCGGTGACGACGGCAAGACACTGCCGCGCGACATCATCCAGACCTTTACCTGCAAGTACAACGGCGAGCAGATATTCAGTGCCGACATGTACGCCGCCATTTCTGCCAACCCCTACCTCTCGTTTTTCACGGTCGCCACCGAAAGCGGCACGCTGGTGTTGCATTGGGAAGGTGACAACGGCTTCAAGCAAACCGAGAGCGTGAACATCACCGTCACCGCATGACACCTGCGATCAGGCTGCTGACGGGTGCAGCGCTCGCATTAGCGGCCGTCATGGCCGGCCGCCTGCACGCGCAAGACAAAAAAGCACCGGACACACGCCGCCTCGGCTCCGAGTTCATGGGTTCCTCGACGCAGGCCATGCAGAAGGACGATGCCCTCAACCCCGGCATGTTGTGGGTGAAAGACGGCGAGGCGCTGTGGCAGAAAACCGCCGGCCAGAGCGGCAAGGCCTGCGTCACCTGCCATGCGACCGCATCGAGCAGCATGAAGGGGGTGGCCGCTCGTTACCCCGCGTTTGACGAGGCGCTGAAGCGCCCCATTACGCTCGGCCAGCGCATCAATATCTGCCGCCAGAAACACCAGCAGGCCGACCCGCTGCGTTACGAGTCTCAGGATCTGCTCAGCCTGGAGAGTTATGTCGCGCTGCAATCACGCGGCCTGCCGATGTCGCCACCTGCTGACACGCGCCTCGAGCCCTTCCGCCAGCGCGGCGAGCAGCGCTTCATGCAGCGCCAGGGCCAACTCAACCTGTCGTGCGCCCAATGCCATGACAACAACGCGGGCCAGAAGCTGGGCAGCAGCCTCATCCCGCAGGCCCACCACACGGGTTACCCGGTCTACCGCCTCGAATGGCAGGCTATAGGCTCGCTGCAGCGGCGGCTGCGCAACTGCATGAACGGCGTGCGCGCCGAGCCTTTCGCTTATGGCTCGCCCGAACTTGTGGAACTGGAGGTCTACCTGGCCGCCCGCGCGACGGGCTTGGCGATGGAAGCGCCCGGGGTACGGCCCTGATTCCCCCACAGGTCTGAACTGCCAAATTTTATGTATGCGTTAAATTTTTAATGTCTACATTAAAAACTCCGCCATGGAACATGGGCGGGAAGCCAGGTTGGGCGGGAGATTACGCCAGCATCCTGGCAAGATGACCTGCAAGGGATCAAGGGGTGCAGGGCCGCAGGCATGCAAAACGGAACGCCTGCTGACCAGTGCACAGGTTCGCAGGTCAGGCCGCCTCAATGCGCCGACGATACATAGCCGCATGCAGTTCGATGGATGCGTGTGCCGCGTGCAGATCAATGTCGCGCAGTGCCGCTGCGAAGTCGCTGGCGGCTGCAAAGCGGTCGCTGGGGCGCAAGGCCAGCGACCGGGCAACCACCTCCCCAACCGGGCTCATGCTGAAGCCCGGCGGAAGCCGGAGGTTGCCGCGGGCGTGAGCGAATGCCACGGTGACAAACGGCCCCTCGGCAACCATAGGCCAGCCCAGCATGCATTCCGCCAGCACCAGACCCATCTGGTACACGTCCGATGCCGGGGTGACGGAGCCACTGGCCAGGTACTCCGGCGGTGTGTACCTCGGCGTGCAGGCCAGCCCACCCTCTTGCGTGATGCGTGAGCGCTGCATGTGATGGGCAATTCCGAAGTCGGTGATTCGCAGCCTGGGCGGCTGGTTCCCCGTCTGGTCGAGAAACAGGTTGGCGGGCTTGATGTCCTTGTGGATGATGCCGTGGCGGTGTACTACTTCCAGCCCATCCAGCGCATCGCAAAACAGCGGGATAAACCAGTTAGCCGTGCAACTGTGGTGTTCGGCCAGATATGTTGAAAGATCGGCACCGCTGAGCAGTTCCATCACGAAGAAAGGCCGTCTCGTTACCGCAGCCACCCCGAAATCAAGAACCGCCACCAGGTTGGGATGGGTGACCTGTGCCGTCGACAGCAGTTCCTGCAGCAGGCGCCGGTCCAGTTCCGAATCGTCCAGGGGCTGATGCAATACTTTCACAGCGACCAGTTCGCCGGTTTCAAGATCGTCCGCAGCCACCACATCAGCCATACCGCCGACACCCAGAGAGTGGCGCACAAGATAGCGACCTGCGATGAGGGGCTCAATGGCAGAGCCGCCCATGGGAATCAACGCAGTGCTTTAACAGCCAGTGCCACTACAGCCAGGAGCAGCACAAGCAGGCCTACACCCATTGCCATCAATATGCCGCGCAAAGCACCTGCATCACCCGATGGTCGCCGGTCAACAGATGCGCTACGTTCGTGCTGCGCCAGGGCAAGCCGTAACTCTGCAGCGACGAGCGGCGGCAGGGACTGGAGCCGGCCGTCAAGGGTATTGAGGGTTTGCGCCTGGGACTGGACCTGCGCCAGAACCGCCGCGATCTCCTCGCGCATCATCGGCTGAAGTTGGGCTACCACGGCCGCACTCCAGACCTCTGGCGCAAGTGGGGACGGTGTGCCCGGCGGCTGGGCCGCCCCGCCGGTCCCGGTAACAGGCTGCCAACCGGATGCGCTGCGCTGCGGCACCGGGTTCAAAGCCTGAGCCCTTACCGGCAAGTCGGGCAATCTAACGGTTGCCTCTGCCGCAGTGAGGCGGGGCTGCCGAATCACCGATGACGCCAGCGCAGCAGCACCCTGCCCCGTCGCCTTGACGCGCTCGTAGACCTCCTGCAGTCTGCACCGCGGCATCGGAAAGGGGCCGGTAGGTTCAGTGTGATAGACCGCAAACGACAGACCTGAACCGTGAACGGCGGTACCGACCAGGGCTTTAAACACATTGTCTGGATCGGATGACTGCGGCATACGCGCCTCCAGGACCTGCCCGGCTTTCAGCAGGACCTCGCTGAACGCGGCTTCCCCGCGGCGAATCAGCAGGCGCAGGCACTGGCGGCTCAGCCCCAGCACCTGCACAACGTCGTCAAAAGAAAAATCGTCAAACGTGCCAGCCATTATCTGAACGTCGTTTGCGCCGAAACCCGTAGGAACAAAAGTAGCTTGATGCTGCATGGTGACTTCTCGTGCCGATCAGGTGATGCCGGCTGTAGCCTGGCGGGTTCCCATCAACATGATGGATGAGAGCAGGCCATACAGCTTGGACCATGCAGCGCGGGCCTCGTCAGTGAACGCCTGGCCCAGCCCCATGTTCAAGGTCCAGAGCAGGGCCTCACCGACCACAGGGTATGCGTCCTCGGGAATCTTGTACAACAGGGCGTGGCGTCTTCCGAGCGCAAGAACCACCAGAAACAGGTCATCGTCCTTGGCAACTTCTTCGGACCAGGCCTCATCTGGCCAGTCGGCACTCTTGACCACAAACGCCAGAGTCACCATCAGTTTGCGCTTTTGCGCGGTCATGTCCGGCGGAAAGAGCGTGCGATACGCCGGTTGCAATTCAAAAAGTCGCCGGTAGAAAAGGTCAGATGCCGTCTCCATAATCGGCACGACCAGTCGCCAGGTGTCCTTCAAGAGTCTTTTTTCCGCATCTGTCAGCATCGCGATTCTCCGCCGTGATGTATGTCCTGCCTGTCCCTCCCGCAGCTACTATGCGCGGGTCCCTTGGCCGCATTATTGCAGCATATTGCGTTCTTGAATGACAACGGCCCGGTGGGCGTGGGTGCAGAACTCCTTGACTACGGCGCGCCGGAGTTGGTGGAGCTGGAGGGCTATCTGGCCGCCCGCGCAACCGGTATGGCGATCGAAGCGCCCGGCGTTCGGTCCTGACGCCAAAGTCTGCTGCCCGAAAAGTCAAACCTGACGATTTTTAACGTACACAGCAAAAAATTAACGTAAAAGTTATTTTTTTAACGTGTACGGCAAAATTTACTTTTCAGACCGCTTCAAGCGCTGAATGGTAGCGTCCACAAGCCCGAAAAAGGCTTTTTTCAGGCATCAAATTGGCCTCCAGCCCTTTAAACATGAGCGTGAGCAGCTACTTATTCGATAGCAGTCAAGGCGGCAGGCTGCCGCAGTAAGCGGGCAACATCACGCGATGAAGCCGTCCACAAGTCGCACCCGGCAGCGACAAACCGCAAAAAGCACCTGGAGCGCCCTCGGAACATTCATGACGCTTGCAAGGTAAAGCTTCATGTTGATTCGAGTTTCAAGATTGATTCACGACGTGCCCGTGACTACGATGGTTTGGCCCCTGAACCCGTCCCTTCACAAAGTCAATACAACAATGGATACGTCCCACGCCACCCGCGAAAAACTCGCCCTCGCCTGCAAGCTGCTGTACATGGAGGGCCTCATCGATCACGGCGGCCTGGTCGGTGCACGTGTGCCCGGTGCTGCCCCGGGTGAAGGCGGCCTGGTGCTCAACCCGCGCGAGATGCGCGGCACCGCAGGCCGCCACCCTGGCCTGATGGAAGCCGACGACATGGTGGTCGTCGATGCCGCCGGCAAACGCATTTCCGGCACCAACAACCCACCCAGCGAGACGCCGATCTTCACCGGTGTCTTCGGCGCGCGTCCCGAAGTGATGGCGGTGTTTCACCTGCACCTCGAATATGCAACGCTCTTCAGCGTGGTGGGCAAACCGCTCAAGCCCGTCGGCGTGACCGGCGCAGCCTTCGGCGAAGAGGTGCCCGTACACCCCGACCCGACGCTGATACAGAAACCGGAACAGGGTGTGGCGCTGGCGAAGACGCTGGGCCAGGAGCAGGCCGTCATCCTGCGCGGCCACGGCGCAGTCATCGTCGGGCGCAGCATCGAGGAGGCCTTTGTGGCCTCTGTGATGTTTGAAGACAATGCGCTGAGGCAGTTCCGCGCCTGCCAGATCGGCACACCGCAGGCACTGACGGGCGACGAACTGGCCGATGCCAAGAGCCAGATCTGGCACCCGAAAGTCATTGCCAAGATGTGGACCTTCTACAACATGAAGGCCAAAGACATGGGCGTCATCTGATCCACGGTTTTCACAGCCCAAGTTTGCAGAGCAACGGAGACAAGACATGACAACACAAAACATCACCCGAATGCTGCTTTGCGCCGTGAGCGCGGCAGCGATGGCGCTGTGTGGCGGTTCGGCCATCGCGCAGGCCTACCCGTCCAAACCCATACGCCTCCTGGTGCACGTGCCGCCAGGCAGCGCACCGGACATCACGGCGCGTGTGGTCGGTGAAAAGCTGGCCGAGTCCATGGGCCAGGCCGTGGTCATCGACAACCGTCCCGGCGCCGGCGGCAACATTGCCAGCGACATCGTCGCCAAGTCCGCGCCCGACGGCTACACGCTGGCGCTGTGCGTCGACAGCCAGCTGGTCATCAACCCGCACGTCTACAACAAGATGCCTTTCGATGCGCTGAAAGACCTGGTGCCCGTGGCCACGCTGGCATCCAACGAGTTCTTCCTGCTCGCCAACCCCGATGCACCCTTCAAGACCTTCAGGGAGTTCATCGACCACGCGAAGAAAACCAGCCCACCCATGAACTACGCCTCGGGCGGCAACGGCAGCCAGCACCAGTTGACCATGGAAATGCTGAAGGCGCGCGCCGGCATCAAGATGGTCCATGTCCCCTACAAGGGCGCAGGCCCCGCCACGCTGGCCACGATTGCCGGGGAAATCCCCATCGAGTTCGCCGGCTCGTCCGCCAGCCCGCAGGTCAAGGCGGGCAAGCTGCGTGCACTGGCCACCGCGGGCAGCAAACGCAGCCCGGCCATGCCGGATGTGCCCACGATTGCCGAGTTCTACCCCGGCTTCAACAACAGCATCTGGCTGGGCCTGTGCGCACCCAGGGGCACACCCGATGCCGTGCTGGGCAAGCTGCGCAGCGAAGTCAACAAGGCGCTTGCCTCGAACGACGTGAAAGACAAGTTCGCCAAGGGCGGCGCCCTCGAGCCCATGATCACGACGCCCGAAGAGTTCGCAGCCATGATCAAGGCCGACTACGACAAGTACGGCAAGGTCGTCAAAGAGATCGGCGTCAAGCTCGACTGAGCCGGCTTCGTTGCCGATCGGCGCTAGCGCGAGTTGACGCGCTGCACCGGGATTCCCGTGTCCAGGAAACGAATCGGTATCGTGCGCCGCGCGGCCTCGTCGGCATCGAGCTGCGCGTGCAGCGCGCTCTCCAGCGCCGAGAAGCTGCCCGTGAAACTGCGACGCATCCCCACCACCATGCGGAACCTGAGCACCGGCACAGCCGCATCGTCGGCATCCTGCATCAGGCCCAAGGCCACGAGTCGCGCCAGCCGCGCGGACAACACCTCTTGCGACGGCGCGCCCGTCACCACAATGCCGATGCGGTTGGCATCGACACGGCCGACGATGTCGACATCACGTGTGATGGTGCGCACATGGCGCACGCTGCGCGCCATCACGGCCTCGATGCCCACGGGGCGCTGCGTATCGCCCGTCACCTGCTCCACTGTGGCGTAGATCACCGCGACGTCCTGCCTTGAACGTGCAAAGGCATGCCAGACCCTCGTCGCCGTGCTGCGGAACTCCGGCAGGTTGAAAAAGCCGGTCAGGGGGTCATAGCGTGCGGCCACGTGGTCGCGCACCGCCTGTGCATGGCGCAGCCTGCCATAGGCATTGATGCACAGCATCATGGCAATCGCCTCGATGATGGCGGCGGCCACCGGCGTATCCGTGGGCAGCCACGGCGCATTGATGATGCCACCGTTGTGCGCCAGCGTCAGCGCAATGCTGCCCAGGTAAGGCACATAAACCAGCAGCCAGAAGCCGCCGAAATTCACCCCGCGCCGCCAGGCCCGTATCGCCGTGAAGATGGTGAACGAGAAGATGGCCAGCGCCAGCACATAAAACCAGACGACATGCCGGTCATAACGCTGGCTCATCAAGGCCATCACGCAGTAAGCCACCGACAAGGCAATCAGCACACGCGACGCGAAGCGCAGCCTGCGGCCGAGAAAGCCGCCGAACATGGCGCGGCTGAACTCCAGGTTGAAGGCCAGCGCGGCCAGCACGAAGTAAACGATGGCGTCGCTCGCAAACTTGGTCGCCTCCGGCCACAGGCTGCGCTGCGCGACGCCCGAGTAGCACAGCGCCGCCATCATGGTGAACACAAGGTAGGCCGCATACCAGCCGTAGATGCGGTCGCGGTACGCGAGTGTCATCTGCACGCATGACACCACCAGTGCCAGCACCACCCCGGCGAGCAGGCCTGTCCAGAGCATTTCCATGCCGTCGCGGCGCTCTGCCGCATCCGCGCTGACGATGACGGGTTGCAGGTTGACGGGCAACTGGTGCACCACACGAATGAACACGTCCTCCCCGCTGCCCGTGTAGGCCGGCAGAACAAAGCGCGGACGCAGCGAATCGAGCGGCCACCGGTTGTGCGCCACGCGGTCGCCGGCCGCCTGCATCTGCCAACCGCCGGTGGCGTCCTGGCGGTAAAACTCATAACGGTCCACGATGACCGTCGGAAACTCCAGCAGCCAGTCATTGCCGGCGACCACTGGCAGGGCCGGTATGCGCAACTTCAGCCAGAGCGGGGTGTCAGGCCCCACCTTGTACAGGCGCGTCGGCACAAAAGGCTGAAAACCATTTGCAGGCAACGCTGCCAGCTGCTCGACAGTCGCGTCGGCGCCCAGGCCCGGGATCACCTGCAACTGCGCAGGAATGGCCACCGCTACCGCACCCCAGGCCGGCAGGCCTGAGCACGCGGCAAAGAGCAGGCCTGCGCCAGCAAGCCGGCACCATAAGCGGGGGGACAGAAAGCGCCAGAGGTTCAGCGCGAACAGGGAAAAGCCCAGCTTCACGTCGGGCGGCACGATAAGGGCATGCGGTGAAGTTTACCGTCCGGCGTTGTAACCCAAGGGCATGGCGGACAGCCCCCGCGCGGCGGCCAGCGTTGAAACGTCAGCGCAAGGCCATCACACCGGCCGTGCTGAAAGCGGCGGCCAGCAGCCAGATCACAGGGCCCACCAGCCCGGGAAATAGGGGAATGCGTTTGGGCAACAACACAAAAAGGATGAACCCGATGTCGCACGCTGACACGGCCACCAGATTGATCCAGTAACCGGTGACACTGTTATGCCAGTTCATGGTCACGGCCACGGCGATCGCCGTCACCGAAAAGACGGCCAGATGCCAGGCGTTTTGCATCAGCCGCCCACGCACCGGGCCGTCATCCACGGTGCGGGCCAGGCGTACCCCGTCTGCGGCCGCACCGATGTGCAGCACGCCCCAAAACACATAAAGCGCGGCGCCAATCTGGTGAAACATGTCATTCTCCTTTTGAATAAAAGACTAACTTTTGCCGACGGGGGATGACTGGCTTTTGTGCGCCGCATCCAGCAAGGCCTTCAGGCCTTTGTCGAGACGAACCTCGTCGCGTTCATCGCCGATCTTCAGCATCACGTCGCCCAGATGGGGGAACGCGCCTGTCGCCACCTGCTGGCGCGCGAAGGCGCGGTCCGGCCTGGCGGCGGTGGACGCCGTTCGAAGCACGTGCCCAAACACGAGGTCATCAATGGTGGTCAGCAGCGTCAGCTTGTCGCGCGCGGCCATGGTGGTGCCGGCAAGTGCCTCAAGGCATTGCTCCATGTGGCGCAGTGCGTTCAACCCCGGTGGCGCGGAAATCATGGCCACCAGTGCCCAGGGATGCTGCCGATGCATCTGGAGGGTCTGGTGTGCAATGTCGGTCAGGGCCCGCTTCCATGATTTGGGGAGCACGGGCAGAAGGATCTCGCCCATCAGGAGATCGTCCATGGCGGCGACGAGATCGACCTTCGAGGGGGCATAGTGGTAAAGACTCATGGTGCCCACGTTGAGGGCCTCTGCCACGCGGCGCATGGAGACGGCCTCAAACCCGTGCTCGTCGGCAATATCAATCGCCGTCCGGGCAATCAGTTCCAGGGTCAATTGGGCTTTCGCGGCCTGCTCTGCTTTTTTCGTTGACATTCGTACAGTGTACTACAATAAATCGTACACTGTACGAATTGTTTTATTGAACCCATGCCATGAACACACTTGATAAAGACCCGCTGGACGTATTGATCGTCGGCGCAGGGCCAGCAGGCCTGACCCTCGCGATTGACCTGGCACGCCGCGGCGTCGCGTTCAGCCTGATCGACGCGGCTGAATCGCCGTTCACCGGTTCGCGCGGCAAGGGCCTGCAACCGAGAACGCTGGAGATATTCGAAGACCTCGGCGTGATCGGCGTGATCGTCGCCGCAGGGGCCGTCTATCCAAAGTTCCGGGTGCATGCCGGCCCTTTCTCGCTGCGTGTGGGTTCATTGGGCACCGCAAAACCCGCCACACCCGAGGTGCCGTATCCCAACCTCTGGATGGTGCCGCAAGCCCACACCGAACGCATCCTTCGTGAGCGACTGGCCGCGCTCGGCCACCAGGTCAGGTTTGGCACGGCTCTGCGGTCGTTCACGCAGGACGAGCATGGTGTTGACGCGGCACTTTCAGACGGCGTAACGGTCAGGGCACGCTACCTGGTCGGTACCGACGGCGGGCACAGCACCGTCAGGCGCGAGCTGGCGCTCAAGCTCACAGGTGAAGGCCTGGGCGACAAGCCCATGCTGGTGGCAGACGTTGATGTGGAAGGGCTTAGCAGGCGCGAATGGCACATCTGGCCCTTTGCCAAAGGCGGGCTGATGGGCTTGTGCCCCCTGCCCGGCACCACCTTGTTCCAGTTCACCGCCCCTGCCACCCTGGCCGAAGAGGACATAGAGGCGACGGTAGCCAGGCTGACGGGGTGCCGCGTCAACAGCGTGTCGTGGCGTTCGGTCTACCGGCCGTCGGTGCGCATGGTCGATCGTTACCGCGTCGGCCGCGTGTTTGTCGCCGGGGACGCTGCACACGTGCATCCGCCGGCGGGCGGCCAGGGGCTCAACACATCGGTCCAGGACGCGTACAACCTCGGATGGAAGCTGGCTCATGTGGTCGGCGGTGGTAATGATGCGCTGCTGGACACGTATGAGGCAGAACGCCTGCCCGTGGCAGCCTCGGTCCTCGGACTGGCGAAACAACTTCATCTTTCAGGTTCCGCCAAACGCGGGGACAACACCAACCAGCTGCATCTGAACTACCGGGGCAGCCCACTGTCATCGGGCGACGTCTTTCAAGGGCTTCATCCGGGTGACAGGATGCCCGATATCGTGCTCGACGGTGGCCACAGGCTGTTCGATGCCATGCGCGGCCCGCAAGGCACGCGACTTGTCTTGCCGGACGGACTGCAAATCTTCATCCGCCCGGACGGCTACATCGCACATATCGGACACGCCGGGGGTTCAGGTATGCCCGCGCTCATCGCCGGCTTGCCCTGGCATGAGTGCCGGACGAGTGCCCTAAAGACTGACGCAGAGACCGTTCGTCAATAAACATGGTCGCTTTTTAGCCTTCATGGACCCACAGGCTCCATGCCCGCTTTCCTGACACTGCCCAGCGCCGCCTCACTTTTGAGGTACTTCAGCAACGCCATCGCCTGGGCTGGGGATTTCGCGCTGGTGAGGACGGCGCCCGCGTAGGTCGTGTAGTGCTGGATGTCAGACGGCAAAGGGCCTGCGAAAGTGATGCCGGTAATGTGCAGCAACTCACTGACCTGCTGAAAGCCAATCTCGGCCTCCCCTCTCGCGACCACCTCGCCCACTGACAGCCCTGACGCCACCTGCTTGAGCTTTGGTTTCAGCTCGTCGGCAATACCCATGCGCTGGAACAACCCTTGCAGATAGACCGCACTTGAACCGGAAGACACTGCAACCGATCTGGCCGCCAGCAATGTGCGTTTGAGTGCGTCAGTCGTACCAACATCGGGCACCGGCGTTGCCGCGCGCACGGCAATACCGACGCCCGATTTTGCAAGGTCGACACGGCTGCCCGGTGCCAGCTTGCCGAGCCGGATCAACTCGTCAATCGCGGGGGTGGCCAGAAAAACCATGTCCCCCACCTCGCCGTCCTTGACGCGCTTGCTGATCTCGCTGGAACCCACCCACGCCACCGCCACCTTGACGCCGGGGCTGACGCCCTCAAACCCCGGCACCGCGTCCAGCAGCAAGATCTTGACAGCCTGCGTGGCCATGGCCGATATCTCCTGCGCACAGGCCACGCTGCCGGCCAGCAGCAAACCCATCGAGACAAGGGCAACTTTTGGAAAGCACAGACGAATGGCAGTCATGGAGACCCTGGTTGAACAAATTGAGGGGCTGGAAGCGGGGGAAACCCAGCATACCCGCTGGCGCTGTGGCCGGACAAGGCGTAACCTCTCCGGCACGTACTACCACCGGGCCCATATGACACTGCAACAGGACGTCCGCTTTTGCACCAGCGCAGACGGCGTGAAGATAGCAAGCACTTCAACCGGTAGCGGCACGCCCCTGGTTCGGGCGGGCACCTGGCTCAGCCACCTCGATTGCGATGCCCGTCATGACGAGCCCCAGGCGTACACACGGGCGCTCAGCCGGGACTTTTCCTATGTGCGCTATGACTCGCGGGGTTGCGGCCTGTCGGACCGCAAGCTCCCTTCGCTGTCTTTTGAAGACGGCGTGAATGATCTCGAAGCCGTCGTCGAAGCCAGAGGCCTGAAGAAATTTGCCCTGCTGGGTATTTCCATGGGCGCAGCAACCTCGATCGCCTACGCTGTCCGCCATCCGGACAAGGTGTCCCACCTGATTCTGTGCAGTGGGTTTGCAACGTCTGTGTTCAGCACGCCCAACGTCAGCCAAAAGGCCATTGACGAGGCCGAGCTGGTGATCAAAAGCGCGGAAATCGGCTGGAACAGCCCGAAGTCGATTTTTCGCAAACTGTTTGTGGCCCAGTTGCTCGGAAACGCGACACCTGCGCAGCAAGAGGAACTGGAAGAACGCATGCAGCTGTCGATGACGGCGGAAATGGCCAGCACCTACCTGCGCAACAATTTCTCCATCAACGTGAAGGACCTTTGTGCGCAGGTGACTGTACCCACCCTGGTGTTTCACTGCCGCAAGGATGAAATGATCGGTTTCGAGCAGGGTCGCAAGATGGCCTCGCTGATCCCCAATGCACGTTTTGTAGCGCTCGAAGCTCAGGGTCACATCCTGCTCTCCACCGAACCGGCCATGCGGGTGTTTGAGTCTGAGCTGGGCGCCTTTATGGGCAAAAGCGGTCCGTCACCCCAGCTCACGCAGAGACAAACTGAAGTCCTGCAAGCCGTCGCCCAGGGCCGCACAGACAAGGAAGTGGCCAAGGCCCTTGCGCTGAGCCACCGCACAGTGGAAATGCACATGGCCGGTGCCATGAAGGCACTGGGCTGCTCGACGCGGGCTGAAGCCGTGCACCGCGCAGACACGCTCGGCCTGCTCAACGCCTGATTCCCCCTGCCCGACTACGGTAGGCCTTACCGTAGTCAAAGCCACCGCTTACCGTAGAACGCACACTTGTCCGGCGTGGCCTTGAAAAACATACTTTCTCCATCAACCACACCAATGGAGAAAGCCATGACTCTCGCCCTCACAACCGCCGCCGCCACCGCATTTCACGACAACCGTTCGTTCGGCAAATGGCTGCGCGCCAAAGCGGCCTGCACCATGCGCCAAACCCGGCAGGCCGCCTGCATGCGGCCCAGTGTCCGGGAGATTGCCACGGACAGGATTCTGGAGATCAAACAAGGGGCGGGCATGAAGCTTGAATGCCTTGAGGGTTCCGTCTGGGTCACACTGGATGGCGACTTGCGCGATGTGATTCTGGAGCCCGGGCAGGCCTTCACTGTTGACCGCGATCAGCGCATCCTGATTCAGGCGCTGGACAGCGCACGCGTCCGCCTGGTTCAGTCACCCCACGCGCTCTAAGAAAGGGCTGACATCATGATCACACATCCCGGTGGCACGGTCGAGTATCAGGAAAGCGGCCAGGGACAGCCCATTGTTTTTGTACCTGGTTCGTTCTCCACGGGGTCTTCGTGGCGCAACATCAGTACACCCCTGTCTGAACGCTATCGCGCCATCACCACCAGCTTGTCGGGTTACGGCAAAACACAGGAGCGACGTCAACCAGGAAGCGACCACATCCACGATGAGATGGAAGTCCTCGAAGCAGTGCTGCAAAACGTCGGTGCACCTGTCCATCTCGTGGCGCATTCATTCGGCGCGTGGGTGGCCCTGGCCCTGGCTACACGCCGATCGCCGAAATTGCTGAGCATGACGCTGCTGGAACCCACCGTCTTCGACCTGCTGGAGTCTGGCGGGGAGCGCGCATTGAGCCAGGAGGTCAATGCCATGACGGACCGCTACATGACTGAATGGGAAAGCGGACATCCGCAGGCTGTGCGTCACGTCATCGATTTTTATGGCGGCGCCGGTACGTTTGATGCCTACCCACCCGCCGTCCAGGAAAGGCTGATCAGCCAGACGCCCACCAACATTCTTGACTGGAAAGCAGGCTATTCAAACGCCCTCAAGCTGGCGGACCTGGGCAAGCTGAAAGTGCCCACGCTTGTCGTATGCGGTGCGGCGAGTCACAGGGCGATGGAGCGCTGCAACCAGTTGCTGGTCGCCCAACTGCCACAGGCTCAACTCATGACACTGCAAACCGCCAACCACTTCATGATCGGAACCCATGCGGCAGAGCTGACACACGCCATGGAACAACACATCCGCGCACTCGAGCTCGACTGAAGTTTCAGGCACCCCGGACGGAAAAAAGCCCGGGCCGTTGAAGCCCGGGCTTGACGTTCTGCGAAGGGAAAAACTACTTGCGTGCCGGTGGCAGATCGGTACAGCTGCCGTGCGCCACTTCCGCCGCCATGCCAATGCTTTCGCCGAGCGTGGGGTGAGCGTGTATGGTCTTGCCGATGTCGACGGCGTCTGCGCCCATCTCGATGGCCAGCACGATCTCGCCGATCATGTCGCCCGCATGGGTGCCGACCATACCGCCGCCCAGAATTTTTCCGTGGCCATGCGCTTCCGGTGAATCATCGAACAGCAGTTTGGTCACGCCCTCGTCGCGGCCATTGGCAATCGCGCGGCCGGAGGCATTCCACGGGAACAGGCCCTTTTTGACCTTGATGCCCTGAGCCTTGGCCTGGTCTTCTGTGAGGCCCACCCATGCCACCTCGGGGTCGGTGTAGGCGACCGATGGAATCACGCGCGCATTGAAGGCAGCGCTGGCGAGTTCCTTGTTGCCTTGCAGTTCGCCGGCGATGACTTCAGCAGCCACGTGGGCTTCATGCACGGCCTTGTGCGCCAGCATGGGTTGGCCGACGATGTCGCCAATCGCGAAGATGTGCGGCACGTTGGTACGCATCTGGATATCGACAGGAATAAAACCGCGGTCGCTGACGGTGACGCCGGCCTTGTCGGCGGCCAGCTTTTTGCCATTGGGCGTACGGCCCACGGCCTGCAACACCAGGTCATAGGTTTGCGGCGCAGGTGCGGTACCACCGGCCTCGGCGCTTTCAAACGTCACTTCAATGCCCGCAGCAGTGGCTTTGGCGCCCACGGTTTTGGTCTTGAGCATGATGTTGTCAAAACGCGGCGCATTCATCTTCTGCCAGATCTTGACCAGGTCGCGGTCGGCGCCCTGCATCAGGCCGTCCATCATCTCGACCACGTCGAGGCGTGCACCCAGCGTGGAGTACACCGTGCCCATCTCCAGGCCGATGATGCCGCCGCCCAGAATCAGCATGCGCTTGGGGACTTCTTTCAGCGCGAGTGCGCCGGTCGAATCGACCACGCGTGGATCATCGGGCATGAACGGCAAACGCACAGCCTGCGAGCCCGCCGCGATGATGCAGCTCTTGAACGCGATGGTCTGTTTTTTGCCGGACTTTTCCTGTGCGCCACCGGCGGTTTCTTCAACCTGCAGGTGATTCGCACCGACAAACTGGCCGAGGCCGCGCACGACAGTCACCTTGCGCATTTTGGCCATGGCTGTCAGGCCACCGGTCAGCTTGCCAACGACTTTTTCCTTGTGGGTTCGCAGCTTGTTGATGTCGACAGTGGGTTCGGCAAAGGTGACGCCCAGGCTTTCGAAATGTTTGACCTCGTCCATCACGGCAGCGACGTGCAGCAGTGCCTTGGAGGGGATGCAACCGACATTCAGGCAAACGCCACCCAGCGTGGCGTAACGCTCGACCAGCACCACTTTCAGGCCCAAATCGGCAGCACGGAAGGCGGCGGAATAGCCGCCAGGCCCGGCGCCCAGCACGACCACATCACACTCGATGTCGGCAGTGCCGCCAAAACTGGCGGCCACGGGCGCAGCGGCGGCAGGTGCAGGTGCCGGGGCAGCTGATGCTGCAGGTGCCGCAGCCGGTGCCGAAGCAACCGGTGCGGCAGGCGCTGAAGCAGCGCCAGAGGCCTCCAGAGACAACACGACGGAGCCCTGCTTGACCTTGTCGCCGAGCTTGATCTTGATCTCTTTGACCACACCGGCCTGCGACGATGGAATCTCCATCGAGGCCTTGTCGCTTTCAACGGTGATCAGGCTCTGGTCGGCCTTGACGGTGTCGCCGGGTTTGACCAGCAGCTCGATCACGGTCACTTCGTCGAAGTCACCGATGTCCGGCACCTTGATGTCGATAAGGGATGCGCTCATTTGGAGGCTTTCAATTTGAGGGTGAACACTTCCACCGGCCCGGCGGAATTCTTGTCGAACTCGCAGCCGGCGTTCATGCCGGCAACAGCGACTTCGCGTGCAGTTTTTGATTTATCCCAGGCGGCATGCATGGCACCCAGCGCAAAGCTGCGGCCCGAGCCTATGCCCCAGAACTCCTTGAACTCAAACACCTCACGGTAGCTGTAGATGCCGTAGATGCCGCTGGCATTGGCAATCAGCGCCGTGAACTGGCTGGATTCATAGGGGTCGTTGTCGTCTTCCTTGGTCTGCAGGAAGAAGGTGTCTTTCAGCAGCGGGTGCAGCTTGATGAAGGTGTCGAAAACCTCGTCACGCGAGCCCAGCTTGAGCTGGTCTTTCGGCAACGCGGCCATGGCTTTTCGCAGCGCAGGAAAGTGCGCCACGGTACCGGCCATGCCCACGTAGCTGATGCCCGCCGGTGTATCCACCTTGAACACCTTGCTGTTGGCCTCGAAGCGGTTGCCCAGGCTGGTGTCGCCAAAGGTCACCAGCGTGTCCGCCGCAATCGCCACCTGCCCTGCTTTTTTTACAACTACCAGCGTGGTCATGCTGGCCTCTTATAAAAGCACGCGGCGGAAGTCAGCCAGTATCTGGCCCAGGTAGGCGTTAAAACGTGCAGCAGAAGCGCCGTCGATCACGCGGTGGTCCCAGCTCAGCGACATCGGCAGCATCAGGCGCGGCTGGAAAGCCTTGCCGTCCCACACCGGTTCCATCTGGCTCTTGCAGACGCCGAGGATGGCGACTTCAGGGGCGTTGATGATGGGCGAAAAATAACGCCCGCCAATACCGCCCAGCGATGAGATGGTGAAACATGCACCCTGCATGTCGCCCGGGCTCAGCTTGCCGTCACGCGCCTTCTTGGCGAGTTCGCCCATCTCCTGCGAGATCTGCACGATGCCCTTCTTGTCGGCGTCCTTGATGACCGGCACGACCAGGCCGTTGGGGGTGTCGGCCGCGAACGCGATGTTGAAGTACTGCTTGAGCACCAGCTGGTCGCCATCGAGCGAGGCATTGAACTCGGGAAACTTTTTCAGCGCGGCGACGGAGGCCTTGATGAGGAAGGCCAGCATGGTGATCTTGATGCCGGCTTTTTCGTTTTCCTTGTTCATGGACACGCGGAAGTTTTCGAGCTCGGTGATGTCGGCATCGTCGTGGTTGACGACGTGCGGGATCATCACCCAGTTGCGGTGCAGGTTGGCACCGCTGATCTTCTTGATGCGCGACATGTCCTTGCGCTCGACCGGGCCGAACTTGGTGAAATCGACCTTGGGCCATGGCAAGAGGTCCAGGCCCGCGCCGCCACCGCCGCCCGATGCGGGCGCTTTTGCCGCCTGCGCCTGGGTGTGCGTGCTGCCCGCCATGACGGACTTGGTGAACGCCTGCACGTCTTCAACCGTGATGCGGCCTTTGGGGCCGGCACCCTTCACTTCTGCCAGTGGGACACCTAACTCGCGCGCGAACTTGCGCACGGAAGGCGATGCGTGCGGCAAGCTGCCGGTGGGTGCTGTGGTCGGGTCATGCGCCGCTGCGGGTGCCGGCGCAGGAGCCGGGACCGAAGCTGTTGCCGCGGCGGGTGCCGCCTGCGCGGCCTGCGCCGGTGCGGGCGCCGGAGCTGCCGCGGCGGGTGCAGCAGAACCTTCCAGGATGGCCAGCAGGTCACCAATGTTGACCTTGTCGCCCATCTTGACTTTGAGTTCCTTCAGCACGCCGGCCGAGGACGAAGGAATCTCCATCGAGGCCTTGTCGGACTCGACGGTGACCAGCGACTGCTCAGCCTTGATAGTGTCGCCCGGCTTGACCAGCACTTCAATGACGGTGACGTCCTTGAAGTCGCCGATGTCCGGGATGCGGACTTCGACCGGCCCGGATTTGGCCGCGGGTGCGGCAGGTGCAGGTGCAGCAGCGGGCGCTGCTGCAGGGGCCGGGGCTGCAGCAGGCGCTGCGGCGGCGGGTGCCGGCGCAGGCGCGGCCGCAGCGGGTGCACCGCCTTCGGACTCCAGCGACACCACAACCGATCCCTGCTTGACCTTGTCGCCCAGCTTGACCTTGATTTCCTTGACCACGCCAGCCTGGCTGGACGGGATCTCCATCGAAGCCTTGTCCGACTCGACCGTCAGCAGCGACTGGTCTGCCTTGATGGTGTCGCCCGGCTTGACCAGCAACTCGATGACGGTGACCTCGTCGAAGTCACCAATATCCGGAACCTGTATATCTACCAATGCCATGTTGTTTGTCTCCAGCCTGTCTTAAGCGTAAAGGGGGTTGATCTTGTCGGTCTGGATACCGTATTTCTTGATGGCTTCGGACACCTTGGCCACCGGCACGGTGCCGTCTTCGCTCAGCGCCTTCAACGCGGCCAGCACGATGTAGTGGCGGTTGATTTCAAAGTGCTCGCGCAGCTTGCTGCGGAAATCGCTGCGGCCAAACCCGTCGGTCCCCAGCACCTTGTAGTTGCGGCCCTTGGGCATGAACGGACGGATCTGCTCGGTGTAGGCCTTCATGTAGTCGGTCGATGCGACCACGGGGCCGGTCGTTGCCGACAGCTGCTGCGTCACGAAGGGCACGCGTGGCGTCTCCGTCGGGTGCAGCAGGTTCCATCGGTCGGCGTCCTGGCCGTCGCGGGTCAGCTCGTTGAAGCTTGGGCAGCTCCAGACGCCAGCAGAAACGCCCCAGTCTTTCTCAAGCAACTCTTGCGCAGCAATGCTTTCGCGCAGGATGGTGCCGCTGCCCAGCAGTTGCACGGTCGGTGCCTTGGCCGCCAGCGCCGGGCCCTGCTTGCACAGGTACATGCCCTTGATGATCTGCTCTTCCGTGCCGGGCTGAAGACCCGGCATGGCGTAGTTTTCATTGAGCAGCGTCAGGTAGTAATAGACGTTGTCCTGACGCTCGACCATGCGCTTGAGGCCGTGGTGCAGGATGACGCCGACTTCGTGTGCGAAGGTCGGGTCGTAGCTCACGCAGTTGGGGATGGTGTTGGCCAGGATGTGGCTGTGACCGTCTTCGTGCTGCAGGCCTTCGCCGTTCAGCGTGGTGCGGCCGGACGTACCGCCCAGCAGGAAGCCGCGTGCCTGCATGTCGCCGGCAGCCCAGGCCAGGTCGCCGATGCGCTGGAAACCGAACATCGAGTAATACACATAGAACGGCACCATGATGCGGTTGTTCGTGCTGTACGAGGTGGCTGCTGCGATCCAGCTGCTCATGCCGCCGGCTTCGTTGATGCCTTCCTGCAGGATCTGGCCCTTGGTGTCTTCCTTGTAGTACATGACCTGGTCCTTGTCGACCGGCGTGTACTTCTGTCCTTCAGGGTTGTAGATGCCGATCTGGCGGAACAGGCCTTCCATGCCGAAGGTACGCGCCTCATCAACCAGGATGGGCACGACGCGCGGGCCGAGGGCCTGGTCACGCAGCAGTTGCGTGAGGAAACGCACATAAGCCTGGGTCGTGGAAATCTCGCGGCCTTCCGGCGTGGGTTCCATCACCGACTTGAAGGTGTCGAGCGCAGGCACGGTAAAGCTTTCGTCAGCCTTGGCACGGCGATGCGGCAGGTAACCGCCGAGGGCCTTGCGGCGCTCATGCAGGTACTTCATTTCGGGGGTGTCTTCGGCCGGCTTGTAGAACGGGATGTCGGCCAGCTGGCTGTCGGGCACAGGAATATTGAAGCGGTCGCGGAAGGCCCGGATATCTTCGTCCGACAGTTTTTTGGTCTGGTGGACGTTGTTTTTGCCTTCGCCAATCTTGCCCATGCCAAAACCCTTGACGGTCTTGATCAGCAGCACGGTCGGCTGGTCCTTGTGATTCACTGCCGCGTGGAAAGCCGCGTAGACTTTTTTGGAGTCGTGGCCGCCGCGTCGCAGGTCAAAAATTTCTTCGTCCGTCATGTGCGCCACCATCTCGAGCGCCTTGGGGTGCTGGCCGAAGAAGTGTTTGCGCACGTAGGCACCGTCATTGGCCTTCATGGCCTGGTAGTCGCCGTCCAGCGTGTCCATCATGATTTTCTTCAGGATGCCGTCCTTGTCACGCGCCAGCAGGGGGTCCCAGCCGCTGCCCCAGATGAGCTTGATGACGTTCCAGCCGGCGCCGCGGAATTCGCCTTCCAGCTCCTGGATGATCTTGCCGTTGCCGCGCACCGGGCCGTCGAGGCGCTGCAGGTTGCAGTTGATGACGAACACGAGGTTGTCGAGCTTTTCGCGCGCGGCCAGCCCGATCGCGCCCATGGATTCGACCTCATCCATCTCGCCGTCACCGCAGAAGACCCAGACCTTGCGGTTTTCGGTGTTGGCAATGCCGCGTGCGTGCAAGTACTTGAGGAAACGCGCCTGGTAAATCGCCATCAGCGGGCCAAGGCCCATGGACACCGTGGGGAACTGCCAGAACGAAGGCATGAGCTTGGGGTGCGGGTAGCTCGACAGGCCCTTGCCGTCGACTTCCTGGCGGAAGTTGAGCAGTTGCTCTTCTGTCAGACGGCCTTCAAGGTAGGCGCGCGCGTAAACCCCGGGCGACACATGGCCCTGGATGTAGAGGCAGTCGCCGCCGTGGTTTTCACTTTCGGCGTGCCAGAAATGGTTGAAGCCGGCGCCGAACAGGCTGGCCAGCGACGCGAACGAGCCGATGTGGCCGCCGAGGTCACCACCATCGACCGGGTGCAGGCGATTGGCCTTGACGACCATGGCCATGGCGTTCCAGCGCATGTAGGCGCGCAGGCGCTGTTCGATTTCCAGGTTGCCGGGTGCACGGACTTCCTGATCAGCTTCGATGGTGTTGACGTAGCCCGTATTGGCCGAGAAAGGCATGTCTATGCTTTTCTGGCGGGCGTGTTCCAGGAGTTGTTCAAGCAGGAAGTGGGCACGTTCTGGCCCTTCGCTTTCGATGACGGCGGACAGGGCATCCATCCATTCACGGGTTTCCTGGGTGTCCTTGTCCTGTGCGTCGTTTGCGGCGGCGCGCAGGCTGTCACCTGCATTACTGGGGTTGGCGGCCATGTCTTTGTCTCCTGCTTAGATAACTCTTGGGTTTAACCGGCGCGGGTCGCGCGCCGGCCGCAAAGCTTGTTTCCAAACGAGTTGTAAACCCAATTTAGATTCAAGTCTCTAGTTTCCCACAATTTTTACCAAATTTCAAATCGTGCTTATTGATTTCACATTAAGAAATTTTGTATTTTTTGCAATCATGAAAAAACCATCTTGAAGCGCAGGGACGCAAGAGGGAAAACTGCCTTGCAGGCAGGCATCTCCCTTAAACTGCGAACGTGTCCACGCCCCCACTTTCACCCCCCCCTGCCACCCTGCTTCCCGCCGCCGCATCGCCGGCCTGGTGGCGCCACTGGTGGCGCAAGCAGTCGCCCTCGCGGCAAGACCGGTTTATCACACTCGGGCCCTTGCTCGCTGTCATCCTTTTTCTCGCGGCGGTCATCGCCGCGTTCGGTTACCTGCGCATTGAAGAAATAGACCGCGAGCGCCAGGCCGTCAGGCGCGATGTCGAATACGCCCAGCAGCGCCTGCGCCTGCGCCTTCTTGAAAGGCAGGAGCAGTTGATGCGGCTGGGCCGCGACATTTCAAATGGCGACGTCGACCGGGAAGAGTTTTTGGCGCAGGCGGAATCCCTGGTCAACCAGTACCCCGAGCTGCTGGCCGTGACGTGGGTCGATGCCAGGCGCCGCGTCAGGGGCTCCTATGTGTCGGCGAGCGCCAATGCATCGCAGACCCGGGCTGCCGGGGAGCAGCTCAAGCCCGGCGAAACCGACGGCACCTACGGGCTCGCCCGCGACCTGCGCCAGCCGGTCTATTCACGACCGCTCAATCCAGCCGACGGCAGCGACTACAACGCGCCGATGTTGCAGGTGATGGTCCCGCTGGACGCCCAGGGCAAGTTCGACGGCGTGATCATGGGCGAGTACGCCATCGATGGCCTGCTGCGTTTTGGCGTGCCGACCGAAGTCACCGCCAAGTACGCCGTCATGCTGATCGACGACAGGAGCCGTGTGCTGGCCGGCAACATGCCGCCGCCGCGCAACCCGGCCGCCAGGCTGCTGCCCTGGTCGGACGATGCGGCTGAATATGAGATCCCGGTGTCGCCGGTCGGCAATGGCCTGCTCATCAGGGCGCAGGGTTACCGCACCTCGCTGGGCGTGGTCGGCAGCGGATTTTTCTGGCTGGTAACCGCCCTCAGCGCCATCACGGTGTGGATGCTGCTGGGCACCTGGCGCCACACGCGCAGGCGGGTGCAGGCCCAGCAGGCGCTGATCTCTGAAACCAACTTCCGGCGTGCGATGGAAAACTCCATGCTCACCGGCATGCGCGTGCTGGATTTGCAGGGCCGCATCACCTACGTCAACCCGGCGTTTTGCCAGATGACGGGGCTGACCGAAGCAGAGCTGGTGGGCTGCACCCCGCCCTTCCCGCACTGGCCTGAAGCCGAAACTGAAACGCTGATGGCACGCCTCAACGACGAACTCAATGGCCGCACGCCGCCATCGGGTTTCGAGGTGAAGGTCAAACGCAAGAACGGCCAGATCTTCGACGCCCGCCTGTATGTGTCGCCGCTGATCGACCCGCGCGGCCAGCAGACCGGCTGGATGACCTCGATGACCGACATCACCGAGCCGCGCCGCATTCGCGATGAACTGACGGCGTCCTACGAGCGCTTCACCACCGTGCTCGAAGGCCTGGATGCCGCAGTATCGGTCGCGCCGCTGGGCAGCGAAGAGCTGCTGTTTGCCAACCGGCTCTACCGTTCGTGGTTTGGCGGCGAGGTGTCGGGCCACATGGACCTGATCGCCCAGGCCGGTGTGCCGGCCACGGCACCGAGCAACGATGCCATGGACGCGGTCGACGGCCTGGCGGGTTTCCCGACCGACACCCTCACCGCCGCCCAGACGGAAAACGCCGAGATTTTTGTGCCCGAGCTTGGCAAGTGGCTGGAAGTCCGTTCGCGTTACCTGACCTGGGTCGACGGCCGGCTGGCGCAGATGGTGATTGCCACCGACATCACGCCGCGCCGCCATGCCGAGGAGCAGGCGGCGCTGCAAAACGAACGCGCCCAGAACGCCAGCCGCCTCATCACCATGGGCGAAATGGCCTCCAGCGTGGCGCATGAACTGAACCAGCCGCTCACCGCCATCAACAACTACTGCAACGGCATGGTGTCCCGCATCAAAAGCCAGCAGATCAGCAACGAAGACCTGCTGGGCGCACTGGAGAAAACCGCCAAGCAGGCGCACCGCGCCGGGCAGATCATCCAGCGCATCCGCTCGTTTGTGAAACGGAGTGAGCCCAACCGCACGCTGTCCGACGTGGGCACCATGGTCAGCAATGCGATGGAGCTGGCCGACATCGAGCTGCGCCGCCACAACGTGCGCCTGAGCCACTACATCGCCGCCCGCCTGCCGGAAGTGATGGTCGACCCCATCCTGATCGAGCAGGTGCTGATCAACCTGATGAAGAACGCGGCCGAATCCATCGAGCAGGCCCACCTGCCGCCGGCCCGGCGCAGTGTCGAATTGCGCGTGGTGCCCAAACACATCGAGGACCAGGCCGTGGTCGAGTTCTCGGTGCTGGACTCGGGGCGCGGCCTGTCACCCGAAGTCATGGGCCGGCTCTACGAAGCCTTCTACTCCACCAAGGCCGAAGGCATGGGCATAGGCCTGAAACTTTGCCGCAGCATTGTCGAGTCCCACCAGGGCCGGATGGAGGCAGAGAACCTCTACAATGGCGATGAAGTTGTGGGATGCCGGTTTACCTTCTGGGTGCCCGTCACACCCCTGCTTTCATCGGCATCATCAGCTACCGATAACGTAGCAGCCACCTGACCCATGCAGACAGTGCTGGCAGGGGCCGTTCCAGCAGGTTCACTTTCACTGTAAGTAAGTTCACGAAAGAAAGTTTGGCATGAGCTTGATCCCCAAAAAAGGCACTGTCTACGTCGTTGATGATGACGAGGGCGTTCGCGACTCGCTGCAATGGCTGCTGGAAGGCAAGGACTACCGCGTCCGCTGCTATGACTCCGCCGAAACCTTTCTCTCCCGCTACGACCCGCGCGAAGTGGCCTGCCTGATCGTCGATATCCGCATGGGCGGCATGACCGGGCTGGAGCTGCAGGACCGTCTGGTCGAGCGCAAATCCCCGCTGCCCATCGTTTTCATCACCGGCCATGGCGACGTGCCCATGGCCGTGAACACCATGAAAAAAGGCGCGATGGATTTCATCCAGAAGCCTTTCCAGGAAGAAGCGCTGGTCAACCTCGTCGAGCGCATGCTCGAGCAGGCCAAGGAAGCCTTCAGTGATTTCCAGCAATCGGCCAGCCGCGACGCCCTGCTCGCCAAGCTGACCTCGCGCGAAACCCAGGTGCTCGAGCGCATCGTCGCCGGCCGCCTGAACAAACAGATCGCCGACGACCTCGGCATCAGCATCAAGACGGTGGAGGCGCACCGCGCCAACATCATGGAAAAGCTCAACGCCAACACCGTGGCCGACCTGCTCAAGATTGCACTGGGCAGCACCGCCCCCAAGGCTTGATCGACGGATACAGCCACGGCCTGACCGTTTTTTGCCATGCGCCCGTAGCCCCAGCCGCTGCGGGCGTTTTCATTTCAGGAATTGACAGACAACATGACCGCCCAACTCATTGACGGCAACGCCCTTTCAAAACAACTGCGCACCGAAGTCGCCCAGCGCGCTGCGGCCCTTCTGGCCAAAGGCATCACGCCCGGCCTGGCCGTCGTGCTCGTCGGCGAAAACCCGGCCAGTCAGGTGTATGTGCGCAACAAGGTCAAGGCTTGCCAGGACAACGGCCTGCACTCGGTGCTGGAGCAATACCCCGCCACGCTGAGCGAGGCCGACCTGCTGGCACGCGTGGATGCCCTCAACAACGACCCTGCCATCCACGGCATCCTGGTGCAGTTGCCGCTGCCCGCACACATCGATGCGCAAAAAGTCATCGAGTCGATATCACCGGCCAAGGACGTCGACGGCTTTCACGTTGCCAGCGCCGGCGCACTGATGGTCGGCCAGCCCGGTTTCTGGCCCTGCACGCCCTACGGCTGCATGAAGATGCTGGAGAGCATCGGCTACGACCTGAAAGGCAAACACGCGGTGGTGATTGGCCGCAGCAACATCGTCGGCAAACCGATGGCGCTGATGCTGCTGCAGAAGAGCGCGACCGTGACCATCTGCCACAGCGCCACGAAAGACCTGAAGGCCATGACGCTGCAGGCCGACGTGATCGTCGCCGCCGTCGGCAAGCGCAACGTGCTGACCGCTGACATGGTGAAACCAGGCGCGGTCGTCATCGACGTCGGCATGAACCGGATTCCTGCAGGCGAGCCCGGCGAAGGCAAGCTCTGCGGCGACGTGGACTTTGGCGGCGTGAAGGAAGTTGCCGGCTACATCACGCCCGTGCCCGGCGGCGTCGGCCCCATGACGATCACCATGCTGCTGGTCAACACCCTGGAAGCCGCGGAGCGCGAAGCGGCCTGATCTGGTGCATGTTGGGGATATTTTTAACGTACACGTTAAAAATCACTGAAATGTTAAGTTGGGTATTAACATTTTGCTGTTTTGAGGCGCTGATAGCCTCAAAAACCTGAAAAACAGGCCCAAAAAGGCCATTTTCAGGCATCAAATCGGGCTGTAGCCCTTTAGAAATGAGCGTGAGCAGCTATAAATTGAATAGCACCTCTCGCCAGAAACCTCGCGCATCCCCGTCACGCGGGGACGCTTCAGGGCTGGTTGACAGTTGCGGTTGGCGAGCGATGTGCCAGGAGCCAGAGCGTGGCGCCTGCGGCAAGCCACTGCAGCACGTACATAGCCGTTCCCAGCCCGTGCCAGAGCTTGAGGTTGCCGCCATCGGCCCGCGCACTGACGATGCGGGGTGACACGCCGAATTCCACCAGCAGGGCCAGCAGCAAACCGGCCACGATGAACTTCATGATGGGCTGAACGGCCAGCGCGCCGCTGTCGGGGTCTTTTTTATTCAGGGCCAGCAGGAGCAAAAAGGTGCAGCCAATGCTGACCCAGGTCTGCGCCGTGAACAACTTTGCCGCCATCGCACCCGCCGCGGCCGGGGTGCCCAGATTGACGAACAGCATGGGCACAACGACAAAGCCGATGGTGGTCAGGCTGCCCCACCAGAGGGCTGCGGCGAAGATGCCGATGCGGGGCTTCATCTAGATATACATCACCGCGATGATCTCGTAGCGCTTGATGCCGCCCGGTGCCTGCACCTCTGCAGTGTCGCCTTCGTCCTTGCCGATCAGGGCACGTGCAATGGGCGAGCTGATGTTGACCCGGCCAAACTTGATGTCGGCTTCGTCCTCGCCCACGATCTGGTAGGTCACCTTGTCACCGCTGTCCTCGTCTTCCAGCTCGATGGTCGAGCCGAACACCACCTTGCCACCGGCGTCGAGTTCCGACGGGTCGATGATCTGCGCGGCCGACAGCTTGCCTTCGATTTCCTGGATGCGACCTTCGACAAAACCCTGCTTGTCCTTGGCGGCATCGTATTCGGCGTTCTCGCTCAGGTCGCCCTGGGCGCGTGCTTCCGAGATCAGATTGATCACAGTCGGGCGCTCGACCGTCTTGAGGTGGTGCAGCTCGGCCTTGAGTTTTTCAGCGCCGCGTTTGGTGATGGGAATGGTGGCCATGCGTGTCTCTTGGGGAAATATCTGTCGAATCGGGTTTACAAAAGCAAACCGCCGGGTGTTACCACTCGGCGGTTACCCAAATTATGCCGCGAAAACCGGGTTTTTCGATGCCCGGGCGGGTTTTCACCCATGGGGTGAAGGGCCTGGCCCGGAAGCGGCCAAACTGCGGATCCACCCACCAGGCCAGTGACAAGGCGTAACAAGAGGCATAAGCTCGGCAGGTTCGCGCTGGAGGAGGCGCGGACGAATCAGCGCAATCCGTTCAATCAATCAAATAACTAAAACAGAGGATTTTTATGCTTTCACGTCGACTCGCCCTTCATTCCCTCGGTGCGCTCTCTGCCACCGCCCTCGCCTCCGGCGCGCAAGCGCAAAGTTGCGATGTCTTCACATCCACCACACAAGGCGCCACCACCCCCGACGCCGCCCTGCAAATGCTCAAGGATGGCAATGCACGGTTTGTCGGCGGACGCACGCGCAACTGCGACCTGCGCAAACAGGTCAAGGAGACGGCAACCCAGCAGTCACCCGTCGCAGTGGTCGTCGGCTGCATCGACAGCCGGGTGCCGCCGGAGTTCGTGTTCGACCAGCGGCTGGGCGATATCTTTGCCGCCCGTGTGGCTGGCAATTTCGTCAACACCGATATCCTCGGCAGCCTGGAATTTGCCACCAAACTGGTGGGCTCGAAACTGATTGTGGTGCTGGGCCACACGGAATGCGGTGCCATCAAGGGTGCGGCAGACGACGCAAAAATGGGCAATCTCACCGCCACGCTGGCCAACATCCGGCCGTCGCTGGGCAAGCTCAATTACAAGGGTGTGCCGAGCTCCAAGGACAAGGTGCTGGTGCAGCAACTGGCCGACCAGAACGCCAAAGACGCCGCCAAAATGATCATGGACAAGAGCGAGGTGATCGCCACGCTGGTGAAGGAAGGCAAGGTGAAGATTGTCTCGGCCATGCACGACGTCAGCACCGGCAAGGTCAGCTGGTTCGCCTGAGCGCCTCGCTACAACAACAAAAAAGGGCCCGAGGGCCCTTTTTTAATTCAATCGAACATTGCCAGTATTCTTCAAGCGGATTGCAGCTGGGCATGCATTTCCTGGACAGAAATCACGCTGAGGTTGCTCAGGAACTTCATGCCTTCCACAGCCGCTTCAGCCCCGGCAATGGTGGTGAAGGTCGTCACACGTGCCAGCAGCGCCGAGGTGCGGATCTGCCGTGAATCGGCAATCGCGTTGCGACGCTCTTCGACGGTGTTGATGACCAGTGCGATTTCCTCGTTCTTGATCATGTCCACCACGTGCGGCCGGCCTTCGGTGACCTTGTTGACCACGGTGCAGGCGATGCCCGCGGCCTGGATGGCCGCAGCGGTGCCGCGGGTCGCAACCAGTTCGAACTTCAGCGCGACCAGCGCGCGGGCAACTTCCACGGCACGCGGCTTGTCGTTGTTCTTGACCGTCAGGAAGACCTTGCCGGATGTCGGCAGCTTGGTGCCTGCACCCAGCTGCGACTTCACGAAGGCTTCGCCGAAGGTCTTGCCCACGCCCATCACCTCGCCGGTGGATTTCATCTCGGGGCCGAGAATCGTGTCCACACCGGGGAACTTGACGAAGGGGAAGACGGCTTCCTTGACACTGAAGTACGGCGGCGTCACTTCCTTGCCAATGCCCTGCGAGGCCAGCGACTGGCCGACCATGCAGCGCGCGGCGACCTTGGCCAGCTGAATGCCGGTGGCCTTGCTGACAAACGGCACGGTGCGGGAGGCACGCGGATTGACTTCCAGCACGTAGATCACGTCCTTGCCGTCGATGCTCTGGATGGCGAACTGGACGTTCATCAGTCCAACGACATTGAGGGCCTTGGCCATCGCAGCGGTCTGGCGCTTGATTTCTGTGACGGTGTCGGCAGCCAGCGAGTACGGCGGCAGCGAGCAGGCGGAATCGCCGCTGTGCACGCCGGCCTGCTCGATGTGTTCCATCACGCCGCCAATGAAGGTGGCACCAGCGGAATCACGAACGCAGTCGACGTCGCACTCAATCGCGTCATTCAAAAAACGGTCCAGCAGCACCGGGGAGTCATGGCTGACCTTGACGGCCTCGCGCATGTAACGCTCCAGGTCGCGCTGCTCATGCACGATTTCCATGGCGCGGCCACCCAGCACATAGCTGGGGCGCACCACCAATGGGTAACCAAGCGCAGACGCTTTTTCAAGCGCCTCGGGCTCGGTACGTGCGGTGGCATTGGGCGGCTGCAGCAGCTTGAGCTCATGCAACAGTTTCTGGAAACGCTCGCGGTCTTCAGCCGCATCGATCATGTCGGGCGAGGTACCGATGATGGGCACACCGTTGCGTTCGAGGTCCAGCGCCAGCTTCAGCGGCGTCTGGCCGCCGTACTGGACGATGACGCCCAGCGGTTTCTCCTTGTCGACGATCTCCAGCACATCTTCCAGCGTCAGCGGCTCGAAGTACAGGCGGTCGGAGGTGTCGTAATCGGTAGAGACGGTTTCGGGGTTGCAGTTGACCATGATGGTCTCGTAACCGTCTTCACGCATGGCCAGCGCGGCATGCACGCAGCAGTAGTCGAACTCGATGCCCTGGCCGATGCGGTTGGGCCCGCCGCCCAGCACCATGATCTTCTTTTTGTCGGTCGGCGCGGCTTCGCACTCGCTGCCCTCGGCCTCGTAGGTCGAGTACATGTAGGCGGTGTTGGTCGCGAACTCTGCAGCGCAGGTATCGACACGCTTGTAGACGGGGCGCACACCCAGCTCGCGGCGCCTGGCGCGAATGGCGGTGTCGGTCGTCTTGAGCTGCTTGGCAAGACGGCGGTCCGAGAAGCCTTTTTGCTTCAGCGCACGCAGGGTCACCGCATCAATGGTGTCCAGCGTCGTGCTTTCCAGCTCCAGCTCGATCTTCACGATCTGCTCGATCTGCATCAGGAACCAGGGGTCAATCTTGGTCAGCGCGAAAACCTCATCAACGCTCATGCCCTGGGCAAACGCATCACCCACGTACCAGATGCGGTCCGGGCCGGGGGCACCCAGCTCTTTCTCCAGCACTTCGCGGTCTTGCGTTTTCTCGTTCATGCCGTCCACGCCGACTTCCAGGCCGCGCAGGGCTTTCTGGAAGGACTCCTGGAAGGTCCGGCCCATGGCCATGACTTCACCGACGGACTTCATCTGCGTCGTCAGACGCGAATCGGCGGTCGGGAATTTTTCGAACGCAAAGCGCGGGATCTTGGTGACGACGTAGTCGATGCTGGGCTCGAAACTCGCAGGCGTAGCACCGCCGGTGATTTCGTTGCGCAACTCGTCGAGCGTGTAGCCGATAGCCAGCTTGGCCGCCACCTTGGCAATCGGGAAACCGGTTGCCTTTGACGCCAATGCTGAAGAACGCGAAACCCGCGGGTTCATTTCAATCACCACCATGCGGCCATCGACCGGGTTGATGGAGAACTGCACATTGGAGCCGCCGGTGTCTACACCGATCTCACGCAGGACAGCCAGCGACGCATTGCGCAGGATCTGGTACTCCTTGTCGGTCAGGGTCTGGGCCGGTGCCACGGTGATCGAGTCACCGGTGTGCACGCCCATGGGGTCCAGATTCTCAATTGAGCAGACGATGATGCAGTTGTCGGCGGTGTCACGCACGACTTCCATCTCGTACTCTTTCCAGCCGAGCAGTGACTCTTCAATCAACAGCTCGTTGGTGGGCGAGGCTTCCAGGCCGCGCTTGCAGATGACTTCGAATTCTTCGGAGTTGTAGGCAATGCCGCCACCGGTGCCGCCCAGCGTGAAGCTGGGGCGAATGACGGTCGGGAAACCCAGCGTCCTCTGCACAGTCCAGGCTTCTTCCATGCTGTGTGCAATGCCGGAGCGCGCAGAGCCCAGGCCGATCTTGGTCATCGCATCCTTGAACTTCAGGCGGTCTTCGGCCTTGTCGATGGCTTCAGGCTTGGCGCCTATCAGCTCGACCTTGTATTTGTCGAGCACACCGTTGTGCCAGAGGTCGAGCGCGCAGTTCAACGCGGTCTGGCCTCCCATGGTCGGCAGGATGGCGTCCGGCTTTTCCTTGGCGATGATTTTTTCAACCGTCTGCCAGGTGATGGGCTCGATGTAAGTCACATCGGCCGTGGCCGGGTCCGTCATGATCGTGGCGGGGTTGCTGTTGATCAGGATGACTTTGTAGCCCTCTTCACGCAACGCCTTGCAGGCCTGCACGCCGGAGTAGTCGAACTCACAGGCCTGGCCGATGATGATCGGGCCGGCACCGATGATGAGGACTGATTTGATATCTGTACGTTTAGGCATTCTTGCTCTCGCAGGACCGCTCCAAGGGAGCAAACGCCCCCTCGGGGGGCAGTGAAACGGCGTAGCCGCGAACGTGGGGGCTCACGGCTTCCCTCCATGCTGTTCCATGAGGGCCGTGAAACGATCAAACAAATACGAGATGTCGTGTGGGCCGGGCGAAGCCTCAGGGTGGCCCTGAAAGCAGAACGCCGGCTTGTCGGTGCGGGCCAGGCCTTGCAGCGTGCCGTCGAACAGGCTGATGTGCGTCGGGCGCAGGTTGGCCGGCAGGCTTTTTTCATCAACCGCAAAACCATGGTTCTGGCTGGTGATGCTGACCCGGCCGTTGTCGAGATCCTTGACAGGGTGGTTGGCACCGTGGTGACCGAACTTCATCTTGAAGGTCTTCGCACCGCTGGCCAGCGCCATGATCTGGTGGCCCAGGCAAATGCCGAAGGTCGGGACGCCGGTTTCGATCAGCTCGCGCACGGCGGCAATGGCGTAGTCGCAAGGCTCCGGATCGCCGGGGCCGTTGGCCAGAAAAACGCCATCAGGTTTGAGTTTGAGCACATCGGCGGCCGGCGTTTGCGCAGGCACCACCGTGATGCGCGCGCCGCGCTCGGCGATCATGCGCAGGATATTTTTCTTCACGCCGAAGTCAAAAGCGACAACGTGGAATTTGGGCGTGATCTGCACGCCGTAACCGGCGCCCAGCTTCCACTCCGTCTGGGTCCACTCGTAGGTCTGCTTGACGGAGACCACCTTGGCCAGGTCAAGGCCGGCCATGCTGGGTGCACCGCGGGCAGCAGCCACTGCTTTTTCGATCGCGGGCTGGCTGACTTCTTCACCGGCAGCCAGTGCCAGGATGCAGCCGTTTTGTGCCCCCTTGGTGCGCAGCAGGCGGGTCAGTTGGCGGGTATCGATGCCGGCAATCGCGACCGTGTTTTCCTTGACCAGGTATTCGGACAGGGTCATGGACGAACGGAAGTTCGAGGCCAGGAGCGGCAGGTCCTTGATGATCAGGCCCGCGGCATGGACTTTTTCAGCCTCGATGTCTTCGGCATTGATGCCGTAGTTGCCGATGTGCGGGTAGGTGAGCGTGACGATCTGCTGGCAGTAGCTGGGATCCGTGAGGATTTCCTGGTAGCCGGTCATGGCGGTGTTGAACACCACCTCGCCGACTGTGGAGCCTGCGGCCCCAATGGAATTGCCGATAAAGACCGTGCCGTCTGCGAGCGCCAGAATGGCGTGTGGGGATTTTTCGCGTGATCCCTGTAGAGACAAAAGCACTGGGTTCTCCGGGTTGATGACGGTTCGCCCAAGCGTGCACAAGAAACCTCTCTAAAGAGAATCCTGATGGCTGCTTTTGTGAGGGTGTTTGCTTTGTATGCGCTCGGGCGAAGCTGTGTTTTGAAAAGCCCCTGATTATAGCGTGCTTGCGTAGAGGCAAATCGCCGCAGCGGCCCCGACGTTCAGGGACTCTTCACCGCCCGGCTGGTGGATGCGCACCTTCAGGCTGGCCATGGCCATCACCTCGTCGCCAACGCCCTGTCCCTCGTGGCCCATGGCCCAGGCACAGGGTTTCGGAATGGCCTGTTCATGCAGATAACTGCCATGGTGAGAACTTGTAACAACAATGGGCACGGTCAGTTCGTGCAAGGCGGCGGCGTCCACGCCTTCCACCAGATGCAGGCCAAAATGCGCACCCATGCCGGCGCGCAGCACTTTGGGCGACCAGAGCGCCGCCGTGCCCTTGAGCGCGATGATCTGGGTGAACCCGAAAGCTGCTGCACTTCGCAAAATGGCGCCCACATTGCCGGCATCCTGGAGCCGGTCAAGAATCACGGATGCAGCACTGGCCTGCAATTCGGCGCCCGCAGGCAAATCCAGCACAAACCCCATGCGGGATGGCGATTCCAGACTGCTGATCTCCGGAAACAATGCGTCGGCGATGGTGACGTTTTTGCCTGCCGCCTGCGTGCACTCTTGCGGCGCCAGCTGTAAATAGGATTCGGCAAAAACGGCGAGCGCCGGTTTCAGGCCACGCGCCAGCGCCGCCCGGCAAAGATGATCACCTTCGAGCCAGACACGTCCCTGCTTTCGGTAGGCCGTGCTGTCCTGCGACAGCTTGCGCAATTCCTTGATGAGCGGGTTGTCGCGGGAACTGACGTGCGACAGGGGTACAGGCGCCACGGCCGTCACCGCAAGACCTCGGCCACCGGTCCAAATGATTTGCGGTGCTGCGGGCAGGCGCCATGCTCACGCAGGGCTGCCAAGTGTTCGGCCGTGCCATAACCTTTGTGGTCGGCAAAACCGTATTGGGGGTATTCAAGGTGGAACTCTGCACACCAGCGGTCGCGATACACCTTGGCCAGGATGGATGCGGCCGAGATGGAGGGCACCAGGGCATCGCCGCCCACAATGGCTTCCGACAGAATCACGAGGGTCGGAAGGCGGTTGCCATCCACCAGCACCTTGTTGGGTTTGAGGCGCAAACCTTCGACGGCACGTTTCATGGCCAGCATGGTGGCCTGCAAAATGTTGATCTGATCGATTTCTTCGGCCGTCGCCATCGCGATCGAATGACACAGCGCCTTGGCCCGAATTTCGTCGTAGAGCTTTTCGCGTTTCAGCGCGGTGAGTTTTTTGGAGTCGGCGAGGCCCTGAATCGGGTTCAATTCATCAAGAATGACGGCCGCTGCCACCACAGGCCCCATCAACGGGCCACGACCGGCTTCATCGACGCCCGCCATCAGCCCTGGGATGTCCCAGGACAGGGACACCTGTTCAGCTTTCAAGAATTTTCTGGATCGCATCGGTTGCCAATTTTGAAGTATCACGCTGCAGTTCAGCGTGCAGCGCAGCAAATCTTTGTTCCACAGTCCGTATTTTGTCAGGTGCCGATGTTTTGGCATCCATCCACTGCAACACGGCAGCTGCCAGCGCCTCAGGCGTCGCTTCATCCTGCAGCAACTCGGGGACCACAAAATCACGGCACAGGATATTGGGCAGGCCGACCCAGGGCTGCAGCTTTTTGCGTCGCATGATTTGCCATGACAGCCAGTTCATGTTGTAGGCAATCACCATGGGGCGCTTGAACAGCGCCGCCTCCAGCGTGGCGGTGCCGCTGGCAATCAGCGTGACATCGCAGGCGGCCAGCACGGCGTGCGACTGACCCTCCACAATCTGCAGGCCGTCCTGCGGGCCCGATTCAGCGGCGATCTTTTCGATCATGCCCTTCAATGAAGGGATTGCCGGCACCACAAATTTGAGGGCCGGTTTTGCCTTCAGCGCGATCTTCGCGGCCGAGAAAAAACGGGCGGCGAGATACTGGATTTCGGACTTGCGACTGCCCGGCAGGATGGCCACCACACTGTCGTCATCCGACAGCCCGAGCTTGCGGCGCGCTGCGGCGCGATCAGGCTGCATGGGGATGACATTGGCCAATGGATGGCCGACATAAGTCGCTGCTATGCCATGCGCGGCAAGCAGCTCGGGCTCAAAGGGAAAGATGCACAGGACGTGGTCGACACTGCGGCGGATTTTCTCGACGCGCTCTGCACGCCAGGCCCACACCGCCGGGCTCACAAAATGAACCGTCTTGATGCCCTGGCTTTTCAGCGCAGCTTCCAGATCGAGGTTGAAGTCGGGTGCATCCACACCAATGAACACCGCGGGCGACTGCGCCAGCAGTTTTTCTTTAAGGCGATCCCGTATGCCAACAATTTCGCGATAGTGGCGCAGCACTTCCACGTAACCGCGCACAGCAAGTTTTTCGCTCGGCCACCACGCCTCGAAACCCCGGCGAACCATCTGCGAGCCACCTATGCCCTGCGCGGCAAGGCCCGGCCAACGGGATTTCAGTCCGTCGATCAACAGCCCCGCGAGCAAGTCCCCGGAAGTTTCTCCTGCCACCATGGCGATGACCGGTCCCGCAGCCGCACTGTCGGCGGGTGAAGGTGCCAAGGGAGCGGACATGATCCCTAGCGCACGATGCCGCGCTGCGGCGAGGTGGTTTCGAGGAAGGACGTCATCATCTGGACGTCGGGCGCGGCTTCGGGGTATTTGTCCACCAGCCCGGCAATGCGCTCACGCGCTTGATCTAGCGTCAGGTCTTCACGATACAGCGCCTTGTGCATGGCCTTGACGGCAGCAATCCTTTCCGCAGAAAAACCGCGGCGGCGCAAGCCTTCAAAATTCATGGAACGGGCTTCCGCCGGCTGGCCCTGCGACATCACAAAAGGCGGCTGGTCGGCAAAAAGCAGTGCGCACATGGACGTCATGCCGTGTGCACCAATGCGAACAAACTGGTGGACAACGGTAAAGCCGCCAAGGATGACCCAGTCGCCCACGTGCACATGGCCTGCCAGCTGCGTATTGTTGGCAAAGATGGTGTGGTTGCCGACCTGGCAGTCATGTGCGAGATGCACATAGGCCATGATCCAGTTGTCATTGCCTACGCGCGTGACCCCTGCATCGCCCGGCGAGCCGATGTTGAAAGTGCAGAACTCGCGAATCGTGTTGCGGTCGCCAATCACCAGCTCGCAAGGTTCGCCCGCATATTTTTTATCCTGCGGAATCGCGCCCAGCGAGTTGAACTGGAAAATGCGGTTCTCACGGCCGATGGTGGTGTGGCCCTCGATGACGCAATGGGCGCCAATTGTGGTGCCCGCGCCGACCGTCACATGGGGGCCGATGACACTGTAGGGCCCGACACTGACGGAGTTGTCCAGCTGGGCTCTGGGATCGATGAGGGCTGTCGGATGTATGCCCTGTTGAACACTGTGCATGTCGCGCTGCTGCTCAGGCAATCGTGCGCATGGTGCACATCAGTTCGGCCTCACAGGCGACGTTGTCCCCGACGCGGGTGATGCCCTTGAATTTGAAGATGCCGGCCTTCATGCGGTCCAGCGTCACATCCATGACGAGCTGGTCGCCCGGTTCCACCGGCCGTTTGAAGCGTGCACCATCGATGCCCGCAAAGTAATACACGGTCTTGTCGTCAGGCGTGACACCCAGCGTGTCAAACGCCAGCAAGGCGGCGACCTGCGCCATGGCCTCCAGCATCAAAACGCCTGGCATGACCGGGCGATGCGGAAAGTGGCCGACAAAAAACGGTTCGTTGATCGTGACGTTTTTCAGCGCCTTGATGCTTTTGCCTTTTTCGATTTCGAGCACGCGGTCCACCAGCAGGAAGGGGTAGCGATGCGGCAACTGCTTGAGAATCTGGTGAATGTCCATCATGATTTTTCTTTGAGGTTGGAGGGCGCGCCGGCGATGGTTTTTTCAGCCAGCTTGAGCCTGTCGCGCAAGGTATGCAACTGCTTGAGCGTCGCTGCATTTTTTTCCCAGGAAGCATTGTCGTCGATGGGAAAAAGGCCGGTGTAATTCCCGGGCTTGAGAATGGATCGTGTAACGACCGAGGCGGCCGATATGTGAACATGATCGGCCAGTGCAAGGTGCCCCAGCACCACTGCGCCGCCGCCTATCGTGCAATGCGCGCCAATGCGTGCACTGCCAGCGATACCGACACAGCCCGCCATGGCGGTATGCGCGCCCACATGAACGTTGTGGCCAATCTGGATCAGGTTATCGAGTTTGACGCCGTCGTCGATCACGGTGTCCTGCAAGGCGCCGCGGTCGATACAGGTGTTGGCCCCGATTTCAACATCATTGCCGATGCGGACTGCGCCCAGCTGTTCGATTTTTTCCCACCGTCCGTCATGCGGCGCAAACCCGAAACCGTCTGCACCTATGACCACACCCGGATGAACGATGCAACGCTCGCCAATCCGGCAACCATCGCCAAGCGTCACACGAGCGGCCAGACGGGTGTCTTTGCCGATGACCGTGAAACTTCCCACCACGCAGTGTTCTGCGATGCGCACGCCTGCGGCAATATCGGCCCCGGGTCCGATGCAGGCAAAAGCGCCCACCGACACTCCCGCAGCAAGCTTCGCTGCCGGATCAATATAGGCAGACGGATGAATTGATGGGGCGGGCGGCGGAGACCGGTGTTGCTTCCAGAGCTGCGTGATACGCGCAAAGTAGCGATAAGGATCATCCACAACGATACATGCGCCGCGGCCGATGGCTACTTCTTCAGCTGCAGGAGATACGACCACGCACCCGGCCCGGCAAGCGGCGAGTTTGTTGGCGTATTTGGGATGACTGAGGAAAGTCAGGTCGCCGCTGCTTGCCATGTCCAGTGTGGACAGACCTTGAATCTGCAGCTCGGCGTCGCCTACCAGCCTGGCGTCAAACTCGCCGGCCAGCGACTCTACGATGGCAGCGAGTTTGAGCATCACGCCGCGCTCGCCTGGCAACGGCCGTTCAGGAAAAGCTGTTTATCGTGCGCCAGCGGCATTTAATGCCCTGAGCACTTTGTCGGTGATGTCATGCTTGGGGTTGACGTACACCGCTTCTTGAATAATCAGGTCGTATTTTTCAGCTTCGGCAAGCGTCTTCACAACCCGGTTGGCGCGTTCGATGACTTGCTGGAGTTCTTCGTTTTTGCGCGTGTTCAGGTCTTCCTGGAATTCGCGGCGCTTGCGCTGGAAATCACGGTCCTGGTCCACCAGTTGTTTCTGGCGGGTATTACGCTGGGTTTCCGACAGGGTCGGCGATTCACGTTCGAATTTGTCGGAAAGTGTTTTGAGTTGCGTGGCAACGTCGTTCAATTCCTTTTCGCGCTTGCCAAATTCGGCTTCGAGTTTTGTTTGCGCAGCCTTGGCAGAATTGGCTTCGCGGAAAATCCTGTCCAGATTGACGATCCCGACCTTGAATTCCTGCGCGGAGGCGGAAAACCCGGCCAACGCGATCAAGGAGCCCAGAAGTAGTTTGCGTGAGATATTCATCATTAGAAAGATGTGCCGATCTGGAATTGGAAGCGCTCTATTCTATCGCCAACTTTTTTCCGGATCGGGTTGGCAATACCAAGGCGCAGAGGCCCGACAGGGGAAATCCAGCTGATACCCAGACCCACCGAGGCCCGGAGTTCACTGACACTGTATTTCTGGTTTTCACCGAACACATTGCCCGCATCGACAAATGCGAACATGCGCAAAGTACGGTCATTGCCTGTACCCGGGAATGGCGCAATCAGCTCCCCATTGAGCGAGATCTTCTTGGGGCCGCCGAGCGCGAGGTCCGCAGAATCACGCGGGCCGAGCGATCCCTGCTGGAAGCCGCGAACCGAACCAAGACCGCCGGAAGAGAAGTTCTTGAAAATCGGGAATGGCCGGTTATCCATGCCTTTGCCCCAGCCCAGTTCGGCATTCAGCGCGACGGTGTATTGCTTGTTCAGCGGAATGTACTGCTGGAACTGGTAATTTCCGCGGACATATCGCGCATCACCGGCCACACCCCACTCACCAAACGCCCTCTGGAAGCGGCCTTTGGTTGGAACCAGTGCACTGTCCCGGTTATCCCGCGTCCAGCCCACCGTCAAAGGCACGCTGGAACTGGTGAAACCGAACTGATTGGCGTACGCCTGGTACGTGGTTGGCAGGGCATTGACGCCGGGTTCAATGGTCAGCCGTTCATAACCACCACCAAAATAAACGGTGTCGGTTTCGCTGAAGGGAACGCCAAACCGCAGGCTTGTACCAGTGGTTTTCAGGCCGTAGTCACCGCCCTGCCCGTCCAGCGGACGATTCGTACGGAAATACACATCAAAGGAGCGGGAAATGCCGTCGGCGGTGAAATACGGATCGACCGTCGTCAGCACCAGGGTACGGTACAACTTGCTGGTGTTGACTTCAACGCCCAGGTAATTGCCCGAGCCGAAAATGTTCTCCTGCTTGACGCCGAAACTCAGGGACAGCTTCTCACCGCTTGAAAATCCCGCGCCGAGTTGCAGATTACCCGTCGGTTTTTCCACCACGGTGACGGCCACATCCACCTGGTCCTGGGTGCCCGACACGTCCTGCGTGTCAACATTGACGTCTGTGAAGAACCCGAGGCGGTCCACCCGGTCGCGCGACAGGCGAATCTTGTCACCGTCATACCAGGACGATTCAAACTGCCTGAATTCGCGGCGAATGACTTCATCGCGGGTGCGGTTGTTACCCGACACATTGATACGACGTACATACGCACGCCGGGAAGGTTCGCCCTGCAGCACCAAAGCGACACGGTTGTTCACCCTGTCGATCTCAGGAACCGCCTCTACCCGGGCGAAAGCAAAACCAAACGTCCCGAAATAATCCGTGAAAGCCTTGGTGGTCGCTGCTACGGTGTCTGCGTTGTAGGCCTCACCGGGTTTGATGGTGACAAGGGATTTGAACTCGTCTTCCTTGTTGATGAAGTTGCCTTCCAGCTTGACACCCGAAACAATAAAACGCTCGCCCTCACTGATGTTGATCGTGATGCTGACATCCTGTTTGTCCGGCGATATGGCCACCTGGGTCGAGTCGATTTTGAACTCGAGATAGCCGCGCGTCAGGTAATAGGAGCGCAACGTTTCAATATCGGCATTCAGCTTGGCACGCGAATAACGGTCTGATTTGGTGTACCAGCTCATCCAGCCGCCGGTGTCCAGATCAAACAGGTTGCGCAAGGTCGATTCGCTGAACGCCTTGTTGCCAACAACCTTGATTTCCTTGATCTTCGCAACTTCTCCCTCAACCACGTTAAATGTCAGGTTGACCCGGTTGCGTTCAATGGGCGTTACGGTGGTGATCACTTCGGCGCTGTACATGCTCTTGTTGATGTACTGCCGCTTGAGTTCCTGCTCGGCCTTGTCGGCCAGGGCCTTGTCAAAGGACTGGCCATCGCTCAAACCGATCTCACGCAAGGCCTTCTTCAGGGAGTCCTTGTCGAACTCCTTGGCACCCACAAAACTCACATCGGCGATGGTCGGGCGCTCTTCCACGATCACCACCAGCACGTCGCCGTTGACCTCAAGGCGCACGTCCTTGAACAGGCCAAGCGCGAACAGGGCACGGATGGCCGTCGACCCCTTGTCGTCACTGTAGCTCTCGCCCACACGGAACGGGAGGGACGCGAAAATGGTGCCGGGCTCGACACGTTGCAAGCCTTCAACCCGGATATCCCGCACGGTAAACGGGTCAACCGCCCATGCAGAATGCGCAATCAGCAGGCTGGCAGCAATCGCCGACACCGTTCGAAGTTTGAATCGATTGAATTTTTTTTGCATGAACTTTAGGTGTTAGCCGGGTGTGAGTCTGGACGTTAGCCAAAGAGCCGGGTGACATCGTTGAAGAGGGCTACAGACATCATGCACAGCAGCACTGCGACGCCACCGCGCTGCAATCTGCCCATCCAGGCGTCTGACACGCCCCGCCCGGTGACGGCTTCCCAAAGATAATACATCAGGTGCCCCCCGTCCAGAACCGGCAGCGGCAGTAAATTAAGCACGCCAAGACTGACGCTGATCAGGGCCAAAAACAGCAGGTAAGCGCTCCAGCCGAGGCTTGCAGACTTGCCGGCATAGTCGGCGATGGTCAGCGGTCCACTGAGGTTTTTTAACGAGGCCTGGCCGGTCACCATCTTGCCCATCATCTTCAGGGTCAGTGCTGACACCTGCCATGTCCGCACCACGCCTTGCCACAAACCCTCAAAAAGGCTGTAACGGACGATCACAAACTCGGGCGGGGCTCCCACATAGGCGCCGATCCGCGCCACGCTGAGTTGGCCTTCCCGGCGTATATCAGGCGTCACCGCCATGGAAATGACCTGGCCACCGCGTAACAGCTGCCAGGTTCTCGGTACGGCAGCAGCAGCACCTTGCGGCACTGAAGCCCGGATGGCCTCCCGCAACTGAAGCCCATCGACAATCGCCGTCTCACCAATGCGCTGAACGACGTCGCCTGCGCGCAGACCGGCATTTGCCGCCGCACTTCCAGCCATCACCTCACCAATCACCGGCTTGGTCCACGGACCCAGAATGCCGATTTTGCGGAACAGTTGAGCGTCTGCATCGCTGGCATTCAGTTCAGCCGTTTTCAGGACGACTTCCCTGGTCGGGAGAGAACCCACAGCTTCGGGACTGCGGTTCGCGCTGACGGCCAAACGCACATCACGGCCGTTCAGGGCCCCTTGCGTCAAGCGCCAGCGCAGGTCTTCGAAAGACCGGACGTCCTCGAGTTGTTCGCCGTCAAATGCCGACTGCTGAACCAGCTCTTCACCCCTGAGCCCGGCACGCTCGGCAATGGACCCTGCAACAGGGCTGGCCAGAACCGCTTTCGGCTCCTGCAAGCCCACCCAGTTCACGACGCTGTACAGCACGATGGCAAGCAACAGGTTGGCGATCGGCCCAGCAGCGACAACGGCAGCCCGCGACCTCAGGGGCTGGGTGTTGAAGGCAAGATGTCGTTCGGCTGGATCAACCTCGCCCTCACGCTCATCCAGCATCTTCACGTAACCGCCCAGGGGCAGCATGCCAATGGAAAATTCCGTCGGCTTGCCCTTGAGTCGCCATGTGTAAAGGGGTTTGCCAAACCCGATCGAGAACTTGAGCACCTTGACGCCGCATGCCACCGCAACACGGTAGTGTCCGTACTCATGCACGGCAATCAGCAGGCCCAGAGCGACGAGAAAGGCCAGAACAGTCAACATCTCAGAACTCCAGTTGCCCGGCAATAGCACCGGCCGCAGAGCGCGCCTCCCCGTCAAGCGCCAGGAGGTCGTCGATCCCACCGATATCAGACGCAGAAAGCTTGTCCAAAGTTGCAAGATTTACAGAGTGAATCTGGTCAAACCGTATGCGTTTGTCGAGGAAAGCCGCCACGGCGATTTCATTTGCAGCATTGAGGATGGCAGTCGTACCCACTGGCGCGGCCAATACATCCCACGCCAGTTGCAGACCGGGAAACCGTGCATGGTCGGGCACTTCAAATGTCATGTTCGCCATCGCCCGGAAATCAAGCGCCTGCGCGCCCGACGCAATGCGGCCAGGCCAGGCCAGGCCATAGGCAATCGGCACACGCATGTCGGGGCAACCCAGCTGTGCGACGACAGAGGTGTCCAGGTACTGCACCATGGAATGAACGACGCTTTGCGGGTGGATCACCACCTCAATCTGTGCAGGCGCAAGGCCAAAGAGATACTTGGCCTCGATGACTTCCAGCGCCTTGTTCATCATGGTCGCGGAGTCTACCGATATCTTGCGGCCCATGACCCAGTTGGGATGCGCGCAGGCCTCTTCCGGCGTCACATTCCGCAACGTAGCCGGACCCCTTGTGCGAAACGGTCCACCCGAAGCCGTGAGAATGATTTTTTCAACGCGACTGGACCAGGTCGAGGGGTCTTCCGGCAGCGACTGAAACACGGCGGAATGTTCGCTGTCGATGGGCAGGAGTTGGGCACCGCCGGTGCGGACAGCCTCCAGAAATACTTCGCCGCCAACAACGAGTGCCTCCTTGTTGGCGAGCAGCAGGCGCTTGCCGGATCTGGCCGCTGCCATGCACGGGCCAAGACCTGCCGCACCCACAATCGCAGCCATCACGGCATCCACATCTTCATGGGATGAAATTTGCGACAACGCATCGCGGCCGTCAATAACCTCGGTGGAGAGTCCGGCCTGCTTCAGTTTTTCCGCAAGCTGGGCGGCATGCGGCGCACTGGCCATCACCGCATAACGCGGCGAGAACTGCCGACATTGCCCGAGCATCAGATCGACCTGGGTCGATGCGCTCAACGCAAAAACTTCAAACTTTTCTGGATGGGCGGCGATAACGTCCAGCGTGTTGACGCCAACCGAACCCGTGGAGCCCAGCACGGTGACGCGCTGTCGACGCACACTCATAAGACAGGCAGGTTGACCAGCATCATGGCCAGCGGCAGCGTTGGCAAGAGCGCATCCACACGATCAAGCACGCCACCGTGACCGGGCAGCAGATTGCTGGAATCCTTCGCACCTGCGCTGCGTTTGATCAATGACTCCACAAGATCGCCCACGACACTCATGGCGGCCATGAAAATGACCGCCACCAGAAGGATCAGCACGCCGTGCTGCGCCCAGACCCGGCCATACAGGCTGGCGGCCCCGGCGATGCCCATTTGAAACTCTGAAAAGCCCCACACAAGTGCTAGCACGACGACGCCGGCCATGCCACCCCAGACACCCTCCCAGCTTTTGCCGGGGCTGATGGCAGGAGCGAGTTTGCCTTTGCTGAAGCGTCCGCCGAACGTGCGGCCTGCGAAGTAGGCAAAGATGTCAGCCACCCAGACGAGCAACAGCACCGACAGCAGAAACGCAATGCCGGCCACACGCGCCTGTGAAATGGCCAGCCATGCCAGCCAGAGTGCAGCAATACCGACGGGAATGCGGATGGCCCGGGGTATGGCGGCCCAACCGGCAACACCTCGCCGCAACAGCCAGCCGCCCACCAATACCCATGCGCCACCCGCCACCGTCCAAAGCATCGGCATCGGCCGCGCGAGAAGTCCTGCATACCACGCAGCAGCGCACAAGGCGACGGACACGGCACCGAGCACCAGGGACGCGCCCTGGCCGCAGCCATTGAGCTTTCCCCACTCCCAGGCACCAGCGGCAATCAGCACCATCGCCACAAGGCAGAACGGTACAGGCGAGGGATAAAACAGGGCAGGCAGCAGTATGGCCAACAAGACGATCGCCGTGATCACGCGCTGCTTGAGCATCAGGTCACCTTTTCCTTGGAAGTCGCACCAATGGCGGTTTTGATGTTTTCAAGCTGTGCCGAGGTCTGACCGAATCGCCGCTCGCGGCTCCGGAAAACGGCAATGGCTTCATCAAGTGCAGCTTCGTCGAAATCCGGCCAGAGGCGGTCAGAAAAATGGAGCTCGGAATAGGCAGCCTGCCACAGCAGGAAATTGCTGATCCGCAGCTCACCGCCTGTACGTATCAGGAGGTCAGGATCAGGCACATGAGCCAAAGCCATGGCCCGGTCGAGCGACAACTCGGTGATCTCCTGCCCGGCGGCCATCAGCTTTTTGGCCGCCTGTGCGATATCCCAGCGACCGCCGTAGTTGAAGCAGACGTTAAAAACGAGGCGCTGGTTTGTGGACGTGGCGAGTTCCGCCTGCGCAAGTCCCGCCTGGACTTTTTCCGACAGTCGCGCGCGGTCGCCCACAAAATGAATGCGCACGCCGTTTTCCTTCAGCCGCGGCACTTCGCGCGACAGGGAAAACGCCAGCAACTCCATCAGGCCAGACACTTCTTCCGTGGGGCGATTCCAGTTTTCCGACGAGAACGCAAAAACGGTCAGGACACCAATCCCACGGTCAATGCACGCCTGCACGCAACGGCTCAGCGAATCAACGCCCTGCTTGTGGCCGGCCACACGAGGCAAAAACCGCTTGGTGGCCCAGCGCCCATTGCCATCCATCACGATGGCAACGTGGTGCGGAACGGCGGTGGATTTTGGTGCGGCCATATCAGGATCAGAACCCCAAGGTCCTGATCAGACCGCCATGATGTCTTGTTCCTTGCCGACGACCAGTTTGTCGACTTCGGCAATGAAACGGTCCGTGAACTTCTGAACTTCGTCCTGCGAACGGCGCTCGTCGTCTTCGGAGATTTCCTTGTCCTTGAGCAGGCGCTTCACATGGTCGTTGGCGTCGCGGCGCAGGTTGCGGACGGCCACCTTGGCGTGCTCGCCTTCACCACGCACGACCTTGGTGAGTTCCTTGCGGCGCTCTTCCGTCATGGCCGGCATGGGCACGCGGATCAGGTCGCCCTGCGCGGCCGGATTGAGGCCAAGGTCCGAGTCACGAATCGCTTTCTCAATCTTGGCGCCCATGCCCTTTTCCCAGGGAGAGACGCTGATGGTGCGCGCATCCAGCAAGGCCACATTGGCGACCTGGCTGATGGGCACCATGGAGCCGTAATACTCGACCTGCACGGTGTCCAGGATGCCAGGGTTGGCGCGGCCGGTACGGATTTTGGTCAGGCTGTTTTTGAACGCCTCCAGAGACTGCTGCATTTTCAGCTCTGCGTTTTGCTTGATCTCGGCAATGCTCATGATGTCGAACTCCGGATATCGGTGAGATGGAAAGTCTGATGCGTTCTGCGTGGCCCGCTGCGTGAAAACGGACTCAGACGTGGACCAGTGTGCCCTCGTCCTCGCCCATCACGACGCGTTTGAGCGCACCATGCTTGAAAATGCTGAAGACCTTGAGCGGCAGTTTCTGGTCACGGCACAGCGCAAAGGCCGTAGCGTCCATCACTTCAAGATTCCTGCCCATGGCTTCATCGAACGTGATGTTCGCATAACGCGTGGCGGTGGGGTCTTTTTTCGGATCAGCCGTGTAAACGCCATCCACCTTGGTGGCCTTCAGCACGATTTCCGCACCAATTTCAGCGCCGCGCAACGCAGCAGCTGTATCAGTCGTAAAAAAGGGGTTGCCCGTACCGGCGGCGAAGATGACGACCTTGCCTTCTTCGAGGTACTGAAGCGCCTTGGGGCGCACATAGGGTTCAACGACACGTTCGATGCCGATGGCAGACATGACGCGGGCGATCAACCCGGCTTTGTCCATGGTGTCACCCAGGGCCAGCGCGTTCATGACGGTGGCCAGCATGCCCATGTAATCGGCAGTGGCGCGGTCCATGCCGACAGAGCCGCCGGCAACACCGCGAAAAATATTGCCGCCGCCGATGACGACAGCCACCTCAACACCCATGCGGGTGACTTCTGCGATTTCCTCAACCATGCGCACGATGGTGGCACGGTTAATGCCAAAGGCATCATCCCCCATCAAGGCCTCACCTGACAGTTTTAACAAGATTCGCTTGTAGGCTGGCATGTGGGCGCTTTCTGGAGGTTGGTTTGAATCTGAAGTTTAGCGGCCTTCCGGCTGGGGGAAATACTCAGGCTGCCTTGGCAGCCGCGACCTGCGCAGCGACTTCAGCTGCGAAGTCGTCGACCTTCTTCTCGATGCCTTCGCCGACAACGTAGAGCGTGAAGGCCTTCACTGCCGTGCCTTTTTCCTTGAGCATCTGCTCGACGGTCTGCTTGTCGTTCTTGACGAAGGCCTGGTTGTGCAGGCTGACTTCCTTGAGGTACTTCTGCACGCCGCCGTCGATGCGCTTGGCAACGATTTCAGGGGATTGCACAGGCTTGCCGGCAGCAGTCGCAACGGCTGCGTCTTCGGCGGCCTTGGCGGCAGCCACAGAACGCTCTTTCGCGACCAGTTCTGCAGGCACATCGGCGCTGGACAGGGACACGGGCTTCATGGCGGCCACGTGCATGGCGACATCCTTGGCAGCGGTTTCGTCGCCGTCGAACTCGACGACCACACCGATACGGGTGCCGTGCAGGTAAGAAGCCAGCTTATTGTCCGCAAATCGCTTGAAGCGGCGCACGCTCATGTTCTCGCCGATCTTGCCAATCAGGCCCTTGCGCACGTCTTCCACCGTCGGGCCGAAACCATCGAGGCTCAGGGGCATGGCACCCACAGCGTCCACGTCGGCAGGGTTGTTCTTGACGATGCCCTTGGCGACCGCATCGGTGAAAGCCAGGAAGCTGTCATTCTTCGTCACGAAGTCGGTTTCGCAGTTGATTTCAACCAGCGCGCCCACGCCGCCTTCGGCGTGGTAAGCGATGACGCCTTCAGCGGTAACGCGCGAGGCAGCCTTGCCGGCCTTGTTGCCGAGCTTGACGCGCAGGATTTCTTCTGCCTTTTCGAAGTTGCCTTCGGCTTCGGTCAAAGCCTTCTTGCATTCCATCATGGGGGCGTCGGTCTTGGCGCGCAGTTCGGCGACCATGCTTGCGGTAATAGCCATTTGTTAAATCTCCAGTTTCCGTTTGTCGTTGCGGCGCGTTTGCGGCACATGCCGGACCCGCCACTCAAAATCATTCACTTGTGAAAAAGGGGCTACGCGAGCCCCTTTTTCGCGTCTTGCGCAGAGCCGGGCTGATCAGGCAGCGGCGTCTACTTCCACGAACTCGTCGGCGCTCTCAGGCTGGGCCATCTTGACGACGTCGTTGACGGCGTTGGCACGGCCTTCGAGGATCGCGTCGGCAATGCCACGTGCGTACAGGGCAACAGCCTTGGACGAGTCATCATTGCCGGGGATCACGTAATCGATACCGATAGGCGAGTGGTTGGAGTCCACAACACCGATCAGCGGGATGCCCAGCTTCTTGGCTTCGAGCACGGCGATCTTGTGGAAGCCCACGTCGATCACGAAGATGGCGTCCGGCAGTGCATTCATGTCCTGGATGCCGCCGATGTCCTTTTCAAGCTTTTCGATTTCGCGCTTGAAGGTCAGTTGTTCTTTTTTGCTGATGGAATCAAGGCCGGCTTCCTGCTGGGCCTTCATTTCCTTCAGGCGCTTAATGGAGGTCTTGACCGTCTTGAAGTTGGTCAGCATGCCGCCCAGCCAGCGCTGGTCAACAAAAGGCACGCCGGCGCGCTTGGCTTCGGTGGCGACGATTTCGCGGGCCTGGCGCTTGGTGCCGACCATCAGGATGGTGCCGCGGTTGGCGGACAGCTGCTTGGCGAACTTCATCGCGTCCTCGAACATCGGCAGCGATTTTTCGAGGTTGATGATGTGGATACGGTTGCGATGGCCGAAGATGTACGGGGCCATCTTGGGGTTCCAGAAGCGGGTTTGGTGACCGAAATGGACGCCGGCTTCCAGCATTTCACGCATGGTGGTTGACATATGAATACTCCAAAGGTTGTGTCTAAAATCAGCGCTTATCTTGCGAAACCACCTTGAAAGAGGTTTCCCGCGACACCTTGAGTGGCTGATTTGCGATTTGCCGCAGACAGCGAACCGCCATCTGCAAAGCCATTCGAGTATAACACCTTCCTGCCCAATGAGCCAGCCCTCCAGCCTCCCCGATATTCACACCACGCTGGCGCATATCAGGGCCGGCCAGACCAGCCACGCGCAGGTACTCGAAAAAGCCCTGAAAGCAGCCCAAAATGCGGCTTGCAGGCAGGTTTACATGCCGGGGTTTGAGCCCGCAGCCGCAGCCACCCCAAGTCCCGCCGACGCGGGCGGCCCGCTATCCGGCATCCCCTTCTCGGTCAAAGACCTGTTTGATGTCGCTGGCCAGCCCACCAAAGCAGGCTCTGTCGTGCTGGCCGATGCGCCGCCTGCAACGGCCAATGGCCCAGCCGTCGCCAGACTTTTGGCCGCCGGCGGCGTGCTGGCGGGGCGCACCAACATGGTCGAATTCGCGTTTTCAGGCGTGGGCATCAACCCGCACTACGGCACACCGGTCAACCCGGCTGATGCGTCTGTGGCGCGCATCCCCGGCGGTTCGTCCTCAGGCGCGGCGGTCTCGGTCGCCACGGGCGCGGCCCTGATCGGCCTGGGCTCCGATACCGGTGGCTCCATCCGCATTCCGGCCGCGCTGTGCGGCATCGTCGGGTTCAAAAGCACGGCCCGCCTGGTACCCACCGACGGCGCACTCCCGCTATCGACCACGCTGGACACTGTCAGCGCCCTCACCCGCTCGGTACGCGATGCCATCACCGTGCATGAAGTGCTGGCCGCGCGCACCGTGACGCTTGCCGGCAAACCGCTGTCAGCCTGCCGTTTTGCCGTGCCGCGCACCTGGATGCTGGACGGCGTTGATGCCACAGTGGGCGCAGCATTCGAACGCTCCCTGTCCGTGCTGCAGCAGGCCGGTGCCGAGATCGAATACATCACGCTCGAAGACATCGCCGAGCTGGCAAACATCAATGCGACAGGCGGCTTGTCGGCCGCTGAAAGCTACGCCTGGCACCGCGAGCTCATCACGCAACGCGGTAGGGAATACGACCAGCGCGTGGCTGTTCGCATCCTCAAGGGTGCCAGCATGAGCGCCGCCGACTACATCACCCTCGTGGCCGCCCGCAAGAGCTGGATCAACCGCATAGACGCCCAGCTGGAAGGCTACGACGCCATACTTTCGCCTACCGTGCCCATCGTCGCGCCACCGATTACCAGCCTGGCCGACGACACCGAATTTTTCCGCATCAACGCCCTGCTGCTGCGCAATACCGCCGTGGTCAACATGCTCGACGGCTGCGGCCTGTCGCTGCCCTGCCATGTGGCGGGCGAGTTGCCCGTCGGCCTCATGGTCTGGCACTCGGCCATGAAGGACGATGCCGTGCTCGACCTGTCGCTGCAAATCGAGTCGGCCTTGCGTCAGCCGGGACAGCCCCATTAACGTTGTAAGCTCTCGCGCCCGCTGCCAGTAGCCGGCGCAGCATCCCGAACCCCAGAAAAAACACCCACCATGATCTCCCGGATTTTTTGCGCCCCTGCCCCGGTGAGCCACGCATGAAGGTTGCCGTCATAGGCGCCGGCATCATCGGCATCACCACCGCTTACGAACTGGCCGCCGACGGCCACGAGGTCACCGTCTTCGAGCGCCGCGGCGCCGCCGCCGAAGAAACCAGTTTCGCCAACGCAGGCGTTGTAGCCCCCGGCTACGTCACGCCCTGGGCCGCGCCCGGCATGCCCGGCAAGGTGCTGAGCCACCTCTTCAGCAAACACGCGCCCGTCAAGCTCGGCCTGCCGCTGTCAGGCAGCGACATCGCCTGGATGTGGAAATGGTTTCGCGCCTGCAAGCTCGACACCTACCTCGTCAACCGCGCCAGCATGCAGCGCCTCGCGTTTTACAGCCGCGAACGCCTGCATCACCTGACGGCAGAACTGCAACTCGACTACGACCGCAGCCCCGGCTACATGGTGCTGCTGCGCAGTGAAAAAGACAGCAAGCTCGTGCAGCCCGGCCTGCAGGTGCTGCGCGATGCGGGTGTGGTGTTCAAACAGATGTCCGCCTCAGAAGTGCGCGCCATGGAGCCGGCCATCAACCCCGACACGCAGTTCATGGGCGGCATCCACCTGCCCAATGACGAGGTCGCCAACTGCCGCCAGTTCGCCCTGCTGCTCAAGAACGAAGCCCAACGCATGGGCGTGACATTCGAGTTCAACAAAACCGTCGCGCACATCGACAAGGCGCAACCCTCCAGCATTCAGGTCAGCGGTGAAAGCACCCCGCGCAGGTTCGACCGACTGGTGATGTGCGCCGGCCTCGCCTCCGCGCAGTTGCTCAGGCCGCTGGGTTTGAAGATTCCCATGGCGGCGGTCTATGGTTACTCCATCAGCGCCCCCATACGCGAGCCGCTCAACGCGCCCCGCACATCGGTGATGGACGAGCGCTACAAGGTCGCCATTTCGCGCTTGGGTAACCGCGTGCGCGTGGCCGGCAGCGCAGAGATTGGCGGCTCGCTTGACAGCAAGCGCGCCGCCTCCATACAGACGCTGTACAAGGTGCTGCACGACTGGTTTCCCGGCGCTGCGCAGCACTCCAACACTGGCGCCAGCGTGCAGGAATGGAAAGGCGCACGACCCATGCTGCCTGACGGCCCGCCCGTCATTGGCGAGAGCGGCCTGCCCGGCCTGTGGCTCAACCTCGGTCACGGCTCCAGCGGCTGGGCGCTCAGCTGCGGCAGCGCACGCGCACTCGCCGACATGATGGCCGGCAAACAGGCCGACATCGACATGCAGGGCCTGGACATCAGCCGGCTGGCCTGACGCCTGCTGCCGCATCACAATCCCAACGATGATGCAGCGAATCACCGGCAACCACGCCACCAGCCACCCGCTTTTCAGCGTCGCGGCCACCCGCCTGATCGAGCAGCAATCTGCCGCCACACTGCCCACACACACGCTGATGCAGCGCGCAGGCCTGGCCGTTACGCGCCTGGCGCTGGCCCTTGCACCACATTCGAGATCTATCTGGATTGCCTGCGGCCCCGGCAACAACGGCGGCGATGGTTTTGAGGCCGCCATGCATTTGCACCAGTGGGGCAAACGCGTGGTCGTCACGTGGGCAGGCCTGCCCCCCGGCAAAACCACCTTGCCGCCCGACGCGCAAGCCTCGTATGACCGCGCACTGGCGGCAGGTGTGCGCATCACAGACACGGCACCCACCGACTTTGATGTCTGCATCGACGCCCTGCTCGGCATAGGCGCATCACCAGACCCGCAACGCACAGGCAGCCACACCATGACGCAGTGGCTGGACGCCATGCGGGCCAGCGGCAAACCCTGCCTGTCCGTCGATATCCCGACCGGCCTGAATGCCGACACCGGCCACACTGCATCGGCCACCAGCGGCGACTCGCCACGTGGTGGCAAGCGTTTCACCTTGAGCCTGCTCACGCTGAAGCCCGGCCTCTTCACGGCCCATGGCCGCGACAGCGCAGGCGAGGTCTGGTTGGACGATCTGGGTGTCGAGCCCCCGTCACAACCCGACGCATGGCTGATCGGCGAAGACCGGGTGCAGTCTTTCTCGCGCACACAGGCCGCCCATGCCAGCCACAAAGGCAGCTACGGTGATGTCGCCGTCATTGGTGGCGAATTGACCGCCCACAGCCACATGGCAGGTGCCGCCCTGCTCGCCGCACGCGCCGCGCTGGTCCACGGCGCAGGCCGTGTGTATGTGGCCTTGCTGGGGGGCGACGGGCCCGCCGCGCTCACGGTCGACACCCACCAGCCCGAACTGATGTTCAGGCACGTCGACGCGCTCGACCTCAAAAACCAGACTGTTGTCTGCGGCTGTGGCGGCGGCGATGCCGTCAGCGCTGTCCTGCCAAAGGTGCTGTCTACGGCGCACCAGCTGGTGCTCGACGCCGACGCCCTCAACGCCATCGCCGGCGACACCGCACTGCAAACCCTGCTGCGCGCCAGGCACGGCCGCGGCTACCAGACCGTGCTCACCCCCCACCCGCTTGAAGCGGCGCGCCTCGCAGGCACAGGCACTGCAGCCGTGCAAGCTGATCGCCTCACCACGGCCCAACAGCTCGCCGACAACTACAAAACAGTGGTCGTGCTGAAAGGCTCAGGCAGCGTGATCACCGCACCCGGCGAGATACCCTGCATCAACTCCAGCGGCAATGCCCTGCTGGCGACCGCCGGCACCGGCGACGTGCTGGCGGGCATGGTGGGCGCCGCCCTGGCCAGCGGCCAGCCCGCATTTGCCGCCGCCTGTGCCGCGGTTTTCAGTCACGGCCGAATGGCAGACCGCTGGCTGAGCGCACGACCCGGCCAAAACCTGACCGCATCCGATTTGTGTGAACGAAGTTCGCTATAAATTCAGTAGCTGCTCTTGCACGTGTTTAAAGGGCTGCAGCCCAATTTGGCCCTTAAAAAAGGCCCTTTTTCGCCCTTTTTCTCGCCCGCCGAGCGCTAAAACGGCTCCAGAAGCGCAAATGTTAACTTGCAACTTAACATTTGACATATTTTTAACGTATACAGCAAATTTTTAATGTATACGACAAGACAGACCTTCAGCTGCAGCCTGCGCTCGCGTCACACGGCGTCCCACTTCACCACCTTCGCCACGCCGTTTTCAATCGGCCCAAGCTGGTAAATCGGCTGCCCGGGAAACACCTTCTCCCGCACATCCTTCAGCAGCTCGTGCAAGCCGCCAAACGGCGTGAAGACATCCACCAGCCAGATCTGTTCACCACAGCGCCACTCGGTCGTCAGCAGCCGTGGGGACGCCTGGTAACGCAGCGCCACCTCCGGCGACAGCCTGGCCCACGACACATACGCCAAAGGCATCTCGTCGCGTACATACAGCTTGGCCTAGTCCAGCACCAGCGGCGGCATCACGCGCCATTCAAGCTCGCTGCCAGCATTGTCTTTGACATGAGTGTCGGCAGTGCATAACTGTCAAGGCGGATAACGACTGGCGGGACGTTCGCTAAATAGTTTCGACCTTGGGAGGCCTTCATCTCTTCCAGTTTAGACACACCGCTGTGAATGCACCACCAATCAGCCCCGGCAAGCCAAAGGCCACCGTCCAAACTACTACCTTCTCGTGATCTGGCAAACCCGTTGCATTGCCCACGATATCGGTCACTGATTGAAGAACGGCCCCAAAAAGGAACGCGGCACCAGCCCCGGCGATGGCGGCGACGAAAAAGTCGGAGCGATCGGAACTTCGAGATGATCTCTGCCAAACATAGAAGATTAACCCGGTGACCAAAGCCGGCAGGAAGCCCAAACCATAGGCATACACCAGGAATATTGGTGCAAAGTAAAACACCATGCTTATGTGACTTATGTAGATGGCATAAGCTGTGCTGAAGATAACGACCGGTATCGGCCCCAGCCCAACAAAGGCCAAAATCACCATCAAGGCCCGAACAGCGGGATGCTCGACCTGGCCAAGTTGGGGGGCAGTCTCAGCCACTGTGCTTCATCGTCATCAGGTTCCACAACGCTATAGCCGACAGGATCACGCCGAAGATGATCCACATCACAGCCACGCCGTGATATCCAAAAGCTTCGAATGCAATCCGGTGTGTCCAAGCCCAACGGCCCATGTACGGGGGTAGAGAGGTCTTGGCCCACTCCATGACCGCCAGCATAAACATGCAGAAGCCCAAGCCAGCCGACAACATTGCCTTGTCTTTTGCCGAGAACTGAGATCTTTTTTGATTAGCTAGTTCGTTGTCCATCTGCTTCGCCCTAATCCTTTGGAACGTTTTTGCCTGCGCGGATCAGGTCGTTGATCTTCACCAGGGCCCACGTCTCGTTTGTCTTTTTTGGCCAGCAAGAAGTTGTTCCACCCATTCCATACAGATGACGCTGAAGAAATCCGCCTTTTGTATGAAAGGCTTTAAAGGTCAAAAACTGTTTCTGCGTGTCTAGATCCAGGTACGAGACCTTCTGAACGTCTATCGGGATCACATACCCCTCCAGCCTAAGTATTGGAATCTCCTCGCTCACAGCCCGGTTCACCACTCCCCAGTCCGTACGCAGCGTAACTAAGTCGTTTTCTGCACATAGCCTTCCGAACTGCCACTTTCCAACGACATCGTCAGCGAATGGAAAGATAAGAGCTAATAGTAAAGTGGCTACGCTGAACGAGAAGTGGTACTTAACAATGCCTAGCCATTTTGGAATCAGACTACTGAGAGAGATGGCTATGGCAAGCCATAAGCCGACTCCTGCAAGTGCAAGCAAGCCAATCGTTCAAGCCCTCCCCTTTCAATTTTTATTGACGGATCAGTTGCGTCGAAGACCCTCGCAACCGACCAACAGATTAATCAATATACCCGGCAACGCAGCCTCCGCACATCCATTCTCCATCGTCCTCTTTGCGGCCGGATATGTCTGATTTCTGGTTGCAGCTACTGCAATAGGTCGGGATTTAGTTGTTTTTGTAGATGTAGCAACAGGTTCAGACTTAAGCGCGATTTAAGAAAATATGAAACCCAAAGTCCTCGATTCGTTCGAAAACGCCACCGCCACGCACTGCGTGGACATCTTCCAGCGTGGCGATGGCAGTTTTGGTTTTGAGGAGTTTCGCCGTGACCCCGAGGACCGGGGGTTGTGGCAATGCCTGAACAAGTTTGGTCAGGGTGTTTTTGCCACGGGGCAGGCTGCGGTGGATGCAGCGAAGGAGAGTGTGCCCTGGCTGAACACGACTGCGGTGTGGCGCTGGTAGCCACCTACGGCAAAGCACGCGCTGCGCCTAATGCGCCTCTTCGGGGGTGACTACTCAGATATGGATTAGCGAACGGAGCACAAAAGGAATTAAGTTGGCCGGTCATTCGAGCGCACCGTCACCGGATCAGGCAACGCCGCATCGCACCTGCAATAGCTTCAGGGCTTGGGCGGGTCGGGTATGAGGCAAGCCTCGGCCACCTGCAATTCATTGTCTTTGGCAAAGTTGATCACAAACTCCCAGGCCATGGGCTCCGAATCACGCAGCTCGGCGTTGACGACCACACACTTCACACCATTGATGACCGTCGGCACACACCACGGCGAGTAGGTCAGGTGACTGCCGGGTTGCGGGCCGCCGGGGCGAAAATTGCTCATCACGCCGCACAGCCTGTCGGCCCAATCGCTGGGCCGGAAGGTTTTGCCATCGAGCGTGACGCCCTGGATAAAGACTTCTTTGGCGGTGTTGGAGACCATCTGGTGGAGGGTTGTCTGCGTGCTGCGGGGCTGGATACAACCCTCATGGTGCAGCGCACAATCATTGTATCTTATATAAGACTTGACCCCACTTTCACGCGTGATGGGGCCCACGCGCAGACCGCATCGCTGTGATGCGCAATCTTCACAAATGCGCTCTGGCACTGCGCCTAAAATCAATTCCAGCCCGCGCCTGTAGCGGGTTTCCTTTTTCACCGAGCACCCCCGAACGTCCCGGAGTTTTTCAATGACTGCAGCACCGTCCCAGCACCTCGAAGCCGCCTCGCCCCACGTGATGAACACCTATGGCCGCCTGCCCATCGCGCTGTCGCATGGCCAGGGCTGCCGCGTCTGGGACATCAACGGCAAGGAATACCTCGATGCACTGGGCGGCATCGCGGTCAACACGGTCGGCCACAACCACCCGAAGCTCGTGCCGGCGCTGCAGGACCAGATCAGCAAGCTCATCCACACCTCCAACTATTACCACGTGCCCCTGCAGGAGGCATTGGCCAAAAAGCTGCTGGAACTCTCCGGCATGGAAAACGTGTTTTTCTGCTCCACAGGCCTCGAAGCCAATGAAGCCGCCCTCAAGCTGGCGCGCAAGTTCGGCCATGACAAAGGCATCGAGCGTCCCGAGGTCGTCGTCTATGAAAAAGCCTTCCATGGCCGCAGCATTGCCACGCTGAGTGCCACCGGCAACCCGAAGGTCCAGGCCGGCTTCGGCCCGCTGGTGGAGGGTTTTATCCGCATCCCGCTCAACGACGTCAACGCGCTCAAGGCCGCCACGGCCGGCAACCCAAACGTCGTCGCCGTCTTCTTTGAAGCCATCCAGGGTGAAGGCGGCATCCACAGCATGACCGACGACTACCTGCGCGATGTGCGCAAACTGTGTGATGAGAACGACTGGCTGCTGATGATCGACGAGGTGCAGTGCGGCATGGGCCGTACCGGCAAATGGTTTGCGCACCAGTGGGCCGGCATCAAGCCGGATGTCATGCCGCTGGCGAAAGGCTTGGGGTCGGGCGTGCCGATTGGTGCGGTGGTGGCGGGCCCCAAGGCTGCCCACATTTTCCAGCCGGGCAACCACGGCTCCACCTTTGGCGGCAACCCGCTGGCCATGCGTGCAGGGCTGGAGACCATCAAAATCATGGAAGAAGATGGCTTGCTGGCCAATGCCGTGAAGGTCGGCGACCACCTGCGTGCGTCAATCGGCCATGCGCTGGAAGGTGAAGCTGGCCTGAAGGAAATCCGTGGCCGCGGCCTGATGCTGGGCATCGAGCTGACGGTGCCCTGCGGCGAAATCCTTTCGCGGGCGGCCGAAAAAGGCCTGTTGCTCAGCGTGACCGCAGACACCGTGATCCGCATGGTGCCGTCCCTCATCATGACGATTGAAGAGGCCGACGAGGTGGTGGCCATCCTGGTGCCGCTCATCAAACAGCTGCTGAAAGAAAAAGCATGAACGCGCCAGCCAAAGTCATCAAGCACTACCTGCAGTTCAGTGACCTGACTGCGGACGAATACGCCTACCTGTTCGAGCGCACGGCGCTGATCAAGAAGAAATTCAAGGCCTACGAAAAACACCAGCCGCTGGTGGACCGCACCATGGTCATGATTTTCGAGAAAGCCTCGACCCGCACCCGCGTGAGCTTTGAAGCCGGCATGTACCAGTTGGGCGGCACCGTTGTCAACCTGACCACCGAGGGCAGCCAGCTGGGCCGGGCCGAACCGATTGAAGACAGCGCCAAGGTCATCAGCCGCATGGTCGACATCGTGATGATCCGCACCTACGAGCAGACCAAGATCGACCGCTTCGCCGAACACTCGCGCGTGCCGGTCATCAACGGCCTGACCAACGAGTTCCACCCCTGCCAGATCCTGGCCGACATCTTCACCTACATCGAGCACCGGGGGTCCATCAAGGGCAAGACCGTGGCGTGGATAGGCGACGGCAACAACATGGCCAACACCTGGCTGCAGGCCAGCGAAATCCTCGGCTTCAAGGTGCACCTCAGCACGCCGGGCGGCTACGAGGTCGACCAGTCGCTGGCCGGCATACGTTCCGCCGAAAGCTACAAGGTCTTCAAGGACCCCATGGAAGCCTGCGCAGGTGCCGACCTGGTGACGACCGACGTCTGGACCAGCATGGGTTACGAAGCCGAGAACGAAGCCCGCAAGAAGGCCTTTGCCGACTGGTGTGTCGACACCGACATGATGAAGGCCGCCAAACCCGACGCCCTCTTCATGCACTGCCTGCCCGCGCACCGCGGCGAAGAAGTCGAGGCCGACGTGATTGACGGCCCGCAGTCCGTGGTCTGGGACGAGGCCGAGAATCGCATGCACGCGCAGAAGGCGCTGATGGAGTATTTGCTGCTGGGCAAGCTGGCCTGATCATCCGCGCTGAGCGCCGGCGCTTCCATGAACTTCAACACGCTCGACCTCAACCTGCTGCTCGTCTTTGACGCGCTGATGCGCACGCGCAGCGTCACGCTGGCGGGTGAAAAGATCGGGCTGTCGCAATCGGCCACGAGCAATTCACTGCAGCGTCTGCGCGATGCGCTGGGCGACCCGCTGTTTGTGCGCACGTCCAAGGGTATGGAGCCGTCTGCCCTGGCGATGGAACTGGAAGCTCCCATACGTGCGACCCTGGAGCAACTGCGCGCCACGCTGGAGCGGACACGCGTGTTTGACCCGGCTACGGCCACACGCACCTTCAAGGTCCTGATGAGCGACATCGCGCAAATGGCGCACATGCCGCTGATGGTGTCCGAGCTGCGCAGGCAGGCACCCGGCGTGTCACTTGAAAACATTGCCTTGCCCTTGCGCGAAGCCAAAGAGGCCTTGGTCAGCGGCGAGCTGGACATTGCCATGGGCTTCCTGCCCGACCTGGGCGCCGACTTTCACCGGCAGTCACTGTTTGCAGAAACATGGACCTGCGTGATCAGCAATGACCACCCGAGCATCGACAAGACACTCACCGAAGCGCAGTACATGGACGCGATGCACATCGTCTACCACTCGACGGTGTCCATTCACTCCATCCTGGACCAGTTGCTGGTGGCGCAGTTTTCGTCCAAGGGCATCAAACGTAAGATAGGGCTGACCGTGCCTTACTGGAGCGGCCTGGCCTCCACCGTGGCGGCTAGCGACCTGATCCTCACTGCACCCGTGGGTCCGGCGCTGTCGATGACCAAACTGGCGAATGTGCGCATCGTCCCCCTGCCTTTCGACCTGCCCGCGATAGACCTGTGCATGCAATGGCATACCCGCATGCACCGCGATCCTGCCAACCAGTGGTTTCGTAACCTCTTCGCCACCAGCTACCGGGTCCGCTAGCCGTGCCCGCCACGGCGGACTGACACCTCTGGCGCCACCACATTGCCGGACGCCTCATCCGGTTTGTCCATTTCCGCTATGGACTCAATCCATTTGCCGCCGTGCTGGCGGACACCTACGATGACGCCTCTATCCGGCAGGACCGTGGGCCACCGGACGAGTCGCATAAAAAAACAGACCGGAGACAAGACAAATGAACACATCGCCCCGCAGCACAATGAAATCTCCCCTGGTGCCCAGAACCTCAATGGCCGCCATCGCGTCCATAACCTTCATGGTTTTGGCCAGCCCCGCGGCGCATGCGCAGCCCTCAAACTATCCGAACAAACCCATCAAGCTGGTCGTGGCTTTTGCTGCGGGCGGCATTGCCGACTCCGTCGCACGGCAAATCGGCGTGAAGCTCAGCGCCAGACTCGGCCAGCCGGTGGTGATTGAAAACCGCGGCGGCGCGGGCGGCAACATCGGTGCGCGCGTCGTGGCAGGCGCGGAACCGGATGGCTACACCTTTCTTGTCACCACGGCGGCGTTCGCCGTGAACACCAGCCTCTACAAAAACCCCGGCTACAACGTCAGCGATTTCTTACCCGTGGCACTCACGGCATCGACCCCCAATCTGTTCGCGGTAGCTACGGCCAACACGTCCAGCACCATGCAGGACATCGCCAGAAACTACAAAGGCAAACAGCTCACCTATTCCACCGCAGGCATTGGCAGTTCCTCGCACCTCACGGCGCAATACGTTTTCAAAAACCTGATGGCACTGGACGCTGTACACGTTCCGTTCCAGGGCGGTGCACCTGCCGTGAACGCGGCAGTCGCCGGTCACGTGGATGTCGTCAGCACCTCGATGCCAACAGCCATGGGAAATGTCACCGGCGGCCGGCTCAAAGGCATTGCCCTGGCCAGCCTGAAGCGCGTCGATGCCCTGCCCAACACGCCGACCATCGGCGAATCAGGCATCGCCGAGTACGAAGACCGTTCATGGGTCGGTTTTTTTGCACCCGCCAAAACAAATCCCGACATCGTTGCGCGGCTGAACAACGAGATCACCGAGATCGTCAAGCAGCCCGACACGCGGGAAAAACTCGCAGCGGTGGGTTTCGAGCCCGCATCGGGCTCCACGCGCGACTTTGCCGACTACCTGCGCAAGGAAACCGCCAAGTGGGCCCTCATCGTCAAGGCCACCAACATCACCATCAACGAGTAGGCCAGCAGGCCTTGCTTCCCTTACTTTTATTTCCCGTTCTCTCCAACTGAAAGCAGATCCCAGATGCAAGACCTCCAGGAACGAAGCAACACCTCCGCTGCCAGCGCAAAGCCACCTGCGGACGTGATGTCCGTGCTTCCGAAACACCGCGACCTGTTCTACGCCGGCGGCTGGCAGAAACCAAAGGGCGGCTATCTCGAAACCCTGAACCCGGGCACCGGCCAGGGCATAGGCCAGTGCGCCGAAGCCAACACGGAAGACGTCAACCTGGCCGTTGCGTCGGCACACAAGGCTTTTCCGGAATGGAGCAAAACCAAACCCTTTGCCCGCGCCGCCATGATGCGCAAGGTCGCCGTCATCCTGCGTGAGCACGCGATGGAGCTGGCCATGATCGACGCCATCAACTGCGGCAACCCGATTGCCGAGATGGAGCGCGATGTGCTCAATGCCGCGTCGCAGTTCGACTTCTTCGCCGGACTGGTCACCGAGCTCAAGGGCGACACCATGCCCATGGGCGACGGCATCGTGAACATGTCCGTGCGCGAACCCTTTGGCGTCGTCGGGCGTGTCGTAGCCTACAACCACCCGCTGATGTTCACCGCTGCCAAAAGTGCCGCACCGCTGGCCGCCGGCAACGTGGTCATCATGAAACCACCCTATCAGGCACCCATGTCCTCCTACCGGTTGATGGAGCTGATCGGCCACATCTTCCCGCCCGGCGTGCTCAACATCATTACCGGCGGCACCGAATGCGGACAGGCGCTGGTCTCCCACCCCGATGTGCCTTATGTGTCGTTGATCGGCAGCGTGCCCACAGGCCGTGCGGTGGCGAAGTCGGCGGCCGAAAAGCTCAAGCACGTCTCGCTGGAACTTGGCGGCAAGAACCCCTGCATCGTCTATGGCGACGCCGACATCGAGCGCGCCGTCAAGGGTGCCATCGCCGGCATGAACTTCACCTGGTGCGGCCAGTCCTGCGGCTCGACGTCGCGCCTCTTCCTGCATGAGTCCATCCATGACGAAGTGGTCACCGGCATCCTGCAAAAGATCGGCCACTACAAACCTGGCATGCCCACGAATCAGGAAACTACCATGGGCGCCATCGTCTCCAAGGCGCAACAGGACAAGATCCTGCGCTACATCGACATCGCCACATCAGAGGGTGCCAAACTGGTTTATGGCGGCAAGGTGCCCACTGACCCCGCACTGGCTGGCGGGTTTTATGTGGAGCCCACCGTTTTCACAGGCGTGTCGCAGGATATGAGAATCGCAAAAGAAGAAGTCTTCGGCCCCGTGCTGTCCATCATCAAATGGAGCGACGAGGAAGCTATGCTGGAAGACGTCAACAGCGTCGAGTACGGGCTGACGGCCGCCATCTTCACGAAAGACCTCGCCAAAGCCCATCGCGCTGCTTCACGCGTGCAATCGGGTTTTATCTGGGTCAACAATGCCGGCCCGCATTTCCTGGGCGCGGGTTACGGCGGCTACAAGCAGTCCGGCATCGGTCGCGAGGAATCGATTGAAGAATTGTTGTCATTCACGCAAAGCAAGAACATCAACATCACCCTCTAGGGTCTGTTCACACTAATTTTTGAAACAAGAAGGAGACAAACCATGAAGCATTTCATCAAACACGTGATCGCCATCGCCGCGGTGGCCCTGCTGCCCGTTGCCGCCTCAGCACAGGCCTGGGCACCGACCAAGGCCATCACCTTTGTGGTGCCGGTCGCACCCGGTTCGAGCAACGACCTGATTGCCCGCATGCTGTCCGAAAAACTGCCGGCCAAACTCGGCCAGCCCGTGGTGGTGGACAACCGCCCTGGCGCCAGCGGCCTGGTCGGTGCATCCAGCGTGGCGCGCTCTGCCCCGGATGGGCACACCATCGTCATCGTGCCCAGCGACGTCTACATGGCGCCCATCCTGTCCCCCAGGGCAGGCGGCGCCAACTTTGATGTCATCAAGGATTTTTCGCCCATACTCACTGCCGGCACTGCGCCCCTGCTGATCATCGCCAGCCCGTCCATCAACGTCAAAACGCCCAAGGACCTGGTCGCCTACCTGAAGAAGAACGGCGCCACCAGTTACGGTAGCCCGGGCACCGGTTCACCCATGAACATCGCTGGCGAAATGCTCAAGCGTTCGACCAGCACACAGCTCAACCATGTGCCTTACCGCGGCGTCCTGCCGGCGGTCAACGCTGTGCTGGCCGGCGAGCTGCCGATCGCCATCGTGGCGCTTGCTGGTGCCGCACCGCACATCGCCGCTGGCAAACTGGTGCCCGTAGGCCTGGTTGAAAAGCAGCGCTCGGAGCTTATCCCCACCCTGCCGACCATGACCGAATCCGGCATCGCGGGCGTCGAGACAGCGGTGTTCTTCCAGATCCTCGCGCCTGCCGGCACGCCCGCTCCCGCCATCCAGCGCCTGAACACGGAAATCAACGCCATCCTGGCCACGCCGGAGTTCAAGGACAAACTGCGCGGCATGGGTGTGGCCATCGCGGGCGGCAGCTCTGCAGACGCCGCCAAACTGGCACGCGACACCTACGCGCGCAACCAGCAGCTGGTCAAGGAACTCAACATCGTTGCTGAATAATCGCAGTCCATGAACCCAACCCAGACTGTTGAGGCCGCCAGGAAAGACCTGGCCGCCGCCAACCGCATCCTGTTCAACCAGGGCGTGGTCGATGCCTTCGGCCACGTCAGCATGCGTGACCCGTCCAACCCGGCGCAATTCCTGCTGTCAAAAAACATGGCGCCGGCCACGGTCACCCCGGCCGACGTCCTGACGTTTGACCTGCAGGGCAACCTGCAGGGCGGCGGCGACCAGAAGGTCTACCTGGAGCGTTTTATCCACGCGGCCATCTATGCACAGCACCCCGAGGTCAATGGCGTTGTGCACAGCCATGCCAAGGCGGTGTTGCCCTTCACCATCGTCAAGCATGCGCGCCTGCGGCCGGTGTGCCACATGGGCGGTTTTTTAAGCGGCATCGTGCCCAACTTCGAGATCCGGGACCACGCCGGCATGAGCAGCGACATGCTGATCCGCGACATGGCGCTGGGCAATGCGTTGGCCAGCACGCTTGGCAACAGTGCGGTGGTGCTGATGCGCGGCCATGGCGCGACGGCCACGGGTGCCACGATGAAACAAGCGGTGTTCCGCGCGGTGTACACACAAAACAATGCCGAGATACAGGCCGCCGGCATGGCGCTCGGTGAAGTGACCTACCTCACCGACGACGAAGCCCTGGCCGCCGACGAAGCCAACACCGGCCAGATCGCCCGGGCCTGGGATTTCTGGCAGTCGCAGCTGCAGGGTTGACCAGCAGGCCCTAGCCTTTCTTCAGGTCCAGCTGAACCTTGCTGACCAGAACGGCGTCGGGGTCGCAATACACCCAGTCGCCCGCTTCAAAGCGTGCGTCACCAAACGACAGTGGCGCACCTTTTACCGAGGGCCGCGCCTCGCTGTTCCTCAGCGCGGTCACGCCCAAGGCCTTTACGCCGATGTCGAGTTCTGCGAGCTTGACGGTGTCGCGCACGGCCCCGTGAACCACCAGGCCTGACCAGCCATTGCGCACGGCAATCGCCGCCAGCCGGTCGCCGAAGACGCCGAAGCGCAGCGAGCCGCCGCAGTCCACCACCAGCACGCGGCCTTCACCGGGCGTGCTGACCACCTCGTCAATCGGCCGGTGGTCCTGCGCCTGAAGGGTGAAACACTGGCCGTAAAAACAGGCGCGCTGGCCGGCGTGGCGCCACTGCAGGTTCACCACCTGCGCGTCAAGGTTCGCGTCGGAAAGATTGGCGGTGCTGAACGTGAGCGAACTGCTCATGGCTTAACCCCTGCCGACAAACGGCATCTTCGTCGCCATGATGGTCATGAACTGCACATTGGTTGACAGAGGCAGCGACGCCATATGCACCACGGCATCAGCCACTTCGGTGGCGTCCATCATGGGCTCAATGGCAATCTCACCGTTGGCCTGCGGCACGCCCTTGGCCATGCGCGCCGAGAGTTCAGTCAGCGCGTTGCCGATGTCGATTTGCCCACAGGCGATGTTGTACTGGCGGCCGTCCAGCGAGATCGATTTGGTCAGGCCGGTGATGGCGTGTTTGGTTGACGTGTAGGGAGCCGAGTTCGGCCGTGGAGCATGGGCCGAAATGGAGCCGTTGTTGATGATGCGGCCGCCCTGCGGTGTCTGGTCTTTCATCATTTTGAAAGCGCCTTGCGCGCAGAGAAACGAGCCGGTCAGATTCACATTGACGATGTTCTGCCAGTGCTCAAAATCGATGTCTTCAAACCCCTTGCCGATGCCGCTGACGCCGGCGTTGTTGAACAGCACATCGAGTCGCCCGAAAGTTTGGGCGATGTTGGCGAACAGCGCGTTGACCGACCCGGGCTGACCGACATCGGTGGCCATGGCCAGCGCGCGGTCAGAGCCCGAGGCCTTCACCACGCCTTCCAGCAACTCCAGCCTGCGGCCAGCCAGCACCACCCGATAGCCGTCACGCAGCATTGCCAGCGCGACCTCTTTGCCGATGCCGGTGCCCGCACCCGTGACCAGTGCAACCTTGTTGTGGGCCTTGTCTTGTGAAGTCATTAAGAACCTTTGTCTGGAGGGTTGGTTGAATCCTGAAATTGTGCCCCAGCCGCCTGCGAGAGTTTTACGTGCTACCGACTGGCCAACCCACTCAGGCCCCTACACGTTCGAGTACATGCCGGGTCATCGACAGCGCGAGTTCGTGCTCCCCCAAAAATACCTGCCCTGCGTTCTCGGTGGCCAGCAGTTTGGCTTCTGCCTCGCTGTGGGTGCGCACCACAGTCTCGATGCCCGGGTTCAACGCGCGTGCGGAGGCGATCATCTGCCGAACGTCCAGCGTGTCCGGCGTGGCAATCACCAGCATGCGGGCCTGTGCGATGTGCGCCTGAATCAGCACCTCGGGCTCGGACGCATCACCCGACACCGCGGGCACGCCCTGGGCGCGCAGGCGCTCGACCATCTCGCGGTTTTGCTCAGCCACCACATAGGGAATGTGTTTGGCCGTCATGGCCTCGGCAATGCGCCGCCCCACCCTGCCGTAACCGACCAGCACCACGTGGTGGGCCAGGTAGCGGGCTTCGGTCGTGGCGGGCAATTCTGCCGTAGGGTCGTCACGCGCTTCCAGTTTGCGCGCCAGCGGTGACTTCGCCAATATCCATCTCTGCAGGGGCGACACCGCCTTGAACACCAGCTCGTTGGTCGCAATCGAGATCAGCGCGCCCGCCAGCACCAGGCTTTGGCCCTCGGGTGGCAGCAGCCCCAGCGACGCGCCCAGGCCGACCAGAATGAACGAGAACTCGCCGATCTGCGCCAGGCTGGCCGACACGGTCAGCGCGGTGTTCAGCGGGTAACGGAAGGCCATGACAAGGATGCCGGCCGCCAGCGACTTGCCCACCACGATGATGCCGACGACGGCCAGCACCTGCAGCGGCCGCTCGATGAGCACCCACGGGTCGAACAACATGCCGACCGAGACAAAAAACAGCACGGCAAAAGCGTCGCGCAACGGCAGTGATTCTTCAGCCGCGCGGTGACTGAACTCCGACTCGCGCATCACCATGCCGGCAAAAAAAGCGCCCAGCGCAAACGACACGCCAAACAGCATGGTCGATCCATAGGCAATGCTGACCGCGGCCGCGACCACGCACAGCGTGAACAGCTCACGCGAGCCGGTGCGCTGCACCTGCCACAGCACCCAGGGAAAGAAACGCCGGCCCACAATCAGCATCAGCGCCACAAAACCGCCGACCTGCAGCAGGGTCATGCCCAATGTTTTCCAGAGCGCGCTGGTGTCTGTACCAGCCTTGCCCGACAGCCAGCCGCCCAGCGGCGGCAGCATCACCAGCACCAGCACCATGGCCAGGTCTTCGACCACCAGCCAGCCGACGGCGATGCGGCCGTTGGCCGAGTCGAGGACACCGCGGCTTTCCAGCGCACGGAGCAGCACCACGGTGCTGGCGACCGACAGCGACAGGCCGAACACCAAGGCCCCGCCCAGGTTCCAGCCCCACCAGTGGGCCAACCCCATGCCCAGTGCGGTCGCCACCGTCATCTGGACGACGGCGCCCGGCACCGCAATCTTGCGCACCGCCAACAAATCGTCGAGCGAAAAATGCAGGCCCACGCCAAACATCAGCAGCATCACGCCGATCTCGGCGAGCTGGCTGGCAATTTCAGCGTCCGCGACAAAGCCCGGCGTGAAGGGCCCGATGATCACACCCGCCAGCAAATAACCGACCAGCGCCGGCAGGCGCAGCCGCGCCGCAATAAAACCAAAAATGAGTGCCAGGCCAAGACCGGCGGCGATGGTGCTGATCAGCGAAACGCTGTGGGGCATGCGATGCGTCCTTTACACAAAAGGAGGTGGAAAGATGGCATGCAGCACAGCCGGAGCTGCAACTACAAAAGCGAGGTAAACGAAGCGAAAAGCCGGTGGGCGGTCGCCCGGAAGACGCGTGGCACCCGTTAACGGGCGACAGCAAAGAATTTACACCATGCGGGTGACGGAAGGCACAAAGCCACTACGCAGCGCTGTGATTAACAGCGCCGCCGGTGCGTTCAGAGTTCGGTCAGTTTGGCGGGCCGGCTTTCATCGACACCAATAAAAGAGTCGTCCCACTGCTGGGGAAAGCGCTCCGGCTTTTTGGAAGCAAAGGCGCCCGTGCCATCGGGGTTGAAGCCTGCCGGCGTGGCCTTGGGCAAGGCCTTGACGTCGTTGCCCTTGTTGAGTTCCCTGAGCGCAGCTTCTTTGGCGGCCAGGCGCTTTTGCCGGGTGAAACTGTCGAGGTCTGCGTGAAAGCTGCTGTCCCCGCCCATCGTCGGCCGGTATTCCTCCTGCTCTTCCGCAGCCACCTCCCCCAGAAAGGCGGCACGCATGGCGCTGGCCTTGGGTAAGGCGGTGCTGCGCACCACCGTGTAGCCGATGCGGCAGTCAGACAGGAGGGACTCCTTGACATCGCGGCTGGCCTTGCTGATGCCGCGCTTGCCAACCACGTCAATGCAGCCGACCACGTTGCCGTTGCCCGTGCATATGGTGAAAGTACAGTACACACCGCCCAGCAAATCCTGCCAGCGTTTGCCGCCGCCGTTTTTATCAAGGTCCGTCGGCTTGGTGAACCGCAGCACCGGCAGCTTCACCATGACCATGTGGTCGGGAAAGGTGGTGCGCAGCCATTTCAGGACTTCATATTCCTCGTTGGTGATCAGCACCCGCGAGACGAGCGGCCAGGTGTCGGGCACACGCAGCGATTCGTTGGCCTGCTTTCTCAGCCACCAGGCGTAGGCACCCACGCCGATCACAGCGCCCAGCAGCAGGCCGAGCAATGTCATGAGTAAGCCTGTCAGGTTCACGATAACTCCTGTTTTTCTGTTTGTGCAACCCGTCTGGACTGCCTGCACCGCAGGTGCGTTCTTCAATGGTAATCGGCCCCGGAAGAGGCGCTGAACACTTGTTACGCTGGCACAACTTACTGTTACCGCTGGTTTCAAACTATAGGCTTAAAAGCGTCCTGAAAACACAAACCCCGCAATCCATTGTTGCTGCGGCACAACCAGCTACGCTTTCCATAGCAAGGGAAATGCAGGGCAAGTACCGTGTCTATTGCTGGTGTCTGGCGTTATGCTGCCATTTTGTGACCGCTATGCCCGGCATTCCCAACCCCATTAACAAACCCGCGAGGAGCAACAGCCATGCAACTGAAGACCGCCCAGGATTTCGACCAGGAACTGCTGATTCTTTTTGATGCCTATGTGCACGGCACCATTGACCGGCGCGGCTTCCTTGACCGGGCACAGAAGTTCGCCGTCGGCGGCATGACGGCAGCCGGCCTGCTGGCTGCGCTGAGTCCCGACTTCGCACGCGCGCAGGTCGTGCCCAAGGACGACAAGCGCATCAAGACCGAGATGATCGAGTACCCGTCGACCGCGGGCAACGGCACCATGAAGGGCTACCTCGCCAAACCGGCCACCATGACCGGCAAGCTGCCTACGGTGCTGGTCATCCATGAAAACCGCGGCCTGAACCCGCACATCGAGGACATCACCCGACGTTTGGCACTCGACAACTTTGTCGCCTTTGCCCCCGACGCCCTCACGCCGCTGGGTGGCTACCCGGGCGATGAAGACAAGGCCCGCGAGCAGTTTGCCAAGCTCGACCAGAAGAAGGCGCTGGAAGATTTCGTGGCCGGCGCCAATTTCCTGAAGAACCGGCCCGAGTCCAACGGCAAGATCGGTGCCGTGGGCTTTTGTTATGGCGGCGGCATGGTTCATATGCTCTCGGTGCGCATGCCCGAACTCAACGCCGGTGTGCCCTTCTACGGCAACCAGCCTGCCCCCACAGAGGCGGCCAAGGTCAAGGCACCTCTGCAAATGCACTTTGCGGCCGTCGATGAACGCATCAACGCCTCCTGGCCAGCCTATGAAGCCGCGCTCAAGGCCGCCAACGTGCCGCACTCGGCGTTCCAGTACCCCGGCACGCAGCACGGCTTCAACAACGACACCACGCCGCGTTTTGATGCGGCTGCCGCCAAGCTCGCCTGGGGCCGTACGCTGGAATTCTTCAACAAAAACCTCAGGGGTTAAGGGCCCCCACGGTTGCTCACTGCGTGTAGCGCCCTGCCCCCGAGGGGGCCGCTACGCCTGCGGCCCCTGTTTACGAAGAAGCCTGCCAGCGGCGTGCCCATGCAAGCCGCTGCCCCATTCCTTGCATCAATAGCCCGGGATATGAAGGGACCGGGCCAGGTAGTCAAAAAAGATGCAATACAGCGCGATCGGCAACGGCAGGCCGATCAGCGTGCCCGTCAGGTAGTTGCGAAACTTCACGCCTGACAGGGCCAGCGCATAGTTGAGCGCGGGCACCGTCTGCAGCAGCACGCGCAACAGGGCCACACTTTTCACGGGGTGCGCGTCCAGCCCCGCCAGCAGGCGTTTGGGCCATTTGCCATTGATCTCGCGCAGGGCGTCACCGCCCAGCAGGCGTATCAGCCAGAAGGTGAACACGCAAGACAGCACGGCTGCGATGTAGGTTGCAATCCCGCCCCAGACTTCCCCGAGCGCCAGCACCGCGGCAGCCAGAAAGATCAGGCCGGGGATCTGGATCAGGTTGCCCAGCGCAAACAGCGCCACAAAAATCAGCAGGCCGGTGAGTTCGTTGTCGAGGAATTTCCGGTGCAGGTAGGCCAGGTTGAAGTTGCCGCGCAGCCCCGAAAAATGGAACACCGCCAGCAGCAGGACAAGGAAGGCGGCGACGGCGAAAAGTCTTTTGTAGCGGTGCATGCGAGGAGAGGCTGGCAGGCGGAAAGCCAAGGGAAAACCCTGATCAAGGGACTCACCGGGTAAAGCTCAGCCACTTTAATCGCAAACAAGCCAAAAGCAGTTGTAAGACCCGCGCACCTGCACCGACCAAACCCAAACAAGAGGACCTGACCATGAACGACCTGACCCATCACACACCCAAACCCCTGATACACCCCGGTTGGCTGCGCGCCATGCACTGGCTCAACGCGCTGGCCGTGGTGGTACTGATGATGAGCGGCTGGCGCATCTACAACGCCACGGCGTTTCTGGGCTTTGCCATTCCCGCCGATGTGACGCTGGGTGGCTGGCTGGGTGGGGCCTTGCAGTGGCACTTTGCGGCCATGTGGGTGCTGTTTTTCAACGGCCTGCTCTACCTGGCGTTCAACATCTTCACAAAACGCCTGTTCCACAAATTCTTTCCGCTGTCACCACGGGCATTCGTGGCCGACATGCTGGCCGCGCTCAGAGGCAAGCTGGCCCATGCCGACCCGTCCCACTACAACACCGTGCAGCGTCTGGCCTACCTGTTTGTGATGGTCGACAGCATCATCATCGTGGTGTCCGGACTGGTGCTCTGGAAGTCGGTGCAGTTTCCCATCCTGCGCGAACTCATGGGCGGTTACGAAGGTGCGCGCCTCGTGCATTTCTTTTCGATGGCCGGCCTCGCTGCTTTCGTAGTCATTCATGTCGTCATGGTTGCACTGGTGCCCAAAACGCTGGTGTACATGGTGCGTGGCCGTTAAATACTGGGGTTCAAAAAATGAATATCAAACAAGCCCGCACGCTCGGCATCGATTCGGACGCCGTCCTCAGGGAAGCCGTTGACCGCATTGCCATCGCCAACAAGCTGACCGACAGCCGCCGAAACTTTTTACGCGGCTCGCTCACCCTGGGTGGCCTGTCGATGCTGACCGGCTGCATGCTGGACAACAACGCCAGCATCAGCACGGCCCTTACCAGAATCTCACGCATCAACGACGATGTGCAGGGCTTCCTGTTCGACCCGAGCCGGCTCGCACCCACCTACCCGGAATCCATGATCACGCGGCCCTTCCCCTTCAACGCCTACTACGGTGAAAACGAAGTGCGTGTGGTGCCGGAAGAAGGCTTTCGCCTTGAAGTCGCCGGCATGGTCACCGAGAAACGCAAGTGGTCACTGCCCGAGCTGCGCGCCATGCCGCAGGCCGACCAGGTCACGCGTCACATCTGCGTGGAAGGCTGGAGCGCCATCGGCAAATGGGGCGGCGTGCCATTCGCCAGCTTCCTCAAGCTCATAGGTGCAGACACCACCGCCAAATACGTCGGTTTCAAATGTGCCGACGACTACTTCACCAGCATCGACATGCCGACGGCCCTGCACCCGCAAACGCTGCTGGCGCTGACCTATGACGGCCAGGTGCTGCCGCCCAAATACGGCTTCCCCATGAAGCTGCGCATGCCCACCAAGCTGGGCTACAAGAACCCGAAACACATCCAGGCGATTTTTGTGACCAACACCTACCCTGGCGGCTACTGGGAAGACCAGGGCTACAACTGGTTTGGGGGCAGCTGAACACCAGCTGTCTCCGGCAACGGCAAAGGCTCAGGCTGGCGCCACTTTTAAAACGATCGATCAATCACTCTTTCAAGGACATAAACATGAACAAAATCACTGCCACCGTTGTCTCCGCATGCATGCTGCTCGCCGGCGCCAGCGCCATGGCCCAGGACGCCATGAAAAAAGATGCCATGGGCAAAGACGCCATGGCCAAGCCTGATGCCATGGCCAAGGACGGCATGGCCAAAGACGGCATGAAGAAGGACGCCATGAAAAAAGACGGTATGAAGAAAGACGCCATGGGCAAAGACGCGATGGCCAAGGACGGCATGAAAAAAGACGAAATGAAGAAGTAAGCCCTGCGGCTGAAGCCGCATGGGAGATAAAGCACCGGGCGTGGCCGCGGTGCTTTTTTTATGGGCGCTTACACATCCGCCTGCCGCTGGCGCAGCGGGTCCAGCAGCGGCTTGAGGCCATTGGTGTCGATCTCCTGCATCAACGCCAGCAAGCGCCCGATCTCGCCTTTGGGAAAGCCCTCGCGCGCAAACCAGTTCAGGTAGTGGCCGGGCAGGTCGGCAATCTTGCGGCCCTTGTATTTGCCGAAGGGCATCTCGCGCTCGACCAGAAGCTGCAGGTCTTCGGGGTTCATGCAGGAATTAATGCGGCGCTTAGCCGCCCGCGCGCTTGACGTTGTGGCCCTGCTTTTTCAGCATGTCCACCACCAGGTCGCAGTGGTCGCCCTGCACCTCGATCACGCCGTCCTTGACCGTGCCGCCGGAACCGCAGGCCGCCTTCAGCTGCTTGCCGACCAGCGCGAGGGCCGCAGCGTCCAGCGCCAAGCCTTTGACGAGTGTGACGCTTTTGCCACCCCGCCCCTTGGTCTCGCGGCTTACGCGCACCACGCCATCGCCTTTGGGAATCACCGCTTGTTTGCACACGCAGCTGGCGACAGGCTGGCGGCAGTCCGGGCACATGCGGCCGGCGTCGGTGGAGTACACCAGACCACCCAGGCTGCCGAGGCCACTTAATCCGCTTAATCCGCTCAATCCGGTTTTTGCTTTATTGCTCATCAATCGGGCACGAAAAGTTTGTTGAACCTGGCCTCGTCTTCAGGCAGTTCCAGCGTCACCAGCTGACCCATCTTGCCGTCGCTCAGACGGCAAGCGGCAAACAGGCTGGACTTGCCCTTGAACTCGTAACTGTCCATGTCGATCAGCATGTAGGGGTAAGGCACAAACACCTGCTGCTCGAAAACAGTCCGGTGCCGGTTGCGCGGTGACGGAAAGAGTTTGTAGTCCGCCGTGGTGATGCCCAGTGCTGCTGCCATGGATATGTTTTGGTGCGCCTGTGAGGCGAAGTTGAGAGAGGTTTGGGAGGTCGGGAGAAATTGGGGTCATTGGGAACAGGCTGTAAGCTCAACCATCCCGGACACCATTTTCACCGATACCCGTTCGTCCAAACCTGGCCCCTTCCCCACACCCAATTCGCATGACTGAACTCTACACACCCGGCAAGGAAGAAATTGCCCTGCTTGAGGTCTTTGACCGTTTGGACCTGGACCAGATCCAGGTGGTGTCCACACCCGCACAAGCCATACAGGCGCTGAAAGACCTGGAAGGTGAAACTGCGCTGGGTTTCGACACCGAGTCCAAGCCCACCTTCCTCAAAAACGAAGCGAGCGACGGGCCGCACATCGTGCAGCTGTCCACATTGAACAAAGCCTGGATCTTCCAGCTCACCGATGCCGAATGCCGCCGAGCCGTGGGGGTGTTGCTGGAGGCGCCCCACATCATCAAGGCAGGCTTCGGGCTGGGCGACGACAGGCGCCGCATCATTCACAAACTGGGTACAGACCTGCAAGGCGTTCTGGAGCTCAACGAAATGTTTCGCGCCCGCGGCTATCGCAAGGACATGGGCGTGCGCGGGGCGGTTGCGGTGCTGTTCAACAAGCGTTTCATCAAGTCAAAAAAGGCCGCGACGTCCAACTGGGCCAACGAGAAGCTGGGTGAATCACAAATCGTCTATGCCGCCAACGATGCCTATGCGGCATTGCGCGTCTACAACGCGCTGGGGCTGGGCAGCGCCTGATCAGTTGCCCCTGGCGGCTTCGGTGAAGAAGCGGATGCGCTCGGCATCGGCGGGGTGAGAAGCGATGGCGATGCCAAGCACAGAATCGTCCTGCGTTTCCTTGTCGATATTTATCTTTTCGCCGGCGCTGCCCTGCTTTTTGTCTGCCCTCGCGGCATCCAGCCGCTCGAACAGCTTGACCATCACCAGCGGCGAGATGCTGGCTGCACGCAGGATACGCACGGCCTCGGCATCAGCCTCGCGCTCCGCGTCACGGGAATAACTGGCCTGCCCCAGCAAAACGGGCGCTGTGGCCAGCACACTGCTGAAGTCACCGACGATCAGGCTCGCCAGCCCGCCCAGCGCGGTCGCCTGCACCAGCAGCCGCAGGCCATGGCGTTGGCGGACATGACCCAGTTCGTGTGCCAGTACCGCAGTCAGGACCTCTTCATCACCGCCCACCAGCGTCACCATCTCGTCGGTCATCACCATCGTGCCGCCCGGCAGCGCAAAGGCATTCGCGCCAATGCGGCTGCGGCGGAACAGCAGTTTCCATGGAGGTACCGTGTCCGGTGGCAAGGCGCCCACGGCGCGCTCAAAGGCTGTCCGCACGCGCTTCTGTTCGGCTTCCGGCAGCCTGCTCGGACGCATGAGCTGGCCGTCAATCACTGCAAGCGAGCCTTCACCGAGTGACTCATCAAGGCTGAGCGGCGCAACCGCCACCACGGCCCGCGCGGCCATTGGAAGGCCCCATTGCTGGAGAGTAATGATGAGGCCAACCAGCAGCGCCGCGCTCAGCGCAACCCAACGCCAGCTTTGCTGCGCCCTGACCACCAGCGACTCGCCCCTGCCATTGCGGCGTACCCACTCGTCCCAAGCCGCTGCATCCGCGTTTTGCACCGAGCCCCCGGTTTTGAAGTGCGCCACCCGCATGCCGTGACGCGTCCGCTCCGGCCACTGCACGTCATGCAGGGCAACCCGGCGACTGAGCCCGTCGCCCAGAATCAGAAGCTCGTTGTCGTACAAGGTCAGCATGACCGGCTGTGCACGCGCGCTTCGGCCGTCAAAAAAACTGGCGGCCAGTTGGCGGGGATCAGCGTCGTCGGCCTGCATGCGGCTTAAAACCCGATGTCGAGCCCGAACAGGTCACCGGCGGCGTCACCTGCCGCTTCGCCTTCAGCCGAATGCGCCAGGTTGAGGAGTTCATCCGGGCTTTGCTGCAACTCCAGGCGCACGGCGTGCAAACGCATGCGGGCCATGGCAATCGCGGCAAAAGGCCAGTAAAGCCCCAGCGTCAACATAATGAGCAACCAGTTTTTAACTGTCAGCCACAGCATGGACTTGAAGCGCAAATCACTGAAAAACCGCAGCGCGTGGTTGTGCGTGCCGGACCAGATAAGGTTTTGCAGACGCGTGGTGAACCAGGGTTTGATGACCACGAAGGTCGCCATGAAGCTGACCACAAACAGCGCGATGCCCAGGCCTATGAAAAACTTCATGTTCGAGGGCGTCAGGGCGCCACTCTTTCGCGCCGCAAAGCCCACCGCGACCGCCGCCCCCGCAATGGTCAGCGAAAGGATCATGGGCAGGATGGTCACGCCAAAGAGCTTCCCGAATACCTCGTAAAACGAATTGACCGAGGCCCGGAAGCTGGTGCGCAGCGTGGCGACGCCATAGTTGTCATGCTGGTAGCGCTTGAGGTTGTACATCAGCCAGGGCACGAGTGCCAGGCCCAGGAGCGTCACGACGCCGACCACTTTGAGGTACCAGACAGGCGGCTTCTGCGGGTCAACCACAAACACAATGGCCACCAGGATGATCAGGCTGGGGACGAACATGGGAATCACCGAGCGGTAGGCACCGGCCATCGAACCACTGAACCTGAAGCGCATGCCGCGCCAGCTGGTGTTGGCCAGGCGGAACTGCATCGACGACTTGAGCAAGGCCGGCCAGATGGCCGTCACGATCACAAAGGCCACCAGGCCCGCCACGGGCGAGAAATTGCCCGCGACCGAATACAGGGCAAACAGCAGGCCAACGAGAAAATAGCCCTTCAACATCTTCAGGGGTTTGCCATGAAAGCCCATGGGCTCACCATCGACCAGGGTGTTGCCGTGAAAGTAGCGCAGGCGCCGTACCTTTGCCCAGGGATAGTAGATGCCCACAGTGACGATCAGGAGCAACAGGTTGACCACCCAGATGCGGAAGTACTCGCTGCCGGAGCCTGTGAATTCGATGCGAAGCTGGTATGGCTGCACAAGGGCAGAAGGCAAGGTGGCGGGCCCGCTGTCCCACTGCTCCAGGTGCTTGAATGTTGGTTCCACACGCCCATCGGGCGCCTCCTCAAACAAAGGCTTCATGCCACTCTCCTCCCGCTGTTATTTGGTAGTTACCCGGTACCGGCGCTGGCCGATCTTTTTATGCGCCTGCCAAATAATGTATCGTGAAGAAACTACAAGCCCGCAGACGCCGTGCTTACAGGCATTAGCCCTGTTTTTCAATGTAACTGCAGTGTAGGCAGGCACTGACAAAACGCTGCGGTGCATCCTTGCGCCAGCATGTTTTTTGAGGCGTTAACTTGTAGTCATGGAATCTTCCATGGCACCCCCAAAAGGAACATCATGAACAAAGATCAAGTTAAAGGCCGTCTGAAAGAAGCTGCTGGCGAAATCCAGGAACACACCGGCAAGGCACTGGGCAACAAGGAACAGGAAGCCAAGGGCCACGCCCGTGAATTTGCCGGCAAGGCCCAGAAAAATGTGGGTGATGCACGCGAAAACATCAAGGACGCTGCTGAATCCGCAAAAGACGCAGCGAAGGATGCCGGCACCCAGTGGCACAAAGATCTCGACAAGCGCTGATGCGCATGTGTTGAACCATTTCGGTGTCTTCGCGACACCATCGCTCCCGGGGATTCAGTCCCTGTGAGTTAAACAGGCCGGTTGAACCGGCCTGTTTCTATTGGCGGGACTGCACTTTCACACCGCCGCGCCATCTTCCACACGTTCATAGCGCACCTCGCGGCGGCGCACGTTGTCCCGGCCGATGAAGGCTCTGCTGGACTCGAACTTGACCTGAAAAGTCGCGTAAGGCAGCACAGGCGAGGCTGGCTGCTTTCCGTCAAAGCTGGTGTAGTGACGCTTGAGGTTCATGCCGTCATACAGCCAGCGCCCCTCATGATTGTGCAGGGTGACGGCACCTGCCGCATCGACGACACGCGCGGCCTCACTGAAACGTCCATCCGGGCCCAGTACCAGCAGGCGCCTGACATGCGAGCCCTCCTGGTCGTATTCGCGCAGCCAGGTGCCAATCAGGCGCTGCTGGGTGTCTTCTTCCGCGGAGTCTGTCGGCGGCTGTCCGCACGCCACCAGCAATGCGGCCAGCCCCGGCAAGGTCAGCGCATACAGCGCCAGGCGGCGTGATCGAAAAGACTCGGGGGGCGTCATGCCCAACAGCTTACGCGTTTGGCACAAAGTGTGCCGGGCAGCTCACGGTTTGCGCGGCTCCGGCGGCTGCAGGTCGCGCGGAATGATCTCTGCGTTCATTGCCGGCACAGGCGCTTCGACTGATGGCGCCAGCACCGTCACGTACTTGATACCGGGTGAAGGTTGCCAGCTGCCTTCACGCGGCGACGCGGGATCGACAAAGGTCACGCCCCCGGTAAACGGGCTTTGCTCCGGTGGCAATGCCGGGGTGTTGTTGACCTCGATTCCGAGCAGGGCCGGGTCTGGCGGCACGCTGGTGTCACGCGGCGCGGCAAATTTGGCGTTGGCATCCAGCACTTTATCGCGGTAGGCCCGCCGGAAGACCTCACCGACGATGGGCAACGCGGCCTGCGAGCCCTGGCCCCAGCCGGAACCCATGGTCACGCGGTTGTCGTTGAAGCCTACCCATGCACCCGCCACGAGCTGCGGGCTCATCAGCATGAACCAGGCGTCGGTGTTGTCCTGCGTGGTGCCGGTCTTGCCGGCCACGTCTGCGCGTATGCCGTAGCGGCTGCGTATGCCTGTGCCCGTGCCCTGGTCGATGGCGCCACGCAGCACATCCAGCACGGACTGCGCGACCGTCGTGGCCATCGCTGTTTCAGCCACCGGCTCGACCATCTGCTCAAGCACATTGCCGTCGCGATCTTCCACGCGCGTGATCATCACCGGCTCGATATAGCGGCCGTCGTTGGCCAGCGTGCTGTAGCTGGTGACCATTTCCTTCAGCGTCACCGGGCTGGTGCCGAGCGCCAGTGACAGCACCTCGTCCATCTTGCTCTGCCGCACACCCATGGAGCGCGCCAGTTTCGCCACATGCTGCGGGCCCACCACCTGCATGACCTGCGCGGTGATGCTGTTCTTTGAATACATCAGGCCCTGGCGCAGGGTCATGGTCGCGCCGCTGGGCCCGCCCGCATCACCCGGACGCCAGAATGCGCCGTTGCCCATGGGGATTTCCAGCGCCTGGTCTACAAACACGTCGTTCGGGCGCGAGCCGTTTTCAAACGCCGCGCCATAGACAAAAGGTTTAAAGGTCGAACCCGGCTGGCGGCGTGCCTGGGACACATGGTCGAACTGGTCGTTCATGTAGTCACGGCTGCCCACCCACGCCTTGACATGGCCATTGGAGGGGTCTATCGCCATGAAGCCGGCCTGCAGGCGGAGCTTGTCGCTGCGAAGCTTTTGCAGCACATCGGCATTGCCCTGTATGGCCTTGATGGATTCGTCGTCGCTGTAGCCCGCCGCCCGTGCGGCCTTGTACTCTTTCGACTCGCGCAGGAAACCCAGCACCAGTTCCCGCGCCTGGCCCCCGCGGGTTCTGGGGTTCCAGCCCGACGTCAGCCGCCCGTCGGAATTGACGACGGACTGCAGTCTTTCCATTTGCATGGTCACCGCTGAATTGGCCATGTCCTGCAGGCGCGAATCAATCGTGGTCCGCACCACCAGCCCGTCGGCATAGATGTTGTAGTCGTTCTTGTCGGCCCATTCAATCAGCCAGCGCTTGAGCTGCTGGGACAGGTGCGGGGCGGAACCCAGCGGCTCTTCCTGGCGTTCGAAATCAATTTTCAGCGGCGTCTTTTTCAGCGCGGCCAGTTTCGCTTCGGGAATTTTCTGGTGCCTGACCATTTGGGCCAGCACCGTGTTGCGGCGCTGCAGCGCACGGTTGGGGTTGACCACGGGGTTGTAATAACTCGTGCCCTTGAGCATGCCGATCAGCGTTGCGCTTTGCAGCACGTCCAGTTCATCGGCTGACTTGTCGAAGTAGGTGCGCGCGGCCATCTCGATGCCGTAGGCGTTGTACAGGAAGGGCACGGTGTTGAGGTAGGTCTCCAGGATTTCGTCCTTGGTGTAGACCGACTCGATCTTCACGGCCGTGATGGCCTCCTTCACCTTGCGCGTCAGCGTCGCCGAACGGCCGATCTCTTCCGGGTAGAGGTTGCGTGCCAGCTGTTGGGTGATGGTCGAGCCGCCCTGCAGGTCGCCCTTGAAGGTGTTCACTGCGGCGGCAGCCGTGCGCTTGAAGTCCATGCCATGGTGGTCGTAAAACCGGTGGTCTTCGGTGGCGATCAGCGCATTGACGACGTTGGGCGAAATATCCTCAAGCTTGACCCAATCGCGGTTGGCACGCTTGAAGGCCGCCAGCTCTTTACCGTCTGCCGACATCACCACCGAAGGTTTGGCGGTCTTGGCCTTGCGCAAGTCTGAAATGCTGGGCGTGAAGGGAATCAGCAGCAGCACATAAAGCACCAGCAGCACCGGCAGGGCTGCCACCGCCAGCAGGATGCCACGCCGTGTCGGATGGCGCAGGTGAAACCAGGCACGGTCTGCAAGCAGCCTGAAGCGGGAGGGGGCCGTAACCGGCGTGTCGTGGGGTGTCGTCATATGCAGCGCCGAGTCTAGGCGGCCAGTCGCGGCAGGACTGTAGGACTGCGGCGCAATGCCCCTACGGCTTAGGGGTTTTTGGCGGATTTTGTGACTTTTGAATCGTTTCCTGTCCGGCGGGCGTATGTATACAAGTGCCCAGGAACGACCCGAAAAGTGCGTAAGAAATGAACTGTTGGCCCGACACACACTCATACACCCTGACGATTCATCACGCCTATAGAAAGACTCCAACATGATGACGAGACGAAACTCCCTTTTCAGCCTGGCTGCCATCCCAGCCCTGCTCGCCGGCGCACGCGGGCTGCTGCTGTCTTCTCCCGCCCATGCAGCGCGGGCCTACGAGGTCGTAAAGACCGATGCCGAATGGAAGAAGCTGCTCACATCCGACCAATACCAGGTGCTGCGCAAGGCCGGGACTGAAACCCCCTTCACCAGCCCGCTCAACAAGGAAAAGCGCACCGGCACTTTCAGCTGCGCGGGCTGTGCCCTGCCGCTGTTCTCGTCAACCACCAAGTTCGAGAGCGGTACCGGCTGGCCCAGCTTTTACCAGCCGATTGCCAAAACCGCCGTGGTCGAGGAAACCGACAACAGCCTCTTCATGAAGCGCACCGAGACCCTGTGCGCCCGTTGCGGCGGCCACCTCGGCCATGTGTTCGATGACGGCCCCAAACCCACCGGCCTGCGCTATTGCATGAACGGTGTCGCACTCAACTTCAAGGCAGCATGATGATGATCAACAAGGCACTTTTCACCGCTGGCGCAGTCGCACTCGCCGCATTCGCTTTCATGGGCATGAGTTCGGCTGCAGAGAAAGCCGTCAAGCTGCCGGTGCCGGCCATGGACGCGCCGCTCACCACCCAGGCCGCACGCGAGACCGCCGTGTTCGCAGGGGGCTGCTTCTGGGGCGTGCAGGCGGTGTTCCAGCACACCAACGGCGTGCTCAATGCCGTGTCCGGTTACGCCGGCGGTGACAAATCGACCGCCAAGTACGACATGATCGGCTCCGGCCGCACCGGCCATGCCGAATCGGTGCAGATCACCTATGACCCGAAAGTCGTCAGCTACGGCAAGCTGCTGCAGATCTATTTTTCTGTGGCGCACGACCCCACCACGCTGAACCGCCAGGGCCCTGACCGCGGCACGCAGTACCGCTCGGCCATCTTCTACAAGGACGCCACGCAAAAGCAGGTCGCTGAGAAATACATCGCCCAGCTGGATGCCGCCAAGGTCTACCCTGACAAGATCGTCACGCAACTCACACCGCTGGGTGGCAACGTCGCTTTTTATCCGGCCGAGGCCTATCACCAGGACTACGCCACCATCAACCCGAACCAGCCCTATATCGCCACCTTTGATCGCCCCAAGATCGAAAACCTCAAGACCGTGATGCCTGAGGTCTTCCGCGAGAAACCGGTGCTGGTGTCGCAGGCGGGCAAATAAGCGCAGCCACACCCCTGTCGCGCGGCATGCGCGCGGCGCTCGTGCTGGTGTTCGCCTGGTTCTTTCTGGGCGGCATCGCGCACTTTGCCTTCACGGTGGCAGAGATGCGCGCCGTGCCCGACTACATCAGCTGGCCCAGGGAGGCGGTCATCATCAGCGGCGTGTTTGAACTGCTGGGTGCCCTCGGCCTGCTGTGGCCGCGCACGCGCCGCCCTGCGGCCTGGGGCCTGTTCGTGCTGACCATCGCCGTCACGCCAGCCAATATCCACATGTACCAGCAGCACCAGCTTTTTGCAGACATCCCCGTCTGGGCACTGGCCGCGCGCCTGCCCCTGCAACTGGCCCTGCTTGGTCTGATCGCCTGGATCGCCCTGCGCAGCCCGGGCACCGCCAGCGGGAAACCCCGCAATGCGCTACCCTCGGCAACCGGTCCCGGCAACACATAACCATTTCATAACCACGAACGGACAACCACCATGCAGCGACGCCTTGCTTCCGCCCTTCTTCTCTCCACCACCCTGCTAGGCTTTGCAGGCCACGTAGCCGCACAGACGCCACCGGCGGCATCACCCGTCGTGCGCATACGCGGCAACATCGTCAGCGTCACAGCCACCAACATGGTGGTCAAGGCGCGCAACGGCGAAGTGGTTGACCTGCTGATGGCCGACAACATGCGTATCTCGGAGGTCTACCCCATCAAGCTCGAAGACATCAAGCCCGGCAGTTACATCGGCACCGCCGCCATGCCACAAGCCGACGGCACACAAAAAGCCATTGCCGTCAGCGTCTTCCCCGAAGCCGCACGTGGCACGGCAGAAGGCCATGGCCCGTTTGACCTGCTGCCCGAGAGCACCATGACCAACGCCACAGTAGACGACGTCGCCACCATGGCCAACACCGCTGCCGGTCGCACGCTCAAACTCAAATACAAGGGTGGCGAAAAGACCGTCATCGTCCCGGCTGATGCACCCGTGGTCACTTCACGGCCCGGCGACAAGACCCTGCTGGTTCCCGGTGCCAGCGTCTCGGTGTTCGCGCAGGAAGTGGCCGGCAAGCCCACCATCCTGCGCATGAATGCCGGCAAGAGCGGCTTCGCGCTGCCTTACTGAGGCGGAACATAACGGGCAGAGGCTGGCGCCACAGGCAGCCAGCCATCCTTCGTGCCCGCAAAGACCTGCGTGCCGGTCTTTTTGAAAATGCCCTCTTCTGCTGCCCAGCTGACTTCATCGACCTCCACGCGGTCACACTGCACGCGCACGATGTTGAAGGAGTTGGCCTCACCCCTTTGCCGGGTTGAGGTTGCGGTGCCCGCCTGTATCGACAGCGCCGAATACGCACCCTGTTTGTAGCGGCCATCGGTGGTGACGGCTTCGCTGGTGTGCATGTGGCCGCCCAACAGCACGTCGACGCCGCAGTTGGCAAACGCCTTCATCGCCTTGCGGGCCCGGCCTATCAGGTCATCCTTGTCCATGTGGGCGGGCAAGTCGAAGGGGTGATGGGTGACCAGGACTTTCACCAGACTGTCGTCCAGCGGGTCGAGGCGCGCACGCACGCGCTCCAGTTGCTCTTCGTTCACACGGCCGCCCTTGAAGGTCAGCGAGCGTGCCGAGTTCATGCCCAGCACGGCGATCTCGTCGTCCATGAAAAACGGCTCGAGGTCGGCAGTGATGTAGCGCTGGTAACGCTTGAGCGGGCTGAAGAAGCGGCGGAACACATCGTAGAGCGGCACATCGTGGTTGCCCGGCACGATGATTTTCGGCATCGTGAAGGTGTCCAGAAAAGCCCGCGCGGCGATGAACTCCTTTGACCTGGCGCGTTGCGTCAGGTCGCCCGACACCACCAGCACATCGGGTTTGGCCGCCTGCAAGTATTCAGTCAACGGGGCCAGCAGCGCGGTATTGACGCGGCCGAAGTGCAGGTCTGACAAATGGGCAATGGTGCGCATGGCTTTACTCCTTCAGCCCCGGGCGGGGCACAAACACCTTCAGGCTGGCCGGCCTGATGCGGTAAACCAGCGGCGTGTCCATCAGGTTGACCTCGCCATCGGTCGACACACGCAACTGCCGGTGGCGGCTTTCAATCGTCAAAGTGGTGGCCGACAGCATTTCAAAATCTTTGGCCTGCTTGAGCCGCCCGAACACGGCGCGCATCGCCAGCACCAGCAGGCCGAGGCGGCCCGTGCGGTGTGCAAAGTACAGGCTGAGCCGCCCGTCCTGCAGGCTGCTGCGCGCGCCGATGTTGAAGCCTTCCATGATGTAGTCGTTGTTGCCGATAAAGATGAACGGCGTGCGCTGCCGGTAGCTGATCTTGTCGGTGGTCAGTTGCAAGTTCAGAAACGGGTAACGCTTGAAAGAGGTCAGCGCCGCCCAGAAAAACGCAGGCCACTTGCTGCGCCCCAGCCGACTTTGCTGCAGCTCGCGGTGGCGCACCGTGTCGGGGTACAGGCCCAGGCTGGAGTTGTTGAGAAAGCTGCGGCCATTGACCTCTGCCGTGTCGACCTGCGTGCTGTACCCCGCCGCAATCGTGGCCACCGCATCATCGATGGCCAGCGGAATGCCCAGGTCTTTCGCAAAGTGGTTCAGCGTGCCCATGGGCAGCACGCCAAACACCGTGTCAGTGCCGATGAGTTCCGAGGCCACGGCGTTCTGCGTGCCATCGCCGCCACCCGCCGCGACCATGGGTATACCGTCCTTCACCGCCTGCTTTGCCGCGCCCACCAGTTCAGCGCCGCTGGTGGCCAGCGTCACTTTTGCAGCGATGCCATGCGCGGCAAACTTTTCGGTAAAAGTTCGGGCGGCGTCTTCATTGCAGCCCGAGCCCGCAGATGCGTTGAGGATGACGGCGATTTTTTGGTTGGGTTGCATGTCAGTGTGCGGGGATTCCGGATTGGCGCGACCACCAGTTCTGGCGTTTGCGCCAGGTGCTGACGCCGGTAAAAACAATGGCCAGCCATGCCGTGCTGGACGCCATCGCGGCAAACACGTCGCTGGGGTAATGCACGCCGAGGTAGACGCGGCTAAGGGCCACCAGCAGCACCATGCAGGCGCACAGCACGATCACGTGCACGTGCCAGCTGCGTCTGAGCACCGTCACCAGCCAGGCCGCCAGCACGCCATACAGAAGGGTCGCCGCGGCAGCGTGCCCGCTCGGGAAGCTGTAAGTCACCAGCGTCAACAGCGGCTGGTCGAACGACGGCCGCTGGCGCTGGAAGATGTTTTTCAGCAGCACATTGAGCAGCATGCCCAGCGGCACCGACAGCAGCACCCGCAAGAGCCAGTCTTTCCAGTCCCACGAGCGCCGGTAGGCCACCCACGCGGCCAGCAGCCCCGTCATCGCCAGCACACCCATCGTGTTGTGCCATTCGGTTAAGAAAAAGAAGAAAGCCGTGCGCGCCGGCGTGGCATGTGCGTGCAGCCACTGCATCGCACGTTCGTCCAGCAACACCAGCGGGTCCCCGGTCACCACGTCTTCGGCAATGTGCGCAAACACGAACACCGCCAGCAGCACCACGGCCATGCCCACGGTAAGGTGCAGGCCCAGGTAGCCATCTGGCGAAAGTCGGGCACGGAGAAAGCCGCCGGGCTTTTTTTGATTTGCGGGCGCAGGCGGCTGTAAAGGCATGAAGGCCAGCTTACGTGACACCCGGCTTCTGACCGGTAGGACTTTGCCGCCGCCGGGTGTGCATTTGGCGGAAATTTGCTGTACACGGCAAATTTTTAACGTGTACGTCAAGATTTAAAGAAAAGTTAATATGGAAGTTAACTTTTAGGCTTTTCAGCCATGCAAAAGCTCAAAAACACCCGAAAAATCGTCAAAAAAGGGCGATTTTAGGTGCCAAATATGGCTGCAGACCAATAGATACGAGCGTGAGCAGCTATCAAAATAATAGTAAATACAGCGACTTCAGCCGCTCCCTGCTCAGGGTGAAACCGTCCCCACCACCTTCAGGCTGCCATCGGCCGCCGGCCGCAGCACCACACCTTGCGCTGAAGCCGGGTAAATACCGGTCAGCGCGGTGATGTTGACCTGGTGCGTCACCACCACCAGCGTCCCCGGGCCGCGCCAGCGCGACAGCAGCGCCCTCGCCTGCACGGTCTGCGCCTCGCTCACTTCGCCGGGCGCGCGGAAAGACGAGTTGAACGCCGTCTCGTCTTTTACTGCGGGGCCAAACGCCAGCCGCGCCGTCTCACGCGTGCGGCACCACTGCGAGCTGACGACAGCGCCCACCACGATCTTGCGGCTGCGAAACTGCTCACCCAGCCTGCGCGCCTCAGCCCGGCCCTCGTCGCTCAGGTTGCGCTGCGTCGCGCAGGCATCGAGCTTGAAGTTGGCCGGGTCGCCCACACCGGGTGCTGTGGCATGGCGAAACAACACGATGGCACCCGGCTGGCTCAGGTCTGCCCAGGCGTCTGCGGCCAAAGCCGGCGAGGCCGACGACGCCAGGAAGCACAAACCCAGCGCGGCGGCGGTGATGAGGTTTTTCATGCCTGACAGGCTAACAAATCTGTTGGCCGTCTGCACTGGGGTTGTCGAAGAGCCCCTGGCCGACTAGGCGATGCGCACAGGCTGGCGCAGCAGCCGCGCCATCGCCAGCAGCACCAGCCCGGCAATCACCCAGGTCGCCGTGGGCAGCCAGGCCATCAGCGGCGCCAGGCTGCTGTCCTTGTTCAGCTGCGCCGCCACAAAGGCAATGCGCGCAAACGCGGCCAGTGCCAGCAGCGAGAACATGCTGCCCGTCACCAGCCCCTCGCGGCCCGTGCGGCCTATGACCAGCGCGCTCGTGAAGGCGCTCATCATCAAAATGCCCCAGGCACCACCCGCCACAAACTGCGCGGCGACGAGTACTTGCAACGAGCCGGCCAACACCGTCAAGAGCGTCGCCGCCGCCCCCACACAACCCGCCGCGCCCATCACGCCCACACTGCCAAAGCGCACCACCAGCCGGCTGGAGGTCAGCATCAACAGACTGAAGCCCACCCAGAACACCGGCATCAAGTACTCCAGCTGTGCGGCCTGGGCAAAGCGCAAATACTGCGCCGCCGAGTTCAGCGAGAAGTGCACCTGAAAGCCCATGCCCAGCAACGCCATCGCCACCAGGAAAGGCACCGTCGGCGGCTTCTTCAGCAGCGCCTCAGCCTTCGCTGCTGCCGCATCAGCCGCACCATGGGGTGAGGCGGCACCTCCCTTATGCAAGCTGCGCTCAGCCCACAAAATGCCAAAGGTCGCCAGTGCCAGCGCAACGCTCGACAGCACAAACGGCCAGCGCGGGTCCATGCCGCGCAGCGACACCGTCAGGTAAGGCGCCACCGCACCGGCCACACCCATGCCAAAAAACGAAAGGCCAGCAAGAAACGGAAAGGTATGCAGCGCCGCGTACTTGCCCAGCAACACCAGCGGCGGCGCACGCAAGGCCGAAGATGTGATGGACCACGCAACGGTGAAGGCCAGAAACAACCACTGCGCAGAAGGCCCGCCCGTCGCCACCAGCGGCAGCAGCAAAAACGCAAAGCACGACAGCAGCGTGCTAGAGACCACCCACCGCCCCAGCCGCCCAAACACCTTGATGGATTTGTCAGCAGCCACACCCATGGCCGTGTCGGCCACCAGAAAGATCAGCTGGTCCATCAGCAGGATGAGCAACACGGCCTCTTTGGCTATGCCAACCTGCGCAGCCAGTTGCGGCAGGAAGATGACGTAGACCGTCCAGGTGAGGGTGAAGAAGAGCTGGATGAGGGCCAGGGTGAGGCCGACTGTTCGGGGGATGGGCGTTTGCATCGTCATGGGCGCCTTCGGTTTGGAATCAGCCGATAGTGCCACGTCAAAAGCGACAACTCAAGAACCGGACCCAAACACACCCTGTGAAGGGCACCTATGTCCTGACCAGCAGCGAGCCCAACTCCAGAACGATTTGAACTGCATTGCACACTACGCCGGCCTTGGCGAGCATGCCCCACAGTCTTGGTGAGCTACGCATGTACACCGTCGCAGAACGCCAGACACCAACATTGGACCAAACTGCTACCGCGCCCAGAACAACAACCATCAGAAACACCAGCGGCAGTCGTATGCCTGTGATGCCGATCAAAAACAGGAAGAAAAACAGGACTGCGAACAGCAGCGCAAACTGCAACACCAGACCGACAAGCCAATAGCTGATGGGAAGGCGCAACTCGCCGTTCCAGTGGCGCCAGAAGAAGGTGCGCAGCCAGCCTGATGGGTTTTCGTCGGTCGCAGTTGCATCAAATTGCTCGCTCACGGCACCCTCCGGTTTTTCAGTGATTGTCCCGCCGCTTCAAAGCCCAGGCAAAAAACACGCCCTCCAGCGCCATCACCACCCCACCACCGGTGATCACCGCACTGCTGCCCACCAGGCCAATCAAACCGGCGGCCATCACGACCCCAATCGACTGGCCCAGAAACAGCGCCGAAGAAAACAGCGACACGCCCGTCCCGCGGTTTTCTGCGGACATGCCGGTGGCCGTGGCCTGCATGGTGTTGTGGAACATGAAGAAGCCGAAACCCGCAAACAGGCTGGCGGGAATGGCGGGCAGCCAGTGCGGGGTGAAGGCGATCAGGCAGGCGCACACGCCCAGCACCGCGCCGCCGAGCATGACCAGGCCTTGCTGGCCGAAGCGGGCGATCAGCCTGCGGCCCAGGGCCATGTAGAGCATGCCGCCCAGGCCGAACAAAGAAACAATCGCGCCGGCCACCGACAGCGAGAGGCCGAGCTTGTCGTGCAGGTGCGAGGCCCAGATGGCCAGCACGCCGAAGCCGACGGCCCCTTCAACAATCGCCATGCACAGCACGATGCGTGACCACGGGCCACTGACGATCTGCCAGGCCTGCTTGACGAAGCCTGTCTGTGCGGCCGCTTGCACGGCTTCGGTACTTGCATTCTTGCGCTGCGGGAACAACGTGACGCCCTGTTTGCGAAGGTCGGTGTACAGCAAAACGCCGACGAGGGCGAACAGCACGGTGAGAAACGCAAAACACCAGCGCCAGCCAAAAGCATCGGTCAGCAGGCCGCCCAGCAACTGGCCGATGACGAGGCCCAGCGTACTGCCCAAGCCGGTTTTGGTGAGCATCTCCTGCAGGCGGTCGTCGGGCACCGAATCGCCCACCCAGGCCATGGCCAGCGGGATCATGCCCGCTGCGCCCACGGCGGTGAGGAAGCGCGCAAACAACAAAATATCAAGCGTGCCCGCAAACGCTGCTACGGCACTGCCCACACTGCAGAAGAATGCACAAAGCGTGACGATGCGGTACTTGCCCAGCCGGTCACCCAAGGGGCCGAAGATCAGCTGGCAGATGCCGTAGGTGATGGCGAACACCGACACCACCTGCGCGGCCTTGGGCAGGCCGACGGCAAACACGCGCGAGAGCTCGGGCAGCATGGCATCGCAGATGCGCTGCGTGACCATGCTGGAGAACGTAGCCGTCGAAAGAAGAAGGATGGAGCGCCGGGTTGCGGCGGAGACGCTATCGGGCGAAGAAGACACTGATCAGATGGCCTTGCCCAAACGCGCCAGACCCTCTTGAATCTTGTCGACCCCGGCCGTTGCAAAACTCAACCTGAACGTCGACATATCAGCGTTGGCGGCATAGAACGGCGCGCCGGGCACAAAGGCGACGCCCTGCTCTATGGCGCGTTTGGCGAACTCGCCAGCGTCTTTCACCTTGCCGCCCTTGCCTGTGAGCCTGGCCCAGAAGAACAGGCCGCCTTGCGGCTGCGTGAACTCGACCGCATCACCCAGCTCGCGCGTCAGCGCTTCGCCCATGGCCTGGGCACGTTCGGCATACACCTTGCGCACGTTGGTGAGTGTGGCGGGCATGCGGCCGGCCTTGAGGTATTGGGCGGCGGTGGCTTGCGCGAAGGTGCTGGTGTGCGCGTCGCTGAACTGCTTGCACATGACGGCGTTGGCCATCAGGGCGGCGGGCGCAATCATCCAGCCCACGCGCAGGCCGGGCGATAGCACCTTGCTGAGCGAGCCGCAATGCGCGAGCAACTCGCGGCTGCCGGGCACGGTGCTGCTCAAGGCCAGCAGTGAAGGCGGTGGTGCATCGCCGAAGTAGAGGTCGCCGTATGGGTCGTCTTCAACCACCAGGGTCTGGTATTTGACGGCGAGTTCCAGCACCTTCTTGCGACGCTCCATGCTAAGCAGCGCGCCGCTGGGATTGCCGAAGGTGGGGATCAGGTAGACAAATTTCGGTTTGTGCTCGGCGATGAGTTTTTCGAGTTCGTCGGTCTTCACGCCGTTGCCGTCGACCGGCGCGCTGATGAGGTCTGCGCCGTAGAGGCGAAAGCACTGGATGGTGGCGAGAAAGGTGGGGCCTTCGACGATGACCTTGTCACCGGGGGAAATCATGCACTTGCCCAGCAGGTCCAGCGCCTGCTGGCTGCCGGTGGTGACGATGAGTTCATTCGGCGCGACTGTGACCGCAGTGCCGGGCCGGCCTTCGCCCTTGGTGGCCATGAAGTGGCTGAGCTGCTGGCGCAGGGGCTCGTAACCTTCGGTGGCGCCGTACTGCAGCGCACCGCCGGGCTCTTCCTGCAAGGCCTTGGCCGAGGCTTCACGAATGCCTTCGACATCAAACATGGCGGGGTCGGGAAAGCCGCCGGCAAAACTGATGATGCCGGGCTTGCCCAGCAGTTTGAAGAGTTCGCGGATGGCGGAGGTTTCAACGCTGTTGAGGCGGTCGGCAAATTGCAGAGGCATGGTCAGGTCTCGGAGTGCTTTTTGGGGGGAAGCCCTTATTGTCGCCAATTAGCGCACGGCCCGTGGCCGCAGGGAAAAGGTTCACGAAGAGACACAGATAGACACCGAAGCGTCGCCCGGCAGCGGTATAAAGACGGCTGCCCACCGTACAAAGCACCGACCAAGGAGACGCCATGTCGCTCGACACCAAAACCTTCCCGCCCGCACGCCTGGCCTGCATGCGCTACACCGGCCCTTACGGTCACCCCGACATCGCCATGCACTGGAAACAGTTCGGCGAATGGTGCGAAGCCCAGGGCCTGATGAACCCGCGCCGCAAGATGTACGGCATCAGCCTGGACAACCCCATGGTGACCCCACCCAACGAATGCCGCTATGACCTGGCCATCGAAGTCGATGCGACCTTCAAGGTGAAAGAGGCCGACAAGGCCAAGGTCACCATCCAGCAGTTTGGCGGCGGGCTGTATGCCTGCCAGCCCTTCAAGGGCACGGCAGCGCAGATCGGCATGGCATGGATGGCGATGTTCGGCCAGGCCCTGCCCATGAGCGGCCTGCAACGTGAAGAAAAACCGTCGATGGAGGTGTATCTGGAAGACTTCGAGATGGACCCGAATACCTTTGTGTTTGACTGCCTGCTGTGCGTGCCTGTGAAGGCGTGAAGCGCAGATGACGCGTCATACACTGGCCGCATGAAAACTGCGCTGATCGAACCGTTTTTTGCCACCCTCAAGGCAGCCAACCCCGAGCCGCTGACCGAACTGGAATACACCAGTGTGTTTGAGCTGCTGACCGCCGTGCTGCTGTCGGCACAGGCCACTGACGTGGGGGTGAACAAGGCGACGCGCAAGTTGTTTCCCGTGGCCAGTTCACCGCAGGCGATTCTGGATTTGGGCCTCGACGGGCTGGAGAGCTACATCAAGACCATCGGGCTGTATCACAGCAAGGCCAAACACCTGATGGAAACGTGTCGCATGCTGGTCGAGCAGCATGGCGGTGTGGTGCCCCGCACGCGCGAGGCGCTCGAAGCCTTGCCGGGCGTGGGCCGCAAGACTGCAAACGTAGTGCTGAACTCGGCCTTCGGCGAGGCGACCATGGCGGTCGACACACACATCTTTCGCGTCGGCAACCGCACCGGCCTGGCGCCGGGCAAAAACCCCCTGCAGGTCGAGATGCAACTGCTCAAGCGGGTGCCCGCTGAATACCTTGTGGATGCGCACCACTGGCTGATATTGCACGGCCGCTACGTGTGTGTGGCGCGCACACCGCGCTGCTGGGAATGTGCGGTCAGCCCGTATTGCGATTACGAGCCCAAGACGCCGGTACCCGCCTGACGGGAATTTGGCCGCGCCGGAGTGGCGCAGGCACAAAAAAGCCGCCCGAAGGCGGCTTTTTGTATTGGCGGAAACGGAGGGATTCGAACCCTCGATGAGGCTCTACACCCCATACTCCC
>JAZKDR010000021.1:0-10692 GCA_040387435.1 Pseudomonadota bacterium
CCTGCGGCGACCAGTTGATGGTCGAGCCCACGGCCATGTCGATCACGCCCTGGCGGATGGCGCTGAACTCACGCGTCTGGTCGCCCTGGATCAGCGACACGCCGGGGTAGAGCTTGATGTTGATGCGGCCCTGGGTGCGCTCGCGCACGAGGTTGGCCCAGATCTCGCCGCCCTTGCCCCAGGGGAAGGCCGGCCCGACGACCAGCGACATCTTGTATTCGGATTTGTAGGTTTGTGCTGGCGCGGCGGCAGTGAAGGCCAGCGAGGCACAAGCCAGTGCAATGCCCAGAACGGTTTTGAATTTCATCTTGAAGTCTCCTTGGTAAAAATCTGTACGTTGTTTTAGTAACCGAGCTTGCGCGGCAGCCATAGCGCCAGTTCGGGGAAGGCGATCACGGCGACCAGCACCATGAACATGGCGGCCAGCATCCACACCACCCAGCGCACGGTTTCTTCCATGCGGACATGGGCGATGCGGCAGGACACCATGAGGTTGACGGCCAGTGGCGGCGTGAACTGGCCCAAAGCGACCTTGAGCGTGAGGATGACGCCGAACCAGACGAGGTCCCAGTTGTAATGCTGTGCAATCGGCAACAGCAGCGGCACAAAGACCAGGAAGATGGAAATCCCGTCGAGAAACATGCCGACCGTGACCAGCATCAGGATGAGCAGGGCGAGGATGCCGTATTCGCCAAGACCCGAAGTGGTGATGGCCCGTGTAATCGGGTCTATCACGCCGAGGGTGTTGAGCGAGTAGGCAAAAATGCCCGCCAGCGACACGACCAGCAGGATGACAGCCGACAGCTCGCCGGATTCGCGCAGGATTTCGTAGAGGTCGCGGAATTTGATGGTGCGGTGAATCACCATGCCGACGAAGAGACCGTAGAAGACCGCCACGACGGCAGCTTCGGTGGGTGTGAACCAGCCGGCGCGCATGCCGCCCAAAATCAGTACAGGTGCGGCGAGGCCCCAGATGGCATCCCGAAAGCTGGCCCAGAAAGGTGGTTTGGGAAGGCTGGCTTCCAGATGGCCCATCTTGTGTTTGCGCGACAGCCAGACCGCCGGAATGATGAGCGCTATACCCGCGAGGATGCCGGGAATCATGCCGGCCGCAAACAGTGCGGGCACGGATGCATTGGGCACCAGCACCGAATAGACGATGAACGCAACCGAGGGTGGAATCAGGATGTCCGTGGAGGCGGCCGCGCCGACAATGCTGGCAGAAAACGAGGCCGGATAGCCCGCGCGCGACATGGCGGCAATCATGACACCGCCTACCGCTGCGGCACAGGCTGGGCCTGACCCGGAAATGCCCCCGAGGAACATGGACACGACGATGGCGACAAGCGGCAGCATGCCGGGGCCGCGACCGACGATGGCGACGGCGAAGTTCACCAGACGGAGCGCGACACCGGAGCGGTCGAAGATGGAGCCGACCAGCACAAACATGGGAATCGCCAGCAAGGGGTACTTGCCCAGGCCCGCATAGAAGTTTTGCGGCACGGCCAGCAGGCCAAACCACTGTGCGTCGGCATTGGCCAATGCAATGCAGGCAGCGCCCGCAAGGCCGAGCGCTGCGCCGATTGGCACGCCCAGCAACATGAGCACGATAAACGCGATAAAAAGCAGGGTGACGATCATCTGCCTAATCCCGGTCGCCGCGGCGGATGAACAGGCCGATGGCGCGCAGCGCAATGCCCAGTGAAAGAATCGGCAGCCAGATGGAATACCACCACTGCGGAACGCCAATGCCGGGCGAGGTCTCGTTGAAACGGTAGTCGTCCCAGACCATGCGGATGCTCAGCACACCGATGAGCAGGAACAGGGCGGCGACGAATAACGCGCCGAGGCGGGCCAGCGTCTTGCGCCTGGCCATGGAGCCACTTTCCGAAAAGTACTCGATGCGGATGTGCCGGTCGCGCGCGACGGCCGCCGAGCTGCCGACCAGCGCCAGCACAATCATCAGGAACACCGAGAACTCTTCGGTCCAGGCGAATGACTGGCTGGTGAAGTAGCGAACGATGACATTGGCAAAAGTGATGAGGGCCAGTGCACCCATCACGATGATGGTCAGCCAGTCTTCAATCTTGAGGGAAACCTTGACGGGTTCGTCAGCCGCATCGGGCGGCGGCATGGCTTCTGGCGCGTGGCCAGGTTCGGGGGGCAGATGCATGGGGGATGTTGGTAGTGACATGCGTTCGGCGATGGTGACGCCTGCGCAGCCTTTTTGTGGCCAGCCGTGTATGTTAACGGCGGCCTGCGTGCACCATATCGGGATTTTCCTTAGGACTGCGGCGGGATTCCGTGCTGCCTGTGCTGGACGAACGCCTCCAGTTTGAATGCGACAATTTGCCCCATGACTTCAGCCACCCCCCAAAGCCTCACCATCACACGCCCGGACGACCTGCACCTGCACGTGCGGGACGGCGATGCCCTGAACACCGTGGTGCCCCATGCTTCTGCGCAGTTTGGCCGCGCCCTCATCATGCCCAACCTGCGTCCGCCGGTAACGACGGCTGCACAGGCCACGGCCTACCGTGAGCGTATAACGGCGGCAGTGCCGACGGGCGTGCGGTTCGAGCCACTGATGACGCTTTACCTCACCGACAACCTGCCACCGGACGAGATCAAGCGCGCCAGGGATGCCGGTGTGGTGGCCCTCAAGCTCTACCCGGCAGGCGCGACCACCAACAGCGATGCCGGGGTGACCGACATACGCAAGACCTACAAAACGCTGGAAGCCATGCAGAAGGAGGGCCTGCTCCTGCTGGTCCACGGCGAGGTGACCGATCCAGCGATCGACCTGTTTGACCGTGAAGCCATCTTCATAGACACCCAGCTGATTCCGCTTCGCAAGGACATGCCCGAGCTGAAAATTGTGATGGAACACATCACCACCCGAGAAGCCGCGCTGTATGTGGGCAGTGCAGACCGTTTCACCGCAGCCACCATCACGGCGCACCACCTGCTGTACAACCGCAACGCCATCTTCACGGGCGGCATCCGTCCGCACTATTACTGCCTGCCCGTGCTCAAGCGTGAAACGCACCGCCTGGCGCTGGTAGAAGCCGCAATCAGCGGTAGCGAGAAGTTTTTTCTCGGCACCGATAGCGCACCGCACCCTGCGCACCTGAAGGAGCACGCGACGGGCTGCGCCGGTTGCTACACCTCGCACGCAGCAATGGAGCTTTATGCCGAAGCCTTCGAGGCCGCAGGTGCGCTCGACAAGCTGGAGGCCTTTGCAAGCTTCCATGGTCCGGCTTTTTACGGCCTGCCGCGTAACAAGGGCACGATCACCCTCAAAAAAGAAAGCTGGACGCCGCCGGAGAGTTATCCGTTTGGCGGGGCTGACCTCAAGCCCTTGCGCTCGGGTGAACCACTGGTCTGGCGCGTGGTGTGAACCTGGCATCCGGCGGGTCCCCTGCAGGGGATGTGAGGGCCTGTGTTGACTGGTCACGGCCATGGTTGTCGCCTTTTCCGAGTCTGACTGCAATCGGCGCTTCCACTGTTGAGGCGCTTGAGGCCTGCCGTCGGGCGCCAGTGCGGTTTGTGCCACAGTCGGCCATGCCGTCCGGCGTCGCCTACGAGCAGTTCATCTTCGACACCGGAACCGTCCCGACCCGTGACAACCTGCATGACTTTTTCAACGGCCTGTGCTGGATCACTTTTCCAGAGACGAAAAAAAAGCTCAACCAGTTGCAGGCAGCAGAGATCGCCAAAGCCGGTGTACAGAATGTACGTGGCCCTGTCCGGGATGCGCTGACGCTGTTTGACGAGAACGCTGCCCTCCTGGTGGCGCCGCCCGCCATCTGGGAAGCGCTTGAAGCGCGCGACTGGCAACGACTGTTTGTAGGCTTGCGTCCGCTGTGGGCAGACACGCGGCTGGTGTTATTGGGCCATGCCCTGCTGGAAAAACTCGTGTCGCCGCGCAAGGCCATCACGGCCCATGTGTATGACGCGCGTGCGGCAGGCGGGTCGATTGCGGAACTGGATGCCTGGGTCGCTGCCAGCCTGACGGCCGAAAAACTCGCCAGCAAGCCTTTCCTGCCTTTGCCGGTGCTGGGTGTGCCCGGCTGGTGGCCCGAAAACGAGAACTTTTCCTTTTATGATGACTCTTTCGTATTCAGGCCGCGCGTCCAGAACAACCAGTAAAAATAGTGCGCGGTAACTGCGGGCCGCTTGATTTGGGATGGCAACCCCCCATTTAAGCGAAGACGCAGCCATTGATGGCCTTTTGTGCAGGCGTCGTTTAGTCAAAAGAATTTCCCTACGGAGAATCCATGAAACGCATTATTTTGTTTGTATTGACCAACCTGGCTGTAGTGGTCGTGCTGGGCATTGTGGCCAGCCTGCTGGGTGTCAATCGCTACCTTACGCCACAGGGCCTGAATCTCGGCATGTTGCTGGGTTTTGCGGCCGTCATTGGTTTTGGTGGCGCGATCATCTCGCTGCTCATCAGCAAACCCGTCGCCAAGTGGAGCTCGGGTGTGCGCCTGATCAACGAGCCGCAAAACGCCGACGAAGCCTGGATTGTGGAGACGGTGCGCAAGCTGGCCACCACCGCCAACATCGGCATGCCTGAAGTTGGTATTTTTGAAGGCGAACCTAATGCATTTGCGACGGGCGCCTTCAAGAACTCGGCCCTGGTTGCTGTGTCGACAGGTCTGCTCCAGGGCATGACGCGCGAAGAAATCGAAGCCGTGCTCGGCCACGAGGTTGCCCACATCGCCAATGGCGACATGGTGACCATGACGCTGATCCAGGGCGTGATGAACACCTTTGTGGTGTTCCTGAGCCGTGTGATCGGTTATGCCGTCGACAGCTTTCTGCGTCGTGGCAACGACAACAACTCAGGCCCCGGCATTGGTTATTACGTCAGCACCATCGTGCTGGACATCGTGCTCGGTTTTGCTGCAGCCATCGTCGTGGCGTGGTTCTCGCGTCACCGCGAATTCCGTGCCGATGCTGGTGCGGCCAGCCTGATGGGCAAGAAGCAACCCATGATCAATGCACTGGCGCGTCTGGGTGGCATGGTGCCTGGCGAGTTGCCCAAGACCGTTCAGGCCATGGGTATCACCGGTGGTATCGGCAAGCTGTTTTCAACGCACCCGCCGATTGAAGAGCGCATTGCTGCGCTGCAGAACGCCCAGCCCGGCCAGGTCTGAATCGCGCCTGATATGTTCAAAAAAGCCGCTGCCTGTGCAGCGGCTTTTTTTATGGGCCGTTGGCCTTGATGAAATCGATGAAGGCCCGCAACGGCGCCGGAATGTGGCGGCGACCCGGGTAGTACAGAAAAGGACCCGAGAAGCTCGGCCACCACGGCGCCAGTACCGGCTCCAGCGCGCCGCTGTCCATGTGGGGGCGTAGCCATTCCTCGAACAGGTAGATGATGCCGCTGCCTGCGATAGCAGCATCCACAGCGAGATCTATTGCGCCGCCCACGCTGACGACAAGTGGGCCGCCCGGGTCTACCTTCACAATTTCGCCATCCCTGTCGAATTCCCAGGACGGCATCGCACCGCTGGCAAACTTCCCGCGCAGGCAGGCATGGTTCAGCAACTCTCGTGGATGGCCGGGGCGGCCGCAGCGGTCCAAATAGACAGACGCTGCGGCGGCGGCGAAACGCTGCTTTCGAGGCCCTATGGGCACGGCAATCATGTCCTGCTCCAGCCGCTCCTCATAACGGATGCCCGCGTCGCAGCCGGCTGCCAGCATGTCGACGAAGCTTTCATCGGCGATCACTTCCAGGCGTATGTCGGGGTAGGCGGCCAGAAACGCCGGCACGATGGCGGGCAACACCAGCCGCGCAGCGCTGAGCGACACATTCAGACGCAAAGAGCCCCTGGGGCTGTCCCTGAATCCATTCACCACATCAAGGGCTGCCTCCATCTCGCCCAGTGCGGGGGCCAGGCGGTTCAGCAGTCCTGTGCCGGCTTCGGTTGGAACCACGCTGCGGGTGGTCCGGTTAAGCAGCCGGACGCCCAGTTGGGCTTCCAGCCTGCGTACAGCCTCGCTGAGTGCCGATGCGCTGCCGCCGCTGGCACGGGCACCTTCGCGAAAGCCCCTGGCTCGCGCCACCACTACGAAAGCATTCAGATCCCCGAGATCAATTTTCATTGTTCGCCAATCAGCACAACTCGTTCTGATTGTGCCTGATTGTGCTAAAGAACACCCGGTTTTACCATTCAAAAACTTTCAAGGAGATCACCATGTCCAGCACCTCTCAAACCAATCAATCTGCCTCTTTCTCCCTCGGAAACCGCAGTGTCAAACGCCTCGGTTACGGTGCCATGCAGCTCGCCGGACCAGGCGTGTTCGGCCCGCCCAAAGACAAGGCCGCCGCGCTCGCTGTGTTGCGCGAAGCTGTTGCCAGCGGCATCAACCATATCGACACCAGCGATTTTTATGGCCCGCACATCACCAACCAGCTGATTCGCGAGGCGCTTCATCCTTACCGCGACGATCTCGTGATCGTCACCAAGATCAGCGCGCGCCGTGGCGATGATGCTTCATGGATCCCCGCGATGTCGCCGAAGGAGCTCACGCAGGCGGTGCATGACAACCTGCGCAACCTCGGGCTGGACGTGCTGGAGGTGGTCAACTTTCGCAGCATGCTGGGCATCCACGGGCCTGCTGAAGGGTCGATCGAGGAGCAGGTCACGGTACTGGCCGGGCTTCAGCAGCAGGGCCTGGTGCGCCACATCGGCCTGAGCAATGTCACGCCGACGCAGATTGCGCAGGGACGCAGCATCTGCAAAATCGCGTGCGTGCAGAACCACTACAACCTTGCGCACCGCGAAGACGATGCGCTCATCGACGAGCTGGCCCGCGACGGGATTGCCTACGTGCCCTACTTCCCGCTGGGCGGCTTCAGTCCGCTGCAGTCGTCCACGTTGTCGGCGGTGGCCGAACGTCTGGGGGCGACGCCCATGCAGGTGGCGCTGGCGTGGCTGCTTCAGCGCTCCTCCAACATCCTGCTGATTCCCGGAACCTCGTCACTGGCACACCTGCAGGAAAACCTGGCGGCGTCGGGTGTGGTGCTGCCGCAGGACGCGCGGGAAGAACTCGATGGCATGGAAAGCGCAACTGCTGCGCACTGATACAGGACGCCCTAGGCGGCAGGGGCCTTGACGGCTTGCAGCGCACGGCTGACATCTGCGGCGTTCATGCCGTACATGTCGGCAAACTCCGCCACCGTCTTGCCGCTCGCGGTGAAGGTGCGCGCCAGCGCTTCGCGTCTGGCGGCGATGAGCCGGAACTCCGAGATCGCCTCGTCCAGCAGCGCATTTGTGGCTTCGTCCTGCACGCGGACACGTTCTGCGTAGTCTTCCGGCGTCAGGCCGGAGGTGTCGATGGCCTCCACCAGCCGCGACACCAGGCGGGGTTTGAGGTCTTCTTTCGAGCGCAACTGGCGCCGACGGAAAATCTCGAGGATGGCGTGATGGACGTGTTCAGGCGCCACTGCCTCCAGGGGCTTGCCGTCCAGATCATGACGGGGATGCCCGGCCGCGACGCTTTCCAGGTAGCGCGTTGAGCGCGCATGCTGGCCCATGGCGATCTTGAGTTCATCCTTTTTGAAGACTTCGGGGTGACGTGCCAGCAGGTCCTGGAAGATGCCGAGCTTGAGCGGCAGGAATTGCGCGCCAAAGAGTTGCGGGTGCAGTTCAAACAGTTTTTCAAGCACCGGATTCACTTCACGCGCTGGACGGGCGTTTGGTGCCGGTCTGGCCGCAGGTGGCCGTTGCTGCCGCTGAGGGCGTTTGCCACTGGTTGGTGGTTTGCCGATAGGGTCGGATGGTGCGTCTGTCATGGCGGCAATCAATAGGTGGGTAAATGGGGGCAGTGCGGCAGCGCGGAATGTTAACGCGGCCGGTACATCTTGAAGCGGTTTTCAGGCGTGATGGCAAAGTAGTCTGCAGCGCCACCGCCGCGCAGAATGGGTTCGGCTGCGGCAGTGTCGTAAATGCCTTCCTTCAACAGATGGCGTGCGATGTAAATGCCGACCACCTCACCGAGCACCAGCCAGTTGTTCATGGGGGTGCCGTCGGCGCCGTGCAGATGCACGATTTGCGACAGGCGGCATTCGAACGATACCGGGCTTTCGGCCACGCGCGGCGCGGCCACTTTTTGCGAAGGCGCTGGCGTCAGCCGGGCCAGCTCGAACTCGTCGATCTCAGGCGCAACCATGGCACTGGAAGTGTTCATCTGCTCTGCCAGCGGCCGCGTTGCCAGGTTCCAGCAAAACTCTTTGGTGGCGCGGATGTTGTTGAGGCTGTCTTTTTCGCCTTCGCTGGAAAAACCGATCATGGGTGGCCGGTAGGAGAAGGCATTAAAAAAACTGTAGGGTGCAAGATTAAGCTTGCCCTGGGCGTTCCGGGACGAGATCCAGCCGATAGGCCGTGGTCCAACAATGGCGTTGAAAGGGTCGTGCGGCAGCCCGTGGCCCAGCGCCGGCTCGTAGAAATGCATGTCGTGGTTCATGACCTGGTCCTGGTAGTGATGCTGCGCGCGACGGCCTCGGCGACTTCAATGCCGTCCACACCGGCCGAAAGAATGCCGCCGGCGTAACTGGCGCCCTCGCCGGCAGGATACAGGCCCCTGACGTTCAGGCTCTGGAAATCATCGCCGCGTGTCATTTTCAGGGGAGATGACGTGCGTGTCTCCACGCCGGTCAGCACTGCGTCATGCATGTCAAAGCCGCGAATCTTTTTGCCGAATGCGGGTATCGCCTCACGCATCGCCTCAATGGCGTAGCCCGGCAATGCGCCTGCGAGATCCGTCATCAGCACGCCGGGCTTGTAGGAAGGCTCGACACTGCCCAGTTGCGTCGATGCCTTGCCCGCTACAAAGTCGCCGACCAACTGGCCGGGTGCTTCATAGTTGCTGCCGCCCAGTGTGAAGGCGGTCGACTCCAGCTGGCGCTGGAAGGCAATGCCTGCCAACGGGCCACCGGGGTAGTCGGCCGGCGTGATGCCGACGACGATGCCGGCATTGGCATTGCGTTCATTGCGTGAGTACTGGCTCATGCCGTTGGTGACCACGCGGTTTTCTTCAGACGTGGCGGCCACCACGGTGCCGCCCGGGCACATGCAAAAGCTGTAGACCGAACGACCGTTGTCCGCGTGGTGCACCAGTTTGTAGTCGGCCGCACCCAGCAGCGGGTGACCGGCATGCTGGCCCAGCCGCGCGCGGTCTATCAACCCCTGCGGATGCTCTATGCGAAATCCGACGGAAAACGGCTTGGCCTCCATGTACACGCCGCGTTCATGCAGCATGGTCACCGTGTCGCGCGAACTGTGGCCCAGCGCAAGCACGACATGGTCAGCGCGCAGCTCGTAGTGGCTGCCGTCTTCCAGGTTCTGTACGGTCAACCCGCGCATCGCGCCGTCTTCAATCAACACATCGCTGACCCGTTGCTGGAAGCGGACCTCGCCACCCAGCTCAATGATCTGCTCGCGCATGTTTTCAACCACCTTCACCAGCTTGAAGGTGCCGATGTGCGGCTTGCTCACGAGCAGGATTTCTTCAGGCGCACCGGCCTTGACGAACTCGCTCATGACCTTGCGGCCCAGAAAGCGGGGGTCCTTGATCTGGCTGTAAAGCTTGCCGTCTGAAAAGGTCCCGGCGCCGCCTTCACCAAACTGCACGTTCGATTCGGGGTTCAGGATTTTTTTGCGCCACAGGCCCCAGGTGTCCTGGGTACGCTCGCGTACTTTTTTGCCGCGCTCCAGCACGATGGGCTTGAAGCCCATCTGCGCCAGCAGCAGCGCCGCAAAAATGCCGCAGGGGCCAAAGCCCACGACCACGGGCCTCAGGGCGGGTGCTTCATCGACGTGTGCGACCGGGTAATAGGTTTGGTCCGGCGCCAGGCGTATGTGGGGGTTACCTTCAAACTGCTGGAGCAGGCGGGCTTCAAGCGTTGCCGAGGTCAACGCCACGTCGGCGATGTAGACGAGCAGAAGCTTTTGCTTGCGGGCGTCGTAGCTGCGTTTGTAAATGCTGTGGCTGGCGATGTCGCCGGGCTGGACGCCCAGGGTTTTGGCGATCAGCGCAGGCAGGGCGTCATCTGCGTGGTCAAGCGGCAGCTTGAGTTCGGTCAGGCGAATCATGGCGGGACTTTCGTGGGATCTGTTTTCCGGATCTGCCGCCATTTTAGGGGCTGGGGCCGGCCGGGACGCAAGGCCAGGCACTGCATAACGATTGATTTACTATTAATTTGATAGCTGCTCACGTGCGTATTTATTGGCTTAAAGGCATATTTGAGCCTTCAAAGGAGCTGTTTCAGGCTTCAAAAACCTTCGGAAACCGACAGTACCGGTGCCAAAACCGGTTCAAAACAGCTGTTATAGCTATAACAGCTGTTTTGAGGCGGTTCGTGGCTTGCACCGATAATCAGGCCGTGAAGCCTGCCAGACCGCCGCTGGTGCAATTTCCGAAAGGAAGCACTGGAGGAACGTCCGGACTGCACAGGACAGCGTAGGAGGTAACACCTCTCCACCGTGAGGTGAGGATCAGAGCAACAGAGACGAGTCGGCTTTTTGGGGCAACTCAAAAAGCCGGGTGAAACGGGCAATCTCTACGCGCAGCAATACCAAGTAGGCCAGCGTTGATGTAGCTCCGCAGAGCTGGCGGGTAGGTAGCACCGAGCCGTGGGGGCGACCCCCGGCCCAGATTAATGGCGGTCACACCGCG
>JAZKDR010000022.1:0-3842 GCA_040387435.1 Pseudomonadota bacterium
AGCTTCACGACCAAATGGGCGGGTTCACACCGCCCATTTTTTTTGGGCGTTTGTTTTTGAGGTGTTGATCGTCACGCGGCCAAACAGGCTTTGACGGGCGGTCAGGACTTGATTTTTACGGCTTGGCTTTTAGATATTGAATGGCTTCACCCAGCACCAACGAAACGATTGAGCAGACCGTCACGGGACTCGGTTACGACCTGGTCGACATCGAGCGCACTGCGGGTGGCTTGTTGCGCGTGACGATAGACATGCCTTATGTCGCGGGTGCCGAGCAGTTCATCAATGCCGAAGATTGCGAAAAAGTCACGCGCCAGCTGCAGTTTGTGCTGGAAGTCGAAGGCGCTGCCTATTCCCGGCTCGAGGTCAGCTCGCCCGGAATCGACAGGCCGCTGAAGGGCGAGAAGGATTTTGAGCGTTTTGCCGGTGAGCTGATAGACCTCACCCTCAAGGCACCGATAGGTGTCAAGGTCGCAGCCGGTTCGACCGTCTCGGCCAACCAGAAAAAGTTTCGTGGAACGCTGGAGCGTGCAGGTGAGGCATGGCAAATCGTCTGGAGCGATGAGCCGCCACCGAAACCTGGCCAGCGGGTGAGCAAAAACCGTGTGCCGGCGCCGTTGCAGGCCCTGGGTTTCACGCTGGACGAATTGCAGCAGGCGCGTTTGGCGCCTGTGGTGGACTTCAAGGGGCGCAAGCCCAAGGATTTGAACAAGGACGCGAAGGCCGCGCCACCTGCAGACACGCAGGCAGAAGATTGATTTTTGGAATTATTTTGAGTGAAAGGCTTGTGAAATGAACCGCGAAATGTTGATGTTGGTTGATGCCATCTCGCGCGAGAAGAATGTTGAGCGTGACGTCGTCTTCGGCGCCGTCGAGCTCGCCCTTGCGCAAGCCACCAAGAAAGTCTATGCCGGCGAAGTCGACATCCGCGTGGCGGTTGATCGCGACAGCGGCAACTACGAAACTTTCCGCCGCTGGCTGGTCGTGCCCGACGAAGCCGGTCTGCAGAACCCTGAAGCCGAAGAGCTGGTCACCGATGCCCGCGACGAGATCGCCGACATCGAAGAAGGCGACTACATCGAAAAACCGGTGGAAAGCCTGCCTATTGGCCGCATCGGCGCCCAGGCTGCCAAGCAGGTCATCTTGCAGAAGATCCGCGACGCTGAACGCGAAATGCTGCTCAACGAGTTCATGTCGCGTGGCGACAAGATCTTCGTCGGCACCGTCAAGCGCATGGACAAGGGCGACATCATCGTCGAGTCCGGCCGTGTGGAAGGCCGCCTGCGCCGCAGCGACATGATCCCGAAAGAAAACCTGCGTTCCGGCGACCGCGTCCGCGCCATGATCATGGAAGTCGACACCACACTGCGTGGCGCGCCCATCATCCTTTCGCGTTCCGCGCCTGAATACATGATCGAGCTCTTCCGCCAGGAAGTGCCCGAGATCGAGCAGGGCCTGCTGGAGATCAAATCCTGCGCCCGTGACCCCGGTTCGCGCGCCAAGATCGCCGTGCTTTCGCACGACAAGCGCGTTGACCCCATCGGTACTTGCGTCGGTGTGCGCGGCACCCGCGTCAACGGCGTGACGAACGAACTCGCCGGTGAGCGCGTCGACATCGTGCTGTGGAGTGAAGACCCGGCCCAGTTCGTCATCGGTGCTTTGGCCCCGGCCAATGTCTCATCCATCGTTGTTGACGAAGAGCGCCACGCGATGGATGTCGTCGTCGACGAAGAAAACCTGGCCATCTCCATCGGCCGCGGCGGACAGAACGTACGGCTCGCTGCCGAGCTGACCGGCTGGAAGATCAACATCATGACGGCCGACGAGTCTGCACAGAAGCAGGCCACGGAAACCGATTCCAGCCGCAAGCTGTTCATGGAAAAGCTGGACGTGGACGAGGAAATCGCCGACATCCTGATCTCCGAAGGTTTCACCAGCCTGGAAGAAGTGGCCTATGTGCCGCTGCAGGAAATGCTGGAGATCGAATCCTTCGACGAAGACACCGTCAACGAGCTGCGCACCCGTGCAAAGGATGCGCTCCTGACCATGGAAATCGCCAAGGAAGAAAGCGCCGAGGGCGTTTCTCAGAACCTGCGTGATGTCGAAGGCATCACCCCTGAGCTGATTTCCAAACTCACAGAGGCGGGCATCAACACCCGCGACGACCTGGCCGACCTGGCCACGGACGAACTCACCGATATCACCGGCCAGTCTGCAGAAGACGCCACGGCCCTGATCATGACTGCCCGCGCGCATTGGTTTACCGATGAGCCCGCAGCCACCGACAGCCCTGCGACAGCAGCGGCTGAAGAGCAATGATCATGGAGGCCAGTCAGGAAAACCACATATGTCCAGTACCACTACCGTCGCTGAATTCGCAGCTGAACTCAATAAATCCCCTGCAACCCTGATCGAGCAATTGACCAGTGCAGGTGTAGCCAAGGCCCAGGCCAGCGATCCGCTGTCCGAGGCCGACAAGCAGAAACTGCTGGGCTACCTGCAGGCCAGCCATGGCACCGTCACGGCTGAGCGCAAAAAAATCACGCTGGTCAAAAAGTCGACCAGTGAAATCAAGCAGGCCGATGCCACGGGCAAGGCGCGCACCATCCAGGTCGAAGTGCGCAAAAAACGCACCTTCGTCAAACGCGAAGACGGCACCGATGCGCCGGCTGAAGAGACCCCGGTGGAAGTCGCCGCTGCACCGCAGGCGCCCGCTGTCGACAATACAGAGTTGCTTCGCCGCGAGGAAGAAGCCAACCGCCATGCGGAACTCCTGCGTCGTCAGGAGGCCGAACTGACGGAAAAACGCCGCCTGCGTGAAGAGCAGGACGCCAAAGACGCCGCCCAGGAACAGGCCCGTGAAGCAGAAGCTGCAGCTGCGGCATCCGCCAAGGCCGTAGCCGAGGCCGCCGAAAAGGCCAAACCTGCAGCCGGCAAAAAGGCCAAAGAGGCTGCAACCGTCGACGAAGCCGAAGCCAGCAAGGCCGCTGAAACCGCTGCTGCCGTGCAGGCCGACAAGGTCACCGCGCAAGCGGCTGCGAAGGCCAAGGCCACGGCTGAATTCCAGGCAGATGCGGCCAAGGCGCAGGAACTGCAGGATCGCCGCCGCAAGGCTGAAGCCGAAGCCGCAGGCATCCGCGCCATGATGAACGCGCCGAAGCGCGTGCTGGTGCCGCATGTGGACCCGAAAGCCGCCATCAAGGGCACGCTGCACAAACCTGCAGGCGCACCTGGTGCAAAACCCGGCGCGCCAGGCGCGCCGGCCGCACCCGGCGCTGCCGGCAAGAAAGAAATCAAGTCAGAGAACCTCTCTTCGACCTGGAAAGAAGACGCCGCCAAGAAGAAGGGCCTGCCAAGTCGTGGCGCCACGCCCGTTCCCGGCCGTGGCAATTTCCGCAGCGGCCCACGTGGTCGCCGTGGCAACGACCGCGATTCGCGTTCCGAATCCACCTTTGTGGCACCGACCGAATTCAAGGCCATTGAAGTCCACGTTCCTGAAACCATCACCGTGGGCGAACTCGCCCACAAGATGAGCGTCAAGTCGAACGAGGTCATCAAGCACCTGATGAAGCTGGGCCAGATGGTCACCATCAACCAGCCGCTGGACCAGGACACCGCCATGATCGTGGTGGAAGAAATGGGCCACAAGGCCGTGACGGCCGCGCTGGATGATCCGGAAGCGTTCACCGATGACGAAGTGCAGGGCCAGGAAGCCGAAGCCATGCCGCGCGCACCGGTGGTCACCGTCATGGGTCACGTTGACCACGGCAAAACCTCGCTGCTCGATTACATCCGCCGCGCCAAGGTGGCGTCGGGCGAAGCCGGCGGCATCACGCAGCACA
>JAZKDR010000023.1:0-33070 GCA_040387435.1 Pseudomonadota bacterium
GGCCCCTTTATGCCGTCTCCATCTGCGCTCCTCGGCCCAGCCTCCACGGGGTTGGGGAGTTAATTCGGGTTCGGGGAGGCTTCAAGCGCGAAGCGCTTGAAGGCGGACTTTGTCCCCGGCTTCCTCTTCAAACCCCTTGGAGAGGAGCCGAGAAGCGCAGACGGAGGCGGAAGGTCAGGCCAAACTTGTTTGAGCCGCAGGCGAGTTGTTTGGACTGCCGCCGTAGTCGAGCATCGCAGGGTGCCCCGCAGCGAAGCGGAGGGGACGACGAACAGGGTCGCCTTCTCTTTGCTTACTTTCTCTTGGCGAAGCAAGAGAAAGTGAGTCGCCCGCCGGGGCGAGACCCGGCTTGGCAATGAAGGGCAAAACCCTCAAATCCAATAATCAGCCCTGATTGGTGGGCGAGACATCTTCGTTGCGCGACGGTTTGCGCATGCTGACCTGGTTGCGCTGGTCTGTCGAGTCTGTGCCTGCAAGCGCATCGAGAAATGACTGGCGCCACCAGTGCACGTCATGGCGGCGAATCCGGTACAGAAGCTTTTCATGCCGGGCCTGGCGCTCTTCCAGCGGCATCTGCAGTGCCTGTTGAATGACTTCAGCCGTGCCGTCAATGTCATAGGGGTTGACCATCAGGGCGTGGTCGAGTTGCTCCGCTGCACCGGCAAACCGAGACAGCACCAGCACCCCGGGATCGTTCTCATCCTGCGCCGCAATGAATTCCTTGGCCACCAGGTTCATGCCGTCACGTAGTGGGGTGACGAGTGCCACACGCGCAGCCCTGTAAAGGCCGGGCAGGCGCTTGCGCGCGACGTTGCGGTGCATGTAGCGTATGGGCATCCAGTCCAGCTCGCCATAGTCACCGTTGATGGAGCCACACAGGCTTTCCATTTCGCGCAGCAGGTCGGCATATGCACCCATGTCCTCGCGGCTGGGTGAGGCAATCTGGATCAGCGTGGCGCTGTTGAGGTTCTCAGGATACTTTTTCAGCAGCGTCCGGAAAGAACGCATGCGCTGCGGCAGGCCCTTGGAGTAGTCCAGTCGCTCCACACCCAACAGCAGTTTGCGGCGTGAATACTCTTCCTTCATGCGGTGGTACATGTCCATGCCGTCTTTGGCCTGGGTCAATGCCTGGAACTCGTCGACATCGATGCCGATGGGGAAGGCGCCCGCCCGCACCGTGCGGTTGTGTGCGCGGAAGCGGTCATTGCCCAGGGCGGTCGCATTGGCTTCGGCCTGCACGTAACGCGAGAAATGCAGCAGGTCGGCCTCGCTCTGGAAGCCCACGAGGTCATAGGCGAACAGCGCGCGCACCAGCCATTCGTGTTGCGGGATGGCTGCCAGCACCAGCTGCGGTGGCAACGGAATGTGCAGGAAGAAGCCGATACGGTTGTTGCAGCCCATCGCGCGCAACTCGGCCGCCAGGGGAATCAGGTGGTAGTCATGCACCCAGATGATGTCGTCCGGCTGCAAGAGGCCCATGAGCTTGCGTGCAAACAGGCGGTTGACGCGGCGGTAAGCGTCAATGTGGCCGGCATCAAAACGCGCCAGATCAAGCCGGTAGTGAAACACCGGCCAGAGCACGTCGTTGCTGTAGCCGAGGTAGTACCCGTCATGGTCTTCCTGCGAAAGGTCGACCGTGGCCAGCGTGACATTGCCGGCCTGCTGGGTGTGCAGCTCGCCTTCGCCGCTGGCGCCATCCTTGACGATGGTGCCGCTCCAGCCAAACCACATGCCGCCCGTGGTGTTGAGTGCATCGGCCAATGCAACGGCAAGACCACCTGCTGCGGTCTTGCGCGGATCGGCGACGCGATTCGAAACAACAACCAGGCGGCTCATATCTGGCTGTCCCAGGGTGCTGACAAACGCACGGCGGCGTTGATGATGCCGACCATTGAATAGGTCTGCGGGAAATTGCCCCACATTTCACCCGTGACGGGGTGCGTGTCTTCAGACAGCAGGCCGACGTGGTTGCGGGCGGCCAGCATGGTCTCGAAAATCTCGCGTGCCTGTTGTTTGCGGCCTATGCGGGCCAGGGCATCAATGCGCCAGAAGGTGCAGATGTTGAACGCGGTTTCGGGTTTGCCGAAATCGTCGGGGGCTTCATAGCGCCGCATGTAGGGGCCATCGCACAGGTATTTTTCCAGCGCATCGACCGTGGCAATAAAACGCGGATCTTTCGGGTCTATAAACCCCACCTCTATCATCAGCAACACGCTGGCGTCGAGGTCGCGGCCGCCAAAGCTTTCTGCAAAGGCCTGGCGTTCTTCGCTCCAGGATTCCCGCAATATGCGTTCCTGCATCACGTCGGCGTGTTTGCGCCAGTACGTGGCGCGGTCTGTTTGCTTGAGGACCACGGCAATCTTGGCAAGGCGGTCGCAGGCGGCCCAGCACATGAGCGCTGACGAGGTGTGTATGCGCGCACGGGTGCGCAGCTCCCACATGCCTGCATCGGGCTTGTCATAGGTCAGCACCGCCTGCTCGCCGACTTCTTCGAGTTTGGTGAATTCCGCCAGCCCGGCGCGGTGCAGCAGGCGGTGGTCGTGAAAGGCTTGCGCGGCACCCAGCACCACGTTGCCATATACGTCGTGCTGGAAGTGCTCCTGCGCCTGATTGCCGACACGCACCGGGCCCATGCCGCGGTACCCACCCAGGTGATCCATCATGGATTCGGGCAGCTCGCGCTCGAGGCCGATGCCGAACAGGGGCTGGATGTGGCCGCCCTTGGCCTGCACCACCACGTTGGCCAGCCACCGCAGGTAGTCTTCCATGGTGCCGACTTCGGAGAGGCTGTTGAGCGCACGAATCACAAAAAACGCGTCGCGCAGCCAGCAATAGCGGTAGTCCCAGTTGCGCTGGCTGCCCGGTGCTTCTGGGATGCTGGTGGTCATCGCCGCAACGATGGCGCCGGTGTCTTCAAACAACGAAAGCTTGAGCGTGATGGCTGCGCGTATCACCGCCTCCTGCCACTCCAGCGGCAGGTGCAGGCGCTGACTCCACCTGCGCCAGTAGGCAATGGTTTCCTGCTCGAACAGGCGGGCCGTGTCGGCAATGCCGCCCGCAAGGGATTCATCTGCTCCGAGCAAAAAATTGTGCTCACGCGTCAGCACGTAAGGCTCGTTCTCCAGCAGGTAGGAGATGGACATGTCGGTGTTGAGCCGCAAGGTCATGTCTTCGCCGACGTAGCGCACATGATTGCTGCCGCGCGTGATCTTGGGTGTCTCGCGGCCCCAGTCGTAACGCACGTCCAGCACCACCCGGATGCGCGGTGCGCCGTGAATGGGGCGTATGCGCCGGACCAGCGTCATGGGCCTGAAATAACGAGAGCGGCTGTAAAAGCGCGGTGCGAAGTCGGTGATCTCAAGGCACTGGCCGGACTTGTCGAACAGCTGGGTACGCAGTACGGCAGTGTTGGGCTCGTACCACTGCTTCGCCTCGTGAAAGTCTTCAATCTCGATCCCGAATGCACCTGGCTGTGCCTTGTCTGTGGTGCCGGGTTCAAGCAGGGCGTTGAAGACCGGGTCACCGTCAAAACGCGGCAGGCAACACCAGACGATGCGCCCGCGCTTGTCGACCAGCGCGCTGAAGGCGCAGTTGCCGATGACGCCCAGGGCGAGAGAGGGGTTGGCCGGGGGCCCGAAGTTGTCCAGCGGGGAGGCGTTGGTCATGCGCGAAATCCTTGCAATGAGGTGTGCAGCCACTGCAGCAGGACTGAGGGGCTGGCGCAGCGGTGTGTGGCCAGGCTGTGGCCCTCGCCGACCTTGATGGTGTCGCCACCCATGGTCTGCACAGCTGCAAAACCGGCTTCATCCGTGGTGTCGTCGCCTGCAAACAGCGGCAGGCGCTGCGCGAATGGCGGCTGACCCATGAGCGCCATGATGGCGGACCCCTTGCTGACGCCCGCGGCATTGATGTCGAACACAAACTTGCCGCGCAGCAATTCCAGCCCGGGCGAGCGTTTCACCGCCTCCGCCATGGCTTCCAGACAGGATGCTTCAAGTTCGGGTGCCTGCCGGTAGTGCAATGACACTGCGGTGGTTTTGATCTCGACCGTCAACGCGGGGTGTTGCGCTGCCAGCGCCAGTGCGACACGCGAGACTTCGTGCAGGTCGGGCGAGGCCACACGCGTGAGCACGCCGCCAGCCAGCCGGAAAAGTGCGCCATGTTCGGCCGACACCGGAAGAATCTGTGGCGCAAGGAAACGGTCGATGTCCGACAGCTTGCGCCCTGACACGATGGCCAGCGCACCCCCAAGAGCGGTGTGCAGTGCGGCCAGAAGCCCGGGCAGCTCGGGCGGCACCTGCACGAGGTCTGGCTGTGCGGCGATATCGACCAGGGTGCCGTCGAAATCAAGAAAGAGTGCGCTTTGGGCTGTAAGACGCGGCAGCGCCTGCGGCATATCTGCGGGCGGACGTTGCTGGGGAAGGGCAGTCGTTGACATGGCTGACCAGCTTAGCAAAAGCCGCGCCGGACGGGTGTAGGCGCGTTTCGCCTGTGCGCGACTGCTTACGGGTTTTGAGGCAAGGAGGGCTGCGTTGACACGGCGTCCACGCGGGCGGCATGGATGCGTTCACCGATTTTTTTGCCGTCTTCGCCTGCGGCTTGGGCCTTGCCGGCGATTTCCTGAGTGGGGACTGACTGCGCTGCCAACAGCGTGGCCAGCAGGCGTTCGCGCTGCGGGTAGGCGGAATCTTCCAGTCCCAGGCGGCCGCGCGCATCGCACTCGCAGGCCAGCAGCACATCGGCAAACCTCTGTGGTTTTCGAAACGCATCACAACGCTCCAGCAGGCGCACCAGCGCGGCGGGGCCGAACTCGGCGCTGCGGTGGATGTTGCCGTGCTCGCGCGCCACCACGTCGGCGATTTCGCGGCACTCCACCGGCACGCGCAGCCGCTCGCACACGCCCTTGAGCAGCCGGGCGCTTCGCTCTTCATGCCCAATATGGCGCGGCAACACATCCGCTGGCGTTGTGCCCTTGCCAAGATCGTGCATCAGGCAGGCAAAGCGCACCGGTAGCGGGGCCTTGAGCGTGGCGGCCATGTCCAGCACCATCATCAGGTGAATGCCGGTATCGACCTCCGGGTGGTATTCGGCCCGCTGGGGCACGCCCCAGAGTTTGTCTACCTCCGGGAGCAGTTTTTCGAGTGCGCCGCAGTCGCGCAACACCTCAAACATGCGCGAAGGCTTCTCTTCCATCAGGCCGCGCGAGAGTTCCTGCCAGACGCGTTCGGCCACCAGCGCATCCACCTCGCCGTCGGCGACCATGTCTTTCATCATCTGCAGGGTTTCAGTCGCAACGCTGAAATTTGCGAAGCGCGCCGCGAAACGCGCCACGCGGAGGATGCGCACGGGGTCTTCGCGGAAAGCGTCTGTCACATGGCGCAGGATGCCTGCTTTCAGGTCGCGCTGACCGCCGAAGGGGTCTTGCAGATTGTCGAAATCAGCGTCGAATGTATGTGCAGCAGCCGAGGGTTTTGTCGGTGCTGCAATGGCATTGATGGTGAGGTCGCGGCGTGCCAGATCTTCTTCAAGTGTGACCTCCGGAGACGCCTGCACCTCAAAACCCCGGTAACCACGTGCCGTCTTGCGCTCGGTGCGCGCCAGCGCGTATTCCTCACGTGTGTGCGGGTGCAGGAAGACAGGGAAATCCTTGCCTACCGGCAAATAGCCCAAGGCTGCGAGTTCTTCCGGGGTGCTGCCCACCACCACCCAGTCGTGGTCCTGCACGGGCAAGCCCAGCAAGGCATCGCGCACCGCACCACCGACCATGTAAACATCCATGGCCGCAGTTTAGCGGGAGGGCTAGGCGGCGGACAGTGGGCCGGAAACCCGATAGGGTTCGTCGGCGTCGACAAAGTCGTGTTCGGCCAGTGCCTGGTCAATCCATGACTTCACCCCCGGAAGCGCGCACACGCGCTCGACGTAGGCCGTGATGTGCGCCGGCACGGGCAACTGGTAGGTCTTCAGGCGCATGCAGACGGGGGCGAAATAGGCGTCTGCAATCGAGAAGGCGCTGAAAAGCATTTGATCGCCTGTCGATTGCGCCAGCAGCGGCGTCCACATGTCCACAAGACGCTGCACATCGTTGCGCACGGCGGGCTTGTCGCGCCACGCCAGTGCGCCTATCTGCGGCAGGGAGGCCTCGATGTTCATCGGACAGTTGCTGCGAAGGGCGCCAAAGCCGGCATGCATCTCGGCGCAGATGCTGCGCGCATGGGCGCGCGCCTTGACCTCCTTCGGCCAGAGATGTTTTTCGGGATATTTTTCTGCGAGATATTCAGAAATCGCCAGGGTATCCCAGATGACCAGCCCATCGTCTTCGAGTATTGGCACCAGCCCCGCAGGGTTGATGGCCAGCACGGCCTGCTTGAAGGCGGAGTCCGCATCGAAGGTGTTGGCGCCAAAGCGCACCATGATTTCTTCGAAGGGGATGCCCGCCTGTGTCAGCAGCACCCAGGGGCGCATGGACCAGGAAGAATAGTTTTTATTGGCGATGTAGAGCTTGAGCACAGTGGTTCCCTGAAAACAGATTCCGGATGCTAAGCCCCGGATGCCCGTCGATTGATGCAAAAAATCCGGCGGATTGATGCGAGGTGTTGCGTCTTACCAGCCTTAAGGCGCAGGGCGATCCGCATTGGCGACTGCCGATCTCCTGATTTTTGAGCGATAGCTAAAAGCAAACAAAACGGCTATGGGATACCCGAGTATCCGGAAAGGGTTGACGAAGTGCATCCAGTACGGTTTTTCGTACCAGCGCCGTACCCTGTTTCGCAGATAGTTTTCGGCGTATCCCCATTCCGGCATGATTACCCAGAGCATGAGCGGGAAGATTAAAAAGGAATCTACGGCAAACGATGCGCAAACATCGCGAAAGAAGATGCGATCGACTTGGTTCAGGTTGTTCGCTGTGACCCGTGCTTCGCGCGCCAGCGAGTCGCACTCGGAGCCTTCAATGCCGATCTCTGTCCAAGCATATGAAAAGAACTCCCAGACTTTATATACGTCAATATCGGACGCTTCGTTGCCCAGACCGGGTTGGGTCGCTAGATTGTTGGTCGTCGCGCGCATATTCGATGCGGTCAGAACCGTCCCGCCGTCTTGCGCTTGGCCATCAGACCGCTGCGAAGGCCCTGCGCGCCCAGATAAAACGGTGCCACTGCGCCCAGTGCTGTCGGTTTGATGCCCAGGGCCTTTAGTCCGGGCAGTTTGCCGCTGGCGACGTTGTCTTCCTTCATGGTGTCCAGGTTGTCGCGGCTCATCATGGGCTCGCCAGGCGCGAGTTCCATGAACCATGCCTGCAGGCGGGCCAGCGCGTCCGGCAGGCCAACGACAGGTCGACCCTCGCCATCGTTGATGCCGCTGTAGCGGCCGGCCAGTTGCATCAGCTGTTTGAGCGTCAGCACTTCGGGGCCGCAGGCTTCATAGGTTTGCCCGATGGTGCTTTTGTCTTCCAGGCAGGTGGCGATGGCGGAGGCGACGTCTTCTGCCCACACCGGCTGGAATTTCGCCTGGCTTGCGGCCAGCGGAATGACCGGGAAAACCTGCTGGAGACCGGCGAAGGTGTTCATGAACTTGTCGCCTTCGCCGAACAGCACGCTGGGACGCAGCACTGTCACATCCAGGCCGGAACCCAGCAATACGGCTTCACCGCGTGCCTTGCTGCGCTGGTACATCGAAGGGGCATTGATGCCGGCACCCAAAGCGCTGACGTGAACAATCCGGCGCCGGCCAACGGCTTCACAGGCCCGGGCCAGTTCCAGCGGCAACTGCACATGGACCCTGTCGAAGGCCGCTTCATTGCCATGCAGGATGCCGGTGAGGTTGACCACTGCGTCATGCTCCTGCAGCAGGGGCATCAGGGAGGCGCTGTCGTAGCCGCCTGCTTCGGCGATGTCGACCATGGGCAGCATCTGCAAATGCCTGGCCTTGTCACGCCTGCGGGTCACCACTGTGGCGCGCACGGGGATTTGAGCAAGCTTTTCGCAGAGGTGGCTGCCGATGAAGCCGGTACCGCCGAGGATGAGGATTTTTTTCATAGACCTGTATTTAACACCTTGCGGGGCTATTCTTCAGGCGGTCAGCCTCTCATACACCTGCGAGGCCTCAATCCATGCGGGTATGCCGCCGCCCAGGATGGCGACCGTCATCGCGTCCAGCAATTCGGCATGCGTGGCCCCGCAGCCTAAAGCCGCCCTGCCGTGAATCTCGATGCCGGTCTGGTAGCGCTCTGCGGCATTCAGTGCCACCAGCATCAGTTCCTTGTGTTTCTGGAGCAGGCTGCCATCCTTGAGGTTTTCACTGCGCAATTTGAAGTAGCCCTCAAACAACACCGGGTTGTGGTCCGCGAGCAGCCTGACAAAGGCGGGCACCTGACCCATGGCCTTGTCGAAGTAGGCCAGGATTTGCTCGCGGCTTTCAAACACGGTGTCTGTGTCGCCAGTCCTTTCGGCAGGATTGGCGGACAAACCAGTGATGCGGGCACCGTCGATGTACATGGCGGTGCCACGTGAGCCGGCGAAGAGCATCAGGATCTCATGCCACTCCTGCGGTGTAGCGCCCAGTTTTACCGCCGTTTCGGCGTGCAGGCGTGCAAGGTCTTCGTGCCCCTTCGAAAGGTAGATCAGGAACAGCATGCAGTGCTTGATCTTTGCTGGCAAGGGACCTTGTGAGAGCGCCCCGTCTGCGAGCCGGGCAAATCCTTTGGTGGCTTCAGGGCCAAAGGCGCCCATGGTTTGTACCCAGGTTGCATCGCCGTAGATGTCGCGCAGGCCTTTCACGGCTTGGTCCAGTTTCATGCTTGCTTATCCTGAGGTTATTGGTTGGTGAGTGCTGACTGTTTGAGTTGCATGTTACTTATTCGGTGGCCGCTGTCGGTTTGAATATGCCGTCTCCTACACGGCTGGTGCGGCTATAGGCGAAGAATAGGGTATGAATATTTTTGAAGCCTTGCGCACCAGCCACGATACCCAGCGCACGCTGGCCGACCAACTCATACGTACCTCCGGTGACAGCAAGGAACGCGACCTGCTGTTCAAGGAACTGAAGCGTGAGCTCGCGGCCCATGCTGCTGCAGAGGAACGGTTTTTTTATGTGCCGCTGATCGCGCACGACATGACGCAGGAGCCGTCACGCCATGGCATTGCTGAGCATCACCAGATGGACAAGCTGGTAGAGACGCTTGAAAACACCGACGTGAGCTCGCCCTCCTGGCTGGCAACGGCCAAAGAGCTGCACCACAAGGTTTACCACCATCTGAAAGATGAGGAGCAGGGCGTGTTCCAGCTGGCAGGCAAGGTGCTGACAGAGGCGGAAAAGATCTCCCTGGCCAAGGGTTATGAAGGCGAGTTTGTATCGCAGCGCACCAAGGAGTAACGGGCGTCCACACCCGGCGCTCATCAGCGCTCATCAGGCGGCCGGTTTGGCCGCCTTTTTCTTTGCCGGTGGGTGCAGGGTCTCGTGCCTGTTGAGCATGTCTACAAAAGTCTGAAGACGGCGTTCGCGGGTTTCTGCCTTTTTGGCCGAATGCAACCGCAACAGAACGGCATAGCGGTTTCTTGAGTCCAACTGTTCGAAAAACTTGCCGGCCTTTGGTTTTTTGGCCAGTGCGGCGAGCAGGTCGGCAGGCACTTCCATGTTCTTCTGCGAGGCATAGGCGGCATCCCAGCGGCCGTCTTCCTTTGCACGCTCGATTTCACGCAAACCCGCAGCCTGCATTTTCCCGGCGGCAATCAGGGCCATCACCTTGTCGCGGTTGATCTTCGACCACGGGCTGCGTTTGGCGCGCGGCGTGTAGCGCTGCAGGTAGCTTTCAGCGTCCAGGCTTTTGCGCTGTCCGTCTATCCAGCCGAAGCACAGCGCCCCATCCAGCGCTTCGGTGATGCCGAGGGACTTCAGCCCGCCATCCTTTTTGGCAATGCGCAGCCAGATGCCTGTGCTGGACGCATGATGTTTCTTCAGCCACGCCGTCCACTTCGCCGCGGTGGGGAATAGCTCCGGCTCAGCCGCTGCAACGGTCATGGTTTGGTGTCGGGGCGCGTTATCACGACGGGCTCTGTTTCAGGCGCGGACGTGTCGATGCGCCGGATCAGCCAGGGCATGGCCGAGAAGATGGCCAGCGCCAGCAGTGTGCTGAGCACCGCGGTGACTTCCAGCCCGAGTCCTGCGGCCATGCCGATGGCGGCCGTCATCCAGATGCCGGCGGCGGTCGTCAGGCCCTGCACTTTTTCTGCGGCATGGCCCTTGAGGATGGTGCCGGCGCCAAGAAAGCCGACGCCCGCAATCAGGCCCTGAATAACCCGGCTCATGTCGGTGGCGATGATGCCGGCCTGCTGCGACACCAGTACGAACAAGGCCGATCCCATGGCCACCAGCATGTGGGTGCGTATGCCCGCAGCCTTGCCCTTGTGTTCGCGTTCAATGCCCAACAGCCCGCCGAGCACTGCCGCCACCATCAGCCGCAGCACGATGCGCGTGGCCTGCGCAGCGTCCGTCAGGTCGGAGAACTCATCGACGACCGTGTCCATGACTTCCTGCCACCACTGCATGCTTGTGCGTCCGATGCTCAGGGCAGGGTCTTGTCGGGTTCAGGCTGGCCTGCGTCGCGTGGCCCGACGGTGCCCAGCCGTGCCTTCAGGGACTGCGGCTGCCCCGTCAGGATGGCAGCGTAATTGGTGGTGTTGGACAGCACCTTCTTCACGTAGTCGCGTGTCTCGCTGAAAGGCACGCTCTCGGCCCAGATGGCGGCCTCCACAGTCGGGCTGCCGCTCTGGCCGCGCCAGGTGCGTGGACGGCCGGGCCCGGCGTTGTACGCTGCGGCTGCGAGCGGCATGGAACCGGACAGGTCGTCGAGCACCAGCTTGAGATAGCCCGTGCCGATGGCAATGTTGGTGTCCCGGTCGGTGATCTGGTCCGCCGTGAACCCCGTCATGCCGATGCGGCGCGCGGTTTCGCGTGCGGTCGCCGGCATCACCTGCATCAGGCCCGACGCACCCACGCCAGAGCGTGCATCCATCACAAAACGACTTTCCTGGCGGATCAGGCCGTAGACGTAGGCCGGGTCGAGGTTGATGCTTTGTGCGCGTTTGACCACAGCCTCGCGAAAAGGCATGGGAAAGCGCGTGTCGAAGTCGATGTCTGACTTGGTGCGGTCGCTGGTGTTGATGCAGCGGTCCCAGATCTGGCGGTCACACGCAAACTGCGCGGCGGCCAGCAATTCGCGGTCGGTCATGCCGCCCTGTTTGGCCAGGTTGGTGCTGTAGTTCCACTCGCGGTTGCCTTCAGGCCGCAGCCCGATCGCAATCGCGTAGGCCGCACGGTTCAGGCCGGCATTCAGGCGTGCGGCTTCTTTTTCATCGGCCGTGATGGGCGCCGGTTTGGCCGGCACGGTGATCTTCTGGCCGAGCTCTTCAAGGGCCAGCTGTTCGTAAAACCCCCGCACCGATGCCATCGACTGCAGCAGTGCCAGGGCCTCTGCGCGTTGCGGTGCGATGCTGATGGTGCTGGTCACGCCGGGTGTGACAGCGACGACTGCGGGCAGGCTGGCCGATGCCGGCATGGTGGCCAGCAGCGCGCGCGCTTTCCAGTAGGCCCAGGTCGGGTCGCGGCGGCCTTCTTCGCTCATGGCGTTCACCGCCTGCAGCACCAGCGGCCAGCGCGGCTGGCTGCTGGCGCGCAGGGCAGCGCGCGCCTTCCAGCCCAGCATGTCGTCGCTCAGGTCGCTGTCTTTGGTGACTTTGGCGTAATAGGCCAGTGCCTGGGTGGCCGGCACCGTGCCCATTTTGGTCGATGCCTGTTTGCCGATGGCACCCCAGGCCCAGTTGCGTTCTTCGCTGTTGAGTTGCGGGCCCCATTTGTCCATCATGCCGGCCGCACCATCTGCATCTGTGGTGGCCAGCTTGACCAGTGCCAGCAGGATGATTTCCTTGCGCACGCGCGAGATGGCAATTTGTTTGGTGGCCAGGAAACGCACCGGGCTGGCATTGAGTTCGGTCACCAGGTCCACCGACTCGGGCGACACGATATTTACGGCGTCGCGTGCGGCGCGTGGTCGGTTGGCTTCCGTCGCCATACGGGCTTTCAGCCAGACGTCGGCAGCGCTCAGATGTTGCGTGCCTACCAGCCGCGTGGCGGCTTGCGTACAGCCGTCGTCTGCATCGCGTTGCGCGAACCAGTTCTTTTTGACCTCTTCTGCAATACGGGGGCCTGAGGATGGGCCGGTCTTGAGGTTGTCGATCAGCAGGGCATAACAGCGCACTTCACGGTCGTCACCCATGCGGTATTGGGGGTGTTCGGCGGCAAACGCTTCCCAGTCACGGCGCTGGCCCAGCAGCAGCAGCCAGTCGTTGCGCATGCGGTCTTCCTGGTAGGTGCCGGGGTAACGCGCGATGAAGGCCTGCACCTCCTGCGCGCTGGCCTCGCCCAGCCGGGACTTCAGTTCCCAGTAAGCGGCCCAGGCTTCCAGCGCATGGCCGCGCGCCTGGGGCAGCAACTGCGCCAGCTTCCTGCGGTCACCACGTTTGAAGGCCTGGTTCATGTCGATCAGCACGCTGTCGCCAGCGCTGGCAGCACTGGTTTGTGCGCTGGCCGGTATGCAGGCGGTGGCCGTCAGCAGCCCGGTCAGAAAGGTGACGTAAATTTTTTTGGATAGCATCAGGACATTATGGACAAATTAAGCACACGCAAAGCACTCGTGGAAGAACGGTTGAACATGCCAGATCGCCTGGCACGCGCGGACCTGTTACAGCGTGTAATGCGCATCTGGCTGGTGGGGCGGCCCGACGAGGTGATTGGCGCCTACTGGCCCATCAAGGGTGAGTTCGACCCGCTACCGGCCCTGCACCGATGGAAGGAAGACGGCGAACTGCTGGATTCACCCCAGCCCCGCAGGATTGGACTGCCTGTCGTCGACAAGGTTCACAAAACATTGACTTTTCATGCCTGGTATCCGGGCTGCCCCATGGAAGAAGACGCCTACGGCATTCCCAAACCCAAGGACACCGAGGTGATCGTGCCGACCCTGCTGTTTGTGCCTTGTGTGGGGTATGGCCATGGTGGTTACCGGCTGGGCTACGGCGGCGGGTTCTATGACCGCACGCTGGCGACTTTGCAACCCAAGCCCTTTACTGTTGGGCTGGGTTTTACGAATGGCTGGTTGCCGGATATGGAGCCTGAGGCGCATGACGTGCCGCTGGATGCCTTGCTTAATGACAACGGCGTGGTCTGGCCGGTCTAGCCGGGCTTCGTCAGTCAGGCAAAAGGCAGCATGAATCCGGAAACACTGCGGGGCATGGTGGTGTTTGTGGAGGTCGCGAGGCTGAAGGGGTTTTCGCGCGCCGCGGCTGCCATGGACATGCCGGTGTCGACGGTATCGCGGCGTGTTGCAGCACTGGAGCGCGAGATTGGCTTGCGGTTGTTGAAACGCTCTACCAAAAAGGTCGAACTGACGGAAGAGGGGGAGGCGTACTTCCTGCGCTGCCAGCGCATCATCGAAGAAGCCGAGAGTGCGCATGAGGAACTGCTGGGCACCCGCCTGAAACCACGCGGCCATGTACGTGTTGCGATGACGGCGGATTTCGGCTTGCGCCTTGTGGGTGGTTTACCGGATTTCTGCAGGCGCTTCCCCGACCTTGTGGTTGAGTTTGAACTCACGACGCGTGTCGTTGACCCGGCAACCGAGAACTGCGATGTCGCGATCTACATTGGCGCGCCCCCCGACTCCGACCTGGCCGCAGTGAAACTGGCCGAAATGCAGATGCATCTGTACGCGTCTCCCGCCTACCTGCAGGAACGTGGTTCGCCCAAAAAACTCGCCGATCTGGTCGGTCACGCCTGCCTGCTGGAGCGCCTCAATGGCAACGAGGCCCGCTCCCTGTGGACGCTTTACAAGGGCAGTGAGCGTGCGCAGGTGCGGGTCAGCGGTCCCCTTGTCCTCAACAGCATAGGCCTGATCCGCAGGCTGGCGGTCGGCGGCGCTGGCATCGCCTTGCTGCCGGCCAGCCTGTGCGGCGAAGAGCTGGATGCGGGCACGCTGATGCGCGTGCTCCGGCCGTGGACGGCAGCACCGCTTCCGATCTACGCCCTGACTGCCACGCGGATGATGCCGGCCCGTACTCGGGCGTTCATCGACTTCCTCAAGTCACAGCTTTAGCGCAGGGCTTCCTGCCGGTCGCAAGCGTGGCCGTGCGACGCGGGAAAAAGGCTGGTTATTGCACCAGTGCAAAAAGGTATTCCAAAAACAGCTATTTGTACATCCTGTGAAATAAAGCAAACTGCCTGCAGAACAAGGGGCGCTGCTTCTGGCGGCCTGTTACAAGCAGGAGACAACACGATGCATACAAATAGAACATCCGCGCCTGGCAACGCCACAGGCAGGCGTTCCATGCTGGCTCGATGGATGGCTTGCAGCCTGGGCGGCCTGATGGTTGCCGCAACGACGCAGGCTGTTGCGCAGTCCGCTGTGCAGGCATATCCCACCCGGCCCATACGCGTGATTTCGCCCTATCCGGCGGGTCTGAGCCCCGACCTCGCCATGCGTGTGCTGGCGGAAAAACTTTCGAGGCGTTTTGGCCAGCAGGTTTTCATCGACGCGCGTCCGGGCGGTAACGGCTTCATCGCCGTCAATGCTTTCAAGCAGGCGCAGGCCGATGGCCACACGCTGCTGTTGGTGAGCAATGCGCACCTGACCATGAATCCCTACCTGTTCAAAAAGCTCCCCTATGACACGGAGAAGGATTTCGAGGCGGTCTCCACCATTTACCGTGCGCCGTTTTTTATTGCCACATCTGCGGCTGGCCCGTACCAGGACATGGGCCAACTGGTCGGCAAGGCCAGGGGCGCACCTGGGCGTGTGACCTACAGTATTCCCTACGTCGGTAGCCCACCGCACTTTGGCGGGGCTGTACTGGCGCATCTGAGCGACACGAAGATGATGGCCATTCCCTACAAGGACGGCGCGCAACTCGGCATCTCTGCGTCCACGGGGGAGGTGGATTTCACCGTGCTGTCCATGGGGTCGCTCAATCCGCTGGTCAAGGCTGGCAAGCTGAAGGTGGTGGCGGTGGCTGCACCGTCGCGTTCTGTCGTGGCGCCGAACGTGCCGACCGTGGAGGAGGCTGGCGGCCCCAAAGGTGTCACGGTGGAGTCCTGGGTCGGCCTCGTGGCCTTGCGCGGCACACCGCCTGAGGTCATCAAAAAGCTCAGTGATGAAATCACCCGCGCGCTGGCAGAGCAGGACCTCATCAGCCACTATGCATCGGACGGTGTTGCTGCCACGGCCATGACACCCGCCGCCATGACGCAGATGATCCGCGCAGACCTTAAAACCAATGCCACGCTGCTGCCGCAGCTGGGTATGCAGGCGGAGTAGGCGGGCATGGTTTTTAAAGTAGTGCTGCGCCCGAGCGGCCATGCCTTTGACGTGCCTGCCGGCGCCTCGGTACTTGATGCCGGTCTGGCTAACGGCCTCAACATGCCCTATAGCTGCCGTGCCGGTAACTGCAAGACCTGCCGCGGGAAGATCGTGAGAGGCACCGTGGACTATGGCAACGCCCATGCGTCCTACCTCACGCAAGAGCAGAAGCAGAACGGTTTCGCACTTCTTTGCAAGGCCAAGCCGCTGAGCGACCTGGAAGTCGAGGTGGAGGAGCTGGTGCTTGCCCAGGTCAGGCCCAGGCTGATGCCCGCACGCGTCAAGCGCATACGCAAACCGGCGCCCGATGTGGCCATTCTCGATTTGCGCCTGCCCATGAATGAAAACCTCATGTTCGCGCCGGGCCAGTTCGTTGATGTTCAGCTGCCGGGCGGCATCACCCGCAGCTATTCGATCGCCAGCGCCCCATCCGCCGAGGGCGTGATCGACATCGAACTTCACATCCGCCACATGCCCGGTGGCCTGTTCACGGACAAGGTGTTCTCAAGCCTCAAGGAGGGTGAGTTGCTGCGGCTGAATGCGCCGCTGGGCACTTTTTACCTGCGCGAGGAGAGTGTCAAACCGCTTGTACTGATCGCCACAGGAACCGGCATCGCACCCATCCTGTCCATGTTGAGATATGCCGTGCGCAAGAAGATCAGCCGACCCATGCGCCTTTATTGGGGGGGTCGACGCCCGTCAGACCTTTATCTGGATGAGGACATCAGAAGCCTGGCCTCACAGCTTGACGCGAGCTATGTACCGGTGTTGTCCCAACCGCAGGCCGGGGACGGCTGGACGGGCTTGACTGGCTACGTGCAACACGCGGTCATGAAGGATGTGCCGGATCTGTCCGGTTATCAGGTGTACGCCTGTGGCTCGCCCGCCATGGTCGAGGCGGCAGCCGATGCTTTTGTGTCGGGCGCCGGTCTGCCGGAAGAAGAGTTTTTCGGGGATGCCTTCCTGAGCGCTGCCGACATGGCAGCGACCGAAGCCTGACATGCCTGTTATCCCAGTTATGCCTGAACGGCACCCTTGATCCCCGTCAACCACTGAACAGGAAAGACCACCATGAGAATCCAGGACGCACTTGCCCCGTACGACAACAGCAGCTCGGTCGTCAGATCCGAGTACCTGTCGCACGGAACACTTGAGGTTTACAGCCTGAAGGAGTCACGAAAGTTTTACGAGGAGTTCCTCGGCTTTCAATGCGTGCGGCACGCCAGGCCCGCAATGGCGATCCGCTGCGGCATGCGCTTTCACATCGTCTGCCTGGAGGTGGGTGACCTGGTGCATCCCTGCAACGTCGACAACCATTGGGGCATTGACGTCGGCAGCGCTGAGGAAGTGGACCGCATCTGGCAGGCGGCGAACGACCTGAAAGACAAGTACGGCATTCGCGAGGTGCGTGACCTGGTCAAGCAGCATGGCGTGTACTCCTTTTACCTGGAAGACCGTGACCACAACTGGTGGGAATTCCAGTACTACGACGGCGTGCAGAACGACGACATGTTTGATTTCGGTGACCGGTACGAAGACTCCGGGATTTCGGCGTCGGCCACTAACTGAACAACACAAGGAAATCGACCGATGGGTTACATGCTTTTGAATTACGGCGCTGGCGAACAGGGGCGCGCGGGCCTGCTGGTGGACGGCAAGGTGCACGACGTGGAAAGGGAAACCGGTGAGGCTGCCTTCGCTTCGACACTGGGCATCCTGAATGAATGGCCTCGCGCAGAACCCCGGCTACAGGCGGCCGCCGCGGCGATTGCGGCTGGCAAACCCGGTCAGGCAGGTGTGGCGCTGGCCGATGTGAAGCTGCTTGCACCCGTCATGTACCCGGGTGCGATTTATGGTGCGGGTGCCAATTACCTTGACCACGTACGTGAAATGGAACGTGCGCAGAACCTGCCTGAGGGTCCGACCATGAAAGACCTGGGTGAAACGCCCTGGCACTTTCTCAAGAGCCCGCGCAGCACAATACGCGGGCCGGGGGCGGTCATCAAGCTGCCGGCATTTTCAAAAACCGTCGACTGGGAAATCGAGCTGGTCGCCATCATCGGCCGCACGGCCACCAACGTGTCCCCCGCAGAAGCGCTGGACTACGTCGCCGGTTACACCATCGCCAACGACCTCTCCGCCCGTGACGCCATGCTCAGGCACAAAAATCCGCCTGACAGCCCTTTCCGTTTCGACTGGGTGGCGCACAAGTCCTTCGACGGATCCTGTCCCATCGGCCCCTGGATAGCGCCTGCAAATGACGTGGGCAATCCGCACAAGCTGGACCTGAAGCTCTGGGTGGATGGAGAACTGATGCAGAACTCGAACAGCGACCAGTTGATCTTCGATGTGGCGGAGCAGATTTCCGGCATTTCTTCAAGGGCCACCCTGCACCCCGGGGACATGATCCTGACCGGCACGCCTGCCGGTGTGGGCACGCCCCGGAAAATATTCCTGAAGCCCGGGCAGACGGTGAAATTGTGGATTGAAAAAATTGGTGAGTTTGAACACTCGCTGGCCTGAGGCAGGACCCGATCAGGCCAGGTGCCCGGTCAGATCGATTCCTCAATCAAAGTGATCCACGGTATCCGGATCAGGCACATCGCCAATCGCCTCCCGCGTCAACGCCGACTGCCCCTTGAGCCACTCGCAAAACGCAGCCACCTCGGGCCGGGCAAGTGCGCGGGGCCCGGGGACCAGCCAGTAGGCCATGGGGGAGTCCAGCCGCATGTGGGGCAGGGGCTCGACGAGGTCACCGGAGGCCAGGCTTTCGGCGATAAGGGGCAGCCGGGCCAGCACCACGCCCTGGCCGGTGAGGGCGGCCTGCACCATCTGGTAGGCGTAGTTGAAGTACAGCCAGCGTTTCGCTTCGAGCTTGGGTGAGGCGTGCATGTCCAGCCAGCGGCGCCAGGTCAGCCATTCCTGATGCGTGTAGTGCGAGTCACCGGCCTCGATCAGGGTGAAGCCTGCCAGGTCATCGGGCTTTTTGAGCTTGGGGCCGCTTTTGAGCAGCCAGGGGCTGATGACGGCGGTGATCTGCTCACCAAACATGCGTATCGAGCCCGGCGGCACATTGCTGGCCGGGGCATAGCGCAGGGCCAGGTCGATGTCGGAGATGTCCAGGTCGATCGCCACGTCCGATGCATCGATGCGGATGTCGATGTCGGGGTTGTCACGCTGAAACATCTCCAGCCGGGGGATCAGCCACATCGAGGCGAACGACGCAAAGGTGGTGAGCGCCACGTTCTTGCGCCCGGCGCTCTGGCGAATCTGCCGCACGGCGCCGTCGATGCGGTCCAGTGAGGGCGATACCGCCCGCAACAGAACGCCCCCGGCGGCGGTCAGTTCGACGGCCCGTGTGTGGCGGTGAAACAGGCTGACACCGACTTCCTCTTCAATCGACTGGATTTGCCGGCTCACCGCAGACTGCGTAAGGGCCAGTTCTTCAGAGGCGGCGCGAAAGTTCAGGTGCCGGGCCACCGCTTCAAAAGCACGTAACTGCCCCGCAGAAATGGGCCGGGAGCGCAAATGGGTCTGGGAGTGCAGCATGGCTGGCGACTTTTTGATTGATGCGTTTATGGAATGAATAGCGTACAACGAATTCATTGGACTGTGAAGGGCGCTGCGCTGATCATTCAATGCCTGCCAAAGAATTCAGGCCTTTTTTGAAAGCACAACATGAGCCACTCACCAGCCCATTCGCAAGCTGTCTCCTCCGCTGTTCACTACCTCCAGAACGCCGCTGATGCGGGCACTGGCAAGGTCGTCGGCCTGGCCGGCTGCTGGAAACTCGGTCACGGCAGCGCCCTGACCCTGATGGTGGGCCAGGCCGGCAAGTTGCGTATTGCGCATGGCCGTGTGTGGATTACCTTTGACGATGCCGCCCAGGACCCGGTGGTTCGCGCGGGCGACCACTTTCTGGAAGCGGGCGAAAGCATAGAGCTCGCAGCAGGCCGTTCACTGGTGATGGAATCGTTTGCGATTGGCCAGGCCACGGCCGCTTACTTCACCTGGGAGCCGGTGGTCCAGCCCTCCGGCGCTGCGCAACTGTTCCGGGACCTGTGCGTGGCGATTGGCCTGGCGGGTAGTGCGGCCAACCGCCTGGTACGGGGTGTGGCCAGCGGCCTGATGGGCGGCGCGCGGGCCTGAGTTTCAAACCCTGCAACTTCCAGACCTCTTCGCTTTTTAAGCCGGGCCCTTTTTGGGTACCGGCTTTTTCACGCGTGTTGTCGCCGGTTTCGCGGTCGGTTTCGTGGTCGGTTTAACGGATTTCTTTGCAACCTTTTTCGCTGCTGGACTGGCCCGCTTTTTCGGCACAGGCCGGGCTTTCAGTGCCGATTGCAGCGACAGGCGTGCCCAGGGCAGCATCAGGTGGGGGGACTCCATGGCGTCGGCAGGCGCGCTGTAATAGTTCATGCTTTGCATCGCCTGCTGGCCATTGCGGTTCATGCTGTAGCTGAAGCGCTCGCAGCCGGCCGCCTCGAACTCGCTGCGTGTATCTGCGTCGGCCTTGAGCCACAGGGTCTCGCCGCCGCCCAGGTCGGCCACGATGGCAATCGTCAGGCCGTCGGTGCTGATGCCAAAGCCGCCAAACATGCGTTTCGCAAGGCAGGGCCCCACCCCCTTGAGCAGTTCACAGCAGTAGTTTGCAAATTCCTGTTTGGATGCCGTCATGCGTCCATGATGCCGCAATACGGGCGCCCTGGAACGTTTCGATGTTCAGGCATCCAGGTCGAGCGTTGCAATCAATGCCACAAAGGCGTCCATGGCGGCCTGGCCGTCGAGTTGCTCGATCGGGCCCAGCGCGTCGGCATCGTCCACCGTGGTGTAGCCGAGGCTGAAGCGCCGGAAGCGGCGTTCGGCCAGCGGCGCGTGGTGGAGGACCTCGATATTGATGTGGCGCGTGTCCTGCTGTATGCGCTCCAGCAGTTTCATGACCGTGCGGCGTTCGCCTTCGAGTTGCTGGCAAAAGCGCATGCCGTCGAAAACCAGCAGGCCGGTGATGCCTTGCGACTCATTGAAAACCCGCGCCTCGGCGGCGATGTCGCCGACGATGCTCAGGGGCGCGCCGGGGGCTATGGTGCTGACATAAAGAGTTTCGTACAGCGGCGTTGTTGTTATTGTCATGGGGCCGGAATATAGTCATTCACTATTGAACAAACAATGTCAAAAGACATAGAGATATCGGCATAAGATTCAGCCCATAACTACAAGTGGTCCCCACCATGTCCGCCCCGCCCTTCCAGACTTGCCCCCCGGCGTGCGCCAATTGCGGCCTGCGCAAACTCGATGCCTTCACCCCGGTGACGCGCGACCAGCTGCAATACATCGAAGCCTTCCGGTCGGGCACCCAGCAGGTCCCCGCAGGCGGCACCGTTATTTATGAACGAAGCCCCAACGGAAAACTGTTCACGCTGTATTCGGGCTGGGCTTTCCGCTACAAAACCCTGAGCGACGGACGTCGGCAGATCCTCAATTTTTTGCTGCCTGGCGACTTCATCGGCCTGCAGCAGGAGTTCGCAGACGGTGCCATGCATGGCGTGGAGGCCGTCACCGATATCGCCTTGTGTGTCTTCCCGCGCGAGGGCTTGCTGGAGCTGTTCCGCGAATACCCCAGCCTCGGTTTTGACATCACCTGGCTGAGCGCACGTGAAGAAGGCATGGTGGACGATGCATTGCTGTCGGCCGGGCGGCGCACGGCCGCCGAAAGCGTGGCCATGCTGCTCATGCACCTGTACCGGCGCGTGCAGCGCCTGGGACTGGAGCATGCCGACGAAGGTGACGGCGCCTCGGTTGACCTGCCCATCAACCAGCAGCACATTGCCGATGCGCTCGGCCTGTCGCTGGTTCACACCAACAAGACCTTGCGGCGGCTGCAAAAGCTGGGCTTGCATGACATCGTCAATGGCCGCCTGCGCCTGCGCAACACCCGCGCGCTGGAGCGCATTGCAGACTATTACGACAGGCCTTTGCGCAAGGTACCGCTGCTGTAAGTGGCGGACTACATCGGCGCGTCAACCCGGCTGACGATCGGTGCCTGCCGCCGCTTTTAAGCTGCCTTCAGTCTGAAAAGCCGCTCGCCAAGATGGTTTGGCCCGCTGGCGATATGAAGGAGACACACATGTACAGCACATCGGCCACAGCAGGCCAACGCCCGCGCCTGCAGCAGCAACCCGGCCGCGCCATCGACAGGCAACAGCAACAAAGCAGCGGGTCGGGGGAGTTCCAGCCGCGCCAGCAAAACAGTGACGCCCGCTTAAGTCAGGCTGTCGAATCTGCTTATGAGCGCAGCCGCAGCGACAGGTCTGGCGCAGAGCAGCAGTAATCCTGCTCACGCATTCGATCCTGGCTTTTCCCGCTGGCCTAGTTCCTGGCCATCAGGGTCCGGAAATCCTCTTCATACTTCGCCAGCGTCTTCACCGCATGCGTGCGCTGCTCTGCCGTGGTGGCGTTGTGCAAGTCCGCAAAACTCCGGCAACCCTCCTGCGTGAATTTTTCCGAATAGTCGCGGAAAGCGGCGTCCGGTGAGGTGACGGTTCGCTCAACTACCGCCTTCACCATGGCGCGGGTTTTGTCCAGGGATTGCGCACTTGTGGACTTGGCGGCGACAACGTTTTGAAGGCTTTGCAGCAGGTCGCGCTGGCGGCGCACACGTTCGGCATACACCACGCGCGGGTCAAAACGCGACTGGTCCACAGACTGGGTGACGAGTGCCAACTGCCTGTCCTCCAGTTGCCCGTAGAGTTTCTCTGCCCGTTCGACCGCCTGGTTCACCCGTTTCTTGCGGCTGGCTTTGGGGGCGGCCTCGATGTAGTCGTTGCGGAACTCCGCATTGCTTTTGTCAAAACGCTTTTGCATGTAGGCCAGCTGATCCTGATCCAGCGTCCCGGCCAGGCTCGCAATCGCCGGTTCGGCGTGGTCGGTGATGGTGAGCACTTTGCGGCGGACGTCCGAATAAATCGTGCAGGCGCGGGCCGGGCTGATGTCTGCCGTGACCTCGGTCTTCCACTTTTGCAGGCTGTCGACATAGGCGGGCAGCTGGTTCTGCCGGTGCCAGGCCTGCAGTTTGACGAGTTCATCCTTTACCTGCGTGCTCTGGGCGCTGTTGAAGTCCAGGTAGTTGTCGAGGTAAAAATAACCCAGATCCGGCATCTGGTTGTAGGCCAGCTTGACGGCGCTGCAGCCGAACAGGACGAGCGTCGAGGCCACGCCTGCAGCCAGCAGGCCGATAATCCTTGGCGCACCGCTAAAACTCAAAATATTCACAGGAAAACGCATGGCACTCCCGATAGACGTTGTCATCATGGCTGCAGGCAAGGGTACACGCATGAAGAGCGCGTTGCCCAAAGTCCTTCATCGATTGGGCGGCAGCGCGCTGCTGCACCATGTCATCCGCTGCGCTGAAAAAATGTCAGCCAGGAAGGCTGTCGTCATCACCGGCCATGGCGCGGCAGAAGTCGAAGCCGCCTGCGCAAAGATGGCTTCGGGTGCCGCAGGCAGCCTGGCGCCGGAATTTGCCCGCCAGGAGCCGCAGCTCGGCACCGGCCACGCGGTGCAGCAGGCCGTGCCGCTGCTGGCCGACGATGGCGTGACACTCATCCTGTCGGGTGATGTGCCGCTGACCGAAGCCGCTACGCTGCAGGCGCTGATCGACGAATGCGACGGCCAGCGTCTGGCGCTGCTGACGCTGGCCATGGCCGACCCCACGGGTTACGGGCGCATCGTGCGAGCCGGCGCGCAGGCATCAGCCCAAGTGCGCGCCATCGTCGAGCACAAGGACGCCAGCGACGAGCAGAAAAAAATCACCGAAATCTACAGCGGCATCATGGCCGTGCCCACCCGCCTGCTGCGCCAGTGGCTGGCACGGCTGGACAACAAAAACGCGCAGAACGAGTACTACCTGACCGACATCGTGAAATTCGCGGTTGCCGACGGCGTAGCTGTCGTGGCGCACCAGATTCTTGACGCAGCGCAGGTCGCCGGCGTCAACAGCCCGGTGCAACTGGCCGAGCTGGAGCGCGTCTACCAGCAGCGCCGCGCCACTGCCTTCATGGAGCAGGGTGTGCGCCTGGCTGACCCGGCGCGCTTCGATGTGCGTGGCCAGCTGGTTTGCGGTGCAGATGTCGAGATCGACGTGAACTGTGTTTTCTACGGTGAGGTGAACCTGGGTGACGGCGTGCGCATAGGTGCCAACTGCGTGATCGCCAACTGCACGATTGCCGCTGGCGCGGTGATTCACCCCTTCACCCACATCGACGGTGAAAAGGCCGGCGTACAGGTCGGCGAGGGCGCACTCATAGGCCCGTTTGCCCGCCTGCGCCCGGGCGCGCAACTGGCCGCCGAAGTGCACATCGGCAATTTTGTCGAGGTCAAGAATTCCACGCTTGCGAAAGGCGCCAAGGCCAACCACCTGGCCTACCTGGGCGACGCGACGGTGGGTGAACGCGTCAACTACGGCGCGGGCAGCATCACTGCCAACTACGACGGCGCCAACAAACACCGCACTGTGATCGAGGCCGACGTGCACATCGGCAGCAACTGCGTGCTGGTCGCGCCCGTCACCATAGGCGCGGGCGGCACGGTCGGCGGCGGCTCCACCATCACCAAAAGCACGCCAGAAGGCGCATTGAGCGTGGCACGCGGCAAGCAGATCAGCCTGGCCAACTGGAAGCGGCCCGTGAAGGTGAAGCCCTGAACGTTTGGCACGCCAGTCTGCTATTTATTTGGTAGCTGCTCGCGTACGTATTTAAAGGGCTACAGTCGATTTAAGGCCTCAAAATAGGCCTTTTTGACCTTCTGGAAGGCGTTTTTAGACATCTTCAGACCCTCAAAATCTTAAAAGTTAATATGGAACTTAACTTTTAATAAAAATTAACGTATACATTAAAAATTTAAGGTTTACGTTAAAAATCACCAGTTAGCGATGTCTGTCACCCCAGCAGCACCCGCGGCTCAAACTTGGCGCGTTTGGTGGCAAAAAAGGCTTTGACGTTGCGCACGTTGGCATCGCCCGTGAACAGGCGCTGCGCCAGCGCCAGATAGGCTGGCATGTCGGCCACATGCACCATCAGCACGAAATCCGGCCCTGGGGAGACGCGGTAGCACTGCTGCACCGCGTCGTCCGCGGCCACGCGCAGCTCGAAAGCGTCCAGCTTCTCGGCGCCCTGGTGGTCCAGCGTGATCTCGACGATGGCCGTCAAACCGGCACCAGTGATGTGCGCCAGCCGGTCGCCATTGAGGATGGCCACGTCGCGCTCGACCAGGCCCGCATCCCGCAGCCGCTTGACCCGCCGCAGGCAGGTGGGCGGCGAGATGTGCAGCAGGGCCGCGAGGGCCTGGTTGCTCCGGGATACGTCATGTTGAAGGGCATCCAGCAGCTTGAGGTCCGTCACATCGAGTTCTATTTGTTCCATTTTGTTTAAATTTGTGAAATTAAATTCAATAAATAAGTATTTATGAAATTAAATTCCAAAAAATAGAAAAAATCAATCACATAAAAAAACAATAAATCCGTAGCATCACGCCATCGTTTTCAGGAGCATCTTTTATGTGCGGCATTGTTGCAGCGGTTTCGACCCGGAATATCGTCCCCATCCTCGTCCAGGGCCTTCAGCGGCTGGAGTACCGGGGTTATGACTCCTGCGGCGTCGCCGTGTATGCCGACGGCCTGAAGCGCGCGCGCAGCACCTCGCGTGTGGCCGAGCTGCAAACCCAGGTTGACGCTGAAAAGATCGCCGGCGGCACCGGCATCGCCCACACGCGCTGGGCCACGCATGGCGCGCCCGCCGTGCACAACGCTCACCCCCACTTCAGCCACGGCACCGGGCCTGCGGGCCAAAAACCCGGCCGGGTGGCACTGGTGCACAACGGCATCATCGAGAACCATGAAGAACTGCGCGCCAGCCTGCAGGCCAAAGGCTATGTGTTCGACAGCCAGACCGACACCGAAGTCATCGTGCACCTGATGGACAGCCTGTATGACGGCGACCTGTTCGAGGCGCTGAAGGCCACGGTCGCGCAGTTGCACGGCGCTTACGCCATTGCGGCTTTCTGCAAGGACGAGCCGCACCGTGTTGTCGGCGCACGCGCAGGGTCACCCCTGATCCTCGGCGTCGGCAAGGGCGATTCGGAAAATTTCCTCGCCAGCGATGCCATGGCGCTGGCCGGCGTGACCGACCAGATCGTCTACCTTGAAGAGGGCGACCTCGTCGACCTGCAGCTTGGCAAGTACTGGGTGTTCAACCGCGACCACAAGGCCGTGCAGCGCCAGGTGCGCACCGTGCAGGCCCACAGCGGCGCGGCCGAGCTCGGCCCCTACCGTCACTACATGCAGAAAGAGATTTTCGAGCAGCCACGCGCGATTGCCGACACACTGGAAGGCGTCGCCGGCATCGTGCCAGAACTGTTCGGCGACGACGCCTGGCGCGTCTTTCAGGACATCGACTCGGTGCTCATCCTCGCCTGCGGCACCAGCTATTACAGCGGCTGCGCCGCCAAGTACTGGCTGGAGTCGATCGCGGGCATCCCCACGCAGGTCGAGGTTGCGAGCGAATACCGCTACCGCACCAGCGTGCCCAACCCGCGCACCCTCATCGTCACCATCACCCAGAGCGGCGAAACCGCCGACACGCTGGCCGCCCTGCGCCACGCGCAGTCACTGGGCATGACGCAGACGCTCACCATCTGCAATGTCTCCACCTCGGCCATGGTGCGCGAATGCAAGCTCGCTTACATCACCCGTGCCGGTGTCGAGATTGGTGTCGCCTCCACCAAAGCCTTCACCACCCAGCTCGCAGGTCTCTTTTTGCTCACGCTGGCACTGGCACAAAGCAAGGGCAAACTCACGGACGAAGAAGAGGGCGCACACCTCAAGGCCATGCGCCACCTGCCGGCCGCCATTTCTGCCGTGCTGGCGCTGGAGCCACAGGTCATCGCCTGGTCGGAAGACTTCGCGAAGATGGAAAACGCACTCTTCCTTGGCCGCGGCCTGCACTACCCGATTGCACTGGAAGGTGCGCTCAAGCTGAAAGAGATCAGCTACATCCACGCTGAAGCCTACCCTGCAGGTGAACTCAAACACGGCCCGCTGGCCCTCGTCACCAGCGAGATGCCCGTGGTCACCGTCGCGCCGAATGACAGCCTGCTGGAAAAACTGAAAAGCAATATGCAGGAAGTCCGCGCCCGCGGCGGCGTACTCTACGTTCTGGCCGATGCCGACAGCCGCATCGAGAACAGCGAAGGCATACACGTCATACGCATGCCCGAACACTACGGCGCACTCAGCCCGCTGCTGCACGTCGTGCCGCTGCAGTTGCTGGCGTATCACACCGCGCTGGCCAAAGGTACGGATGTAGACAAACCGCGCAATCTTGCAAAGAGTGTGACCGTCGAATGACGGTGAGCCCGGTTTATGTCTGGCACGCTTGCTGTCCGCCTTCTTGAGCTGGACACGCTTCAACTTGTCGAGCCGTGTCGCTCAGCCCTTGGTTAGAAAGTTTGGGCCCCAGCGTCTTCCCATAAAGCCGCTAATCGGTACGCACATATGGGCCGTTGCCAGGCACGCTTTTAGCTGTGCTTCCTAACTGCGATGGTGCGTCGGTCCTACAGATTCAGTGCTGCTGAGCGCTACGCTGATGACTACAAACCACGAGGAGTAAATCATGTCATTGGCTCACGCAGGTCATGAAGTTCCGGTAAGCGTCATCCCTTTTAACGGTCTGGACGGCAGCTTGCTCAAGGCCTTGGACAAAAAGCAGGAACGAAGGAGCGATGGATCAGGTTCGCCGCTAAAGGGCGCCGAGCTGTACGAAAGTTACGTGCACCTGCGCATGGAATATCGCTCTTTGGTCAGCGCCGTCGTGCCAGACCTGGTTCAAATCTACAGAGTCAAAGTGTCGCTCGAACTGCTGGAAGAGAAAATGCGCCTTCAGCGTCAGCAGCGTTGCACCAGGAGACCTTGAGTTTCCATGTCCCATACGGAGCCTTCTGGTTGCGACCTGAACCAGGCAAGCTGATGCGCTCGCAGGGCGTTGGCAAAAAAAAGGGTGCCGCTTGGCACCCTCATGTCATCGTTAATCCCTGAGGACCTCAGTTGTCCAGCCGTGCACCCGCTTCACGCACTTTCTTCTCGGCGACCTTTCGGTCGGTGACCAGGAACTTCGCAAACTGCTCTGGCGTTTCGGCTTGCGGTTCGAAGGCGTAGGGGTCCAGAGTTTTTTCCACGAAGACCGGGTCTGCCAGAACCTTGCGGTTGGCATTCACGAGTGCATCCACCACGGGTTTGGGTGTGCCTTTGGGAACGGTCAGGCCAATGAAGAAATACGACTCGGTGTTGGGAAAGCCCGCTTCCGCGAAGGTCGGAACACTCGGAATCATCTTGGCGCGCTTGGCGCCGTTGATGGCGAGGATTTTCATCTTGCCATTTGCGAGGTAGGGGGTCGCTGCGGTGATGCCGGCCATCATGGCGTGCACCTGGCCGCCCAACATGTCCTGCACAACCGGAGCAATGCCCTTGTAGGCGATGTGGGGCATGTCCAGGCCTTCCTGGCGCAGGAAGGCGTCGAAGTGAACGTGCACCGCGCTGCCAGCACCTGCAGAGCCGTAGTTGTACTTGCCGGGGTTGGCCTTGATCAGCGCGACAAACTCCTTCATGTTGTTGACGGGCAACCGGCCGTCGACGATGAGCGCCATGTTCACAAACGTGACGCGGCTCACGGGGATGAGGTCGGTCAGCGGGTTGTAGGGCAGCTTCCTGAAGAGGAACTGGTTGGTCGAGAAGGTCGGATCGGCACCCCAGAGCACGGTGTAACCGTCTGCAGGTGATTTGGCCACGAGGTCGGCGGCAATCACTTCATTGGCGCCCGCACGGTTGTCGACCAGTACCGGCTGGTTCAGTTCTCTGGAAATGCGTTCTGCATAGCCGCGTGCCACGCCATCCACCGGACCACCGGCAGAGTAGGGCACGATCAGCTTGATGGGCTTGTTGGGATAGCTCTGTGCTACGGCATGTGCAGACAGCAAACTTGCTGCGGCCAGCAGAAGCGTGTTGAGGATGAGCGTCTTTTTGGTCATGGTTGTCTCCTTTGGGGCGGTGTATCTTGTTGTCTATAAAAATGCAGGTGGCAGGTTCAGGCGGGCACGGCTGTGCCCGGGCCTGTACGCATCAAGGGCGAATGAAGAGGTCAGTTTTCGAGTCGGGCGCCGGCTTCGCGAATGCGTTTCTGGGCCACCTTGCGGTCGTCGGTCAGAAATTTGGCGAACTGTTCAGGGGTTTCGGTGACCGGTTCGTAACCAAACGGATCAAGCGACTTCTCGATAAATTCAGCGTCATTGGCCACTTTTCGGTTGGCCGAAGTGATGGCGTCGATGACGTTTTTCGGTGTGCCTTTAGGAACGGCGTAGCCAACGTAGAAGAAGGCCTGGGTATTGGGGAAGCCCGCTTCCGCATAGGTCGGCACGTCGGGCACAGACTTCGTGCGCTGTTTGCCGTTGACTGCCAGCAGCTTCATCTTTCCTGAGGCCAGGTGGGGTTTGGCGACCGTGATGCCGCCCATGGTGGCCTGTATCTGGCCGCTCAGGATGTCCTGCAATGCAGACGCCGTGCCCTTATAGGCGATGTGTGTCATGTCCAGGCCCTGCTGGCGCAGGAAGGCGTCGAACTGGACGTGCGCTGCAGTCCCGGCGCCGGCGGAGTAGTTGAACTTGCCGGGGTTGGCCTTGACCAGCGACACGAACTCTTTCAGGTTGTTCGGTGCGAAGGTTCCGCTGACGATGATGCCCATGTTCACAATGGCGATGCGGCTGACGGGCACGAGATCCCTGATCGGGTCGTAGGGCAGTTTCTTGAACAGGAACTGGTTGGTCGCAAACGTCGGGTCGGCCCCGAAGAGGATGGTGTAGCCGTCATTCGGGCCTTTGGCGACAAAGTCGGCCGCAATCACTTCATTGGCACCGACCTTGTTCTCGACCACCACAGGCTGGTTCCAGATCTTGGACAGCCGGTCTGCTGCACCACGCGCAACGCCGTCCACGGGGCCGCCCGGAGGGTAGGGCACGACCAGTTTGACAGGCCGGTTCGGGTAGCCCTGCGCCATGGCCTGCGCGCCAATCAGGCATACAGCCGTCAATGCGAAGGCGCGAAAAAATACGTTCAATTGTGTTTTCATGTTTGATGTCTCCTGTAGTGGAAAAAGTGGTCTGCTGTGGTCTGTCTGTGTCTCTTGGTGCCGCCGGTTCTCAAAGCCCGACCAGCGTGGCGGCATTGGTCGATACCATCTTGCGAACATCGGCTTCGCTGTAGCCGAGGTCCAGGCATGTTTCGATCACATCGAGGAAGCCGTCGACCAGGCGCGGGTTGCCCACCTGGCCGAGGTCGGAGCCGAGGATGGTGCTGTCCACCCCTGCCGCCTTTATCAGGCTGTCGAGCGTGGCGGGTTCGTAAATCCGCCACTTCGCCAACTCTGAAAACATGCACATCGAATGCTCGATGGCCACACCCATGCCCGCCAGGCGTGTGATGTCTTCCAGCGTGGCGTCGATCACATAGGTGGGGTGGTTGCAAAGCAGGCGCTTCACGCCGCGACGTTTTGCTTCGTCAAACAGCGGCCAGATCTCGCTGATATGGAGGTGGCCCGATGACAGCACCACGTCGTGCTCTGCAATCGCATCCAGGATGGGAAATACCTCGGGCAGCAGCTTGCCGGCGTCGTCCAGGACGGTCAGCGGGGTCGCGGCTTTCATGGGCTTTTTGGAATAGGGAAAGCCGGGTGTCGCGCCGTTCTTGTGGTGCTCGATATGGTTCTTCGCCGAGAAAGTAGGCATCCACACCAGCTTTGCACCGAGTGCAATACCGTGCTCCACCGCATAGATGTTCAGGCCGCCGGCCTGGTTGTTCAACGGCACACCTGACAGCAGCGTGACCTTCATATGGCTGAAGTGCTTGTTGAGCAGTTCGGTCACCGGGGTGGCGGAGTAGTAGTGGTCCTTGATGAGGAGGGCACGCACACCGGCCTCGGAGGCTTCCTGCATGGCCTCGTAGTGGTCGAAGTAGCGTGGCATCACCGAGGGGCCGCTGTGGCAGTGCAGGTCAACCGCACCCTTGAGCAGCGACCTGCTCAGGCCCGGGTTGCTGCGACGCCACTCACCCTTGGGCGGTGTGCCGGTCCTGGCGTTTTGAATCACGTGTGTCATGGCAGTGCTGTTGCGGCGGCTTAGCGCTGCGCGCCCATCACATTGAGGCAGGCGCCCGTCACCAGGGATGCCTTGTCGGACAGGAACCAGACGATGGTTTCAGCCACTTCTTCAGGGAGCCCTGCACGGCCCAGCGGGGTTGCGGCGCCGGCTTCTGCAACGCGGTCGCCCTGGCCGGTCTTGCCGTGCATGGGGGTGTCCACCATGCCGGGACGAATGGAGTTGACGCGGATGCCTTCGCGCGCCAGCTCGACCCCCATGCCCATGGACATGGTGTCCACAGCCGCCTTGGAGCCTGCGTAGTGAATAAAACGGCCAGGCGAGCCGGTCAGTGCGCCTATGGACGACACGTTGACGATGGAGCCACCCTTGCCACCGGTTTTCGTCGACATGCGCTTGACCGCTTCGCGGCACGAGATCAGGACGCCGGCGGTGTTGACACCCAGCACCCGCATGACCTCTTCAAACGTGTAGTCGGTCATTTTGGTGTGCGTCGGCGAATTCACACCCGCGTTGTTGACGACGCCTGTGACCGGGCCGAAGGCCCTGTCGGTTTCGGCATAGAGGCGGACGATGTCGGCTTCATTGCCCATGTCGGCCTGCACCGCGATGGCCTTGCCGCCCAACGCCTTCACCTCGGCAACCACACCCTCTGCGAGCGCTTTGGAGCTGACATAGTTGATGACAATGCTGGCGCCCTGTGCGGCCAGAATGCGTGCAGTCGCTGCGCCTATGCCGCTGCTGGCGCCGGTGATGATGATGACTTCGGACATGTGCTTACCTCGGAGAATTTGTCGCCTTCCGGCTGACGTTGAAAAATCGTTTGCGTGAACGCGTGATAAAAAATGCGCGGGAGATGTGGGCCCGTTTTATTTCGCCTTGTCGTCCAGATTGGGGTTGGTGATGGGCGCGCCGCCTTCAAACCAGTGCTCGAAGCGGCGGTAGGTGCAGAGCCAGCGGCCGTCGGCTGCACGCTTGTAGCGGTCCGTCGCGAGGGAAATCGTGATGGGCGCGTGCGTCGGCAAGATGCGTACGCCGTTGGCCGCGTACAGGCAGAGGTAGTTGGTGGCTTCCGCCGTGTCGGGGCCGGTGAACCAGGCCCTGAAATTGGTAAAGCTGTGCACCGAGAGGCGCGGGCCCTGCGCGACACGCCAGTCGTAAAACTGTTGGATTTTCGGCTTGCCGAGATAGGAGGCCGCCTGGCCGTGGAACTCAGCGTCATCGGTGTAATAGCTGTGGGCGTTCTTTCCGCCGTTGACATCGATTTCGTTCCAGTATTCGGACAGTTGCAGTGAAAGTACAGCGTTGAGTTTGAGGGTGTCGTCGTTGACCATGGTTTGATAATTCCAAATAAAAAGTTAGAAATAAATGCGGTGAAGCTCTGGTGCCGATCCGGTTTACTAGGGCTGGAACTTCGACTTGGCGGCCACGGTTTTCCATCGGGCGGCATCGTTTCGGCTCAAGGCGGCCAGTTCTTCGGCGCTTGACCCTGATGGCTCTACGCCGATGTCCAGAAACTGTTTGCGTATCTCCGGGTCGGTCATGACGCGGGCCATGGCGGCCCTGATTTTTGCTACGCGGTCAGGCGGTGTTCCGGACCTGATGAACATGGCCTGCCAGGTGTCGATGTCGAAGCCCTTGTAGCCGCGCTCTGCCACCGTGGGCACATCAGGAATGTCCCTGTCTCTGGCCGCACCGGTGACCGCAACCGCCCGGCCGTGGCCGGCAATCTGGGCCTTGTACACGCTGGGCCGGTCTATCATGACCTGAACCTGCCCCGTGAGGAAATCATTCATGCTGGCGGGCTGGCTTTTGTACGCGATGACAGGCATGTCGATGCCCACGGTCTGCATGAAGTACTGGATCAGCAGCGTTACGGAGCCGCCGGTCGACGCGAAGTTGAGCTTGCCCGGGTTGGCCTTTGCGTAGTCGACAAAGGTCTTCAGGTCGGTCACCGGCACAGAGTTGTGCACGATCACCACCGCATTGGTGCGCCCACCCAGAGTGATCGGGTCAAAATCTTTCAAGCCGTCGAAAGGCACATTCTTGTTGGTGACCGCGGCGGCAAAAATACCGCTGGTCGTCCACAGCAAGGTGTAGCCGTCGGCAGGTGCTGCCTTGACCGCACCAATCCCGATGACCTGGTTGCCACCGGGCCGGTTTTCAACGACGACAGGCTGTTTGAGCTCTTCCGTGAGCTTGCGTGCCACCAGTCTCGCGCCCAGATCCGACGAGCCGCCGGCACCCAGCGGCACAATGATTTTGATCGGTTTGCCTGGGAATACTTCCTGGGCAGCCGCGGGCATGATGCACATGACGGACATGCACCAGACGATGCAGATGGAAGACAGGATTTTTTTCTTCATGCTGATCTTTCAACGGTGTCCGTGGGCTATTTGTTTCCCAGAACAGACTGGTAATCCTTCAGCGCAGCAGCAGCCGCGATGCGCATAAACCCCTGATCAGAGCCCGTCACAA
>JAZKDR010000024.1:0-3674 GCA_040387435.1 Pseudomonadota bacterium
GTCGGTCTCCAAAACCGAAGGTTGTAGGTTCGATTCCTACTGCCCCTGCCACCCGATAAGGGTGGTGTGAAAAGACAGTGAAAGCAAGCCCGCCGCGAGTCAAAAACTCCAGGTGGGCTTCAGCGTCTCAGGGAACTGTTTCCCTGTGGCGTCAAAGATTGAACAGGAAACTCGGCAAACATGGCCTCTACTCAAGTTGAAACCGTCAGCACCAGTGCAGACAAAGCCAAGCTGGCTGTGTCTGTATTGCTGGTGCTGGGCGCGCTCGCCGGCTTCTACCTGCTGACCAAGCAGGGCCAGGTCGCGCAGTGGGGAATCTTGCTGGTCGGCCTGGCTGCGGCAGTCGGTGTTTTCATGACCTCCGAGCCTGGCAAGCAGTTTGTGGCCTTTGGTCGCGACTCCTGGCGTGAAGTCAAGAAGGTCGTCTGGCCTGCCCGCAAGGAGGCCATGCAGATGACGGCCTATGTGTTTGCTTTTGTCCTGGTGATGGCCCTCTTTTTGTGGTTCACCGACAAGACGCTCGAATGGGTGTTTTACGACCTGCTACTGGGATGGAAACGATAATGAGCGATCTGAACGGCGCAGTGGTCACTGAAGTAGCAGAGGGTGCATCCCTCACCCCCATGCCTGGCATGCAGTGGTATGTCGTGCATGCTTATTCCGGTATGGAAAAAGCAGTCGAGCGCAACATTCTCGAGCGCATCAACCGCGCTGGCATGCAGCCCAAGTTCGGCCGTTTCCTGGTGCCTACCGAAGAAGTGGTCGAGATCAAGAACGGCCAGAAAAAGACCACTGAGCGTCGTTTCTTCCCGGGCTATGTTCTGGTCGAAATGGTCATGGACGACGAAACCTGGCACCTGGTGAAGCACACCAACAAGGTCACCGGTTTTGTTGGTGGTGCCAAAAACCGCCCGGCTCCGATTTCTGAAGAAGATGTTCAGAAGATCGTCAGCCAGATGCAGGTCGGCACCGAGAAGCCCCGCCACAAAGTGGAGTTCGAGACCGGCGAATACGTGCGCGTCAAGGACGGCCCGTTCACCGATTTCAACGGCACGGTCGAGGAAGTCAACTACGACAAGAACAAGGTTCGTGTGTCGGTCACGATTTTCGGTCGCGCCACACCTGTTGAGCTGGAATTCAGCCAGATTGAAAAGACCTGATAAGGGTCACAAGCCGGGAAAGACCACCCTGAAGGCAGTCTTTTCCGGAAGATTTTAAAATTCACGCTTTGCAACTCGGCGTGAGCGGTTCGCAAGAACCCTTTTGAGTTGTGTAACCCCCGGGGAGCCCGGGCCCATCCCAAAGATGGTGCCCTGGCGTTATGACCCGCAAGGAGAAAAGTATGGCGAAAAAAATCGTCGGCTTCATCAAGCTGCAAGTGCCAGCTGGTAAGGCCAACCCATCCCCCCCGATCGGCCCTGCGCTCGGTCAGCGTGGCTTGAACATCATGGAGTTCTGCAAGGCATTCAATGCGCAGACCCAGGGTGTCGAGCCAGGTCTGCCACTGCCTGTGGTGATCACGGCATTTGCCGACAAGAGCTTTACCTTTGTCATCAAGACCCCTCCTGCAGGCGTCCTGATCAAGAAAGCCATCAAGCTCGACAAGGGCTCTTCCACGCCGCACACGGTGAAGGTCGGCAAGATCTCCCGCGCGCAGCTTGAAGAAATCGCCAAGACCAAAATGAAAGACATGACGGCTGCTGACCTTGACGCCGCAGTCCGCACGATCGCTGGTACGGCGCGCTCCATGGGCGTGTCGGTGGAGGGAGTTGTATGAGCAAGCTGACCAAGCGCCAAAAAACCATTGGCGACAAGATCGACAGCAACAAGCTGTACGCTGTCTCCGAAGCCCTGGGCCTGGTGAAGGAATTCGCCGTCGCCAAGTTCGATGAGTCCATCGACGTGGCTGTCCAGCTCGGCATCGATGCCAAGAAATCTGACCAGGTCGTTCGCGGCGCTGTCGTGCTGCCCAACGGCACCGGCAAGACCAAGCGTGTGGCTGTGTTCGCCCAGGGCGCCAAGGCTGAAGAAGCCAAGGCTGCCGGCGCCGACATCGTCGGCATGGACGATCTCGCTGCAGACATCAAGGCTGGCAAGATGGATTTCGACGTTGTCATCGCATCGCCAGATGCCATGCGTATCGTCGGTACCCTCGGTCAGGTCCTTGGCCCACGTGGCCTGATGCCTAACCCGAAGGTCGGCACCGTGACGCCTGACGTCGCGACCGCTGTCAAGAACGCTAAGGCTGGCCAGGTCCAGTTCCGCGTCGACAAGGCCGGTATCGTGCACGGCACCATCGGCCGCCGCTCGTTCGACAACGACAAGCTTCAGGGCAACCTGGCTGCGCTGATCGATGCCTTGACCAAGGCCAAGCCTGCGTCAAGCAAGGGTGTGTATTTGAAGAAGGTTGCCGTTTCGTCGACGATGGGTGTGGGCGTTCGCGTCGACACGCAAACCATCGCGGCGTAATCGCGAAAGAAATTTGGGCGGCCGGCAACGGCTGCCTGATGTGGTGGGCTGCCGGAGTTAGCGCTTCGGCAGGTCATCCAGGACCGTTGGTGTGGCAGGCCTTGAAACCAGTCGCTTAATCATCCTTCACCACGAAGGGTAACCAACGCAGATGGCGGTCCCGCTGCAGATGGTTTGAAGAAATCCGAAACAGTTGGTCGCTGAACATGAGCGTGTTTGATGGTCTGCCGAGAGGCGCCGGAAAGCACATTTTTAAGGAGTAGACCTTGAGTCTCAATCGCAGTGAGAAACAAGCCGTCATTGATGAAGTGACAGGCCTCGCCGCTAAAGCTCAAACGCTCGTGATGGCGGAATACCGTGGTATCACGGTCGCTGACATGACCCGTCTGCGCAGCCAGGCCCGCGACAAAGGCGTGAACCTGAGTGTTCTGAAGAACACTCTGGCTCGCCGTGCCGTGGCCGGTAGCGCATTCGAAGTCGTCGCCGACCAGATGACCGGTCCGCTGATCTACGGCTTTTCCACAGATGCAGTAGCTGCCGCGAAAGTGGTCGCTGACTTTGCGAAAACCAACGACAAGCTGGTGATTCGCGGTGGTGCATTTGCAGGTAAATCCCTGGACGTGAACGGCGTTAAGCAACTGGCCAACATTCCTTCCAAGGAAGTGTTGCTGGCCCAGTTGTGTGGCTTGCTGATGTCGCCCATCTCGCGTACGGCCGTTGTGCTGGGTGCGCTGGCGGCGAAAAAGGGCGGCGGCGCAGCCGAAGCCCCAGCAGAAGCCGAAGCTGCAGCAGCTTAAATTCATACCAACTTTTTTAGGAAATCAAAATGGCATTCGACAAAGACTCATTTTTGACCGCGCTTGACAGCATGACGGTTATGGAACTCAACGAACTGGTGAAAGCCATCGAAGAGAAATTTGGCGTGAGCGCAGCTGCAATGGCAGCTCCTGCCGCTGCTGGTGGTGGCGGTGCCGCTGCTGCTGCTGAAGAAAAGACCGACTTCAACGTCGTTCTGCTCGAAGCTGGCGCCAACAAGGTGTCGGTCATCAAGGCCGTGCGCGAAATCACCGGCCTGGGCCTCAAGGAAGCCAAGGACCTGGTCGACGGCGCTCCAAAGAACGTCAAGGAAGGCGCACCAAAGGCCGACGCAGAAGCCGCCAAGAAGAAGCTCGAAGAAGCTGGCGCGAAAGTCGAACTCAAGTAAT
>JAZKDR010000025.1:0-291815 GCA_040387435.1 Pseudomonadota bacterium
ACCACGTCTTTCGACAGGTCGATGCCGCTGTCCTTCTTGAACTCGGCCACGATGTAGTCGATGACGCGCTGGTCAAAGTCTTCACCGCCGAGGAAGGTGTCACCGTTGGTGGACAGCACTTCGAACTGCTTTTCGCCGTCGACGTCTGCGATCTCGATGATGGAGATGTCGAAGGTACCGCCACCGAGGTCATACACGGCAATCTTGCGGTCGCCTTTTTCCTGCTTGTCCAGGCCAAAGGCGAGGGCGGCAGCGGTCGGCTCGTTGATGATGCGCTTGACGTCCAGGCCCGCAATGCGGCCGGCGTCTTTGGTGGCCTGGCGCTGTGCGTCATTGAAGTACGCAGGCACGGTGATGACGGCTTCCGTCACGGCTTCGCCGAGGTAGTCTTCGGCGGTTTTCTTCATCTTGCGCAGGATGTCTGCGGAGACCTGCTGTGCAGACAGCTTCTTGCCGCGCACTTCGACCCAGGCGTCGCCGTTGTCGGCCGCCACGATGGCGTAAGGCATCAGCGCGATGTCTTTCTGCACTTCTTTTTCAGTGAACTTGCGGCCGATCAGGCGCTTGACGGCATACAGCGTGTTCTTGGGGTTGGTCACGGCCTGGCGTTTGGCCGATGCGCCCACCAGCACTTCACCGTCTTCCTGGTAGGCGACGATGGAGGGCGTGGTGCGGCCGCCTTCAGAGTTTTCAATCACGCGGGGCGTGTTGCCTTCCATGACGGACACGCAGCTGTTGGTGGTGCCGAGGTCGATGCCGATGATTTTTCCCATGATGAGCTCCTGTTTTTCGATTCGTTAAGGTTTAAAAAGGGTTGGCCGTGTCGCTGTAGAACAAGCGCGCGGCCGGATTCAATAACTGTGTTGATGACTTGTGGATAAGTTGTGCAGATTCAAGTCGCCAGCACAGATTTTTTTAATTATTTTGGGGCAGCCACAGTCACCAGTGCAGGGCGCAGAACACGCTCTGCAATCAGGTAGCCTTTTTGCAGCACGGCCACCACGGTGTTCGCTTCCTGCTCGGCAGGCACCATGCTGATAGCCTGGTGTTTGGCGGGGTCGAACTTGGTGCCGGCTTCGGGGGCGATGGCGATCACCTTGTTGCGCTCCAGCGCTGCCTTGAGTTGTTTGAGCGTGGCTTCAGCGCCTTCGCGGATCTGCTCTGGTGTCACGTTTTGTATGGCCAGGCCGGCTTCCAGGCTGTCGGCGACGGGCAGCAGGCTTTCGGCAAAACTTTCTAGCGCGAACTTGCGGGCCTTGCCGACTTCTTCGTCAGCGCGGCGGCGGGCGTTTTCAGTCTCGGCCTTGGCGCGCAGGTAGCTGTCTGCCAGCTCGGTGTTTTTGGCCTGCAGCGTGGCGACTTCGGCCTGCGCGACGGTCAGCGCGTCAAACTCGTTGGCGGCTTGTGCAGCTTCCATTTCTTCAGGGCTGGGAGCGCCTGTAAGCGGTTGATTTTGTTCAGGATGTTGATTGTCAGACATGCTTGGAAGAAAGTTGTAAAGCGGGATGCAGACCACTTGGGGTCCGCAAAGGCCTTTTCAAGGCAGGGGGATTGGGTTTGTGCCGTGAACAAGGTCAAAACCTCATGAAAACAGCGCGAAACCGTCACATCAGAGGCTGAAAGCCGCGTGGCAGGCAACCCGGGATTGTAAAGGGCGTTGGAATCGTGTTTCGCCCGCGTACTAACCAGTCCACAGTGCGCTGGCAACTTGCTGATCAAACGCGCCATGAAGAATCTGAAAAGCCTCGTTCCGTCAGACCTTGAATTTTTAGTTTATATCTTAAGATATGTTTTTGGATGTATCTTTGGTATAGTTCATCCATCAACCCAACCGTTCATTTATTGATTCACCCATCTTTCAGGAGCCTTCATGCATCCCTTTTTTAAACATATCCAGAACCACGTTTCAGCCCGCCACGCAGCGCACCATGCTGCCCATGCCGCTCACCACGCAGCCCATCACGCCGCAGGTGGCCGGGGCTTCGGCGGTTTTCGATTCGACTTCGGCGGCGGCTTTCCCGGTGAGGGCAAGGGCCGTGGCGGACGCGGCATGGGCCCGGGCCGCAAGCTCGGCTCGGCCGACCTGCAACTGCTCATCCTCGCGCTGTTGGCCGAGAAGCCGCGCCACGGTTATGAAGTCATCAAGGCGCTGGACGAGCGCTCGAATGGTTTCTACAGCCCAAGCCCGGGCATGGTCTACCCGGCGCTGACCTATCTCGAGGAAATCGGCCACGCCACGGTTGCGTCTGAAGGCGCCAAGAAGCTTTACAGCATCACCGAGACCGGCCTGGCGGACCTCGAGAAAAACCGCACGGCCGTCGACACGCTGCTGGAGCAGCTCGCCTTCATCGGCAAGAAGATGGACCACGTGCGCCGTGCGATGTCAGGCTCGGTTGAAGAGGGCGACGAAGCCGCAGAAGGCGAGGGCGGCGACGACCTCGACGAACGCCGCGGCCACCACGGCTGGCACCGCATGTCGGGCCCGCTCAAGCAGGCGCGCCGCAGTATCAAATCGGCGTTGATCGAGAAATACGGCGCGTCGGCTGAAGAGCAGGCGCGTGTGGCGGAAGTGCTCGAACGCGCTGCCAAGGAAATCCGGGGTTGGTGAACATATGTAGAGGCAAGTGCCTCTACATATGTTGTCATCCCGGACTTGATCCGGGATCCATCGCCGATCAATCACCGTGAACCGTTCTGAAGGTACGTTTTGTCCACCGCTGCTGTGGATTGCGGGTCGAGCCGGCAATGACAGCTGGCCCACCAGCAGACTTTGCCGAGCGGTGCCAGAATCCCGGTGGCCGCTTGATGCTGGCCGCCACGCGTTTTTGAAAGTTCTTCCTTGACCACTCCTTCTTCCCCGCCCGCAGCGGCCGCGCCGCCTGCGCGCCAGTCCTTTGCCGCCATGCGCGTGCCGGGCTTCCGCAAGTACTTCATCACTTATGTGCTGGCCATGATGGCCGACAACATCGAGCACGTCATCAGCTACTGGATGATGTTCCAGAAGTTCCAGTCGCCTGCGCTTGGCGGTTTTGCGGTCGTCTCTCACTGGTTGCCCTTCCTGTTGTTCTCGGTGGCGGCTGGCGCGCTGGCCGACCGCTTCGACCCGCGCCGCATCATCCAGGCGGGCATGGTGTTGTTCATGGCGGCGTCCTTGGGGTGGGGCTATTTCTTCGTCACCGACACGCTTCAGATGTGGCATGCGATGGTGCTGCTGACCTTGCACGGCGTGGCGGGGGTACTGTGGCAGACGGCCAGCCAGTTGCTGCTGCATGACATCGTTGAGCAGAAAGACTTGCCGAGCGCCGTGCGCCTGAATGCATCGGCGCGTTACCTCGGCGTGCTGGTCGGCCCAGCTGTGGGCGGCTTCATCATGCTGTCGATGGGGCCATCGCACGGCATCCTGCTGAACGCGGCTTTTTACCTGCCCTTGCTGCTGTGGCTCTGGAAAGCACCTTATGGCCCGAAATTCCGCAAGGCCCCGGCCGCGATCAAGCGCGCTGTCAGGGGCTTCGCGGACATTGCGCAGACCGTGCGTGACATTGCGGGCAACCGCCTCATCGTCTCCATGACCCTGCTGGCCGGTGCAGCATCGTTCTTCATAGGCGGTGCGTACCAGGCGCAGATGCCGGGCTTCGCGCATGACCTGGGCCACGGTGACCCGGGGGTGTCGTACAGCATGTTGCTGGCGGCCGATGCGGCGGGCGCCTTGCTGGCAGGCTTTCTGCTCGAGGGCAGCGGGCTGCTCAAGTCGAATCCGCGCACGGCGCTGATTCTGGCTGTGCTCTGGTGTACAGCGCTCGCAGGCTTTGCGCTGTCGGCCAGTTACCCTCTGGCGCTCACGCTGCTCTTCATCGCCGGCTTCCTGGAGCTGTCTTTCAGCTCGATGACCCAAGCGCTTGTGCAGCTCAATGCGCCGGGCGAGATTCGAGGACGTGTGATTGGCTTGTTCAACATGGCTGCACTCGGCATGCGTGCCTTCAGCGGCATCACCGTCGGCCTGATGGGTGCGGTGATCGGCGTGCACTGGTCACTCGCGCTGTCGGCGCTGGTGCTGATTGCGGTGATCGGTGTGCTGATGGCGCGCTTCCGGACGCACGCGACGACCGCTGCCTAGGTTTCTTTCGGGGCCGGCTTGCGTCTGCCTCTTCCCTTGCCTGCAGCCGGCTGCTGCATACGTGCGATCAGTTCGCGTTTGTTGTTGCGGCTGCGGTGCGCATGTTCACGCATCAATGCTTCAGCGCGTGCACCTTCACCGGCCAGCAATGCGGCCAGCACGTCTTCGTGGTCGGTTTGCGCGCGCTGTATGAATCTGTATTCGAGCAGGGGCAACACGCCATTCAGGCTGAGTGCGCCCGCGCCGGCCATCGGCGTCTTGCTGACGTGGGCGAGGGCAGAGGTCAGCGTGCTGTTGCCGGCGGCTTCCACCAGCGCCGCGTGAAAGCGTGCATTCATGGGCACCCAGCGCGCGGCGTCAATCACATGGCCCGCGGCTTCGGCTTTTGCCAGCAGCAACTGGCCTTCGGTGATGCAGTCCTGCAGGCGCGCGGCGATCTCTGCACTCAACCCTTTTTCAGCGGCGCTGCGTGCGGCCATGCCTTCCAGTACACCACGCACATCCACGGCGTTGGCGATCTCGTCGACGGTGAAATGCCGAACCCGGAAGCCGCGTGTCGGCAGGCGCTCCAGCAGGCCTTCCTTCTCAAGCTCGGCCAGCGCAATGCGTATGGGTGTGCGCGAGACGGCCAGTTGCGCGGACAGCTCCAGCTCGACCATGCGTTCGCCCGGCGCGAATTTGCCGCCCAGGATTTGCTGGCGCAGCCGGTCAATGGTGAAGTCAATCTGCGAGGACATGTCCTTGAATTATTGCATGCAATATGACTGATAAATGCTAATTTTGGCGCCTTGAATGCTATTATTGCGTGCAATAAAACAGGAGATGACCATGCACCCCACGCACAAACGACACACCCTCGCGGCCATCGCGAAGCTGCTGGTCGCAGGCGCCACCGCTTTCGCCGCAACGCCAGCCCTGCACGCGCAAACTGCAGCGACCTACCCCAACAAGCCGGTCAAGGTCATCGTGCCGTTCACGGCCGGTGGCGGCGGCGACATCCTGGCGCGCCTCGTCATGACGCGTGTGGGCAGGGAACTCGGCCAGCCCATCGTGTTTGAAAACCTCGCCGGCGCGGGCGGCAACGTCGGTAGCGTCACAGCTTCGAAAGCGGCTGCCGACGGCTACACACTGCTCTACGGCACCAACGGCACGCTGGCCATCAACCAGACGATTTACAAATCACCAGGCTTCAACCCGTTGAAAGACCTGGAGCCGGTGTCGCAGCTGACACAGCTCGCTGCGATGGTGGTGGTGCGGCCCAACCTGCAGGTCAACTCCATGGCCGACCTGACCAGGCTGCTCAAGGCCAGCCCGGGCAAATACACCTTTGGCTCTGCAGGCAATGGCACGACCTCACACCTTGCTGGTGAAATCTACAAGTCGCGCGCCGGTGTCTCGGCGGTGCACATTCCCTACCGTGGTGGCGCACAGGCCATGACGGACCTGATTGGTGGCCAGGTCGACTACATGATCGAAGTCATGCCCAACGCCGCGCCGCAAGCCAAGGCCGGGCGCGTCAAGCCGCTGGCTGTGACCACGGCCAAACGTGTGGCGTCGTGGCCCGATGTGCCGACGGTGGCCGAATCAGGCCTCAAGGGCTTTGATGTCAGCGCGTGGGACGCGATCATGGTGCCCACGGGTACACCGCGGCCCATCGTCGACCGCCTGGTCGCTGCCATCCACAAGGCACAGACCGACCCCGAACTGCGCGCCCAGCTGCAGCAACGCGGCGCGGATGTGGCACCCACCACGCCTGAAGAGTTGTCGAAGTACATCGCCAGCAACATCACGCTGTGGGGCGATGCCGTGAAACGCTCTGGCGCAGCGGTGGATTGAGGCTGATATGACTGATGAACTCGTAGGCCTGCCGCCCGGCGTGCGCGCCGCAACGACAGAAACGAAAAACTACTTTGCCGCGCTGGAGAACTTCCAGCGCACCTTTGCCTTCGGGCAGGGTGACAAGGTGTTACTGCTGACCGACCCTTTGCTCGACACGCGGGTGGCCGATGCCGTGATGGGGCTGGCGCGTGCGCGCGGCGCCACAGTGCGCCAGTACATGGAAACCACCAGCCAGGTGACCGAGGTGCCCGAGCTGGTGAAAGAGCTGGTGGCCGATGCCGACTTTGTGGTGTCGACCTGGTTCTGCTCCATCTTCGATCCGTTTTTTATTTCACGCCGCGCCGCAGGCCAGCGCTGGGTCAAGATCACCTACTTCCGCGACCTCGATTTGCTGCACACGCCTCAGGCGCGATTCCCGGCTGAACTGGTTGGCGAGATCATTCGCGCGACGGCACTGCGTTACCCCGCTGGCAAAAACTTCACGGTGAAATTTTCCGATGTGCGCGGCAGCGATTTCTCTATCGACTACACGCCCGAGATGCGGCAGCTGCTTCAGGCCGGCAACCGCTGGCGCGGCAAAATGTTTGCCGACGAGCCGGGCTGCTACGTGCACTACCTGCCGACGCACGGCCCCAACCTTTGGGACCGTACCGCGCACCGAAACGACGCGAACGCGCCGGTCACGATGACAGGCACCATCTACCCGCAATGGGCAGTGGGTTTTGCAAAGCCGTTTGCCGAAAAAATCGGCTGCCGGTTTGAAAGCGACACGATTGTGGAAGTCACGGGCGAGTCGGAAGAAGCCGTCATCCTGCGCGAGATGCTGGTGGGCGGGCGGCTGATCGAGCTCGGTTGCGGCTTTAACCCCAAGGCGCCGCGCCACACGATTTACCCGGCGGGCTCCAACGCGCCCGGTGCGCTGCACTTCGGCATCGACCTCGCAAAACCCAGCGACTACATCCTGCGCACCATGCCGCAGTGGGAAGAGCCGCCGGTGCACATGGACCTCGTCACGCTCGACAGCACGGTGCAGGTTGATGGCAAGTCACTGATCGATGCCGGCTTCCTGACTGCGCTGCGCGACCCCGCTGTTCGTGCCGCCGCAGAGAAGTTCGGCAACCCCATCGAGTTGCTGGAAACCGCGATCTAGCCGTTCAGACGGTGCTGCGCAAAGCAATAAAAAAGCGGCCTCAGGGGCCGCTTTTTTTATTGTGCAGTCGCGCGGTTTATTTTTTCTTTGCCTGGCTGGCTTGCCACTTGGCGGCGAAGCCCTGCAGTTCACCCAGGCGCTTGAGCAGGTCTGCGCCCAGGGGTGTGACGGTGTAGCCGTTGTCGCCGTGTGTCATGAGGCCGGCGGCGCGCAGTTCCTTGACGCGGGTGTTCAGGGTGTTCGGGGTGATGCTGCCAACGCTGTCCTGGAGGAGGCGGAAAGTCTGGGGATGGCCGTCTTTCAGTGCCCACAACACGCGCAGTGCATAACGTGACTCAAGCAGTTCAAACAGCTGGCCGACTGCGGCGTTTTCCTTGGCACTCATTAACTCATCTCCTCGAATCGAATTTGGTCACAGTTTAGTCACACTTGGACTGGCAATCTCATGGCGTGCCGCAAATATAACGCAAAAAATCACGCTGCTACAGGTTTTATAGCTAGTAAAGACCACTGTACGCAGCTTCACGACCAAAAGATCAGAAAACTGTGACTGTTATGCGATATGCCGTATTTGCCGATTGACACGATGCGGCGTTTTACCCAAAACGCCCGGCAGTGTCATCGCTGCAGGTAGATTTTTTGCAGCAGGCGTATGAGTGTTTTTCGTTCGGTGGTCGACAGGCCGGCCGTCGCTTCTATCTCCAGGCTGGAGATGGTTTGTTCGCCCGTCTGCACGAATGTTGTGCCGGCGCGCGTGGGGTACAGGCCCATGGCGCGACCGTCGCTGGGGTGGGGTTTGCGGCTGATCAGCTTGCGCTTTTCCAGCGACCGCACGATGCCGACCAGGTTGGGCGACTGCATCGCCAATGCATCGCAGAGCAGCCGGGATGTGACACCGGGGTTGCGCGCGATCAGCGACATGACAGAAAACTCGACAGGCCGCATGTCGTGGTCTGTCATGCGGCTGATGAACAGCTCGATGATTTGCAGCGTGGCCCGCCTGGCGTTGTAGCCGACAAGGCTTTCAAGAAAGCTGGTGTCCAGTGCCTCGGTCAGCGTTTCAGCCGGCGCGGCATGTGAGTCGGGAATTTTTTCGAGCGATGGCGGCATTGTGCGTTGCGGATTCTAAAAATGTGCACACCTTACACGAGCTTTGGGTACGGCTTCAGCAGGGCCTGCAATGCGGTTGCGACGGGCCGCTGCTGAGGCAGGACAGGGCTCAGGACTCTGCCGTGAACCCGATGCGCCGCACGTAGGAACCCCACAGCTCCGCATCGGCTTTGAGCGTGCGTGAGAAATCTTCCAGCGTCGGCGAAGCAATGGCTTCCAGGCCGAGCGGTGTTCCGAAGTCGATCACTTCTTTTTGTGCCACCACGGAACGCAATGCGGCATGCGCGCGTGCGCTCACAGCGGCACTGGCCCGGGGCGGCAGGAAGATGCCGTACCACTCGCGCATGGTCAGTTCTGGAAAGCCCTGTTCGGCATAGGTGGGCACATCGGGCGCAAATTTTGAACGCGTGGTGCCGGTCACGGCCAGCAGGCGGAGGCGGCCGCTCTGCAGGTAGGGCAGGTAGTCGCCCAGCGGCGACGAGAACGCAGCGATCTGGCCACCCAGCAGTTCCTGTATGCCGGGGCCGGAGCCGCGGTAGGGAATCTGTTTCATCGGAACGCCCGAGGCCCTTTCAAGCAGTGCAGCCACCAGGTGCGGCATGGAGCCCGCGCCGGGTGTTCCGTAGTTGGACATGTTCGGGTTGGCCTTGGCCCAGTCGAGGAAGTCCCGCAGTGTTTTCACATTGGCCGGCACCTGGGGACCGACGCCAAAACCGTGCGCGGTGTACAGCGCTGTGCTGACCGGTGTGACATCGTCAATCTTGTACGGCAACTTTGGGAAGGTGTGCGGGTAGATGGTGAGCATGGACGCCGGGGTGAGCAGCATCACCGAGCCGTCTGCCGGGCTTTCACGCAGCGCGGTAACGCCGATCTGGCCGCCCGCGCCAGGCTTGTTGTCTACCAGTGCATTGACGGCGTAGTTGCCGCGCAACTTGTCTGCCACGCGGCGTGCAAATGCATCGGTGGTCCCGCCGGGCGGGAAACCGACGATCACACGCACCGTGTCGATGGCAGGCGCCTGGGCCTGCGCCACCAGCGGTGCGCCTATGCAGGCCGTCAGGCCCGTGGCTGCGGCTGAACGAAGAAGAGAGCGGCGATGAAGCATGGAAGTCTCCTGTTGAAGTTGTTGACGTTGTGGAGGTAGGGACGTGACGGACCGGGTGAACTCAGTGGTGCGCAGGCGATGCGCTGTGTTTGTTGTCTGCGACGGCGACATGCGGGGCGCTGCCCTCGTGGAGGGCATGAACCAGCGCGGCGCGGTGCTTGAGCACGGCGCGCTGGTTGATGGAGCCCTTGTCGGTGACCTCGCCCTTGTCGATGGACGCCGGCTCGGTGAGGATGAGCGCACGGGCAACACGTGTGGCGCTGCCCGTGGCGCTGGCCGACAGCGTGTTCAACAGGTCGTGCAGCCATTTCCTGACAGGCGCTGAAGCCGCGACCTCTGCCAGGGCAGCGCCGGCACCCAAACCGCTCAAGCTGCGCAGCGCGGGCGTGGGGATCAGCATGGCGCCGACTTCCTTGAGGTCCAGACCGGTGATCACCGCGTCCTGCACATACGGTGCGCCGGCGGCAATGATCTTGCCGCGCATCGGCCCCACGCTCACAAAGGTGCCGGTGGCCAGTTTGAAGTCTTCTGCAATCCGGCCGTCGAAACGCAGGCCCTGGTGAATATCGGCGGGGTTGATCCACTGCACGGCGTCGCCGGTGCAGAAGAAACCTTCTTCATCAAAACTTTCCTGCGTGGCTTCCGGGTTGCGCCAGTAGCCGGGTGTGACGTTCGGGCCGCGGTACCGGATCTCGGTCTTGTCGCCGTGCGGAACCAGTTTCAGTTCCAGCCCCGGACCGGGCAAACCGAGATCACCGGCCTTTGAATGCGGTGTGGTGACGAAGAGGCCGAACGGGCCGGACTCGGTCATGCCCAGGCCGGCGGTCATCACGACCCTCTCCCCGTACTCCCGCTCCGAGCTGGCATAGAGGCTGTCCCAGACCGGCTGGGCGAGGGACGCCCCCGCGTAAAAAAGCTGGCGTATGCGCGACAGGAAGTTGCGGCGCAACACCTCGTCCGTCTGCATGGCGGCGGCAATCGCTTCAAATCCCACCGGCACATTGAAGTACCAGGTGGGCGCAATCTCGCGCAGGTTGCGCAGTGTTTCTCCCAGCAATGCGGGTGTGGGCTTGCCGTCGTCGATGTAGAGCGTGCCGCCGTGGTACAGCACCATGAAAAAATTGTGGTTGCCGCCGGCGGTGTGGTTCCACGGCATCCAGTCGACCAGCACCAGCGGTGATTCGGCGATGACGGGCATGGACTGGGCCATCTGCTGCTGGTTGGCGCAGATCATGCGCTGGGTGTTCATCACGGCTTTCGGCAACTTGGTCGAGCCGCTGGTGAACAGGAACTTCACCAGCGTGTCGGGCCCGGTCGCCGCCATGGCAGCATCGACTGCGGGCGACGCCTTCGTCTTCAGCAGATCGCCAAACGGCGTGATGCTTCTGCCGCCCGGAATGTCATTCATCGACAGCAAGGCCACTTCTGTGTTTGCAGGCACAGCGCCTTCAATCGCGCGGCCGTAGCGTTGCCAGTCCGCAGCCACCACGAGACCCGGCGTCAGGATGCCCATGACGTGGCGCAGCTTGTCGAAGTCCTGGCTCACCAGTGAGTAGGCCGGCGACACCGCGCAAAAAGGCACGCCTGCATACATCGCACCCAGCGCGAGCATGGCGTGCTCCAGGCTGTTTTCACTCAGGATGACCAGTGGGCGTTCGGCATTCAAACCGCGGTCGAGCAGCGCCTGCCCGATGGCACGTGCAGCGCCCAGCGCCTGTGCAAAGGTGAGGTACTGCCATTCGCCACCGCGTGCGGGGTCCCGCCTGGCATACAGCGGCTGGTCCGGCCTGGCTGCGGCCCAGTGCAGCAGCCGGTCCGTCATGCGCTCCGGGTAGGGCTGCAGCGGCTGCTCGGCCTGGAAATAGGTGGCGGCCGCAGCATCTCGCCGCGTGGCACGCGTGACACCAAAGGTGAAGGGACGAAACACAGGCGACGACATCACGGCGGCCTGCTTCAAGTGGCCTTGACCTTGGGGCCGGTGCCGTCCAGAAACGCGCGGACCCGGGCCTTGGCTTCGGGCGCCGACTGGGCGATGGCCGCCAGCATGGCTTCGGTCAGGTAGCCGTGGTCAGCCGCCTGTTCCGCGATGCGGGGCAGGCCATGCATCAACGCGTAGTTGGTCATGGGGGCGTTTTCGGCAATGCGTTCAGCCAGCGCTATGGCTTTGGCCAGCGCCTCGCCGGGCGGTACGAGGTATTGCGCCATGCCGATGTTCACGCCTTCTGCCGCCTTGTAGACGCGGCCGGTCAGCATCATGTCGAGCATGCGGTGGGCGCCTATCAGCTTGGGAATGCGCACCGAGCCGCCGCCGCCGACAAAAATGCCGCGCGAGCCTTCGGGCAAGGCAAAAAAAGTGGTCTCGTCGGCCACGCGGAGGTGGCAGGTACTGGCCAGTTCCAGACCGCCGCCCACGACTGCACCGTGCAGCGCCGCGACGATGGGCACACGGCCAAATTCGATTTCGCTCAGTATCTTGTGCCAGGACCGCGAGTGGTGCAGGCCTTCGACGGCATCACGGTCCTTGAGCTCGCTCAAATCCAGCCCTGCGCAGAAATGGTCACCTTCGCCGGCGATGACGACAGCCTTGGTGCTGGCCGGCAGCTCTGTAAAACGCTGGCCCAGCGTCATCATCAGGCCGTCGTTGATGGCGTTGCGTTTTTTGGGGCGGCACAGGCGCAAAATGGAAATCGCGCCGCGGTGTTCGACCGAAACTTCCCCCGGAGTGGTTTCAGTATGGGGAGTTTTCATATTGTTGGATGGTTCAAATAAAGCTATATTGGATAGCTAATTTAGGCCATTTGAAAAGCATTCTTCTCAGTACTTACCCGGAACATGACATGGACTTCGAGAACCTGATCGCCATTGACATTCATACCCACGCAGAAGTCAGCTGCTGGAACCCTTTCGACAACTACGGCGAGGAGTACGACCGGGCGGCCGACAAGTACTTCAAGAATTCGAAGCGCCCCACCATCGAGGAAACCATTGCCTATTACCGGGAACGAAAAATCGGCCTGATCATGTTCACGGTCGACAGCGAGTCCAAGCTGGGCCGCAGGCGCATTCCCAATGAAGAGATTGCGGAGGCCGCCAACAAGAATAGCGACATGATGATGGCCTTTGGCAGCATAGATCCGCACAAGGGCAAGATGGGGGCACGCGAAGCCGAGCGGCTCATCACCGAGCACGGCATCAAGGGTTTCAAGTTCCACCCGACGGTGCAGGGCTACCACCCCTATGACCGGATGGCCTGGCCGATCTACGAGGTGATCAATGCGTACAAGCTGCCTGCGATCTTCCACACCGGCCACAGCGGTATCGGCAGCGGCATGCGCTGCGGCGGCGGCCTGCGGCTGGAGTATTCCAACCCCATGCACCTGGACGACGTGGCGATTGATTTCCCCGACATGCAGATCGTCATGGCGCACCCGAGCTTTCCATGGCAGGACGAGGCGCTGAGCGTGGCGACCCACAAACCCAACGTCTGGATTGACCTTTCAGGCTGGAGCCCGAAGTATTTTCCAAAGCAGCTGGTGCAATACGCCAACACCCTGCTCAAAGACCGCGTGCTGTTCGGCAGCGACTACCCGCTGATCACGCCGGACCGATGGATGAAGGACTTTGAAGACGCCGGCTTCAAGCCCGAAGTCATGCCCGGCATCCTGAAGGGCAATGCGATGCGCTTGCTGGGGCTTGACCAAGCTGCATAGTCCCGGCCCGCAACATCGAACCGTGGGGGCAATCACCTCACCATACACGGCATCTTGGGGTTGAACTTCCAGCCGGGAATCATGAACTGCATGCCGGCCGCATCGTCGCGTGAACCGAGGCCGTGCTGCAGGTAAAGCTGGTGCGCCGCTTCGACCGCGTCCATGTCCAGCTCCACGCCCAGGCCGGGCTTCTTCGGCACGGCCACTTCGCCATTGACGATCTTCAGCGGGTTCTTGGTCAGGTGCTGGCCGTCCTGCCAGATCCAGTGCGTGTCGATGGCCGTGACCTTGCCGGGGGCGGCGGCTGCGACATGCGTGAACATGGCGAGCGAGACATCGAAGTGGTTGTTCGAATGTGAACCCCAGGTCAGGCCCCAGGTCTGGCAAAGCTGTGCGACGCGCACCGAGCCCTCCATGGTCCAGAAGTGCGGGTCGGCCAGCGGAATGTCCACCGACTGCAACTGAATGGTGTGCGCCATCTCGCGCCAGTCCGTGGCGATCATGTTGGTAGCGGTCATGAGACCGGTGGCGCGGCGGAATTCGGCCATCACTTCGCGGCCAGAGAACACGCCTTCGCCGCCGCACGGGTCTTCGGCATAGGCCAGCTCCTTGTGGCGGTCCTTGCAAATGCGGATGGCGTCTTTCAGCAGCCAGCCGCCGTTCGGGTCCAGCGTGATGCGTGCATCAGGAAAGCGCTCGGACAGCGCGACGATGGCTTCCATTTCTTCCTCGCCGCGCAGCACGCCGCCCTTGAGCTTGAAGTCCTTGAAGCCGTAGCGCGCATGTGCGGCTTCGGCCAGGCGCACCACGCTTTTGGCGTCCATCGCCGGTTCGTGGCGCAGGCGCAGCCAGTCGTCGTCCGCGCCGGGATCGGTCTGGTAGGGCAGGCCGGTCTTTTGGCCGTCCGCTATATAGAAGAGGTAACCCAGCATCGCCACCGACTCGCGCTGCTGGCCGTCGCCCAGCAAGGCGGCCACCGGTACGCCGAGAAATTGCCCGAGCAGATCGAGCAGGGCGCTTTCAACTGCCGTGACCGCGTGGATGGTGATGCGCAGGTCGAAGGTCTGGTTGCCACGGCCGGCGCTGTCGCGGTCGGCAAAGCGGGCGCGCATGCTGTTCAGGATATGGTTCCAGTTGCCCGGCGACTGGCCGACGATGAGTTCGCGGGCGTCTTCCAGCGTCTGGCGGATTTTTTCGCCGCCCGGCACCTCGCCGACGCCGACGTGGCCCAGGCTGTCCGTCAACACGAGGATGTTGCGGGTAAAGAAGGGGGCGTGGGCACCGCTGAGGTTGAGCAGCATGCTGTCATGGCCGGCGACCGGGATGACACGCAGGTCGGTGATGCGCGGCGTCGCGGCCGCCGGGCTTGAAGTTGCGGAAGATGCAAAGGAGGCGGGGGATGGGGTGGCCGCAGAAGCTGTCATGAGGGCTTGTCTCTAAGGGTTATTGATCAGTTATCGTACAACCTAAGCGCATTCATCGCAACTGCAGGCTTACCCGGATAGCCGCGCGACCGCGCTGATTTGCGGGAGATGAGGGTGTCGTGAATGCTATTAATTCAGTAGCTGCTCACGCTCGTCTTTATTGGGTTTGAGGCCGATTTGATGCCTGAAAACACCTGTTTTGGGGCTGTTTTTCGGCCTTTGGACATTTTTAAACACGCCTGAAAGCTGTCAAATGCCAATTTTTAACGTATACGTTAAAAATTTGCCGTATACATTAAATTCCGTCAATGCCCAGCTGCGACGCTTACTGGCCAGTCAGGGTCTGGGTGGTGTGGGCATTTTTGCCCTTGCGCAGCCGTTCGCGGCTGTTGGACAGGTGGGTACGCATCGCGGCCCGGGCGGCTTCGGCGTCCTGGTTGCGGATGGCGTTGAAGATGCTTTCATGCTCGCCGTTGACGCGTTGCAGGTAGTTGAGCCGGCCTTCCGGTGCGTTCTGCGTCGTGTTGACCCGGGTGCGCGGGATGATCATCGTGCCCAGGTAGGTCATGAGGTCCGCAAAGTGGCGGTTGCCGGTGGAGCGGGCGACTTCCATGTGGAACTGGAAGTCGGGCGGCACGGCGTCCGAGTCGGCGTTGATGGAGTCCGAAAACGCCTTCAGCGCGGCCTCCAGGGCGGCCAGGTTTTCAGGGGTGCGGCGCACAGCGGCCAGGCCTGCGGCTTCGGTCTCCAGGCTGATGCGCAGCTCGAGGACGGAGATCACATCGGCGACGGTGGCGAAGTCTTCGGCGTTGATGCGGAAGTTGCCGGCGTCCTGCGGCTGCAGCACAAAGGTGCCTATGCCGTGGCGCGTCTCGACCAGGCTGGACGCCTGCAGTTTGGACAGCGCCTCGCGCACAACGGTGCGGCTGACGTCGAACTTCGCCATGATTTCGGCTTCTGTCGGCAGTTTTTCGCCGGGCTGCAGGTGGCCTTCCCGAATGCTGGTGGCCAGCGAATCGACGATCTCGCTGACCAGACCACGCGGCCGGCGCAGGCGCGGCGACTCCTCCGCAGTGAGGGTCAGGACGCCGTCTTCGGCGAAGCTAGGGGTTTTCCTTGATTCCATCAAAAAATCGTTGACAGGGTGGGTGGCGGGAAACAAAATTCAGTCATCAGACAACCTATGACCTAAAGCATAGGCCGACTTTAGCAAACTTCAAAGAAATGTCCAGCCTTAAAAAAGCCGGGACGCAATTCAAAACATGACGATCAAGGTTCACGAGAAACTGCTGCTCACCGGTGCAGCAGGCGGACTGGGCAAAGCCCTGCGGCAGCGGCTCAAGGCCAATTGCACCACATTGCGGCTGTCCGACCTCAAGGATTTCGGCGCGGCAGAGGCTGGCGAAGAGGTCGTGCTGGCCGACCTGGCCGATGCGGCGGCGGTCGATGCCATGGTCAAGGGCGTGGACGCCATCATCCACCTGGGCGGCATTTCGGTCGAAGGCCCGTTCACACCCATCCTGCAGGGCAACATTCTCGGTGTCTACAACCTGTATGAAGCTGCCCGCAAGCACGGCGTCAAGCGTGTGGTGTTTGCCAGTTCCAACCACGTCGTCGGTTTTTACCGCCAGGACCAGACCATCACCGCCGATCACCCGCCGCGCCCCGATGGCCTCTACGGCCTGAGCAAGGCGTTCGGCGAAGACATTTCCCGCCTGTACTTTGACCGCTACGGGATCGAGACGGCCTGCGTGCGCATCGGCTCCTCGTTCGAAGAGCCGCGCGACCGTCGCATGCTCGCCACCTGGCTGAGCTACGACGACCTGCACCGCCTCATCACCGCCTGCCTGACCACGCCGGTGCTGGGCCACAGCATCATCTTCGGCATGTCCGACAACGCCGTGACCTGGTGGGACAACAGTCGCGCCCGCCATGTGGGTTATGTGCCGCAGGACAGCTCCGATGTGTTCCGTGACGCTGTCTATGCCAAAACCGGCCAGCCGGACATCACCGACCCGGTCGCCATTTACCAGGGCGGCGGCTTCGTCAAAGCCGGCCCTTTCCCAGAGTGATCATGGGCGTGGACTGCCTGAAGCCGCGTGCGCACTTTAAAAAACGTCAAAGAGTTAGTTAACGAGTTTTCAACCACCAACCTAGAGGAAGAGACAAATGAAAGCAACCCTGAAACTTACCGCCCTGGCCGCCGGCCTGCTGGCCCTGTCCGCGCAAGCCGTCGAGCTGCGCTCTGCCGATGTGCACAACAGCGACGACTACCCCACGGTATCGGCTGTGCGCCACATGAGCGAAGTGCTGGCCAAACAAAGCGGCGGCAAGTACACCATCAAGGTATTCAACAAGAGCGCCCTGGGCTCCGAAAAGGAAACCCTGGACCAGGTCAAGATCGGCGCGCTGGAAATGAACCGCGTCAACATCAGCTCGCTGAACGCGCTGTGCCCCAAGAGCCTGGTGCCCACCATGCCGTTCCTGTTCAACTCCATTCCGCACATGCGCCGCGTCCTGGACGGCCCGGTCGGTGAAGAAGTGCTCAAGGGCTGCGAAAGCCAGGGCCTGGTCGGTCTCGCGTTTTATGACAGCGGCGCACGTTCCGTCTACGCCAAGAAGGCCGTGCGTACGCTGGCCGATACCAAGGGCATGAAAATCCGCGTGCAGCCGTCTGACCTGTGGGTGGCCGTGGCCAACGCCATGGGCGCCAATGCGACGCCAATGCCGACCGCCGAGGTCTACACCGCCCTGAAGACCGGCCTGATCGACGCGGCTGAAAACAACATCCCGTCCTACGAAGGTTTCAAGCACTACGAAGCCGTGAAGGTCTACTCGTACACCGAGCACTCGATGGCGCCTGAAATGCTGGTGATCTCCAAGGCTGTGTTCGACAAGATGTCGCCTGCAGACCAGGCCATGTTCCGCGCCGCCGCCAAGGAATCCGTGACCTTCCAGCGCCAGAAGTGGGACGAGCAGGAAGCCAAGGCCCTCGACGTCGTGCTCAAGTCCGGCTCGACGCTCGTCAAGGACGTGGACAAAAAGTCCTTCCAGGCCGCCATGCAGCCTGTGTATGCCAAGTTCATCAACACGCCTGACCTGCAGCGTCTGGTGAAGGCTGCGCAGGACACCAAGTAAGCCTGCTTCCCCGGCCCGCGCGGACCTCGTCCGCGCGGGCTTGTCCTGCCTCTGTTCTTCCCTGTTCTCCTGCTTTTCCCCCTGCTTCCTTCTTCTTCTGCCGTGTCTTAACGTCGGACCTCACATGAACACCCCATTGCAAACAGCGCCAATAGAAACCGGGCCGATAGAAACCTCGCCGATCGAAACCGACGCGCACAGCCAGCGGCCCGCTGATCTTTTGCTCAACCGCATCTGCGCGGTCATCAGCAAGGCCGGCCTGATGCTCGCCATCGTCGGCCTGATCGTCCTGATCCTTGCCGTTCAGGTGCAGGTGGTCGGTCGCTACATCTTCAACGACACCCCGACCTGGACAGAGGCGCTGGCGCTGCAGCTGGTTCTCTACATCACGGCGCTGGGCGTTGCGGTGGGTGTGCGCGACGCCGGGCACATCGGGCTCGACTCCATGGTGGCGCTTCTGCCCGTGTCGATGCGTCTCAAGATAGAAATCCTGATTCACGTGCTGGTGGCGATTTTCGGCGGCGTCATGGCCTGGGCCGGCTGGATCTGGACCCGCCTGAAGTGGGCCGAACTCGACCCCATGCTCGGCATCCCCGAAGGTGTGGACTACCTGGCGCTGGTGATTGCCGGCGTCCTCATCGTCCTGTTCTCGTTCGAGCACGTCATTGCGCTGCTTCGTGACGAAGAAGTCCTGCCGTCCTGGCACTGAATTCCCAAAAAAATTCCAACAAAAAAACTGCTCCAGAGCCAAGGCAAAACATCATGGAACTCGCTGTCCTTTCCATCACCTTCCTAGTCTTTCTGATCATCGGCGTGCCGGTGGCTTTCTCCATCGGCCTGGCGTCGATAGCCACCGTGCTGTATGCCGGGGTGCCGGTACCCATCGTCTTCCAGAAGATGGTGGGCGGCATGCAGGTCTTCTCATTCCTGGCCATCCCGTTCTTCGTGTTTGCCGGTGAGCTGATGCTCTACGGCGGCATCGCCGAGCGCATCGTGCGCTTCGCCAACAGTCTGGTCGGCCATGTGCGCGGCGGCCTGGGCATGAGCAATGTGATCGGCTGCACGTTGTTTGGCGGTGTGGCCGGCTCGGCACTGGCCGACGTGTCCGCCATGGGCTCGGTGATGATCCCGCTCATGAAGAAAGAAGGTTATGACGCTGACTATGCGGTCAACGTCACGACGCATGCCGCACTGGTCGGCGTGCTCATGCCGACCTCGCACAACCTGATTATCTTCACACTGGCCACCACGGGCATCGCCTCGGTCAGCGTGCTGAGCCTGATCCTGGCGGGTGTCATCCCGGCACTGCTGTTGACGCTGTGCAACCTGGGCGCGGCCTACTATGTCGCGGTCAAGCGCGGCTATCCGACGCGCGGCGCTTTCCCCGGCTGGCACGAGGTGCTGGTCGCACTGGTCGCGGCGCTGCCGGGCCTGCTGATTGTGGTCATCATCCTGGTCGGCATCCTGTCGGGTGTGTTTACAGCAACTGAATCGGCCGCCACCGCCGTGCTATGGGCCATGTTCGTGACGGCGATCGTCTACCGTTCGCTGAGCTGGAAGAACTTCATCAAGTCCTGCGCCAAGGCCTGCAAGACCACAGGTGTGGTGCTGCTGCTGATCGGCATTTCCTCGGCCTTCGGTTACTTCATGGCGCTGTACGAAGTGCCGCAGAAAACCGGCGCGCTGATGACGTCGATTTCCACCGAACCGTGGGTCATCTTCCTGATGATCAACGTGATGCTGTTCCTGCTCGGCACCTTCCTGGACATGGCCGCCACCATTTTGGTGTGCACGCCCATCTTCCTGCCGATCGCCATGCAGTTCGGCATGCACCCGGCCCAGTTCGGCATGGTCATGCTGATCAACTGTGCGCTCGGCCTGAACACACCACCGGTGGGGGTCACACAGTTTGTGGGCTGCGCGATCGGGGGGATATCGGTCGGGGAGGTCATGAAATCGATCCTCCCCTTCTACGGTGCGCTGACCCTGTGCCTGATGCTGGTGACCTACGTGCCTGCGTTCTCGCTGTGGCTGCCAAACATGTTCATGGCTGCCGCCAAATAAACCAGCCCTTTGCCCACCGCCTCAGCTTCCGTCATGATCACCTCGCACGCCATCCGGCATATCCGTATCACGCCGATCGCCTTTCGCGATCCGCCGCTTTTAAACGCGGCAGGCATTCACGAGCCGTGGGCGCTGCGTTCCATCATCGAGATCGAGACGGACTCGGGCCTGGTCGGTATCAATGAGAGCTACGGCGATGTGCCGATGCTGGAAGTACTGGCCAAGGCTGCACCCAGCCTGGTGGGGCTTTCACCCTGGGCGCTGACCGAGATGGAGTCGCGTGTGGCCGCCCTGGTCACACCGCCGGCCCTGACCGCGTCGGAGTTTCTGGGCCAGCAGGTGTCGCTGGCGCCGGGCACGCATGTGTCCAAGAACGTGGCCAAGGTGGTCAGCGCTTTTGAGGTCGCCATGCTGGACCTGCAGGGGCAACTGGCCGGTGCACCGATCGTCGACCTGCTGGGCGGTGCGGCCCGCGACCGTGTGCCTTATTCGGCCTACCTTTTCTACAAGTACGCAGAGCACGCAGGCAAACCCTATGCGCCCGACGCGTGGGGCGAGGCGATCACGCCGCCGCAACTGGTGGCGCAGGCGCGCAAGATGATTGCGGAATACGGCTTCAAAAGCATCAAGCTCAAGGCCGGCACGCTGCAGCCCGAGCAGGAGGCCGCAGGCCTGCTGGCGCTGGCCGAGGCCTTCCCCGGCACGCCGCTGCGCATTGACCCGAATGCCAACTGGAGCGTGGCCACCAGCCTGAAGATCGTGCAACAGCTGCAGGGCGTGTTGGAGTACTACGAAGACCCGGCACCCGGCCTGGACGGCATGGCCGCTGTGGCGCGTGAATGTGATGTGCCGCTGGCCACCAACATGGTGGTGACTGATTTTGCCGAGTTCCGCCGCAACGCCGACATGGGCTGCCCGGTGAAGATTGTGCTGAGCGACCACCACTACTGGGGCGGCCTGCGTGCCACCCAGCAGCTGTCGCGCCTGTGCCGCACCTTCGATCTGGGCTTGTCGATGCACAGCAATTCACACCTGGGCATCAGCCTGATGGCCATGACCCACCTCTGTGCAAGCGTGCCCCTGCTGACCTACGCCTGCGACACCCACTACCCGTGGCAGGACGAAGAAGTGGTGGAGGGCGGTCGCCTCAAGTTCGAAGAGGGCAGCCTGCGCGTGACGACTACCCCCGGCCTCGGCGTCACGATCGACCGCACGGCGTTGGCCCGCCTGCATGACAACTATCTCCATTGCGGCATCCGCAACCGGGACGACCTGGGACAGATGCGCAAGTACGACCCCACATTCACCGGCACGCAGCCGCGTTTTTAGATCACCTGTTCGCCTCATAAAAACCATGACAAAGGAAACACCATGCCTCTCGTTTCATTGCGGAAATTTCTGGCGGTCCTCGCCGGTGCCGGCATGATCGCCGCCGCCCCCGGCGCGATCGCCGCCACCTGGGTCTATGTCTCGAACGCGGACAGCCAGGACATCACGGTGCTGCAACTCGACAGGGCAGCGGGTGTGCTCAAGCCTGTGGGCCTCGTTCCCGCAGGCGGCACGGCGATGCCGATGGTGGTGAGCAAGAACAAGAAGTTTCTGTACGTGGCGCTGCGCTCCCAGCCGTTTCGCGTGGCCACGTTTGCCATCGACGGCGCGACCGGCGGCCTGAAGAAACTGGGCGAGTCCGCACTGGCCGACAGCATGCCGAACATCGACCTCGACCCAAGCGGCAAATGGCTGTTTGCGGCTTCCTACGGCGGCAACAAGATCACCGTCAACAGCATTGGCGACGACGGTGTGGTCGGCGCGGTGCAGCAGATCGTGCGTACCTCACCGGCCGCGCATGCGATCCACGCCGACGCCTCCGGCAAGTATGTGTTTGCCACCAGCCTGGGCGGTGACAATCTCTCCAGCTGGAAATTCGATTCGGCCACAGGCCAGCTCAGCGCCAACGACCCGGCGCTGGTGAATGTCGCGCCGGCCAAGACGGGCCCGCGCCACTTCCTCTGGGACAAGGCGCAGAAGTACGCTTACCTGATCAACGAACTGGACGGTGGCGTCGACGTGTTCAGCTACGACGCAACCAGGGGTGTCATGACGCACCTGCAGCGCAGCACCGTGGTGCCGCCAGGTTTCACCGGCAAGGTGTGGGCCGCGGACCTGCAGATTTCGCCAGACGGCAAGTTCCTCTACGGTTCCGAGCGCACCTCCAGCACGCTGACTACCTTCAAGATCGACCCGGCAACGGGCCGCCTGCAGGTCGTCGGCCAGACACCGACCGAGAAAACGCCACGCGGCATCGCCGTGGATTCGACGGGCCGTTTCCTGGTGTCCACCGGGCAGGACTCGCACGGCATTTCCCTGCACGCCATCGACGCCGCCTCCGGCATGCCCGGCCCTGGCAAGAGCCAGCCCGCCGGCAAGAACCCGAACTGGGTCGAGATCGTGGATTTCTGATCCATACGTTTTTTTAGACACGACACCTGACAATGACCACTCCCGCCGCCCGGCCGCCCCTGTACATCCGCATGCACGATGCGGACAACGTCGCCATCGTCGCGAACGACGGCGGGCTTGCGGCTGGCAGTGTGTTTCCCGATGGGCTCACGCTGGTTGACCGCGTGCCGCAAGGCCACAAGGTCGCGCTGACCGATCTCCCAAAGGGCACGGCAGTGCGCCGCTACAACGTGCCCATCGGCTACGCCAACAAGGACATCCCTGCTGGCAGTTGGGTGCATGAACGCCTGCTCGAGATGCCCGATGCACGCGGGCTCGAAGGCCTGCCGATTTCCACGGTAAAACCGCCCGCAGCGGAGGCGCTTGCCGGCTATACCTTTGAGGGCTTTCGTAATTCCGACGGCTCCGTCGGCACGCGCAACATCCTGGCCATCACCACCACCGTGCAATGTGTGGCGGGTGTGGTCGACTTTGCCGTGCAGCGCATCAAGGCCGAGCTGCTGCCGAAATTCCCCAACGTCGACGACGTGATCGGGCTGGAGCACACCTATGGCTGCGGCGTGGCCATCGATGCGCCCGATGCCATCATCCCCATCCGTACGCTGCGCAACATTTCGCTGAACCCGAACTTTGGCGGCGAGGTGATGGTGGTGAGCCTGGGTTGCGAAAAACTGCAGCCCGAGCGCCTGTTGCCGCCGGGCAGCTTCGCCATCGTCGATGAACGCAGCGTTGCAGACGTTGGCGCCAGCGCTGAAGCGGCGCTGGACGTGGTGTGCCTGCAGGCCGAGAACCATGTGGGCTTCATGTCCATGATCGATTCCATCATGCAGACCGCGGTGCTGCACCTGGAGCGCCTCAATGCACGCCAGCGTGAGACCGTTCCCGCCAGTGAACTGGTGGTGGGTGTGCAATGTGGCGGCAGCGATGCATTCTCGGGCGTGACCGCGAACCCGGCCGTCGGCTTTGCCACCGACCTGTTGGTGCGGGCCGGCGCATCTGTGATGTTCTCCGAGACCACCGAGGTGCGCGACGGTATCGACCAGTTGACCTCGCGTGCCAGTACGCCAGAGGTGGCCGCTGCGATGATTCGCGAGATGGCCTGGTACGACGCCTACCTGCAAAAAGGCATGGTTGACCGCAGCGCCAACACCACGCCCGGCAACAAAAAGGGCGGCCTGTCCAACATTGTTGAAAAGGCCATGGGCTCCATCGTCAAGTCGGGCAGCGCGGCGATATCCGGCGTGCTCTCACCGGGCGAAAAACTCAAACAAAAAGGCCTGATTTACGCGGCCACACCGGCCAGTGATTTCATTTGCGGCACGCTGCAACTGGCAGCCGGCATGAACCTGCACGTCTTCACCACAGGCCGCGGCACGCCTTACGGCCTGGCTGAAGTGCCCGTCATCAAGGTCGCCACGCGCACCGACCTCGCCACGCGCTGGCACGACCTGATGGACATCAACGCCGGCCGCATCGCTGATGGCGACGCGAGCATTGCCGATGTCGGCTGGGAGCTTTTCAATTTCATGCTCGACGTCGCCAGTGGTCGCAAGAAGACCTGGGCCGAGCACTGGAAGCTGCACAACGCGCTGGTGCTGTTCAACCCGGCACCGGTGACCTGACTTGAAGACTTCACTTTCCACTTCCGTAAACGACAAGGAGACAACCATGCAACGCAGAACTCTCGTACAAGGCGCCATCGCCGGCCTCGCCACCGGATTGACCGGGCTCGCCAGCCTGTCCGCATACGCGCAGGGTGCCTGGCCTACGGGCAAGGCCGTCACCTACATGGTGCCTTTCCCACCCGGCGGCAACACCGACACGCTGGCACGCCTCATCGCGCAGCCGCTGTCGACCGCGCTGGGCACCCCGGTGGTGATTGACAACAAGGGCGGCGCAGGTGGCAGCGTAGGCTCGGCCATTGCTGCGCGCGCGCCGGCTGACGGCTACCTGATTCTCGGCGGCACCATCAGCTCGCATTCGATCAACGGCAGCCTGTACACCACACCCATCGGCTACGACATGGTGAAGTCCTTCACACCGGTGGCCATGCTGGGCGCGGCCCCGCTGCTGCTGGTCGTGCCCGCCAACAGCCCGATGCGCACGCTGGATGACGTGCTCAAGGCCAGCCGCGCCAAGAACGGCGGCCTGAGCTCCGGCTCGCCCGGCATTGGTACCTCGCCGCACATGGCGCTGGAGCTGCTGGCCAGCCAGTCGGGCGTGAAGTTCACCCACGCACCCTACAAGGGCTCCGGCCCGGCCGTGCAGGACGTGATCGGCGGCCAGCTCGACATGATGTTCGACACCAGCCTCGTCGTCGGCCCGCACATCCAGAGCGGCAAGCTGCGCGCCATCGCCATCACCGGCAGCCAGCGTGTGCCGGGCTTTGCCAACGTGCCGACCATTGCAGAGAGCGGCCAGAAGGGTTTTGACATGGTGTCATGGCAAGCCCTGTTCGTGCCTGCCAATACGCCGCAACCGGTGGTTGACCGCCTGCATGCCGAAGTCATGAAGGTGTTGGCCCAGCCCGACATTCAGGCCAGGCTCAAGGGCTTCGGCATGGAGCCTTCGAACATGACCCCTGTGCAACTCGCCGCCTACCAGAAGGTCGAGGTCGAGAAGTGGGCCAGGGTCATCAAGGCCGCGAACATCAAGGCCGAATAAATTCAATTCCGATTCCGATTCCGAGAGAGCAACAGCAAATCACCATGACACAAGCCACCCCTTACCAACCCTTTCCCAACAGCTTCAAGCGCGACCTGCTTGCCGGCAAGCGCCTGATTGGCTGCTGGTCATCGCTGGCCAATGCCATCACGACCGAAGTGCTGGGTGTGGCCGGTTTCGACTGGATATTGCTGGACGGCGAGCATTCGCCGAACGACGTGGGCACCTTCATCCCGCAGATGATGGCGCTCAAGGACAGCCCCAGCGCACCCGTCGTTCGGCCGACCAGCAACAACGAAGTTGAATTCAAGCGCCTGCTCGATGCCGGTTTCTACAACTTCCTGGTGCCCTTTGTCGAGAGCTCCGAAGAAGCGTTGCGCGCCGTGCGCGGCACGCGTTACCCGCCACAGGGCGTGCGCGGTGTGTCGGTGTCCCAGCGCAGCAACCGCTACGGCACGGTGCCTGACTATTTCAAGTCCATCAACGACCACATCTGCGTGATTTTGCAGATTGAGAGTCAGAAGGGCGTGGACGCCACCAAAGCCATCGCCAGCATTGATGGCGTGGACTGCATTTTTGTCGGTCCTTCGGACCTCGCAGCCAATCTTGGCCATCTGGGCAACGCCGGCCACCCCGACGTGCAGGCCCAGATTGCAAGAGTGTTTGCAGATGCCAAAGCGTGCGGCAAGCCCACGGGCATCCTTGCGCCGGTGGAAGCCGATGCGCGCCGCTACATGGAGATGGGCGCGACTTTTGTCGCCGTCGGCAGCGACCTCGGCGTGTTCCGCTCGGCCACGCAGGCCCTGCACGACAAATACAGAACATGACGCCCCCCGAAGCGCACTGACGTGCGCCTCCCCCCACTGGGGAGCAATGCAGCGGCCCGGCGAAGCCGGTTCCGCGCATTCTTGCAAAGATGGGCTGCATCGCGGCCAATAACCTCTCAGGAAAGATAGATGACACAAGCAAAACTAGGTTTTATCGGTCTCGGCATCATGGGTGCGCCCATGGCGGCACACCTCATCAAGGCCGGGCATGAGGTCTTCCTCACCACGCGCAGCAAGGTGCCTGCGGATCTGCTGACCGGCAAGGCGGTGGCCTGCAAGACGGCCAAGGAAGTCGCTGAAAAAGCCGACATCATTTTCCTGATGCTGCCCGACACACCCGACGTCGACAAGGTCCTGTTTGGTGAAGACGGCGTGTCGCTGGGCCTGAGCAAAGGCAAGACCGTCGTTGACATGAGCTCGATCTCGCCCATGGACACCAAGGAGTTTGCGAAGTCCATCAATGCACTGGGTTGCGACTACCTCGACGCACCGGTGTCCGGTGGTGAAGTCGGCGCCAAGGCTGCCAGCCTGACCATCATGGTGGGTGGCCCCGATGCGACGTTCGAGAAGGTCAAACCGCTGCTCGAACTGATGGGCAAGAACATCACCCTGGTCGGCGGCAACGGCGACGGCCAGACCTGCAAGGTGGCCAACCAGATCATCGTCGCGCTGAACATCGCTGCAGTGGGTGAAGCCCTGGTGTTTGCCAGCAAGGCAGGTGCGGACCCCGCCAAGGTGCGGCAGGCGCTGATGGGCGGCTTTGCGGCATCGCGCATTCTGGAAGTGCACGGCGAACGCATGATCAAGCGCACGTTTGCACCGGGCTTCCGTATAGGCTTGCACCAGAAGGATCTGGGCCTTGCACTGGCAGGTGCGCGTGAACTGGGTGTGGCGCTGCCGCAAACCGCAGGTGCGGCGCAGCTCATGCAGGTGTGCGTCGCCAACGACATGAAAGACCTGGATCACTCCGCGCTGGTTCGTGCGCTCGAATTGATGGCGCATCACGACGTGGCTTGACCACCGCAGCGACGCTGCACACAAACGTCAGGTAGAGGGCACGCAGAGGCCCCCCCATACAACATCAGGAGACAACATGACCCTCAATAGACGTGAGCTTATTGCGGCTTCGGCCGCCCTGGGTGCGGGCGTGATCGCCGCGCCCGTGCGTGCCCAGGCTGCCTGGCCGACAAAACCCATCAGGCTGGTGGTGCCGTATTCGGCGGGCGGTTCGTCCGACATCATCGCGCGCGCCATTGCGCAGCCCTTGTCAGAGGCACTCAAACAGCCCGTCATCGTCGAGAACAAGGCGGGTGCCAACGGCAATCTCGGTGCGGACTTTGTCGCCAAGTCTTCACCTGACGGCTACAACCTGCTGCTGTGCGATACCGGCGCGCTGGCCATCAGCCCGTCGGTCTACACCAAGCTGGCCTTTGACCCGTCGAAAGACCTGCGCGGCGTGACCATGCTCGCTTATTCGCCGCATCTGCTGGTGGTTCATCCGTCGGTGCCGGCGAGCAACCTCAAGGAGCTGGTTGAACTCTCACGCAAGTCCAGCCTGAATTTTGCGGTGACTGCCATGGGCAGCGCGCCGCATCTGGCCGGCGTCGCGGTTGAACGGGCCAGCAAGGCCAAATGGCAATACATCCCCTACAAGGGCGGGTCGCAGGCGGTGAGCGACACCATTGCCGGGCAGACACAAGTGCTGATGAACGGCATGCTGGCCACGTTGCCGTTTGTGCAGAGCGGCAAGCTCAAGATCCTGGGCGTGTCCAAAGGCACGCGCATGCCCCTGATTGGCGATGTGCCGACGCTGGCTGAGCAGGGTCTCGCGGGTTTTGAGTCGGGTACCTGGCAAGGCCTGCTGGTGGCCAATGGCACGCCTGCCGCCATCATCAACCGGCTCAATACGGAGCTGATCCGCATCATCCGCAGCCCGGAGATCCGCGCCAAGTTGTCAGGGCAGGGCGCAGAAGTCGTCACCATGACGCCGACCCAGCAGGACGCTTTTTTCAACCAGGAGCGCAGCCGTTGGGCCAGGGTGGTCAGCGACGCGGCCATCAAGCTGGATTGACGTGCAGGCCCCCATCGGGGGTCAGGCACAGGTACGGGTTACGGGACAAGGCGAGTTGAGCCGCAAAGCCACGCTCATCGGTTAACACCGGAGAAACAAAATGCACGCATCCCTGAACAGGCTTCTTTGTCTTGCCCTGGCGCTCGTCGCCAGCACCAGCATGGCGCAGACCAAACTGCGGGCCTGGAATATCCACCCCGAGGGCTACCCTGTGACGGAAGCCATGAAGAGCTTCGCAGAAGAGGTCGGCAAGGTCACCAAAGGCAAATACCAGGTCGAGGTGTTTTCAAATGCCACGCTGGGCGATCAGCCCAAGGCGGTGCAGATGCTCAAAACTGGCGAGATCGATGTGGCCGAGTTCAGTTCGGGCCCGCTCTCCGATGCGGTGCCCGGCATCAAGGTGTTGAACCTGCCTTTCCTGTTCAAGGATTCGGCGCACATGTTCAAGCACCTCGACGGCAAGCTGGGCGACCGGTTTGCGGACAAGCTCAAGGCCGCAGGGTTCGTGGTGGTCGGCTGGTACGACGGTGGCGCACGTTCGTTTTATTGCGTCAAGCCTGTTGCCAGCGTGAGTGACCTCGCGGGCCGGAAAATCCGTGTGCAGCAATCAGACGTGTACATCGAGATGGTGAAGCTGCTGGGCGCGACGCCGGTGGCCCTGCCGTTCAAGGATGTGCTGGGAGCACTGCAGCAGGACCAGGTCGATTGCGCCGAGAACAACCTCCCGTCTTATGAGTCGACAGGGCATTTCAAGGTCGCCAAGAATGTGTATGTGACCAACCATGTCATCTCGCCGGAAGCACTGGTGGTGTCCACCAAGCTGTGGGAGAAGCTCGACAAGGATGAAAAAGTTGCAGTGGCGGCCGCAGGTGCGCGGTCGGCCATCCTGATGCGTGACCTCTGGAACAAGCGTGTGCTGTCTTCACTGGACGCCACGACCAAGCAGGGCGCGGTGTTCATCAAGGTCAAGGATGCATCGCCCATGGTGCGGCGCATGGGGCCGCTGTACGGCAAGTACATGGCCGACCATAAGACACGTGAAGAATTGTTGACCATCATCGCGGACTAACATTCTTCTTTTTGCGCCGGATTTCCCGTTCAACCGGATCCGGTGAGACATAGGCCATGAATTCATCTGCCGACTTTTCCCCCGCCCTGTTACTTGATGCGGCGCGTTTTCGCGGCGAGTTGGACGGGAAGCCGGTGGCCTTGTACACGCTGCGCAATTCGCGCGGCATGGTCGTCTGCATCACGAACTATGGCGCCAAGATCGAGCAGATGCTGGTCCCCGGGCGGGATGGTCAGTTGAGGGATGTGGTTCTGGGCTATGACAGTCTTGAGGCGGCAGTCGGAGGGTCGGCGTCCATGGGCGCGTTTATCGGCCGATACGCGGGGCGGATAGGTGGGGCCGCCTTCACACTCGACGGCATGCGCCACCAGCTGACCGCCAACAATGGGCCCCACTGCCTGCATGGTGGCTTGCGTGGGTCACGCTTTCGGGTGTTCGACGCCGTGCAGCGCAGTGATGCAACTGTGGAGATGAACTGCCTCTTTGCCGATGGCGAGGAAGGCTTTCCGGGCACATTGCAATTGCGGCTTGTGTACACCGTGACGGAAGCGAACGAACTGGTGCTCGACTACGAAGCCACAGCGCTCGACAAACCCACGGTCGCCAGCTTCACCACGCACGCATTTTTCAACCTGAACGGGCCTTCAGCCAATAGTGAATCAGGTGACGTCCGGGACCATGAGGTCATGATCTGCGCAGACAGCTACTTCGCTGCGACCGACGAGCTGGTCGCCACGGGTGACATCCTGCCGGTGGCAGGGACGGCGCTGGACTTCAGGTCGCCTGTGTTGCTGCGCGACCGCATGCAGGCCGCCGGTTCGCCGGCGCTATCTACGGAGGCTGCAGCGGCGGGGGTAGAGCAAGCAGCGGGAGTAGCGGGCTACGACCATTGCTATCTGTTGAACCGGGCAAATGCCCAGGTGCTGGCACTCGCCGCCCGCCTCAGTGTGGGCGCAAACGCACCGGTGATGGAGGTCTGGTCCACCGAGCCGGCGATGCAGTTCTACACCGGGCTGGTGGCGGGTGAGCGCATGCCGGGCGCGCCGGGAAAAAGCGGGCACGTCTATCGCCAGCAGCAGTCGCTGTGCCTGGAGCCGCAGGGTTATCCGAACGCGCCCAATTGCCCCGGGTTCCCTTCGGCCGTGCATGCGCCGGGACTGGCGCGACGTGCCACGACGGTCTATCGCTTCACGGTGTGAAACCTGGAGAATGTAAAGTAAACTTTACATTTTGGGCTTAGGAGGGTTGCTGGAGGCAAAAATTGCTCTTCTGGACCATGAAAATGGCTATTCAGAGGGCATTTTAGGGGTCAAAAACGGCTGCAGACCAATAGAGACGAGCGTGAGCAGCTACTGAATCAATAGCAGTCTGACCCAGAAAAAAAGCCCGGTACTTTTCAGTCCGGGCTTTTTTTGCAGGGGGACCGCTCAATCAGGAGCTTCCCCAGACGTCTTGCGCGGTTTCGACCACCAGGCGCAGCTTGGTGCGCTGCGCTTCGACGGCGATGTCGTTGCCGTGCACTGTGCTGCTGAAACCGCACTGGGGCGAGAGCGCCAATTGGTCCAGCGGAACGTATTTGGCGGCTTCGTCGATGCGGCGCTTCACGTCGTCCTTGTTTTCCATGGTCCCGATCTTGGTGGTGATCAGCCCGAGCACGACGGTCTTGCCTTTGGGCAGGAAGCGCAATGGACGGAAGTCACCGCTGCGGTCGTCGTCGTATTCGAGGAAGTAGGCGTCGAGGTCCATCTCCTTGAGCAGGGCTTCAGCCACCGGCTCGTAGTTGCCGGCTGCCGCATGTGTGCTTTTGAAGTTACCGCGGCACAAGTGCATGGACAGCAGCATGCCTGCGGGTTTTTGTGCCACCACCATGTTCACGAACTTCGCGTAGCGGTGCGGCAGTTCGTTGGGGTCGTCGCCGCGCTGGCGTGCAGCTTCGCGCATCTTTTCATCGCAGAGGTAGGCGAGGTTGGTGTCGTCCATCTGGACGTAGTTGCAGCCGGCCGCCGACAGGCTGCGAAGTTCGTCGCCGTAGGCCTTGGCCACGTCTTCGTAAAACGCCGGGTCCAGCTCGGGGTAGGCGGTGCGGCTGATGCCGGCGCGCCCGCCGCGGAAATGCAGCATGGTTGGCGAGGGAATGGTCACCTTGGGCATGTTGCCTGCGCTGACCTGGCTCTTGAGGTACTGGAAGTCGGCCAGCTGGATGTCCTTGGCGTGGCGAACCTTGTCGATCACCTTCATCACCGGCGGCGCCAGTTCCTGCGAACCGTCGGGCTTGATGAAGGTGACCGGGATGTCGGTCTTCACGCCGCCCAACTGGTCCAGGAAGTCGATGTGGAAATAGGTGCGGCGAAACTCGCCGTCGGTGATGGACTTCAGGCCCACATCTTCCTGGAACTTCACGATCTCGGTGATCGCCTTGTCCTCGACCTTGCGCAGCTCTTCAGGCGTGATGCTGCCTTTGGCCTTTTGCTCGCGCGCGTCCAGCAGATATTTGGGGCGCAGGAAGCTGCCAACGTGGTCGTAGCGGGCGGGAAGCTGAATCATGTTGTCTCCGGTGTTGTGGTTTGATGACTGACGCTGACGGCGGGAGGGGGGCGGCAGGGGTGCGGTAGCTGCGCCTTAAAGATCCAGAACCAGCACGGCGCTCTTGGCGCGGGAGCAGCAGGGCGTGAACTGGTCGTTGGCGGCTTTCTCGTCGTCGGTGAAATACATGTCGCGGTGGTCAATCTCACCTTCCAGCACGCGCGTGATGCAGGTGCCGCAAACGCCCTGTTCGCAGGAGGTCAGGATTTCGATGCCGTTGTCCTTGAGCACGTGGATGATGTTGTCGTCCTTGCCAATGGTGTAGCTCTTGCCGGTGCTCGCAATCTTCACTTCGAAGCTGCCGTCGTTGGACGTGTCCTGCGGTGCCGCGCCGAAGTACTCGAGATGAATTTGCGCCGCACCCCAGCCGGCTTCCTTGGCCGTATTGATGACGAAGTTGATAAAGCCGGTTGGGCCGCACACATACAGATGCTTGCCGGCATCGGGCGCACCGAGGACTTTCTTCAGGTCGATTTTCTGTTCGTCGCCACCGGCGTCGAAGTGAAACTGCACCTTGCCGGCAAATGCGGATTCCCGGATTTCCTTGTGGAAAGCGGTGCGGTCTTCAGAGCGCGTGCAGTAATGCATGGCGAAGTCTGCACCGGTTTTGTCCAGTCGCTGCGCCATGCTGAGGATCGGCGTGACGCCGATGCCGCCCGCAAACAGCAGCGTTTTCGTCGCGTGCTCCAGCGGGAAATGGTTTTTCGGCGCGCTGATGCGGATCTCGTCGCCTTCCTTGACAGCATCGTGCATGCCGACCGAACCGCCACGTGACGTGGGGTCGCGCAGCACGGCGATGCGGTAGCGATGCGACTCGCCTGCGTCGTTGCACAGCGAGTACTGGCGGGTGAGGCCGCCAGGCACCTGCACATCAATGTGCGAGCCGGCACTGAAGGCCGGCAGCGGTGCACCGTCGGTGCGGGCCAGTTCAAAGCTGGCGATGTCCACAGCCTCTGCGATTTTGCGGACGACTTTTACGTTGATGCTGTCAATGCTGCTCATGGGTTTGTCTTATGCGGCCTGGGGCTCTGGTTTGGGTTGTTCTTCGGCGATCAGGCGATCAAGGATACGCCTGGACTGCACGCCTCCCGCGTCGATATTGAGCATCAACAGTTTGCGCTGTGGAAACAGGTCCAGGTTGCGCTGCTGCGCTTCCAGAACCACCGTATCTTCAGCGAAAACCTTGCCTTGCCCTTCGCGGATTTGTGCCGTCAGCGCTTTGTCCTTCGGGTTGAAGTTGCGCGCCATCCCCCAAAAATACCACATCGTGGTTTCCGTCTCCGGCGTGCAGAAGTCGACGACGATGCTGTGGACCTTGTCTTTGGGGTCTGCGTCATAGCCGCCCTTGCCGGCGTGGGCCACGCCGACTTCGATCATGACGTGGCTGGGCGGCGTGAATCGGCAGACCTGCCAGCGGTCCACCGGCACATCGTCTGCGAGGTTGTTGCCGCGCAGGTTGGCACGCCAGAAGGGCGGGGCCATCACGTTTTCCATGTAGCGGCTGGTCACGACCATCTCGCCTTCGGTTTTGGTGTTGACGGGCGCCTCGTCGATTTCCTTCTGGCCGATGCTGGTGGTGTGCACATAGGTCTCGTGCGTCAGGTCCATCAGGTTGTCGATCATGAGGCGGTAGTCGCACTTCACGTGGTACAGGCCGCCGGCATAAGCCCACTCGGGGTTGTCAGCCCAATCCAGTGGATGAATGAGTTTGTCGTCGGCCAGTTTTTCGTCGCCGGTCCAAACCCAGATGAAGCCGTAACGCTCGACCACCGGGAAGCTGCGGTTTTTGGGGAAGCCGCCGACGCGCTGGCCGGGCATGGACGCGACCTTGCCGTCGCAGTTCATCGTCAGGCCGTGGTAGCCACAAACGAGCTTGCCTTCACAGACCGTGCCCAGGGACAGCGCCGCGCCGCGGTGGGGGCAGAAGTCATCCAGCGCCACAACCTGGTTGTCGATGCCGCGGTAAAAGACGATTTTTTCGCCGCAAATGGTGCGGCCCAGCGGTTTGTCGTCAATCTCGTTGGGGGTGCATGCGACGTACCAGGTGTTTTTGGGGAACATGGGTTTCCTTTGGTGGGTTGAAGTTTTGTCGGGATGAAGCGGAATGATTTTTCCCGCTCCAAACCGGATCTATGTATACATTGATCACTGAATTTTCTAGGAGAATACCCTGATTCTGCCAAAATTGCATCAAATATCCAGCTTGAATGCGTTTTTCGCGTCTAAGATGTATACAGAGATTGCAAAATGAACACTCAGACGCATTCGTTAACAGCCGTCACCACGGACAGCCAGGAGCCAGGCGGCTCACAGGCCGTGAAGGCCCAGTTGCGGCTGCGCGAGATGATCCTGGCGGGCGACTTGCCCAGCGGCGAGCGCATTACCGAACTCGCCATTGTTGAAAAACTGGGGGTTTCCAGAACGCCGATTCGTGCTGCCCTGATGCGACTGGAGCAGGAAGGGCTGCTGGAAGCGCTCGCCAATGGCGGGTATGCGGTCAGGATTTTTTCAGAGCGTGATGTGTCGGAGGCCATCGAGTTGCGCGGCACGCTGGAAGGCCTGTCGGCACGGGTGGCTGCAGAACGCGGGGTCGACCCCCGGGCGCTGCTGGACGCTGAAAGTTGTCTGCGTGAGATCGACGATGTGCTCTCGGGCGCCGCGCTGGACGACGAGGCCTTCCTGCGTTACGTCACGCTGAACCAGCGTTTTCACAACCTGCTGGGCGAGATGGCCGGCAGTGCCGTGATTGCGCGGGAACTGGAGCGGGTCGTCAACCTGCCGTTCGCCTCGCCCTCGGGGTTTGTACTGCAACAGGCCAATTCATCCCATGCCCGCGATATGCTGGTGGTGGCGCAGGACCAGCATTGGCAGGTGATCGAGGCCATCCGGCAACGTGAAGGGTCGCGGGCCGAGGCCATCATGCGAGAACACGCACGTATTGCGAGGCGAAACCTGCGCGATGTGATGGACGGTCATGACCCGGGGCGTCTGCCGGGCGTCCGGCTGATCCGCAAGAATGAACAGATCCAGATAACCAGCAACAGCTAACGATTTCAAAAAACCGCTTTATTCAGTACCGACTTTAAACAGGAGATAACCATGAACTCAAACAAACGCGTATTTCTGGGCCAGATGACGGCCGCCGCCCTGGCCTTGAATGGCGGGCTCGCCATGGCGCAAGCCGGCAAGCCTTTCAAGGTGGGCCTGCTCTTGCCCATGACGGGCCCTTTTGCCTCGACCGGCAAGCAGATTGAAAACGGCGTCAAGCTGTACATGGCCCAGAACGGCAATACCGTTGCCGGCCGCAAGATTGAACTCGTCATCAAGGACGACACGGGTCTGCCTGATGTGACCAAACGCCTGGCGCAGGACCTCGTTGTGACCGACAAGGTGGATGTGCTTGCCGGTTTCGGCCTGACGCCGCTGGCCCTGTCCACCGCGCCGATTGCCACCCAGTCGAAGACGCCGATGGTCATCATGGCTGCTGCAACCTCCATCATCACCGAGGCCTCGCCTTACATCGTGCGCACCAGCATGACCCTGCCGCAAGTGACGCTGGGTGTCGCTGAATGGGCACCGAAAAACGGCATTAAGAAAGTCGTGACGCTGGTCACCGACTACGGTCCGGGCCTGGACGCCGAAAAAACCTTCAAGGACCGTTTCACCTTCAACGGCGGGCAGATCGTCGATTCGCTGCGCGTGCCGCTGCGCAACCCGGATTACGCGCCTTTCCTGCAAAAAGTGCGTGACCTGAAGCCTGATGCATTGTTTGTGTTCGTGCCTGCCGGTGCCGGTACGGCGCTGCTCAAGCAGTTTGCAGAGCGCGGCCTGGACAAGGCCGGCATCAAGCTGATTGGCGAAGGCAGCGTGGCCGACGACGAAATCCTCAACGACATGGGCGATGTGGCGCTGGGCCTGGTGACCTCGCACCCTTACTCCGTGGCGCACAAGTCTGCCCTCAACCAGAAGTTTGTTCCGGCTTTCATGAAGCAGAGCAACAACGTGCGGCCCAACTTTTTCGGCGTGGCGGCGTATGACGGCATGCGCGTGATTTACGAAGCGATCAAGGCGACCAAAGGGCAGGGCGATGGCGCTGCGCTGGTCGGTGCCATGAAAGGCCAGATTTTCGAAAGCCCGCGCGGCCCCATCTTCATCGATGCGCAAACCCGTGACATCGTGCAGAACGTCTATATCCGCCGCGTCGAACGCGTCAACGGCCAGCTTTACAACGTCGAGTTCGACACCCTCAAGGATGTCAAGGACCCCGGCAAGTCCGGCAAATAAGCGGTGTTGCCCTTTTTGAAGCAGCTGGAGGTCGAAACGGCCTGCCAGCGGGTGATCCACGACGCCGCAGCTTTTGTCGATGGCAATGACTTTTCCGCCTTCTGCGGGCTGTTTACCGAGGACGGCCAGCTGCAGCGTCCGGACGGCAGCATTCTCAAGGGGCGGGAAGCCATCCTCGCCGCCTACAAGGCGCGCCCAGCCCAGCGTATGTCTCTACACGTAATCTCCAATACGCGATTCAGGGATGTCACTGAAAATGATTGCCGGGCGACCAGCCTTGTGACCCTGTGGGCCTCTGACAGCAGTCTGGAGGCCGGGCCCCAAGGACGGGCGGCGGTGCAGCCGCTGGTGCTTGGCGGGTTTGATGACAATTTTGTCCTTGACGGCGGCGTCTGGCGTCTGGCCAGTCGCAAGGCCACGTTTTTCATGCACGTTCCAAAAACGGCATGACGCCGCGGTCAGGACTGCTGTTATTTAAAACTGCTATAACTGAGAGTCTGAAATATCGCTTGCGCATCTTTGCACGGCAAGCGACATTCTCGGGCGGTGATAACGGATGTCTGAAACCTTTGGAGAGACCATGAACAAAAGATTTTTTATCGGCACAGTGGCTGTTGCAGCCGCTGCCCTCGTCGCCGGCAATGCGCTGGCCCAGGCCAACGCTCCCTTCAAGATCGGACTCATCACCCCCCTGACTGGCCAGCAGGCCACCACAGGCAAGCAGATGGAAGCTGGTGCCCGTGCCTACATGGCCATGAACGGCGACACCGTCAACGGCCGCAAGATTGAACTGATCGTCAAGGACGACGGCGGCCTGCCAGATGCATCCAAGCGCATTGCGCAGGAACTGGTCGTCAACGACAAGGTCAACGTGCTGGCCGGCATGGGCCTGACCCCGATTGCCCTGGCTGTCGCGCCTATCGCCACCCAGTCCAAAACGCCTGAAGTCGTGATGCTGGCTGCCACGTCGATCATCACCGAGGCATCGCCTTACATCGTCCGCACCAGCTTCACCATTCCGCAATCTGCTGTGGCGATGGCCGACTGGGCACCCAAAAACGGCATCAAGAAAGTCGTGACGCTGGTCAGCGACTATGGTCCGGGCCTGGACGGCGAAAAGTATTTCAAGGACCGTTTCACCTTCAACGGCGGCCAGGTGGTGGAATCGCTGCGCGTGCCGCTGCGCAACCCTGACTTCGCACCGTTCCTGCAGAAGGTTCGTGACCTGAAGCCTGACGCCATGTTTGTGTTTGTGCCGTCCGGCGCAGGCGCTGCTGTCATGAAGCAGTTTCTCGAGCGTGGCATGGACAAGGCCGGCATCAAGCTGATCGGCACCGGCGACCTGACCGACGACGACCAGCTCAACGACATGGGCGACGGCGCACTGGGCGTGGTGACCTCGCACCAGTACTCGGCTGACCATCCTTCCGCCCTGAACAAGAAGTTTGTAGCGGCATTCGAAAAAGCCAACAAGGGCATGCGCCCCAACTTCGTGGCGGTCGGTGCCTATGACGGCATGCGCGTGATCTACGAAGCGCTGCGTGCCACCAAGGGCAACGGCGGCGGCGAGGCTTTGCTGAACGCCATGAAGGGCCAGATCTTCGAAAGCCCGCGCGGCCCGATGTTTATCGATGCGCAAACCCGCGACGTGGTGCAGAACATGTACCTGCGCAAGGTCGAACGCAAGAACGGCAAACTCTACAACGTGGAGTTCGACGTGATCAAGGACATGAAAGATCCGGGCAAGACCAAATAAGGTCTTTCTTTCGCAAGTTCAGTCAGTCAAACAGCCTGGTCCCGGACCAGGCTGAACGTAACTTCGTCTCATGCTAACCATCCTCTTTGACGGTATTGCCTACGGCATGCTGCTTTTCGTACTGGCCGTCGGGCTGGCCGTGACCATGGGGTTGATGAATTTCATCAACCTCGCGCACGGTGCCTTTGCCATGGTCGGTGGCTACATCACGGTGCTGCTCATGCAGCGCTTTGGTGTGCCCTTCCTGGTCTGCCTGCCGCTCGCCTTCTTCGGTGCCGCGCTGGTAGGCGGCCTGCTGGAGCGCACGCTGTACCGGCCGATGTACCACAAGCCCCACCTGGACCAGGTGCTGTTTTCCATCGGCCTGACCTTCATGGCCGTCGCCGCCGCCGATTACTTCATCGGCTCGACACAACAAATCGTGCAGTTGCCCGAATGGCTCAAGGGCCGCTCGGAGTTCGGCGAGGGCGCGTGGATGCTGGGCATGGGCCACTACCGTCTGTTCATCGTCATCGTCTGTGCGGCGCTGACCGTCGCGCTTCAGTACATTCTGGCGAAGACCCGTTTCGGCAGCCGCCTGCGGGCTTCAGTGGATGACCAGCGCGTCGCTGCAGGCCTGGGCATCAATGTGAATGTGGTGTTCCTGTCGACCTTCGCCGTGGGTTCCGGCCTGGCAGGACTGGGTGGGGCGCTGGGTGCGGAGGTGCTGGGCCTGGACCCGACCTTTCCGCTGAAGTTCATGATTTACTTCCTCATCGTGGTGGCCGTCGGCGGCACATCATCCATCACCGGCCCGCTGCTGGCAGCCTTGCTGCTCGGCATTGCGGACGTCGCCGGTAAATATTACATCCCCAAAATGGGTGCCTTCATTGTGTATAGCCTGATGATCATCATCCTGATCTGGCGTCCGCAAGGCCTCTTTGTACGCAAGGGCGGCAAATGACAAACCAGACCAATTCCGTAGAAGCTGTCCGCAAAGGACTGCACGAGACCAGCCGCTGGAAGGTATGGGAGCCCGTCTTCTGGCTGCTTGCCCTTGCATCGCCGTTTGTGCTGGGCTCACACGCCCTCATCATCAATGAGATTGCCATCGTGGCGCTGTTCGCCATCTCGCTTGATCTGGTGCTGGGTTACAGCGGCATTGTGTCGCTGGGCCATGCCGCCTTTTTTGGCATGGGCGCCTACACGGCGGCCCTGTTCGCCAAGCTGGTGATGCCCGATCCGCTGGTCGGCCTGGCTGTGGCCATCGTGGCATCCACACTGCTCGGTGCGGTGTGTAGCCTGACGGTGTTGCGCGGTAGCGATTTGACGCGCCTGATGGTCACGCTGGGTGTGGCGTTGTTGCTGCTGGAGCTGGCCAACAAGTTCAGCGAAATCACCGGCGGTGCCGATGGTTTGCAGGGCGTGGTGATGGGCCCCTTGCTCGGCAAGTTCGAGTTCGACCTGTCGGGTCGCACGGCCGCCTGCTATTCGCTGGTGGTGTTGCTGCTGCTCTTCATACTGGCGCGCCGTCTGGCCAAGTCTTCCTTCGGTGCGACCTTGATGGCCATTCGCGACAACCGCCTGCGCGCCATGGCGATCGGTATTCCCGTGTCATCGCGCCTGGCCGTGATTTACGCGATTGCTGCCGGTGCGGCCGGCGCAGCGGGTGCCTTGCTGGCGCAGACAACAGGTTTCGCATCGCTTGATGTGTTTGCTTTCGACCGCTCGGCGGATGTCATGTTGCTGCTGGTGATAGGCGGTACGGGCTGGCTCTACGGCGGTGTGGCCGGTGCGGTCGTGTTCAAGCTCATGCAGGACGCCATCTCGACCATCACACCGCAGTACTGGACTTTCTGGATTGGCCTTTTCCTGGTCATCCTGATGCTGGTGGGACGCGAAAGACTGCTCAGCCCATGGACCTGGTTCAAGCGGGGGCGCGCATGAGCACGACTGTAGACAACGTGGAAACCGTGCTGGCCGCTGATGGCCTGGTGATGCGTTTTGGCGGTATCACCGCGACGAACAATGTGACGCTGCACCTCAAAAAAGGTGCACGCCACGCGCTGATCGGCCCCAACGGTGCGGGCAAGACCACGCTGATCAATCTGTTGACGGGGGTGTTGCAGCCCACCGAAGGCCGCATCACACTGCTGGGTGAAGACATCACCAATGTGGCACCCAACCGCCGCGTCAAGCGCGGCATGGTGCGCACCTTCCAGATCAACCAGCTGTTCGACACGCTGACGCCACTGCAGACGCTGGCGCTGACGGTGTCGCAGCAGCATGGCCTGGGCACCAGCTGGTGGAAGCCGCTCGGCAAGAATGCACTGGTGGTCGAGCGCTGTGAAAAGCTGCTCGAACAGTTTCACCTGACCGAGGTCATGAACCAGGAGACGCGCGTGCTGGCTTACGGCAAGCGCCGCCTGCTGGAGATCGCTATTGCACTGGCCTGCGAGCCCAAGGTGCTGCTGCTGGATGAACCGGTGGCCGGTGTGCCTGCAGGTGAGCGCGAAGAGCTTCTCGAGACCGTCGCGGCGCTGCCGGCCGATGTCTCCATTCTTTTGATTGAACACGACATGGACCTGGTTTTCAGCTTCGCCAACCGCATGACGGTGCTGGTCAACGGCACGGTGCTGACGGAAGGCGACCCGGAGCAGATCGCCAACGACCCGGAGGTCAAGGCGGTCTACCTTGGTCACGGTGAGGAGGCTCACCATGACTGAGCTTCTCAAGGTTGAGGGTCTGAGTGCAGGTTATGGTGAGGCCGTTGTTCTGAACAACGTCTCCCTGTCGCTGGAAGAGGGCAAGACGCTGGCGCTGCTGGGCCGCAACGGCACGGGTAAAACCACGCTCATCAACACGCTGGCAGGCGCGACACGGCAGCACGCCGGAAGCATCGGCCTGAGTGGCGTCGAGCTGCACAAGCTGCCTTCGCACGAGCGTGCAGGGGTCGGCATCGGCTGGGTGCCGCAAGAGCGCAACATTTTCAAGTCGCTGTCGGTGGATGAGAACCTGACGGCAGTGGCCCGCCCCGGCGCCTGGACGCCTGAACGTGTCTACACCATGTTCCCGCGGCTGGCTGAGCGCAAGACCAATCTGGGTACCCAGCTGTCCGGTGGTGAGCAGCAGATGCTGGCCGTTGGCCGTGCGCTGGTGTTGAACCCCAAGCTGCTGCTGCTCGATGAGCCGCTGGAAGGCCTGGCACCCATCATTGTTGAAGAATTGCTGCGCGCCATTCGCCGCATCACGCGCGAGGAAGGCCTGTCGGCCATCATCGTTGAGCAGCATCCCCAGGCCATCCTGGCGATCTCCGACAGTGCCGTGGTGCTTGATCGAGGCACGGTGGTCCATTCGGGCACAGCGCAGGAGCTGCGCGAGCAGCCTGAGGTGCTGGATCGCCTGCTGGGCGTGTCTCGCTAAAAAGCGCTGGCGACTCAGTCCTCGTGTGGGTGGCGCTGCTAAAGTAGCGGCTCAATCCACAGCCCGGAAGCAGCTTTCCGGGCAAGCAGGGGCGATCATGTTTTCCATTCGGTTGCGTGCGTATCCAGGCTTAAGCAGCGTCTCGCGGCTGGTGGCGTTGATCGCATCGATCGGTTTGTGCCTTACGTGTGGCTTTGCCGGTGCGCAGACGGCTGAGCAACAGCGTCCTGAAGTCATCAAACTGCCGTTGACGATAGACGGCAGCGTGCGTCAGGTGGTGACGCATCTCTACAAACCGCAAGGCCCCGGCCCCTTTCCGCTGGTCATTTTTTCCCATGGCCGCGCACCCCACCAGGCGGACCGCGACAAGCTTCAATATCCCGTGCTCGTCGGTCATGCCAACTACTGGTTGCGCAAGGGCGTGGCGGTGGTGGCGCCAATACGCCCGGGCTACGGCGAAACCGGTGGCGCGGACCGTGAAAACTCTTTTACGCGATGGAAAGACGGTACCTGCCTTGCCAACCCGGATTTCAGCAAGGTGGGCCGCAGTGCCAGTGATGTGGTGGTGGCCATCCACGGCTGGTCATTGCAGCAGCCCTGGGTGCGCAAGGACCGCATCCTGCTGGAGGGGCAATCGGTCGGCGGACTCACGACGGTTGCGGCATCCACGCTGAACCTGCCCGGCGTGATTGCCGCGGTCAATTTTTCAGGCGGCTCCGGGGGCGCGCCCGATGTCTCGCCCACCAGAAGCTGCAAGCCTGAAAACCTCACCAAAACCTATGCCGAATTCGGCAGGCAGGTAAGGGTCCCGGGCTTGTGGTTTTACGCCGAGAACGACCAGTACTGGGGTGCCGAGGCGCCGAGGGAGTGGTACCGCGCTTTCAAGGCCGCTGGCAGCAGCGACACCGACTTCATACAGACCGGGCCACTTCCCGATCATGACGGCCATGCGCTGCTGAACTACGGCGGCCGGCTGTGGTCTGTGCCGCTGGATGCCTTTGTGAAAAAGGTGGGCTTCGTCGCGCGCTGATCTGCTCCCGACATAAAAAAAGGCCGGCACCCGTGAGGGACCGGCCTTTTTGCTGAAAGGGTGCTGTTACAGCGTGTCGATAAAGCTGCGCAGCTTGTCGGAACGCGATGGGTGCTTGAGCTTGCGCAGCGCCTTGGCTTCTATCTGGCGAATGCGCTCACGCGTCACGTCGAACTGCTTGCCGACTTCTTCCAGCGTGTGGTCGGTGGACATTTCGATACCGAAACGCATGCGCAGCACCTTGGCTTCGCGCGGCGTCAGGCTGTCGAGGATGTCCTTCACCACGTCGCGCAGGCCGGCCTGCATCGCGGCTTCCAGCGGTGCGGTGTTGGCGCTGTCCTCGATGAAGTCCCCGAGGTGCGAATCATCATCGTCACCAATCGGCGTTTCCATGGAGATCGGCTCTTTGGCGATCTTCATGATCTTGCGGATCTTGTCTTCAGGAATCTCCATCTTCTCGGCCAGGATGCTGGCGTCCGGCTCGAAGCCGAACTCCTGCAGATGCTGGCGCGACAGGCGGTTCATCTTGTTGATGGTCTCGATCATGTGCACCGGGATGCGGATGGTGCGTGCCTGGTCGGCGATGGAGCGCGTGATGGCCTGGCGGATCCACCATGTGGCGTAGGTCGAGAACTTGTAGCCGCGGCGGTATTCGAACTTGTCCACGGCCTTCATCAGGCCGATGTTGCCTTCCTGGATCAAATCGAGGAATTGCAAACCGCGGTTGGTGTACTTCTTGGCAATGGAAATCACGAGGCGCAGATTGGCCTCGATCATTTCCTTCTTGGCGTCGCGCGAGTTGGACTCGCCTTCGTTCATGCGTTTGTTGATGTCCTTCAACTGGCCCAGCGGCACAACCACACGCGCCTGCAACTCGCCCAGCTTGGTCTGCAGTTCCTGGATGGGCGGGATGTTGCGGGCCATGATGACCGACCAGGGCTTGCCGGACGCCACCTGTTTCTCAACCCATTTCAGGTTCAGCAGGTTGGGCGGGAAGTCCTTGATGAAGATCTCCTGTGGCATGCCGCACTTTTCGACGATGATGCGGCGCAGTTCGCGCTCTTTCTTGCGAACGTCCAGCACCTGGCCGCGCAACAGGTCGCACAGTTTTTCAATCGTCTTGGCCGTGAAACGAACGGTCATCAGTTCGTCGCTCAGGGCTTTCTGTGCCTTGGCGTAAGTCGGCGTGCCATAGCCCTCCTTGTCGTAAGTCTTGTGGACTTTTTCGAACAGGGATGCAATCTTGTCGATGCGGGTCAGCGCTTCCTTCTTCAGCTCTTCGAGCTTCTTGGTCAGCGCCTTGGAGCCGCCCTTGCCGTCGTCGTCGTCTTCTTCGTCGAACTCGTCGAAGTCTTCTTCGGCAACGTAATCGTCGGCTTCGTTGGGGTTGGAGAAACCGTCCACCACGGTGGAGATGACGATCTTGCCTTCGCGGATCTCTTCACCGAGGCGGAGGATTTCTGCAATCGTGGCGGGGCTTTCCGAGATGGCTTCCATCATCTTCATGAGGCCGCCTTCGATACGCTTGGCGATCTCGATTTCGCCTTCGCGGGTCAGCAGCTCGACGGTACCCATTTCGCGCATGTACATGCGGACGGGGTCGGTCGTACGGCCGAACTCGCTGTCGACGGTGGACAGCGCGGCTTCTGCGGCTTCTTCGGCTTCTTCTTCGGTCGAGCCGGTAGGCGCGTTGGCCGTGATGAGCAGGGTTTCTGCGTCGGGCGTCTGTTCGTAGACGGCGACACCCAGATCGTTCAGGGTGACGATGACCGCGTCAAGGGTTTCGGCATCGATCAGCTTGTCGGGCAGGTGATCGGAAATTTCGCCGTGCGTGAGATAGCCGCGGGTCTTGCCGAGCTTGATCAGGGCCTTCAGGCGGGCACGGCGTTTGGCCATGTCTTCTTCGGAGAGGACTGTCTCGTCCAGGCCAAATTCCTTCATCAAGGCGCGTTCTTTCGCCTTGCTGATCTTCATGCGCAGTGGTTTGACCTTCTCGGTCGTTTCGGCCACCGGTTCTTCAAACTCGGCGACAACGTCGGACAGGTCTTCCTCGCCGTCACCCTTGAGGGCGACCTTTGGCTTGCGGCCGCGCTTGGCACCGCCGGCTGCAGGCGCACCGCCTTCAACGGCAGCTGCCGGGTTTTTCGGGGGACGACCGGGCTTCTTTTTAACGGGCACGTCAGCAACTGCGGAGGCAACAGGTTTGGCTTCTGGAACGGACTTGGATGGCACTGTGGGAACTTTCTTCGGAGGCAGGGTGGTTTTGGCGAGGGGCTTGGCCGGTGTTTTGCCCGCCTTGGCTGTCTTGATGGATATGGCGGTTTTCTGGGATTTTTCAACCGCTTTGACTGCTTTGACTGCGGGTTTCGCCACCGGTTTGGCAGCGGGCTTTGCAGTCTTTTTGGCAGCAGGTATGGCTTTTACGGGCTTGGCGGCTGGCTTTTTGGACTTCTGCAAAGGCATGGTGATGTCTCCGGTGTCAAAAACTTCTGTTTAACCACAAAGCACTGGCGATCCAGCCCACCCACAGCTTGAAGCCGCAGCACGGGTCAGGAACACAGGGCACAAAAAATGCCCAACGAAAGAAGGGCATCCGGACTAGCGGGGCAAGCTGTTTGGGCGAACATTTGGTGTGCAGTCCTTGCGGAAATTAGGCCGTCTCGTTTGAGAGTTTTCCGTGGTTGCGGAAGGCCTGTGCCGGAGGTGCTGCTGTCGCGCTTGCCTGTCGAAAAGTGGATTATACCATCATGCCTGTTTTTTGTGCAACAAAATCAGGGTTTCAGGCCGTCTTTTTAACGCTCGCCGCCAGTTGCTGGTAACGCTGGCGGGCCACCGGGTCATGGGCCATTTGCGGGATGAGCTGGTCCATTTCCCGCATTCTGGCCATGCGCACCAGCTGGTCCAGGATGCTGCGCACCTCCATCCAGTCGCTTTCGATGCCTTCCGGAATCTGCGCGATCTGGGTGGTGGCGTGGTTTTCCTGAGCGTGGCCGCGCAGGCCTTCGCGCAAGGCTGCCCAGGGTTGCGGCCCGTGCTCGTGCAACTGGCCTTCCAGCCAGGCAAAGAGCGGGCCGTGCGGCGAGGGCAGGGCACACAGCAGCATGTGCTCTTCTCCCGTCAGTCGGTCCCAGCTTTCAGGCTCGGTCAGCAGCAGGCGCAGGACACGGTCTTCACGGCTGGCGGCCAACAGGCGGCCGGCGGTGCGGCGGGGGCCGCGGCTGGCCGCGCCATAGGAAGGCGGTGACGAACGAGTGGACGTAGGTGAGGCCGAAAAATACGGCTCCGAACTGGCGTAATCGATCTCGTGGCCCGGCATTTCAGAATAGCTGCCAAAGTCATCAGACGGCGCATGCTGCCCATGGTTTGCAGACGCGTCGGCACCGGGGCTTCTGGCGCCCTGGCGTGATGCGCCGTTGCCGTTTTTGTAGTTGCCCTTGCTGCCGCCCTTGTAGCCCGTCGCTGCAGGTTGCCAGAGCTGCATCAGGTCGCGAATGTCGATCTGCACCTTCTCTGCAATGTCGGTGATGATTTGCCGTTTGAGTGCGCCATCGGGCAGCAAGGTCCATAAGGGGCGCGCATTGCTGGCCATGTGGGCACGGCCTTCTGCCGTGTCGAGGTCGCAGTTTTCGGCGGCGGCATCGAGCATGAACCGGCTCAGGGGCACGGCCTTGCTGACATACGCGGCAAAACCTTCCTGGCCGTGGTCGCGGATATAGCTGTCGGGGTCGTGCTCCGACGGCAGGAAAAGAAACTTCACGGTGCGCACGTCAGTGGCAAAGGGCAGGGCAGCGTCCAGCGCCTTGCGCGCCGCACGGCGGCCGGCGCTGTCGCCATCGAAGCTGAAAACGACCGACTCGGTGAAACGGAACAACTTTTGCACGTGGTCGGCCGTGCAGGCCGTCCCCAGGGTGGCGACGGCATTGGCAAAGCCATGCTGGGCCAGTGCGACCACATCCATATAACCCTCGGTCACCAGCGCGTAGCCATGCTCGCGCAGGGCAGTGCGAGCTTCAAACAGGCCGTAGAGCTCGCGCCCCTTGCTGAAAACCGGCGTCTCCGGCGAGTTGAGGTATTTGGGTTTTTCGTCGCCGAACACGCGGCCCCCAAAGCCTATGCATTCGCCCTTGACGTTGCGGATGGGAAACATCACGCGGTCGCGGAAGCGGTCGTAGCGTTTGGCTTCACCCTGCGCGTTTTCCTCGCCTGGTTCGCCCGTGATGACCAGGCCGCTTTCCACAAGAAGAGGGTCGTTGTAGTCGGGGAAGACGCTGGCCAGGCTGCGCCAGCCTTCGGGCGCGTAACCCAGCCCGAACGTTTTGGCGATTTCACCTGACAGGCCGCGGCCCTTGAAATAGCTGATGGCTTTTTCAGAGCCGCGCAAATGTTTGATGTAGGCGACAGCGGCTTTTTCGAGCACGCTTGTGAGCGTGGCCTGCTGCTCGCGCATCTGCGCCGCTTTGGCGCGGTCTTGCGGCGAGACATCGTCTTCGGGCACCTGCAGGCCGTATTGCTGCGCCAGGTCTTTCACGGCCTCGATAAAGGTCATGCCCGCGTGGTCCATCAGGAAACTGATGGAATTGCCGTTCTTGCCGCAACCGAAGCAGTGATAAAACTGTTTGGCCGGGCTGACGCTGAAGGAGGGCGACTTTTCTCCGTGAAACGGGCACAAGCCCATGAAGTTGGCCCCGCCTTTTTTCAGTTGCACGTAGCGGCCCACGATGTCGACGACATCGGCGCGCGCCAGGAGCTCCTGGATAAAAGACTGGGGGATGGCCATGCACCTATTGTGCCTCCGTGGCCGTTTCGCCCCGGCACGGTCGGAGGAAGCGATGCGGTTCTGAAGGTATATCGTTTGCTTTATATCAATCCATTCAGGCATCTCCGCGTTAATATGGCCACAAAGCACACAGACGGAGACAACATGCCCAACATCTACGAGCAGGACCTGCCCCAGGCAGAAGCCAATTACGCAGCGCTCTCACCCCTGTCGTTTATCGAACGCACGGCCGAGGTCTACCCCCACCGGCTGGCCGTTGTGCACGGTGACCTGCGCCGCAACTGGTCGGAGGTGTTTACACGCTGCCGCCAACTGGCCAGTGCGCTGGAGCAGCATGGCGTTGGCAAGGGCGACACCGTGGCGGTCATGCTGCCCAACACACCGGCCATGGTGGAGGCGCATTTCGGCATTCCGGTGACGGGCGCTGTCCTCAATGCGCTGAACACCCGGCTGGACCCGGAGACCATTGCCTTCATGCTCGACCACGGCGAAGCGAAAGTCGTCATCGTCGACCCGGAGTTTGCGGGCACCATGAAAAAGGCTTTGGCCTTGCGCAAGTTGGCAACGCCTGTTCTGGTCATTGACGTGGAAGACACCGTGTTTACCGGACAGGCCGAGCGCATCGGCAGCACGACCTACGAAGATTTTCTGGGCAAGGGTGATGCGGCCTATGTATGGAAGTTGCCCGCCAACGAATGGGATGCCATTGCCCTGAACTACACCAGCGGCACCACCGGCAACCCCAAGGGTGTCGTGTACCACCACCGAGGCGCGACGCTGGCGGCGCTCTCCAACATCATGGAATGGGACATGCCCAAACATGCGGTCTACCTCTGGACCTTGCCCATGTTCCACTGCAACGGCTGGACGTTCCCATGGGCGATTGCCGCGCGCGCGGGTGTCAATGTCTGCCTGCGCAAGGTCGAGGCCCAGGCGGTGTTTGATGCCATGCGCGATCATGGTGTCACGCATTACTGCGGCGCACCCATCGTCCATGGGCTGCTGGTCAACGCGCCCGATGCCATGAAGGTGGGCTTGCCGCAGGGCGTCAAGGCCTTCGTTGCCGGCGCCGCGCCACCTGCATCCATGATTGAAGGCATGGAAGCGATGGGCTTTGATTTGACACACGTTTACGGCCTGACGGAGGTGTATGGGCCGGCGACGGTTTGTCCGGCACAGGATGGCTGGGAAAAACTGGATGTGGGCGAGCGTGCACGCCTCAACTCGCGCCAGGGTGTGCGCTACCACCTCGAGCGTGATGCGCGCGTGCTCAACCCCGAAACCATGCAGCCGGTGCCGCTGGACGGCGAAACCATGGGCGAGATCATGTTCAAGGGCAATATCGGCATGAAGGGCTATCTCAAGAACCCCAAGGCCACACAGGACGCCTTTGCCGGTGGCTGGTTTCATTCGGGTGACCTGGCTGTCATGTACCCCGACGGCTACATGAAGATCAAGGACCGCAGCAAGGACATCATCATCTCGGGCGGCGAGAACATCTCATCGATTGAAGTTGAAGACGTGCTGTACCGTCACCCGGCCGTGCTGGCTGCGGCGGTTGTGGCCAAACCGGACGCGCGTTGGGGCGAAACACCTTGCGCCTTCATCGAACTCAAGGCGGGTGCGCAGACAACGCCGGAAGACATCGTCGCCCATTGCAAAAAACACATGGCCGCCTTCAAGGTGCCGCGAGCGGTGGTCTTTGGCGAGTTACCCAAAACCTCGACCGGCAAGATACAGAAGTTCGAGCTGCGCAAGCAGGCCGGGTCGGCTGCGGCGATTGATGTTTGAGCCGCGCTCAGTGGCCCAGGATTTTTGAGAGAAAGTCCCGGCCCCTGTCCGTTTGGGGCGCTGTAAAAAACGCTTCGGGCGAGTTTTCTTCCACGATCTGGCCTTCGTCCATGAAGATGATGCGGTCAGCCGCTGCGCGTGCAAACCCCATCTCGTGCGTCACACACAGCATGGTCATGCCCTGACCCGCGAGGCTGACCATCACGTCCAGCACCTCCTTGATCATTTCCGGGTCCAGCGCGGAGGTAGGTTCGTCGAACAGCATGATTTTGGGTGTGAGGCACAGCGAGCGCGCAATCGCCACGCGCTGCTGCTGGCCACCTGACAGCTGCAGCGGGTATTTGTTGGCCTGGTCGGCGATGCGCACACGTTCGAGTTGCGCCATGGCGCTCTCTGCCGCTTCTTTTTTCGACCGGCCCGTTACCCAGACCGGTGCCAGCGTGAGGTTTTCAAGCACCGTCAGGTGCGGGAAAAGGTTGAACTGCTGGAACACCATGCCCACCTGTCGGCGCACGGTTTCAACGGCCTTGAGGTTGTCGCCCAGCACGGTGCCGGCCACGGTGAGCGTGCCTTCCTGGTAGTCCTCCAGCGCGTTGATGCAGCGGATGAGTGTCGATTTGCCGGAGCCGGATGGGCCGCAGATGACGATGCGTTCGCCGGCAGCCACCGACAGGTCGATGTCGCGCAGCACGTGGAAGTCGCCAAACCATTTGTTGACCTTGTCGAAGCGGATGAGGGGTTCAGTCATGGGTGTTGCCTTTGCCATGGGCCAGCCGTTTTTCAAGCCGAAGGCTGTAGCGCGACATGGCGTAGCAGAAGGCGAAGTAGATGGCGGCGATAAAAAGATAGGCTTCGATCTTGAAGGGCCGCCAGTTCGGATCCGAGCCCAGCGCCAGAGACAGTGCGCCCGTCAGCTCATACAACGAGACGATGGTGACCAGAGAGGTGTCCTTGAACAGCGAAATGAAGTTGTTGACGATGCTGGGCACCACGGCCGCCAGCGCTTGCGGCAGGATGATCTTGCGCTGCGCCTGCCAGTAGCCGAGGCCCATGCTGGCGGCAGCCTCGACCTGGCCGCGGCCCACGGTCTGCAAGCCGCCGCGAATGATCTCTGCCATGTAGGCCGCCGCAAACAGGGTGATGCCGATGACCACACGCACGAGCACATCCGGCGTCTTGCCGACCGGCATGAAGAGCGGGAACATGAAGGACGCCATGAACAGCACCGAGATCAGCGGCACACCGCGCACCAGTTCGATATAGGCCATGCAAAGCGAGCGTATGGCCGGCAGGCTGGATCGCCTGCCGAGTGCCACGAGAACAGCCAGCGGAAAGGCCAGCACCATGGACAGCACACTCAGCATCAGCGTCAGCGGCAGGCCGCCCCACACATCCGTTGGCACTTTGGCAAGACCGGCCACGCCGCCGCCCATCAACACAAAAAACAGGGCCAGTCCTGCCAGCCAGATCAGGGCCAGCGACGGGCGCCAGAAGCGCCTGCTGCAACTCGCCAGCACGGGGGCCATCAGGGCGAAGCTGGCCAGCACCGGCCGCCACTGCGCTTCCTGCGGGTAACGGCCCAGCAGGATGAAACGGGCTTTCTCGTTGATGACACCCCAGCAAGCGCCGATGCCGCGCGCCGCCTGACAGCGGTCTGCATCGGCGGCGAACACGGCGTGCAACACGCCCCAGTTCAGGCCCTTGAACAGCAACCAGAGACCGCTGGCCAGCAACAGCAGCGTGACAACCGCATTGGGAACGCTCGAAAAGAAGTTGGCCCGCAAGCGCGCCGCCACTCCGCGGCTGTGTACGGGCGCTGGTCGTGCCGGGATGGGCTGGAAAGCCTGCGACATGGCTCAGCGCTCCCTGATCGCCGCGCGGCGGTTGAACCAGTTCATCAGCGCAGAGGTGATGAGCGAGAGCACCAGGTAGACCAGCATGATGATGGCGATGCATTCGACGGCACGGCCGGACTGGTTCATGGACGTGTTGGCGATCGACACCAGCTCGGGGTAGCCCACGGCCACTGCCAGTGATGAGTTTTTGGTCAGGTTGAGGTACTGGTTGGTGAGGGGCGGGATGATGAGGCGCAGGGCCTGCGGCAGGACGATGAGGCGCATGGTGCGCGCGCGTGACAGGCCTATGGATGCACCAGCCTCGCGTTGCCCTGCAGGCACCGACGCAATGCCTGCGCGCACGACTTCGGCGATGAAGGCCGCGGTGTAAAACACCAGGCCAAGCAGCACGGCCATGAACTCGGGGCTGAGCGCGCCACCGCCCTCGACCTGTATCTCACCGGCCACCGGCAACTGAAACACCAGATGCCCCTGGTCCCAGACGAAAGACGGAAACGACAGCCCGTTCTTGCTCAGGAAGATGAACTTGCCGAGGCCCAGCGCCTCATTCGGCGCAGGCAGGTATTCGATGAAGAGCAGGTACCACATCAGCAACTGCAGCAGCAGGGGGATGTTGCGGAACAGCTCGACATAACCATAACTCAGGCCGCGCAACAGGGCATTGCGCGAGAAGCGCGCCACGCCGAGCAGCGTACCCAGCAGCGTCGCCAGCACGCAGCCGATGAGCGCCACGCGCAGCGTGTTCATGATGCCGACGAGAAAGGCCTTCCAGTACGGGCTGGTGGCTTCGTAGTTGAACCAGTTCTCGCCGATGTCGAAACCTGCAGGCTGCGCGAGGAAGTCGACACCGCTCTGGATGCCCCGCAGCCGCATGTTGGCCAGCGTGTTGCTGATCAGCAGCCAGCCGAGCAGCGCGATGACCAGTACCGCCAGCAACTGGTACACCAGCCCGCGTCCCCTGGCGCCGCGCCATGAGAAAGGCCGCCTGGCAGCAGGCGGTCGTGGCGGGATCAGGGCATCACTTTTTAATGCCACGTGCGGACTTGTCTTAGCGGACGGGGGGCGCGTACATCAATCCGCCTTTTGACCACAGGTTGTTGCTGCCGCGTGGCAGGCCCAGCGGGCTCTTGGGGCCGACGTTGCGCTCGAACATTTCGCCGTAGTTGCCGCTGGCCTTGATGGCGCGTGCCAGCCAGTCCTTGTCCAGGCCCAGCAGCTTGCCGGTGTCTTCCGTGGTGCCGAGCAGGCGGCCGACGTTGGGGTCCTTGCTGTCCTTTTGCAGGGTGTCGACATTGGCCTGCGTGATGCCGTATTCCTCGGCTTCGATGAGGCCGAACACCACCCATTTGGTGATGGCAAAAAACTCGTCGTCTCCACGGCGGATGGCGGGCCCGAGGGGCTCCTTTGAAATCAGCTCGGGCAGCACGATGTGGTCAGCCGGGGTTTTGGCTTCCTTGTTGCGGATGGAGGCGAGGCCTGATGCATCGGTGGTGTACGCCTGGCAGCGGCCCGAAAAGTAGGCGGCGTTGGCAGCGTCGAACTTTTCAAACACCACGGGTTTGAGGCCGAGGTTGTTGATGCGCGAGAACTCGCTCAGGTTTTTCTCGGTCGTGGTGCCGGACTGCACGCAGACCGTCGCGCCCTTGAGTTGTTTGGCGCTCTTGACCTTGCTTTTTGTCGGCACCATGAAGCCCTGGCCGTCGTAATAGACCACACCCGTGAAGGCCAGGCCCAGCGAGACATCGCGCGTCATGGTCCAGGTGGTGTTGCGCGACAGGATGTCGACCTCGCCGGACTGCAGGGCCGCAAAACGCTGCTGCGACACCAGCGGCACCCACTTGACCTTGTTGGCATCACCCAGCACGCTGGCCGCAATGGCGCGGCAGACATCGACGTCGATGCCCGACCACTTGCCCGCACTGTCGGCCTGCGAGAAACCGGCCACACCGCTGCTGACGCCGCAGACCAGCTGGCCACGGGCCTTGATGGCGTCAATCGTCTTGCCGGCATGGGCAGGGGCTGCAGCGACGGCCATGGCGCACAGCGCGCCAGCGGTCAGCCAGTGTTTTTTTAAGGTGTTCAGCATGTCGGCTCCAGAGTGCGTCAGTGAAGATTCGGAAAAGGCGGCTATCGATTGATGATGAATCGATGTTCTCACAAAACACCATGACCCCGGAGCTCACTCACCCATCACGATGCCTTCACGGCGCGGGTCGGCACCGCCGAAAAAGCCGTTCGCCGTGCGCTGAATGCCCTGCAGGCCGCTGGTCATGTCCTGCTCACGCACCTCATGGCCGCGCGCACGCAAGGCCTCGGCCGTGCTGGGCGGAAAACGGTTTGCTTCCAGCAAGGTGGGTCCGTTCAAAGAGCCGAAGTTCGGCAGGTTGATGGCCTGCTGGATGTTCAGGCCCCAGTTGAGCACGCCGTACAGCGTCTTGCCGGTGAAGTGGATGATGACCGCGCCGCCCGGGCTGCCAGTGGTTATGACCAGTTGGCCGGTGGCCTTGTCGAACACCAGCGTGGGTGCCATGGACGAACGTGGGCGTTTGCTGCCCTGCACGCGGTTGGCGATCGGCGCGCCGGATGCGTCGGTGGGCGCAAAGCTGAAATCGGTGAGTTCGTTGTTGAGCAGAAAGCCGCCCGCCAGGCCCTTGCCACGGTTCACCATCTGCCGCGAACCCCAGGCGTCCTCGATCGTGGTAGTCATGGCAATCGCGTTGCCGTAGGGGTCGATGATGGAAATGTGCGAGGTACCGTATTCGTACTGCGTGGCCATGGGCGCATAGCTGCTCTGGGTGCCGGGTGGTTTGCCGGGTGTGGCGGTCTTCATGCTTTGCTGGCCAATCAGCTGCGCGCGGCTGGCGAGGTAGGACGGCTGCAGCAGGCTCATCCAGTTGCCGGCGGGTGGCTGCACAAAGTCGGGGTCGCCGAGGTACTGCGCGCGGTCGGCATAGGCCAGGCGCGAGGCCTCGGTGTAGAGATGCAGCCAGTCGGGGCTGGGAAGCACGCTTTCCATCTGGCTGGGGCAGGGTGCGCGGATGCAGCGTATGCCGGTGTCCGTCAGGGTGCGCAGCGGCGGCAGCGTGGAAGCCGGTGTGTTGTTGAGGATGCCGAGGATCTGCCCGATGGCAATCGCGCCCGAGCTGGGCGGCGGCATGCCGCACATGCGGTAGTTTTTGCCGCTGGCCGCGTAGTCATAACAAAGCGGGTCACGCTTTTTCGGCTGGTAGCCGGCGAGATCAGCCATGCTGAGCTGGCCCGGGTTGGTGGGGTGTTTTTGTACCTTGTCGACGATGGCCTGCGCAACGTCGCCTTCGAGCAGCGCTTTGGAGCCGCCCGCTGCGATCTGCCTGAGCACCGCGCCCAGTTCGGGGTTTTTCAGCACGTGGCCGACCGGCCAGGGCTGGCCGTTGGCGTCATAAAAGTAGGCAAGGGCGACCGGGTCTTTTTTCAGGTGCACCTCCGGCACCAGCAGCGTATAAAGCCGTCGGCTGACCTTGAAGCCGTCCTCCGACAGCCTGATGGCGGGCTGGAAGAGTTGCGCCCAGGGCAACTTGCCGTACTGTTTGTGCGCCATCTCCAGCATGCGTACGGCGCCCGGCGTGCCGACCGAACGCCCGCCGACCACGGCGTCGTAAAACGCCATCGGCTTGCCGTCGGCTCCGATGAAGAGCTTGTCGGTGGCGGCAGCGGGCGCGGTTTCGCGTCCGTCGAAGGCTTCGACGTCCTTGCCGTTGTAGTGCAGCAGGAAGGAGCCGCCCGCGATGCCGCTGGATTGCGGTTCGACCAGCGCCAGCACCATCTGCACGGCTATCGCGGCATCGATGGCCGAGCCGCCGGCCTTGAGGATCTGGTAACCGGCATCGGTGGCCAGCGGGTTGGCGGCCGCGACCGAATACTTGCTGGTCGCCCAGCCGGGTTTCTCGGTGTAGCCGGAAGAGCCTTCGGGCTGGTCGGGGACGGTGTAGCTGAAGTTGCCCGGCGCTGTGGTGGCGGCGCAGCCTGCCAGTGCGGCAGCGAGGAGCAGTGGTGTGAACGGTTTCAGCAGGCGTTTCATGCAATCCCCTTGGGCTTCGATGAGGGCCATGTTAAGCCGCCGGGGGAATTGCGCGCTGTCGGACGCCAGCCATTTTGAAAGCGTCGGTAAGTCAGCCAGGGCAGGCGTGCAGCCTGCCCGGGTACCTGCTTATTTCGGTGCGAGGCGGATCGCGCCGTCGAGGCGAATCACTTCGCCATTGAGCATGTCGTTTTCGATGATGTGTTTGGCCAGCTTGGCGTAGTCCTGCGGCGTGCCGAGTCGGCTTGGGAAGGGCACGGCTGCGGCCAGCGAGTCCTGCACTTCCTTGGGCATGCCGAACATCATGGGGGTGCCGAAGATGCCGGGGGCAATCGTCATGTTGCGAATGCCGTTGCGGGCCAGGTCGCGGGCGATGGGCAAGGTCATGCCGACCACGCCGCCTTTGGAGGCGCTGTAGGCGGCCTGGCCGATCTGGCCGTCATACGCGGCAACAGAGGCGGTGGAGATCAGCACGCCGCGCTCGCCGGTGGCTTCGGGTTCGTTCTTGCACATGGCGTCAGCGGCCAGGCGAATCATGTTGAAGCTGCCGATCAGGTTGACGGTGATGGTCTTGGTGAACACGGCCAGGCTGTGCGCGCCGTTCTTGCCGACGGTCTTTTCACCGGTGGCGATGCCCGCGCAGTTGACGAGGCCCATCAGCTTGCCCATGGACACGGCCTTGGCCACAACAGCCTGGCCATCAGCTTCCTGGCTGACATCGCACTTGACGAAGGCGCCGCCGATTTCTTTCGCCACGGCTTCGCCTTTTTCGATCTGCATGTCGGCGATCACGACTTTGGCGCCGGCTTCGGCCAGCATGCGCGCCGTGCCTTCACCCAGACCCGAAGCGCCACCGGTGACGATAAATACCTTGCCTGCGATGTCCATGAGATGTCTTCCTTGATGAGATTGATGCGGCGGGCCGCAGTTGACGTTTACGTAAAGGTTAATTATGGCGCATGACGGGCAGGCAAAATGAAGCCATCCACTGGAAGCCCTCATGCCTGCTGCTGCCCCTGTCCCGAACAACCACCTGCGCCGCCTCGCCATGCTGGCCTGTGTCTCTGTCGGCGTGTTGCTCGCGGCCTGCTCGACGCCATCCTTCAATTCTGCCCCGGTTGTGGCGGCAGACAACGGTGCCCCGAAACGGCCCGTCAAAATCGGCCTGGCCCTGGGTGGCGGCGCGGCGCGTGGGTTTGCGCATGTCGGCGTGATTGCCGTGCTCGAAGAGGCCGGGCTGAAGCCGCAACTGGTGGTCGGCACCTCGGCCGGCAGCCTGGTGGCCGCGCTGTACGCCAGCGGCAAGACCAGCGCCCAGCTGCAGCAGACGGCCCTCAACATGGAAGAGGTCGCCATCACCGACTGGATGCTGCCCATCTTCGGCCGCGGCATGTTCCGGGGCGATGCGCTGGCGCGCTATGTGAACGACCTGGTCGCGAACAAACCCATCGAAAGCATGGCGATGCCGCTGGGCATTGTGGCGACCGACCTTGGTAGCGGCCAGGCGGTGCTCTTCCAGCGCGGCGATACCGGTACCGCTGTGCGCGCGTCGAGTGCCGTGCCTGCCGTGTTTGTGCCGGTGAAGATCAACGGCCGTGAATACGTCGACGGTGGCCTGGTGTCGCCGGTGCCGGTGCGTTACGCGCGCCAGATGGGTGCGGACGTGGTGGTGGCGGTGGACATCTCCAGTCCGCCTGAGGGCAACCCCTCGAACGACACGCTGCAAATCCTGCTGCAGACCTTTGCCATCATGGGCAAAAGCATCAACCAGTACGAGCTGAAAGATGCCGACGTGGTGGTTCGGCCGTCGCTGGCGGGTTTGAAGAGCGCCGATTTCTCAGCACGGCAGCGTGCCATCGACTCTGGCCGTGCCGCCATGTTGGCGGCGCTGCCGGCCCTCAAGGCCAGGCTGGAAGCGGCTGCAGCTGGCCGTTAGCCCGGGCTGGCGGCTGGTCGGTCGCGTTAAGCCCGCTACATCGACTTCAGGATTGCTATTCTTTTAGTAGCTGCTCACGCTCGTGTTTATTGGTCTGGAGCCCGATCTAGGGGGTAAAAATGGACTCTTTTGGGCGATTTGAGAGCATTTTTGACCTTCAGAAAGCGTTCAAACCTCCAAAAGTTAACTCCCATATTAACTTTTGCCTAAAAATTAACGTACACGTTAAAAATTTGCCGTGTACGTTAAAAATCTTTATCCGTGTTTTCCTGGCCGAAAAACGGGCAAAAAAAAGCCCAGTCGCGAGACTGGGCTTAACTGGATCCATGAAATGAATTTCGAACGGATCCGAGGAGACAACCGATTCAGGAGGCTGGCCTTGCGGCCAGACCGTCCGGACTCGCCATCAGCGAATTAACGCTTTTTGGTGGCGGTCTTGGTGGCGCTCACTGCGGAAGCAGCCACGGTATTGAAGTTGGCTTCGGCCATGTCGCTGGCTTGCTTGACGGCTTTTTGCATGGATTCGAATGCGTTGTTGGCGGCAGCGACGGCGCTCTTCATGACGGCAACAGCGGTTTCGGAACCGGCAGGTGCGTTCTTGGCAGCGTTGTCGACCAGGCCCAGAACCTTTTTCTGTGCGTCAGCGGTTTGTGCTTCGAAGGTCTTGCCGATGTCGGCGCCAGCAGCGGAAGCGATGTCGTACAGGTGACGGCTGTAAGCAGCGGTCTTTTCAGCCAGAGGCTGGACCAGGCCGGCTTGCAGGGCCAAAAGTTCTTGTGCGTCTTTCACGCCCATCACGGCTTGCGTGTGGTTTGCGGTTTCAGCCAAGGCAGCCTTGGTGGCTTGAACGTTCAGTTCAACCAGCTTTTCGACGCCTTCGAAAGCCTTGTGGGTCAGACCAAACAGGGTTTCGATGTTGGCTTTGTGGGAAGCGATGATTTGTTCAGCGGTCAGCATAATTAATCTCCAATATAGTGAGTAAGGGTTTGAAAACTAGTTGCTGCGCTGAATTGCTGCACTGCAACATGACCTGAAGTATAGGGATTACCCGATGGGGTTGCAAGCACTTTTTGTTGCGCTGCACCATTTTAGTTGTAACGCCCTATTTCAAGCCTGCCCAGAAGCCTGTTTCCCCCCGATAGAGCGCCTTCGCAACACGAGTCCGGAACACACTGTTGAACGCCTTTTATGCCGATAACTTCGTGCTGCCCTTGCCGCAGGGGCACCGATTCCCGATGGGTAAATACCGCCTGCTGCGTGACCGCGTGGTGGCCGAACTGCCGCAGGTCAGCATGGCGCAGGCGCCTGCGGCCAGCGATGGCGAACTGGCCCTGGCGCACACGCCCGCCTACATAGACGCCATCACGCAGGGCACCTTGCCCGCACCTGCGCAGCGCGAGATCGGCTTTCCCTGGAGCCCGGGCATGTCCGAGAGGGCGCGGCGCTCGGCCGGCGCAACGGTGGCTGCCGCGCGTGTGGCGCTGGGGCTGGCGTCGGGCCGGCCGGAAGGCGTCGCCGGAAACATGGCCGGGGGCACGCACCATTCCTATGCCCACAAGGGCGGCGGGTTTTGTGTATTCAACGACGCGGCGGTTGCCGCGCGGCTCATGCAGGCGGAGTGGGGCAGGCACTTCAAACAGGCCCGCAAACCGCTGCAGGTGGCCGTGATTGACCTGGACGTGCACCAGGGCAACGGCACCGCCAGCATCTTTGCCAACGATGCCAGCGTGTTCACGCTGTCGTTGCATGGCGCGAAGAACTTCCCCTTCCGCAAGGAGGCCAGCGACCTCGACGTGGAGTTGCCCGACGGCTGCGCCGACGACGCCTACCTCGAGGCACTGGAGCAGGCGCTGGCTGAACTGGACCGGCGCTTCGAGCCCGGGCTGGTGTTTTTCCTGGCCGGCGCTGACCCCTTCGAGGGTGACAGGCTGGGCCGCCTCAAACTCACTTATGACGGCCTGGAAGCGCGTGACCGCCGTGTCTTCGACTGGGCCTGGCAGCGCCGCATCCCGCTGGCGTTTTCGATGGCGGGCGGCTACGGCAACAACATCGACGAGACCGTACAGGTGCAGATGAACACCTGGCGCGTGGCACTGGAATACTGGCGGCGCTGGAACGCCTGACCTCCATGAGGGGGGCAGGGCGGCTGCTACATTTGTTCTGGAACCCGCCGCCGTTTACAAGAAGAACAATCAGATGCCCGCCGATCACGTCGACAGCCACACCGCCGCCCCCGCAGAAAACCTTCGTATCCTGGTTCTGGGCGGCACCGGTTTTATAGGCCGCCATGCCGCAGCGGCATTGCATGCGGCAGGTGCGAAAGTCACCATCGGCAGCCGAAACCCCTCGCGCTACCATGCGGCCTACCCGTTTGCGAGCTGGCTCGCCGTGCGTTTTGAGGACATGCTGGCAGCGCAGGACTGGGCACCGCATCTGAAGGACGTCGATGTGGTGGTGAACTGCGTCGGCATCCTGCGCCAGCGGCCCAAGGAGTCTTACGACCACGTGCACCATCGCGCGCCGGCGGCGCTGGCTGCGGCCTGCGCCCAGTCAGGCATTCGCTTCATCCACACCTCGGCCCTGGGCCTGCACGAAGGCGCGAAAAGCCGCTTCCTGTCGAGCAAGCTGCTGGGCGAAAAGGCCATCGCTGCATCGGGCAGTGACTACGCCATCGTGCGGCCGTCCCTGTTGGATGGCGTGGGCGGCTTCGGCGCGCGCTGGCTGCGCGGTTTGTCGCGTTCGCCGCTGCAGATCATTCCCCATGGCGCGCGCGGACGGATTGCGGCCATGACAACCACCGATCTCGGGCTGGCATTTGCGGCGCTGGCAGCTTTGCCAACGCTGGACAAACACCGAGAGGTGGAACTGGGCGGTCACCACCACTATGCGTATGGTGAGTACCTGCGCGAGCTGCGCACCGGCTACACGGACAGCAAGGCCTGGCAGCTCGGCGTGCCTGACTGGATGGCGCGGCTGGGCGCGCACGCTTGCGATGTCTTTCATTTCTCGCCGTTCTCTTATGGCCACTGGATCTTGCTGCAGCGCGACAACGTGCCGCGGCCCAACCGCCTGCAGGAACTGCTGGGCCGCGAGCCGGACCGCATTTGCCCCAAACCGGCTGCCGGCGGGAGCGCACCCGCGCTGGCAAAATAAGCCTTCATGACATCGCCCACCCGACCGCAAGCTGAACCCCGCAGCGCCTTCAAGGCCTTTCGTCCCATTGGCACCCGCTGGGCCGACAACGACGTGTACGGCCACGTCAACAACGTCGTCTACTACAGCTGGTTCGACACCGCCGTGAATGGCCTGCTGATCGAGAAAGGCGCCATCGACATCCACAAGGGCAAGGTGATCGGCCTGGTCATTGAAACCCAGTGCAACTACTTTGCACCGCTGGCTTTTCCCGAAAACGTGGTGGCCGGCATTCGTGTGGCGCACATCGGCTCGTCCAGCGTGCGCTACGAGGTCGGGCTGTTCCCGGAAGACGCGGCGCAGACCTGCGCAGCGCGTGGCCATTTCATCCATGTGTATGTGGACAGCAGCACCCGCCGGCCCGTGCCGCTGCCGCCCGAATTACTTTCTGTACTGGAGACCCTCAAGTGAGTTCATTGAACGCAAATGTGTCAGCCGTCAGCGCCCAGGCCGTCGATGAGGCCATCGAAAGCCGCCAGTCGATGCGCGAGTTTCTGCCCAAACCGGTGCCCCGTGAGACCATTGCGCGCATTCTGGATGTCGCCAGCAGGGCACCTTCGGGCACCAATACCCAGCCCTGGAAAACGTACGTGCTGCAAGGCGCGAGCCGCGACACCCTGGTCGACAAGGTGGTGGCCGCCCATGACGCCCTGCGCGCCGACCCGTCCCTGGCCGCGCAGTACACAGAAGAGTACGACTACTACCCCGAGAAATGGGTCTCGCCCTACATTGACCGCCGTCGTGAAAACGGCTGGAGCCTGTACGGCCTGCTGGGCATTACCAAGGGCGACAAGGACAAGATGCACGCCCAGCACCAGCGCAACTTCCGGTTTTTCGATGCGCCTGTCGGCCTGATGTTCACCGTGGACAGGGTCATGGGCCGCGGCTCGCTGGTCGACTACGGCATGTTCCTGCAAAGCATCATGGTCGCTGCGCGTGGCCATGGCCTGCACACCTGCCCACAGGCGGCCTGGAACGGTTTTGCCAGCATCATCCTGCCGCACATCGGCGCCGGCCCGGACGAGATGCTGGTGTGCGGCATGTCGCTGGGCTACGCCGACGAGGCCGCCCATGTCAACACCTTCCGCACGCCGCGCGTGCCGTCGACCGAGTTCACCACATGGCTTGAGTGATGGCCCCCACGCTTGCCACTGCGTGTGCTGCGCTGCCCCCCGAGGGGGCCGCCCGCCTGTGGCCCGGCGAAGCCGGTTCCACGGCTTGAGTTTGCGAAGGCATCGCTTCGGTTAATCCCCGACGAGGGGTCGCCCCGTCTGGTCGCTGTTACGGGTAAAGTCAGGGGTTCGTGCAAAGGATTTTTCAGGCGTTTTGGCGCCTTCTTCTCCCTGTATGTTTTCCCTAAATCTGCGCGCCGTGCGCAAGCTGCACTGGCACCGCTCCTCATTCAGAAAGACACCATCATGGCCATCATCACCAACCCTTCCGGTTTGCAGTACGAAGACACCGTTCTCGGCTCCGGCGCCATCGCCAAGGCCGGCCAGAACGTCAAGGTGCATTACACCGGCTGGCTTTACAACGGCGGCGTTCAGGGCGCCAAGTTCGACTCCAGCAAGGACCGCGGTCAACCGTTCGAGTTTTCGCTGGGTGCCGGTCAGGTCATCAAGGGCTGGGACGAAGGCGTGCAGGGCATGTCCGTCGGTGGCACGCGCCGCCTCATCATCCCGGCTGAACTGGGTTACGGTGCACGCGGCGCTGGCGGCGTGATTCCGCCGAACGCGACGCTGCTGTTTGAAGTCGACTTCCTGGGCTGATTGCCTGAAGTTGCAGAACAAAAAAAGACAATGAGACAAGCTTCCGCGCAACCGGATTTTTCATGATCATCACAAGCCTGCTGGACACCGATCTTTACAAGTTCACCATGATGCAGGTGGTGTTGCACCAGTTTCCGGGCGCGGAAGTTGAATACCGTTTCAAGTGCCGCAATGCCGGCGTTGAAGGCATAGGCGATCTGGCGCCTTATGTCACCGAAATACGCGAAGAGATTCGCGGCCTGTGCAGCCTGCGTTTCCAGGATGCCGAACTGGCCTACCTCAAGGCCATGCGTTTCATCAAAAGCGACTTTGTCGATTTCCTCGCTATCTTCCGCCTCAATGAAAAGTACGTGAGCGTCACGGCGCTGCCTTCAGGCGAGATCGAGGTATCGATCAAGGGGCCATGGCTGCATACCATCCTGTTCGAGATCCCGGTGCTGGCCATCATCAACGAGGTGTACTTTCGCAACACGCAGAAGAAGCCCGATCTGGCGCAGGGACGCAAGCGGCTGGACACCAAGATTCTTGAGCTGCAGGCGGATGGTTTGCAGGAGCTCAAGATCGCCGACTACGGCACGCGCCGGCGATTCGGCAAGGACTGGCACGAGGAAGTGCTGCGCACCCTGAGCAGCCGGCTGGGCACTGGCCCGACAGGGCAGTTTGCCGGTACCAGCAATGTGCTGTTTGCCATGAAGCTCGGCCTGTTGCCGCTCGGCACCATGGCGCATGAATACCTGCAGGCCTGCCAGGGGCTGGGCCCGCGTTTGCGTGACAGCCAGGTGTTCGGGTTCGAGTCGTGGGCGAAGGAGTACCGGGGCGATCTGGGCATTGCGCTGTCGGATGTCTATGGCATGAGCGCCTTCCTGCGTGACTTCGACATGTACTTTTGCAAGCTGTTCGATGGCGCGCGCCATGACAGCGGCGATCCTTTCGATTGGGGCGAGCGCATGCTGGCCCACTACGCCAAAAACCGGGTCGACCCGAAAACCAAAACACTGATCTTCAGCGACGGCCTGACCGTGCCGCGCACGATCGAGCTGTACCAGCAGTTCCGCGGCCGCTGCCAGCTGGCCTTCGGCATTGGCACCAACCTGACCAACGACCTCGGCTATGACCCGCTGCAAATCGTCATCAAAATGATTCGCTGCAACGGGCAACCGGTCGCCAAACTGTCAGACACCCCTTCCAAAAACATGTGCGACGACGAAAAATACCTGGCGTATCTGCGGCAGGTTTTCGAAATCGTCTAGCACCACAGAGCTGAATACAACATGTCAAAACCCAAAATCCTTGTCGCCCGGGCCGTGTTCCCGGAGGTTATTGCCCGCCTTGAACAGCACTTCGATGTCGAGGCCAATCAAGCCGATGAAGTTTGGGGCAAGGCAGACCTGATTCAAAAATTGCAGGGCAAGCAGGGTGTCATGACCACGGCCGGTGACCGGATTGATGCCGACATCGTGGCGGCTTGCCCCGATCTGAAGATCGTTGCAAATACGGCCGTGGGCTATAACAACTTTGACGTGCCGGCCATGACGGCGGCCGGTGTGGTGGCCACCAATTCACCCGATGTGCTGACTGAAACCACTGCCGACTTCGGCTTTGCACTGATGATGGCTGCGGCGCGGCGTGTCGTCGAGAGCGAGCATTTTCTTCGCGCAGGCAAGTGGAGCCGGTGGTGCTACGACATGCTCTCGGGCTCCGACATTCATGGCTCTACCTTGGGCATTTTGGGCATGGGGCGGATCGGTCAGGGCATTGCGCGTCGTGGTGCGCACGGGTTCGGCATGAAGGTGATTTATCACAATCGTTCGCGTCTGGATGCCGGTATCGAGGCTGAGTGCAAGGCGACTTACGTCAGCAAGAAAGAGCTGTTGCAGGCGTGCGACCATCTTGTGATTGTCATGCCCTATTCGCCGGCCTCGCACCATGCCATTGGTGCTGAAGAGCTCGCGTTGATGAAGCCCACCGCGACGCTGGTCAACATTGCGCGTGGCGGTATCGTCGACGATGCAGCCTTGGCCAAAGCCTTGCGGGAAGGCACCATCGCCGCGGCGGGACTGGATGTGTATGAGGGTGAACCCACCGTGCACCCCGACCTGCTGACCGTGCCGAATATCGTGCTTACGCCGCACATCGCCAGCGCCACGCGGCCTACACGCCTGGCGATGGTCAGCCTCGCGGCGGCCAATCTGATTTCCTTTTTTGAAAAGGGCCATCCGATCTCGCCGATCAATCCTGAAGTGCTGGCGAAGAAGGCATGACACCTGTCCAGTATGGACTGTTGCTGGCGCTGCTTGTTGCCAGCCTGGCATGCCTGATTATTGTGTTGTTGCGCAAGCCGGCGACCGACATGCAGGGACGCACTGAACTGCTCGCCGCTGTTACCGCCGGCAACGAGAAGACCGAACGCGAACTGCGCCGCGAGATTGGTGACAGCGCCCGCGCAAGCCGGCAGGAACTGGCCGCCACGTTTGCAACTTTCCAGCAAACGCTGGTGCAGCAAAGCGCTGAGGCCATTCGCACCCAGAACGCGCAGATCGATGCCTTCTCGCAACAACTCACCCTGCTGCAAAAATCGCTGGCCGACACGCTGAACACGCAACTGCAGGGCCTCAGCGATGCCAACGCGCGCCGCCTTGCAGAAGTGCGTGAAACGATGGAAAAGCAGCTCGCCCAACTGCAGGAAAGCAATGCGGCCAAGCTCGATGAGATGCGCAAGACGGTCGACGAAAAACTGCAGACTACGCTCGAAGCGCGTTTGGGCGAAAGTTTCAAGCAGGTCGCCGACCGGCTGGAGCAGGTGCATAAAGGCCTGGGTGAAATGCAGACGCTGGCCCAGGGTGTCGGGGACCTCAAGCATTTGCTGACCAATGTGAAGACGCGCGGCATTTTTGGCGAGGCGCAACTTGAAGCTTTGCTCGAGCAGGTGTTCGCCGCAGAGCAATATGCGGCGCAGGTGTGCACCCGGCCCGGTACGCGCAACACGGTGGACTTTGCGATCCGGTTGCCTGGCCGCAGCGCACAAGGCGAGCCTCTGTGGCTGCCCATCGATGCAAAATTTCCGAATGAAGATTACGAACGCCTGCTCGATGCCCAGCAGCGCGCCGACCCGATCGCGGCGGAGCTGGCAGGCAAGGCCCTCGAGTCCCGCATCTGGCTGGAGGCGCGCTCGATTGAAGAGAAGTACATCGAACCGCCACACACCACGGACTTCGCCATTTTGTTTTTGCCGACAGAAGGCCTTTATGCCGAGGTGTTGCGTCGGCCTGACCTGATGCAGGGCCTGCAGCGCAGGCACCGCATTGTGCTGGCCGGCCCCACGACCCTGCTGGCGATTCTCAATTCACTTCAGATGGGGTTCAGAACCCTGGCCCTCGAGAAGCGCTCGAGCGAAGTCTGGCAGGTGTTGGGCGCTGTCAAGGCCGAGTTCACCAAGTTTGGCGATGTGCTGTCGAAAGTGAAGGCACAGACACAAACGGTGCTCAACACGCTCGACCAGGCCCAGACGCGCAGCAACGTCATGCATCGCGCCTTGCGACAGGTGGAGGCCTTGCCGGAAGGGCAGTCCAGTGCGATATTGCCGCCTGCCGAAGAAGGTGATGAAACCCTGTTGTGAACGAGCCAGGTAATTCAACAGTTCAACGATCGGGTGCGATCACGGGACCGTCGTATCTGATATTTACCGGACCAACATGAACCGGGAACTGTTCAGATTGATCTTCGCGCAGGTCTGCCTGCATGCCGCCATGACAGGCATGCGCCTGGCAGGCCCTTTGCTCGCCTTGCAACTCGGCTATAGCGCTGCAGCCGTGGGTGTGCTGCTGGCCCTGTTTGCCCTGACCCAGGTGTTTCTGGCGCTGCCTGCCGGACGTTTTGCCGACCGCCATGGCCTGAAAAAACCGCTGGCGCTGGCCGTGATTTCGGCGACCGTCGGGGCTGGCCTGGCCGCGGCGATGCCCGTGTTTCCAGTCCTCTGCGTCGCGGCCCTGATGACCGGAGGTGCGACAGGGGTGGCCGTGATTTCGCTGCAGCGCCATGCTGGCCGCGCTGCCGAGGGCGCGACCCAGCTCAAGCAGGTTTTCAGCTGGCTGGCCGTTGCCCCGGCTGCAGCCAACTTTGTCGGGCCATTCGCTGCAGGACTGATGATTGACCATGCAGGTCAGTCGGCGGGCGACCTGCCGGGCTACCGCTGGGCTTTTGTTTTGCTGGCTGTTTTGCCGGTGGTCAGCTGGCTGCTGACGCGCAGGGTGCGCGAGCTGCCGCTGTCTCCCCGCATTGAAGGTGCCCAACCCCGCGCCTGGGACCTGCTACGCGCCCCCATGTTCAAGCGCCTGCTGTTTATCAACTGGATGCAAGCCGCTTCATGGGACGTACACACCTTTGTGTTGCCCTTGCTGGGTCACGAACTGGGCCTGAGCGCGTCGGTCATCGGCTCCATCCTCGGCGCTTTTGCACTGGCTGCAGCCGGTGTCCGGCTGGCACTGCCCCTGCTGGCATCGCGCGCCAGCGAGCGCCACGTCATCATGATTGCCAATGTCACCACGGCGCTGGTGTTTGCCGTTTACCCTTTCATGACCTCGGCCATCGGCATGGGTATCTGTTCAGTGATGTTGGGGCTGGCGCTGGGGGCCGTCCAACCCATGATCATGAGCATGCTGCACCAGATTACCGACCACGCCCGTCATGGCGAAGCGCTGGGCTTGCGCCTGATGACCATCAACGCCTCCAGTGTGGCGATGCCCATGCTGTTCGGCGCTGCAGGCGCGCTGATCGGTGTGGCCGGGCTCTTTTGGGTGTTCGGCGGCATTGTGGGCACGGGCACCCTGGCCGTGCGTGGAATGCGCATGCCCGGCGCCTCAGCGCACGGGCATTAAAGTTTGTAGAAGTCCTTGATCAGGTCCCACGCGACCTGCGCATCGTCCACGTAGTTCAGCAGCTTCACGTCGTTGGGTGAAATAACGCCTTCTTCCACCAGCATGTCGATGTTGAGCAGGCGCTTCCAGTAGTCGCTGCCGAACAGGACGATGGGTACCGGCTTGGACTTGCGCGTTTGCACCAGGGTGATCACTTCAAACAGCTCGTCGAGCGTGCCGAAACCGCCGGGGAAAACGACGAGTGCCTTGGCTCGCATCATGAAGTGCATCTTGCGCAGCGCGAAATAGTGAAACTTGAACAGCAGGGCAGGGGGCACGTAGGGGTTGGCTTCTTCTTCCATCGGCAGGGCGATCGCCAGTCCCACACTGATACCGCCCGCCTCGAAGGCGCCGCGGTTGGCTGCCTGCATGATGCCCGGGCCACCGCCTGTGCAGATGAACAGTTTGTCTTTGGGTTCTTTAGGCTCGCTGTACTTGGCGACCAGGCCGCCGAAGGCTCGGGCCTTTTCGTAATAGTGGGCGTTGCGCGCCAGCTTGCGCAGACGGTCTGTCACCTCCACGTCACCGGCCGCTTCGGCCTGGGCCAGCAGGGTGGCCGATTCTTCTGCGCTGCGAAAACGGGCACTGCCGAAGACCACTACGGTGTTTTCAATGCCGTGCGCCTGTTGCTCCAGATCCGGTTTGAGCATTTCAAGCTGGAAACGGATGCCGCGCGTTTCGCGGCGCAACAGGAATTCCGGATCGGCGAAGGCCAGGCGCGACGCGTCGGGTTCCAGCGCGTTGCCGGCATCGGCATGGGCCTGCAGGACCGCCCAGGCATCTGCGAGGCGGGGGGAGTGGAGATCGTGTGTCTTGTTGGGCATATGAAGACTATTGTGAAGCAGTTCGCAGGTACCAAATGTAAGGACCTGACGAAAAGGCGTGACGTAAAAAAGGCTCCACACGGGAGCCTTCTTTTGGGGTGCAGCGCAAGCTTAGACGCGCTTGCGGTATTCGCCGGTGCGGGTATCGATTTCAACCACGTCGCCTTGCGCCACAAAAATCGGCACGCCGATTTCAAAACCGGTGGCGATCTTGGCAGGCTTCAGAACCTTGCCGGAGGTGTCGCCCTTGACGGCGGGTTCTGTCCAGGTGATTTCACGCTCGACGTTGGTCGGCAGTTCGACGGAGATGGCCTTGCCGTCGTAAAACACGACTTCCAGTTCCATGCCGTCCTGCAGGTAGTTCAGCGAGTCTCCCATGTTTTCGGCTTCGACTTCGTACTGGTTGTATTCGGCGTCCATGCAGATGTACATCGGGTCTGCAAAGTAGGAATACGTGCAGTCCTTTTTGTCGAGGATGACCTGGTCGATCTTGTCGTCGGCCTTGAAAACGTTTTCAGTGCCAAAGCTGCCAATCAGGCTTTTGAGCTTCATGCGCACGGTGGCGGAGTTGCGGCCACCGCGGCTGTATTCAGTCTTCAGGACGACCATGGGTTCCTTGCCGTGCATGATGACATTGCCGGCGCGTATTTCTTGAGCGATTTTCATAACGGGTTCAGCGCAAATAGTTGCGGTAGTGAGGTAGGCCGCTATAGCTTCAGTGACTGATCCTGAGGCCTGTTCCGCGGCGGAATGCAGTCATTGCCCGACGGGGTAAAACACCCGGCAACTTCCACAAAGCCCCTGATTTTAGCGGTTTTTGTGTACAAATTCCAGCAGGTTGGCCGAGAGGTCGGGCAGGGCCAGAAGGCGCTTTTTGAGCATGGCCGCAGACGTTTGCCATGCCTGCAGGTCAATGTCGATGCCTGCATCCATCTCCTTGGGTGTCGCGGCGTTCCAGCTGCGGTGGGCGTTTCGCAGGGAGGCAGGGGCATCCATCATGTCCAGAAAGGCGTCGAGTTTGATGTTGTGAACCCCATCGTCCTGCGGGTAGATTTGCCAGACAAAGGGTTTGCCGGCCCAGATCGCCCGCACGATGGAGTCTTCACCCCTGACAAAGTTGAGGTTACAGGCCCACAACAGGTGATCGAAGTCTGTTTGCGTCAGCAGGGGCAGGAATGAGATTTGCGGGGCACTTTCGCAGGCGGGCAAGGCGAGCTCGACGGCCTGCCGGGCACGGCCTTCTGCCACCAGCAGGTGTACCGGCCGGCCGTCCAGACCCAATGTGCCCAGCTGAACGAGGAGGTCCGGCAGTGCGGGCGGCTCATAGCAAAACAGCGCGACCAGTACTTTGTCCTGATCAGTAATGCCGTGCTGCTTCAGCCAGACATCGCGGACAAAAGCCTGCTGCCTCGCAGCGAGGCTTGTTTCCCTCAGCAGGCCGCCGGTACGCGTTGTGAAGCCGGGATAAAAAAACCATTTCTTCCAGCCAGCAGCAGGACCGTTTGTCACGAGCGAGGGCAGGCCATGGTTGCGCTCTGCGTAGGGCTCTGCGGAGAGGTATTCGAGATTGATCCAGACTGGCTGTTTTTCGCCGGCCCTGGCTTTGTCTGCGTGAACGGCCATGAATTCAGTGGGGATCTCGCAACCGAATCCCTCTACCCACACATCCGCAGGTGCTGCGGTCACCAGGGTGAGATCGGCTGCGGTCAGTGGCTGCTTCCAGTTCAGAACCTGGACGCCTTGCTGGCCCGCCGGTGCCATCCAGGCCAGCGCACTGGCATCGTCGACCCAGAGCCTGACCTTTTGCTCGCGTGACGCGAGGTCTGCGGCGAAGCGCCAGCAGATGCCAATGTCCCCAAAGTTATCAATGACCCTGCAAAATATGTCCCATTGCAGGGTTTCGGCGCTGTGATCCATGACAGGATTGTCCACAATAAGCGTTTCCTGAAGCCGCCCGTTTTTTTGATTGCATGACCAAAACCCACGAATTCGATCCCCAACTGCTGAGTGAGGTGGCTGCACTTCCGGCCTTGCCGGGGGTATACCGTTATTTCGATGCGGAAGGCGGCGTACTGTACGTGGGCAAGGCGCGCAACCTCAAAAAGCGCGTGTCGAACTACTTCCAGAAGAACCATGGCGGTACGCGTATCGGCCACATGGTGACCAAAATCGTGCGCATGGAGACCACGGTCGTGCGCTCCGAGGCCGAGGCCCTGCTGCTTGAAAACAACCTGATCAAGACGCTGAACCCCAAGTTCAACATCCTGTTCCGGGACGACAAGAGTTACCCCTATCTCAAGCTGGCCTCGCATACTTTCGCACGGGTGGCCTACTACCGTGGCGCGGTCGAGAAAAAGCACCGTTACTTTGGGCCCTACCCCAGCGCCTGGGCGGTCAAGGAAAGCATCCTGCTGCTGCAAAAAGTCTTCAAGCTGCGCACCTGCGAGGACACCGTCTTCAACAACCGCACCCGGCCCTGCCTGCTGTACCAGATCAAGCGCTGCTCGGCTCCCTGTGTGGGGCACATCACGCCTGAGCAGTACGCGCAGGACGTCGCCAATGCCGAAAAATTCCTTCAGGGTGAAACCCAGGAAATTCTCAATGGCCTGGAACGGCAGATGCTGGACCACGCAGACAAGCTTGAGTTTGAACAGGCCGCCGAGTTGCGCAACCAGATGTCAGCACTGTCAAAGGTGCTGCACCAGCAGTCCATGGAAATCGGCGGCGACAAGGATGTGGACATCCTGGCGGTGAAGATTCAGGGCGGCAAGGCCTGTGTCAACCTGGCCATGGTGCGGGGTGGACGGCACCTGGGCGACCGGCCTTATTTCCCGACGCATATTGAGAACGCCGTGGACGTGGCGGAACTCGACGCGGACCCGGTTGATGCGGCAGACGTGGTGAACGCGGAAGAGGGCGCACCAGCCGGGATGCCCGCAAAGGCGACGGCTGTGAAATCCCTTGAGGCGCTGGTGCTTGAAGCCTTTATTGCGCAGCACTACATTGATGTGCCCGTACCTCCCACGCTGGTGTGCAGCGAGCCTGTCGACAAGGCGCTGATTTCCGCGCTGGTGGCTCAAACCGGCTGCAAGATTTCTGCGATCCATCAGCCACGCGAGCAACGCCGCATCTGGCTGGAGATGGCCGAAAAGAACGCCAGCCTGCAATTGGCGCGGCTGTTGTCAGAACAGGGGTCACAACAGGCCAGGACGCGCGCGCTGGCAGAGGCGCTGGATCTGAAGATGGAAGACCTCGCTGCCTTGCGCATCGAGTGTTTCGACATCTCCCACACCGCCGGTGAGTCGACGCAGGCCTCATGTGTCGTGTTTCACGAGCACAAGATGCAGAGCGCCGAGTACCGGCGGTACAACATCGAGGGCATCACGCCGGGCGACGACTACGCCGCCATGCGTCAGGTGTTGACCCGGCGCTACAGCAAGCTCGCTGAAGCTGCACGCAACAACGAGGCGAAACTGCCCGACCTGGTGCTGGTTGACGGCGGCAAAGGCCAGGTGTCCATGGCGCGTGAGGTGTTTGAGGAATTGGGCCTCGACCTCGGGTTGATTGCCGGTGTTGAAAAAGGGGAGGGCCGCAAGGTCGGCCTTGAAGAGCTGGTCTTTGCCGATGGGCGCGAAAAAATCTATCTCGGCCGCGATTCGGCGGCACTGATGCTGATTGCCCAGATACGCGACGAGGCGCACCGCTTTGCCATCACCGGCATGCGCGCCAAACGTGCCAGTGTCCGCACCGGCAGCAGCAAACTGGAAGACATCGCGGGCATTGGCCCCAAACGCCGGGCCAGCCTGTTGCAGCGGTTTGGCGGCATTCGGGCCATCGCGTCGGCCAGCGCCGAAGACATCGCCACCGTGGATGGCATTTCGCGCGAGCTGGCCGAAGAGATTTACCGGGCACTGCACTGACTTTGGGCGCCGGTCGGCGGAGTTTCCCCGGCTCATGCCAAAATGCGTGAAGATGTTCTGGACTATCCCCACACTGATGACCTGGACGCGCATCGTCGCGATTCCCCTGATCGTGGGTGTTTTCTACATGAACATCCCGCCGGCCGAGCAAAACATGATCGCCACCGTCATGTTCGTCGTGTTTGCGGCGACAGACTGGCTGGACGGCTTTCTGGCCCGCAAACTCAACCAGACCTCCTCCTTCGGCGCCTTCCTTGATCCGGTGGCCGACAAATTCCTGGTGTGCGCCGCACTGCTGGTGCTGGTGCATCTTCGCAGGGCCGATGTCTTTGTGGCGCTCATCATCATTGGTCGCGAAATCGCCATCTCGGCATTGCGGGAGTGGATGGCATTGATTGGCGCTACCAAGAGTGTGGCTGTGCACATGCTGGGCAAGGTCAAGACCACGGTGCAGATGGTGGCGATTCCTTTCCTGCTGTTTGACGGCACACTGTTCGGCGTGATCAATACCCACCTGTGGGGCACCTGGTTGATCTGGATCTCCGCGATCCTGACAGTGTGGTCCATGGTGTATTACCTGCAGAAGGCCATTCCGGAAATCCGGGCGCGAGCCAAATAGGCCCCCATCTCCTGACAGATCTTTTGTGAGTTCCCCGTCTTCCGAAAGTGCCCTGATACGGGCCATGCCTGCTGTGTTTGTGCTGATCTGGAGCACGGGCTTCATCGTCGCCAAATACGGTTTGCCTTACGCGCCGCCGCTGACCTTTCTGGCGATGCGCTATTTCGCTTCCATCATCTGTTTCCTGGTCTGGATAGGGCTCGCCCGGGCCGTGTGGCCTCGCACCCGCCGGCAGTGGCTTCACCTGGGTATCACCGGTGTGCTGATGCATGCCGGTTATCTGGGTGGCGTCTGGGTCGCGGTCAAAGGCGGCATGGGGTCGGGGCTGGCCGCGTTGATCGTCGGGCTTCAACCTGTGCTGACGGCACTTTGGGTGTCATGGGTAGCGTCGGGCGATCCTGCACAAGGCGAACAAAAAGTTACTGCGCGGCAATGGGTGGGTCTGGCGCTTGGCCTGGGGGGGTTGCTGCTGGTGGTGTCGCGCAAGTTCGGCACGGGCCATGAAGTCACGGCCCTGACGCTGTCGGCGATAGTCATCGCACTCTTCAGCATCACGGCCGGCACGCTGTACCAGAAGCGGTTTGTGCAGCCCACCGATGTGCGTACGGCCAATGTCATCCAGCTTGGCGCAGCCTTCCTGATCACTTTGCCGCTCACCTTGCTGGAGTCCGAAGCCGTGAACTGGAACCCGCATTTTGTGGGTGCCATGGCGTGGTCGGTGCTGGTGCTCACGCTGGGCGGCAGCTCGCTGCTTTACCTGTTGATACAGCGCGGCGCGGCAACAGCGGTGACCAGCTTGTTGTACCTTGTGCCACCGGTCACCGCACTGATGGCCTGGCTGCTTTTTGGTGAAGCCGTCACTGTTGCGACGATTATCGGCACCTTGCTGACCGCCGTGGGCGTAGCCCTGGTGGTGCGCGCGGCGAAGCCCCGGCCATTGGCAGGCTGAGCAGAGGCGGTTCTCCTACCGTCTGGTTTTCCAGGGTTCCGCCGCAAACTGGCCGACAAGGAAATCAATCAACAAACGTATGCGCCTGGGTGAATCGTCGCGATAGGGCGCAAGCCAGTGGATGTCGGCATCCGGCATGGACCAGGCGGGCAATACGCGCACCAGCTGACCTGAAACCAGCTGCGGTGTGATATCCCAGAGGCTGCGCAGCATGACACCACGTCCCTGCAGGCACCAGTCGCGCACCAGTTCGCCGGAGTTGCTTGAAAGCGGCCCGTTGACGCGGACCCTGACCGGTGTCTTGGCCCGTTCCTTGTGAAGCTGCCACACATCGAAACGCTGGCTGGCCGCGTTGCCGTTTTCACGCGCGATCAGGCACACGTGGTTTTGCAGGTCTTCCAGGCTGGACGGCATGCCATGGCTGCGGATGTAGGCGGGCGATGCCACCAGCACGCGCTGGTTGCGGGCGAGACGCCGGGACACCCATTCCGCCGCCTGGCGGCTGTTGACGGACCAGAGCCAGATTGCGCCGTCAAACCCCTCGCGGGCGAGATCCGGCAGTTGTTCAGTCAGCTGCAACTGCACTTCGATGCGCGGATGGCGCTGCTGGAATTCGGCGAGCGCCGGGCCCAGCCAGAGGCGCCCGAAACCGAAAGTGGCGGCCAGCCGTATCAGGCCGGTGGGCTGCGCTTTTCTCTCCTGTAACTCGGCTTCGAGCGCCGTAAAACCCTGCAGCAGCGTCTGTGCCCGCTCGCACAGCGTCTCGCCTTCGGCAGTCACGCTCACGCGCCGGGTCGTGCGCTGGAAAAGCCGTTGCCCCAGGCGCGCCTCCAGGGCTGCCAGGCGTTTGGTGACTGCTGGTGCGGCCACATCCAGGCTGAGGGCTGCCGCCGCCAGACTGCCCTGGTCGCGGATGGCAAGCACAAGCTCAAGATCACTTCTGTCCATAATTTCCTTTAAGGAAATAATCAATGCTGTGATTATTGATTGAATCCTGAGGTGCAAGTCGGCATGATGTGGTCATGTCAAAACAGAATTTCGCAGACATGAACTCCCCGATGCAAGGGCCTGTGCATGTTTGAAGGCTTCGAACGCGCGGTGGTGACCGGCCCCGTCGGTGCCATACACACATTGAAAGGCGGGGAGGGCCCACCCCTGCTGCTGCTGCACGGCCATCCGCAAACCCACGCCATGTGGCACCGGGTGGCGCCTGCGCTGGCCGGGTACTTCACCGTGGTGCTGATGGATTTGCGTGGCTATGGCGACTCGGTACGGCCGGTGGGTGACGCGGCACACGTGGCGTATTCAAAGCGCGAGATGGCGCGGGACGCGCTCGCGGTGATGCGCCACCATGGGTTTTCACGGTTCAAGGTGCTGGCGCATGATCGTGGCGCGCGCGTTGCACATCGCCTGGCCGCTGATCATGCGGATGCGGTCGAACGCCTCATGCTGCTCGATATTGCCCCGACTCTCGCGATGTATGAAGGAACCAGTGAGGCATTTGCAACGGCCTACTGGCACTGGTTCTTCCTGATCCAGCCGCCACCGCTACCTGAAGCACTCATCGAGTCAGACCCGGTGCGTTACCTGCACAGCGTGATGGGCAAACGCCATGCCGGCATGGCGGCGTTCGCGCCGCGGGCCCTTGCAGAATATGAACGTTGCGCCGCCATTGACGGTACCGCGCATGCCATCTGTGAGGACTACCGCGCGTCGGCCTCAATCGACCTGGTGCACGATCGTGCCGATGTCGTCACCGGGAACAGGTTGTTGCAACCCTTGCACGTGCTGTGGGGCGAGCACGGCGCAGTTGGAAAGTGTTTTGATGTGCTCAAGCTCTGGCAGGAGCGCGCTACGGCGGTCACAGGGCGGGCCCTGCCTTGCGGGCACTACATCGCAGAAGAAGCGCCAGACTTGCTTTTGGCGCAGGCACTTGATTTTTTTAAGACTTGATAAAGGAAGACATCATGGCTACCGGAAAAAAACGAATCGCAGTCATCGCCGGCGACGGCATCGGCAAAGAGGTGATGCCCGAGGGCATACGCGTGATGGATGCGGCGGCCCGCAAGTTTGGCATTGACCTGCAGTTTGACCACTTCGATTTTTCAAGCTGGGAATATTTTGAAAAGCACGGTCAAATGCTGCCGGACAACTGGAAGGACCTGATCGGTGGCCATGACGCCATTTATTTTGGCGCTGTGGGCTGGCCAGACAAGATTGCCGACCACGTGTCGCTGTGGGGCTCGCTGCTGTTGTTCCGCCGCGAGTTTGACCAGTACATCAATCTGCGACCTGCGCGCCTGATGCCGGGCATCATCGCGCCCGTTGTCCGGAGGGATGGCAGCGCGCGGGCGCCCGGCGAGATTGACTTTTACATCGTTCGCGAAAACACTGAAGGCGAGTACTCCAGCATTGGCGGCAAGGCTTTCCCGGGAACGGAGCGGGAGTTCGTGCTGCAGGAGTCTGTGTTCACGCGCATCGGCGTGGACCGTGTGTTGAAGTTTGCCTTTGAGTTGGCCCAATCGCGGCCCAAGAAACACCTGACCAGTGCGACCAAATCCAACGGCATCTCGATCTCGATGCCCTACTGGGACGAGCGCGTGGCAGAGATGGCGAAGAGCTATCCAGGCATCAACCTGGATAAATTCCATATCGATATTCTCACGGCGCATTTCGTGCAGCGTCCTGACTTCTTTGACGTGGTGGTCGCCAGCAATCTGTTCGGTGACATCCTCAGTGACCTGGGGCCTGCATGCACCGGCACCATCGGTATTGCACCCAGCGCGAACCTGAACCCCGAGCGGAAATTCCCGTCGCTGTTCGAGCCGGTGCATGGATCGGCGCCGGACATCGCAGGCCGGCAACTCGCCAACCCGATCGGCCAGATCTGGTGCGGCGCCATGATGCTGGAGTTCCTCGGACACAAGGATGCACACGACGCTGTACTTGCTGCGATTGAGAAAGTTCTGGCTCCCCAGAGTGGTGCGCCGCGTACACCCGATCTGGGCGGCAAGGCCTCAACGGCCGACGTTGGAAAAGCAATTGCACAAGCGTTGGGCTGAGCGGAGTTGTCAAGGTAAAAAATGACAATGTGTGTAAATAATCAGATTTATGACGCCTGAAAAAAGGGACTAGAATCCGCCTCCGCACGTTGTAAAAATCTGCTGCTGTATTGACACACGGAGAGCCCGTGGCTCTAATGGCATGCAGCAGTTGACCTGCACAAGCCGCCTCCCGCTGACGTCATTCACCGATGTCCCGGGAGATACTTTTTAGAGACATCCGGATTAACTATTCACCTAACGAGGGGCCCCTTGTGAACAAGACAGAACTGATCGAGCACATCGCCAAAAACGCAGACATCTCCAAAGCCGCGGCAACCCGCGCACTCGAAGCCACCATTGGTGCCGTCAAGACCACGCTGAAAAAAGGAGGCTCCGTGTCTCTGGTCGGTTTCGGCACTTTCGCCGTCGGCAAACGTGCAGCGCGCACCGGCCGGAATCCACGTACCGGCGATGCGATTAAAATCAAGGCAGCCAAGGTTCCAAAGTTCCGTCCGGGCAAGGCATTGAAAGATGCGTTGAACTGACCAGCAGGGTTTAGAAGTTTGTGGGGTGCTTAGCTCAGTTGGTAGAGCAGCGCCCTTACACGGCGTAGGTCGGCGGTTCGAGCCCGTCAGCACCCACCACAGACTGCGATAATGCAAAAGGCGAACAAATGGTTCGCCTTTTTTATTAGGGTCGGCAAATCTGCCTGGCTCTCTGGCCGTGATGGCCGTCTACAGGAATGTCGAGATGTTTGATTTCATTCGCAAGCACACCAAGATCACGATGGGCTTGCTGTTTTTGCTGATCGTTCCGTCCTTTATCCTGTTCGGCCTGGATGGCTACAACAAGGCCAAGGACAAGGCCGAAGTGGTTGCCAAGGTGGACGGCCAGGAAATCAACCAGACGGAATGGGACAGGGCCCATGCGCGCGAGGTCGAGAGGCTGCGTGCCTCCATGCCATCGCTTGACCCCAAGCTGCTGGATTCCCCGGAAGCGCGTTACGCCACGCTGGAGCGCCTGGTGCGCGACCGTGTGCTGGTCGCCGCTGCGGCCAAGGCAAAACTCATCACCAGTGACCAGCGTCTGGCGCGCGATCTCCAGGAGAACCCGGAAATCGCGTCCTTGCGACTGCCCGACGGCAAGCTGGACATGGACCGTTACCGCACCATGCTGGGTGCACAGGGCCTGAGTCCTGAAATGTTTGAGAACAATGTGCGCTCTGAACTCTCCAGCCGCCAGGTGCTGATGGGTGTGGCGGGCAGCGGATTTGCCCCCAAGCTGGCAGCCGATATCGCCCTCAATGCCTATTTTGAGAAGCGCGAAATCCAGCTGGCAAGTTTCCCAACGACTGACTATGCGGCAAAGATCAATCCGACGGATGCGGAGCTGGAGCAGTTCTACAAGGCCAACGAAAAGCTTTTCCAGGCACCGGAGCAGGCCAACATCGAGTATGTGATTCTTGACGTGGACACGCTGAAGAAAGGCATCACTGTTGCGGATGCGGACCTCAAGGCCTACTACGACCAGAATGCCACGCGCCTGAGCGGCATCGAAGAACGCCGCGCCAGTCACATCCTGATTGCTTCGGCAAAAGGCTCGCCCGATGCCGACCGCCAGAAGGCCAAAGCCCGCGCGGCTGAACTCCTGGCGCAGGTCAAAAAGGCACCTGACTCGTTCGCAGATGTGGCCCGTAAAAATTCACAGGACCCTGGTTCGGCCCCCAACGGCGGCGACCTCGACTTCTTTGCACGCGATGCGATGGTCAAGCCATTTTCGGATGCCGCTTTTGCGATGAAAAAAGGCGACATCAGCGAGGTGGTCGAGTCCGATTTTGGCTACCACGTCATCAAACTGACCGACATCAAGGCACCCAAGCAGCGCACCTTCGAAGAGATGAAGACCGAGATCGAGTCCGATGTCAAAAAGCAGCAGGCGCAGAAGAAGTTTTCCGAGTCTGCCGAGGCGTTCACCAATGGCGTTTACGAGCAGGCCGACAGCCTCAAGCCCGTGGCTGACCGCCTCAAGCTGGAAGTCAAGACCGCGACGGGCGTGATGCGCCAGCCGCAGGCAGGCGCAAGCGGCCCGCTGGCCAATGCCAAATTCCTCAACGCCATCTTCTCGCCCGATGCGATCGAGAAAAAACGCAACACCGAAGCGGTGGAAGCCGCGTCCAACCTGCTGATTTCCGGTCGCATCACGCAGTACACACCTGCACGCACGAAACCGCTGGCCGAAGTGAAGGATGACGTTCGGCAGCGGCTGGTCGCTTCGCGCGGCGCTGAAGAAGCGCGCAAGGACGGCGAGGCAAAACTGGCGGCCTGGAAAGCAGCGCCTGCGACCGCGACACTGCTGCCCGCGATGGTTGTCGCGCGCGACCAGCTGCAAAAGCTGCCCGCAAAAATTGTCGAAACTGCATTGAAAACCGATGCATCCAGCCTGCCCGTGTTTGCGGGTGTGGATCTTGGCGCACAGGGGTACGCTGTCGTGAAGCTGCTGAAGGTCTTGCCGCGTGACCCCGCTCTGGGCCCCAGCGTCAAACAGGAGCAGGAGCAGTACGCACAGTGGTGGACGGCCGCTGAAAGCCTGGCTTACTACAACAGCCTCAAGGAACGCTTCAAGACGGAAATTCGTGTCGCCAAACCAGTGAGCGCCACAGCAGGCACGCAAGCCGCAACGGAAACCGCCACCCGCTGATCTTTTTGGGTGGCTTGCGAGGGAAGTTGCCTCTATAAGCCGCTATAATTTGGCCTCGCGGTGGCTGTAGCTCAGTTGGTAGAGTCCAGGATTGTGATTCCTGTTGTCGTGGGTTCGAGCCCCATCAGCCACCCCAAATACTAAAAAGTCGTTTTAAATCAACGAACTTTTAAAAACTTTGCCTTCGGCAGAGTAGCACTTGAGGTAGCACGCATCCAAGCCCACTTGGAGTTCGCCGTGCCACTTCCTAGTCCCCCTCGTACATATCTTAAAAACGGTGTTTATTACATCCGTTTATTCGTGCCCAAGCGCATCCAGAGTTCAGCAGGCCCCAATACAATCGTTTGCAGTTTGAGGACTAAAGACCACAAAGCTGCTTTTGTCTTGGCCTTGAAAATGAACCTTCAATTTGAGAAATGGGCGGCTGAAATGACTTCTAAAGGGATCGTTCCAGGTGGTGATGCGTTGCGTGGCCTGACTGTCGTCACTGATTTGGGCGACAAAATGGACTTTGACCTCAAAATTCCGGAGGAAAAGCAGGCGTATGACGAATTTATGGCCCTTCGCATGGCTGCTCTGGGTGAAAAGCTGCAGCGCACGCGACTGTCTGACGCTGAAGCCGCTACCAGTGTTGAAGCCAGTCGTAAATCCACAACTGGTGACACCTTGCTGGATGTCTTCAAGACATTCAAGATTTCCAAGAGCAAAACCTACGCCGAAGCCACGCAAAACGGCTATTTCCCTAAGATCGAGCGCTTCATTGAGTTCTGCGCACCCAAGCAGATCACGCGAATCAACCAGGTGCGCAAAGACTTGGCTGTCGAGTTCCGGGATTTGATCGACGCGCAGAAAGACAGCGGCTTGACCGTCGATAGCTACACCAACGCCTTAAAACAGTTTTTTGTTTATGCCATCGGTGGTCATAAATACAATTTTTCCAACCCCTTTAATGACCTTGGCTTGGTGTCTAAAGCCAAACGAAAGTCCGTCACGAAGAGCTGGCTGCCTTTTTCGGGCACTGAGCTGAAAGCCTTGTTTCTCCTCAGTGACTACAAAAAGCGGTTCAAAAAGCCAGATCTTTTTTACAGTCCGATCATTTCGTTGACCATGGGGCTGCGGCTGGAAGAGCTTTGCCAGCCGAGGGTGAATGACATTTACCGCGATAAAAAGGACGGCATCTGGGTTTTTGACATCAACATGAAAAGCGAAGATAAGGAGGTCAAAACTCCGGCTGCGATAAGGAAAGTGCCCCTTTCAGCAGCCTTGCTCTCTACTGACTTTTTACAATACCACGCTTATGTGAAAAGCCAGTTTGGGGAGGACGCACTTCTGTACCCCTACCTCATCAAAACCAAGAATGGCTACTCCAAGAACCTGGGCTACAACTTCACAGAGCACAAAAGGTCGCCGCTCGTGCCCTATACAAAGCCGCTCAAGGAGGGCGAAAAACCTTCAGGCGTAGACGGCTGGAGAAAGGTTGAGGCAGATGCGGAGCGAAAGACCTTCCATAGCCTGAGAAAAAATTTCGGCTTTGCCATGGCTGATGCAGATTACGACTTGCCGTTGCGCAAGAAGATTCTTGGCCACGAGTTGGGAAGTGACGTGACGACGGACACCTACTCAGGGGATATCACTCTGCCGACTATTCAACGCCGCATCGATGCATTGGACACGGGGATTGATTTTTCGAAGTATCAGCTTGGCCCTAAGTTTTCAGACATGCTCCCAAAGCTAATGGTCAAACACAAAGCGGCGTTGGCCAGGCAAGCTGTTGCGAAACGCAGAGCAGAGCTTGCTGCTGAAAAAAAACGTGCTAAGGCAAAAGCACCTAAAAAGTAGTTGAGGGAGATGCGATGATTTTTGAAGAGATTTTCCAGAAGTGGTCGCATGCTGAGTCGGGAAAGCAAAACCTGCCGGCGAGCGACACCGAGCCAGCAGAAAGTTCCCATCTTAGTGATGCTGATACCGAGGAGTGCTTGTCGGTTTTTGACGCAGAAGCTGACCTAGACAACTGTACGCCTGCTCTAGATGTTAACGGTCTAACCGCGCTTATGAAAATCAACGGCTTGTCAGCGCAAGTGCATGCGCTTCTATTGCAGAGAATCGCGAAAGCTGAAGAACTTACGCTCCAGCAAGCCCTTGTTCGGCAGCCCAAGCAATCGGAACCCAACCCCTAAAATCGTAAGTGGGTGCTTGGCTGGTCAATGTGGTGAAAGGCGACCATGTTTATGACCTCAAGTTTGCCTCGGTACGTTCAAATAGCTGTTAAATGTGGCCGACTTGGTATGCCCGTATCCAACCGCCAGGCACGCGAGGAAATACACCATATAGGGTATCCAAGGGACGGCATGAGCAAATGGACTGCGACCTAAGCTCATGGCGAAGCGATACATTCCCATAAAACCGATATTGATCACCATCCACGCGCCTCCAAGCCAGATAGCTAGAAGAATAGCGTGGATGCCAACAATTCGACCGGATGTCCGGGATTTAAAGGCCAAATCAAGGGCCCTCAGCATTACGGCGTAAATGCCGATCACAGGGATAAAAGCAAGCGCCGCCGTCGCGAAGACTGCAGCAGTGCTGACTTGTCGTTTTGTGTTTGTCATTAGGTGCTCCTCGCCTATTAATTACCGAAAAAGATATCGCTTATCACGCCCAGATTCATCTCCAATTCAAGTGCCAGCCTTACATGCTGAACAGCCATGAAGAAGCAAGTCAGTACGTACAGCATCCAAGGCATTGAGCGCCATGCTTGATCAATCAAATCGAACGAGTTCGGGAATAGGTAGCCTGCAAGCTGAAATTTATCCAAGACTGCAACCAGTGGCTCTGGAGAAAGCGCGATCATCAGACTGAGTGCCCACAAAGACATCATCACGGCATACAGGGTGAGTAACTTCATGCGGCGCTTGGACTTCCAGACATACTGCAACCCTTTGACAAGCATCAGGCCGGGGCCGACGACGGGGATCAGCGTGATTAACGTCGTCACCACAACCATCGCGCTCCACTGCGGTTTTCCTTTTTTGGTCATCAACTCACTCATAGCTCTCCTTTGAATTGGTTTGCCTCTGGCTGTCCGCCCGAGACTTTACTTTTAGTCTATGGTGGTTTATAGCCGAACTTAGCCTAATCGGCAGGTGCCCAGTGAAATTAAAAAACAATTTGGTGAAAAAATCCGTGCTGCCAGGCTGAGGCGAGGCTATTCGCAGGAAGAATTCGGAGCAAGGGTTGGGCTTCATCCAACTTACGTAAGCGGGGTCGAAAACGGAAAGCGCAACCCCTCCATCGACGCCATCGAGGCAATGGCGGTGTGTCTGGATGTCACCATTCCTTGGTTATTTAGTACGCGTAAAAGGCTAGGCCACAAAAAGAAATAGCGCGGACAAGCCGCGCTATCTGTTTTAGATGACTGCTCCTCCGGTATATCTACCATTTTTCTTCTGTCTTTCCTGAGCTTTGAACACGTAGGAAGCCAATCCAATCGGAGTCAGCTTACCTTTAGGTTGGGCAGCCCGATATAGTTCAGCACCCCAACAAACGGTATCCACACTTATTTGACAATTTGCCCAGTTGACGTAATTTCGCACACTCATTCCGCTTATGACGTGGTCGAAATCGCCACGTTCGTGGAGATATTTCTTATATCCCTGGACAAGTTCTTCTTCGCGCGTCAGCGCCTCTGGCGAAGCCACCCCCAAGGCGGGGGTAGGCCCGGGTCGGGCCGTAGGGGGCAAGGCCCCCTGATCCGGATTTTCAGCCTCCGGCTTCAGTACTGATGATGTGTTTCTTTGGTACTGAGGGGGACTGTCAGTAATGGAATTTACTGCCAGTACTGTAAGGGCCTGCTCAAAACGCGCAAAGCCGTGCGCAGCTTGGCTGACAGCAGGTTGGTAGTCAATTCCTTGTGTCAACTTCGCCTTTGGCTGTGCCAGACTCATCGGTTGATCCTGCTTGTCCTGGGCGTCTGGAAAATGAAGCGTCGAATGCGTTAAAAAGCAAACTAACCGAGGTTTCTCCGACATAACCTCGATCAAACCGACTCTGGAGAGCCGCTTTATCAACCAGCGTGCATATGCCTCATCCGCCGCTATTGCCGGCACACCTTGCGATGACGGGCGCGATACAAACCTGGCAATGTCATCCCATGTCAATTGAAATTGCTGGCCCGCAACGCCGGTCCGAAAGTCAGCCTGTTTTTTCAGCGAGAAGTACAGGGCCAAGTCAGCATGCGAGCAGTCCCTGCTTAGCAGCTCATATTCCACTGAATTGAACGAGTAGTATGCAGGCCCATCCTGAGGTGCCTTTGACGGTTTGGATCGTGTTGGCACCGCGTAGATCAGTCTGCATTTCACCCCATCCTCGCTTGTTACGTCGCAGACGACTTTTTTTCCCTCCAGGCTCAAGAGCAGTTTTCTTGCCTGACTTCGATCAAATACCAGCGCTGGCTGATCCCCCGATTTTGGGCGTGAAATCAACTTTGCGAGGGCGTCATAGGTCAGCGGCCGGAAACCGCCAACGATTCCCGTTGCAAAACTGGCTCGCTTTTTCATCGAGAAGTACAGGGCCAATTCAGCGTAGGAGCATGCAGACGTGAGCAGCTCATACTCAGTCGGGGAGAACTTGATGTGAAATGGAACGGTGCTCATCTCCGACCTCCTGGACGTGGACGCGGCAAGAGCCTCAGCTCTGGTGGTGGAATCTCGATGGGCTCATAGCCAGTGATTTCATGGGGCTCAAAACCAGCATCGATTAACGCTTCGTAAGCGGCCTTTTTGAATTCGTCGCTGCCGCGCAGGTGAACGCCAGTCCACTCCATATCCAGAATGAGCTTTACCATGGCGGCTATTTCCGCTGGTGAGCCTGTGGATGCCGTGATTCGGTCTGGTCGCACAGTCAACTTCACATCGTCACCGACCTTGACGATATATCCGGGACCTCCGGTTTCTTCGTCGCGCTGGATGGACACAGCCTGGGCGGGAAACAGGCGCAGAAACATCTCTTTGAAATACTCCATGCAGCTATCGTCCAGGAACTGTTCGTCGGGCATGATCTCTGGCAACGGAATCATGAACTCCGGTAGCAAAATTCCCGAATCCCAATGCTTGGGGGGTGAGTTGTCTTCCATGGGCGCGCCTGTAACGCCGTGGCTCTCTTCTTCTTTAGTCATAGTGACCTCCTTAAAATTTTTTGATGCCGCCTGGGCGGCCAGACTGCGATGGTCTACACGCTCTTCGAGTTCGTATCTGTCGAGCGTTGCGTTCACTGAACGTGTCCAGCTCTCACGCCACCATTGCAATAGTTCCTTGTCATTCCAGCGGCGGTTCTTCTTTTGAAAGCCGTCTGGCGAGATGTCCCTTGTGGTCATGAGCACATGGGCATGGTTGTTGTTTTCGTTGTCATGGATGCATACGTCGCAAATAATCCCTTTGGATACGTAGCAGCGGCGCAGGTAGTGCTTCAGCAACGTGATCTGCGCCTCCCTCGATAGCTCGTGAGGAAGGGCGATTTCAATTTCCCGGCAAAGCTGCGCGTCTTTGCGAATCTCTGCAGCTTCCACTGCTTGCCAGAGCAGAGTGCGATTCTTGGCCCACTGCGGTGCCCCTGGTGGGCACAAAATTTCCTTGAATGCGACGTGCTTGCGGCGACGATAGTCAAACGTCAAGCCAGTGCGTGGGTCGGCAATTTTTTCACCTGCACGATATGCAGCCGCGCCGGTGGCGCTGCGGCCCTGTGCGCGGTTGATGATCTTTGCTGAGAGGTGAAAAATTGCCATGCCTTGTGTTCTCTTGGTTCGACCGCAAAGTGACTTCCGCACAAGCTACGTTCGCTAGAACGTATAAGCGTGCACTTCAGACTCCTTGACTTCCTTTGCGGCTCTGATATCTCTAGTTAAGAAATCACAAACCGAATGTCAAGGGGGTTCAAAATGAAGAAAATTTCGCACCAGATCGAGTCTCTGGAAACGAAGCAACAGCAGTTGCAAAATCGATTGCAAGGCCTGAGGAGTCGCCAGGCCAGAATTGCAAGGGCCGAGGAAACGCGGCGGCTTGTCCTGGCTGGTAAATGGCTGTTTAAGCTGTGTGGCGGTGATGCCGTCAAGGTGGGATCAAAGCTTGCCGAGGCAGGACTACTGCCAGAAGCTGATCGTCGTCTTTTTGCGAATCAAAGTTGAATTCGCGCTTGGGCGTCTTGCCCTAGCGCTTCTGAGGGGTGAGGCGTAGCCGAGGGGGTGCGCTAGCATCCACTGGATGTCATGCCGCGAATTGTGCGAGGCTTGGGCTTCCCGTGACTTTAGGCTGACTATCTCTTGTTGCAAAAAGCTTCTGCGCTATCGCCGCTACAACATCAGAGTTGACGGCGTTACCCAACGCCTTGAACGCACTGGTGGACCCCGTTGGTAGTTGAATACTGCCGAGGCTTTGAAGCCTGGCACATTCTTCTGGAGTCATGTATCTTGATTCCCATCCAATGATCGGTACTTGAGTACTGGTCATGGCTATCAAGCTAGGAGCTGTTGACGGTCGTTTTACTCGTACACCTGAAGCCCGAAATTGCAGAACATACTTCCAGATATCGCGTTCTCCTCCCTGCACGTTCCACTCGAATTTTTGCAAACTCGAGGGGAAAGGCATGATGGACGGCAACCATGGATCAATCCATTGTTTGTTTTCGGCGTAGAAAAGCCTATTCTGGCGAATGAAGTCCTGTTTCCATTTAGGAAAGCTTGCTTGTGTAGTACGGGCATGACTGGGAAGTGCATCCCATCTCTCATCCCGCTCTAGATCACGCAAGGCGATCCCATGGGAACCTTTGAATTTTGTGAGGGCACGTGGCCCCCCCTCGGCAAGATGCAGAAATGGGGTGCCATCTTCAAAGGGGTAGTCCGCCCCGAACTCCATAGACCAAATGGGAAAAGATGGCAGCTTTAGATTCTTCGGAGCCCGTGCGAGAAAGTCATTCCAAACATCCAGGCACATACTTACCTGCTTCGTGAGTTTCCGTGCATTAGCGGGACGCTCATCCAGCACTGAGGATATGTTGGTCGAGTTATTTGATGGAATGGGCCATTCAAATTTGCTCAAACCGTGCCTAGAGCCGACGATGTAAACGCGTTCTCTGATCTGCGGTATGCCAAACTGATGCGGCGAAAATCGATGAGCTGCTACCGTGTAGCCGCGTTCAATCAGTAATTGCGTGATCTGTTCAAAGGTTCGGCCTCCATCATGCTGTAGCAGGTTTGGTACGTTCTCAAGCAACAGAAACTCTGGTTTTTTTGCTTCCAGAATAGCTGCGACATTGAAAAACAGATTCCCTTGGGTAGTGCACTCAAACCCTAGTTGGTCACCCGCTTTGGAGAAGGGTTGGCACGGAAAACCTGCGCATAAAACGTCGTGATCCGGGATTGACGATGGGAGGACATCTCGGATGTCACCCTCCGGCAAAATACCAAAGTTAGTCTGATAAAGCGTCTGTAGATGCGGCTGTAATTCGGCGGCAAAAACACATTCACCACCCAAACGGTCCATCGCAACATGAAATCCGCCTAGGCCGGCGAATAAATCAACAAACTTCAGAGAAGGGGACGGCGAGGCGCTTTTGGGTAAACGCAGAACTGCTTTATTGGGTCGCACGATAGACCACTTAAGATATGAGAAAGAGATGGGGCCAGAGCAAGTGCACTACGCGCCCCCCTCCTGAGGCCATTTTTTCGTGGAAATGACCTTCAGATTATACTCTTTTTAAGAGCAAAAATGGTGCTGTTAGACAGTGCTTTATATGGGAGCGATGCGCCAGCATCACATTGGAGACTACATGGCGATCAAGACAGAAATTCAATACGCCAAGGTGGACGATCTCTACCTCGATCCTCTTAACCCCCGTCTAGGTCGAGGTCAAACTGGTCCTAAAGTGCTTCAGTCCAAAGTGTTGGATTTGATGAAGGACTGGGCCTTGGAGGAATTGGCGATTTCCTTCATTGAAAGCGGTTTTTGGCCTCATGAAGCTGTCTTAGTCGTCAAAGAGCAACTCTACGGCAAGCCTTCGTTAGTCGTTATCGAAGGAAATCGTAGGCTGGCGGCATTGAAGTATCTACAGATGGCCGTGGATGGGACTACAAAGGACAAAAAATGGATTGAACTGATAAAGCAAGCCAAGCCAAATGCCAAGCTTTTCAACAGAGTTCCATATATTGAGGTGGACTCGCGTAAGGATGTTTCTGCATTTTTGGGCTTTCGGCATGTGACAGGCATAAAGGAGTGGCGTCCTGCAGAAAAAGCCGAATACATCGCAAAGCTGATCGAGGAAGAAAAGCTGTCGTACGCGGAAGTGATGCGGAAGATTGGCAGTAAGACTCCTACCGTCCGTCAAAATTACATTTCTTATAACTTGCTGCTTCAAATGGAAGATCAGCAAGGCATATCTGTTGAGCATGTTGAAGACCGATTCAGCGTACTTTTCCTATCTCTCCGTACGGATGGAGTTCAAAAGTATCTGAATATTGATGTAAACGCAGAGCCAAACGCAGCCGCAAGGCCTGTTCCCAAAGATCACCTCCAGAACCTCCAAAAATTCGCATTGTGGCTTTTTGGCAGCGAGGATAAGCCACCGGTTGTAAAGGATTCGCGCCAAGTCGACCAATTTGGGCGCATTCTAGAGAGTCCAAAAGCAGTGGAGTATCTTGAGCGCACTGAGCGACCTATTTTCGAAATGGCTTATCAGCTCGCAGGGGGAGATGAGCCCGAAGTGGTTCGTCTGATTGACCAGGCTGCTGACAATATTGAGGCTGCTCTCAGTAGGGCACATCGCTATGCCAAATCAAAAAAACTGCGGACAGCGACTCTTCGACTCGGTGAGGACACCATGCAGATCATGTCGCTCTTTCCCGGCATGCGCGATGAAGTAGTGGGCAGCGAATAATGCTCGCAATTCCATCTAAAGGATTTCGCCGATCTCTCACCGCACACAATATTGACCTAAGCATCTGCTGTGACTGGATTGAGTCTTCAGTTTTTTTCCTCCAGGAGGAACTAACAGATGCTGATGTTGTGGATGTGCTTAGAGAGAATGAGCTTTACGCCACACAGGATTTTGCGTGGGAGTTTGTTAATGACGCTTTTTCTCACATACGTGACAGAGCACGATTATTTGGACATGGCTATCCCATTGAATTTCAAAGCAAACATCGCCTGCGAGCGAGGGGCACGGTAGAAGCCTACGGAGCCTATGGCTTTTGTTTGGTTCTCTCGCTGCCAGGCGCATATCCCAAATGGGCAAAAAATTTCGGTCAAGATTTCAACGAGCAAGGGGAGTTGTTCGAAAAATTGACGGCTGAATCTGTTGCAGCGTCGTTGTCAGGATGGACTGTGCATTCAACAGGCTGGAGCAGAACCGCGACCAAAAAGCTAAAGGCCGTTGTAGACGAAGTTGCGAGCCTGTTGGGAGAGGGAATGGGTGATATCTACACTTGGACAAGAGACTCAGCTAATGAGGCTGGATTGGACCTACTGTGCTTTCGCCCATTTCCCGATGGTCGTGTAGGAGTGCCGGTTTATCTCGTGCAATGCGCCAGTGGTGCAAATTGGGAACAAAAATTACGAACTCCTGACTTGAGGATTTGGAACAAGTTGGTCACGTTTGCCGCAGAACCCAAAAAGGCGTTCTCAATGCCCTACGCGTTGCAGGAACGAGATTTCACTCGCCACACCAATGTCGTTGATGGCTTGCTGTTGGATCGGCATCGGCTGCTTGCACCGGGAAAGGCCTCTATCAATTGGCTAACACCGGCACTAAATAAGCTGGTTTCAGATTGGTCGATTGATCGAATAGCGACCTTGCCGCTTTTGGAGCCGATAGCAGTCTGAACGCTAAGTTTTGGTAGCACATGCGGTAGCAGTTCTTTTTTGGCATTAAAATACAAATGTTAAAAAATCCTTATTTATCAACAGCTTGTAAATGCGCGTGGGGTGGAGCCCCATCAGCCACCCCAAAAATTTGAAGGCCTCCCCATTCGGGAGGCCTTTTTAATTTCCGCATCCACCTCATCAAAAGTCGGTTCGTACAGACTTTCTGGTTTGCGTGATGTATGGCGCTACTTAGATGCGGGAGTTGACCGCAGCCATATCGACGGATTTTGCGCGTGTCCCTGAATGGGTTGAGACGTTGCGAGACGATGTCCTGCGTTTAAGCGGGTAGTGACCACCAGCGCCATTGAACGCTGACTGCTCGTATCGTCGATTGCTATTAATTTAGTAGCTTCTCACGCTCATGTTTAAAGGACTAGAGCCTGATTTCATGCCTGAAAAAGGCTGTTTCAGGCGTGTTTTAGGGCTCAAAAGCGGTTTTTGAGAGGCGTCAAGCCTGCCAAATATGAAATTTTGCCGTATACGCTAAAAATTTAATGTATACGGCAAAAATCAATTCACCATCACCAGCTTGCCCTTGACCGCGCGCGAGCCCATGTGGGCGTAGGCAGCTTTGAGGTCTGCCATGGGCATGGTGCTGTCGATGATGGGTTTGATCTTGCCCTGGCCGTACCAGGTGGCCAGTTCCTGCATCATCGCGGCGTTGGCCTTGGGTTCCTGTTTGGCGAAGCCACCCCAGAAAACGCCGACGATGGACGCGCCCTTTAGCAGGGGCAAATTCAGTGGGATGGAGGGTGTGGGGCCGGAGGCGAAGCCGATGACGAGGTGGCGGCCGCGCCACGCAATGGAACGGAAGGCCGGCTCGCTGAAGTCACCGCCCACCGGGTCATAGATCACGTCGGGCCCTTTGCCGTCGGTCAGGGCCTTGATTGCATCCCGAAACTTGTTGGGCAGGGTTTCGTTGCTGTAGTTGATGGTGGCGTCTGCGCCTATGGACTTGCAAAGCGCGCATTTCTCGTCGGTGGACGCTGCCGCGATGACCCTGGCGCCCATGGCCTTGGCAATCTGGATGGCCGAGGTGCCCACGCCGCCGGCTGCGCCCAGTACCAACACGGTATCGCCAGCCTTGAGCTGCGCACGGTCGACCAGCGCGTGGTGCGAGGTGGCGTAGATCATGATGAACGCGGCCGCATCGACAAACGGAAAGCCTGCAGGCAGCGGCATGCAGAGCGCTGCCGGCGCCAGGGTGTGGGTCGCAAAACCGCCGGTACCCGACAGGCAGGCCACGTGCTGGCCGACCTGCAGGTGTTTCACGCCTTCACCGAGCGCGCGCACGATGCCGGCGTATTCGGAGCCGGGCACAAAGGGCAGGGGCGGCTTCATCTGGTATTTGTTCTGCACGATCAGCAGGTCGGGGAAGTTCAGGCTGGCGGCCTTGATCTCGATCAGCACCTCGCCGGCTTTGGGTTCGGGCGTGGGCAGTTCCTTCCAGGTCAGGGCATCGACCCCCACGGGGGTTTCACAAAGCCAGGCATGCATGGTCGTCTCCGTTCGTCGTCTGTTGATGGCAATGCGTCATCATAGGCAAAACAAACCTCAAAACAGGCGTTTCAGAAGGGGTGAAGGCCTCTGGCTGTCGCCCCAGTGACCTAAAATCAGGGTATGAAAATTCTGATCAGCAACGACGACGGTTACCAGGCACCCGGCATTGTTGCCCTGTACGAGGCACTCAAGGATGTGGCCGATGTCGAAGTCGTGGCCCCCGAGCAGAACAACAGCGCCAAGTCCAACGCGTTGACCCTGCATTCCCCCATGTATGTGCAGACCGCGCCCAACGGGTTTCGCTACATCAATGGCACGCCGGCCGACTGCGTACACATCGCGATGACAGGCTTGCTGGGTTACCGGCCTGACCTGGTCGTCTCTGGCATCAACAACGGCGCCAACATGGGCGATGACACGATTTATTCAGGCACCGTGGGCGCGGCCATGGAAGGTTACCTGTTCGGCATCCCGGCGATTGCCTTCTCGCAGACCGAAAAAGGCTGGGGCCATATCGATGCAGCGGCAAAGCGCGCGCGTGACCTGGTCCTGCAGCTCATGCCCACGCTGGAAGTGATTGCCGAAGGCGGTGCACCCAGCACGCCCCCGTGGCTGCTCAATGTGAACATTCCCAACCTGCCGTACGAGCAGATTCAGGGCGTAAAGGTCGCGCGCCTGGGTCGCCGGCATGCGGCAGAACGCGTCATTACACAGACCAGCCCACGCGGCGAGACCATGTACTGGATAGGCGGCGCAGGACCTGCGAAGGACGAAGGCGAGGGCACCGACTTCCACGCGACCAAAAAAGGTTTTGTCGCAATCACGCCCCTGCATGTGGACCTGACCGACCATGAGCGCCTGCCGTACTGGGCGCAATCATTCATGCAGTCTGCAAATCAGGCCGCCGTGACCCTGACCCAGCCTGCATGAAGCCGACTGGCAAGCCACCGGCATCCGCGCCGGTCAAAAGCGGCGCGACGGCAGCGCGGCCCTCCTTTCCGGTCCAGTTGAAACCGGCTGCTGGCGTACCCACGGCGAATAAAAACATGAGCCCGGCCCATCCCCCTAAGGCTGCGAACCTGGGACACGCGCCGAAGACCGCACAAAAACCGGTGCAACGACCTGTGCCCAGCGGCATTGGCCTGGATTCGCACGCCGTGCGCGCCCGCATGGTGCACAAGCTGGCGGCGCAGGGGGTGACGGACCCGCAGGTTCTGACTGCCATGGGGCAGGTCGAGCGACACCGCTTTGTCGACAGCGCGCTCGTCAACCAGGCCTATGAAGACACCAGCTTGCCTATCGGGCTGGGCCAGACGATTTCCAAGCCCAATGTGGTCGCCCGCATGCTGGAACTGCTGATGCGTGGCAATGAAGGGCGGCAGGGCAAGCTGGGCCGTGTGCTGGAAATCGGCACCGGCTGCGGCTACCAGGCTGCCGTGCTGGCGCAACTCGCACAGGAGGTCTACAGCATCGAGCGTTTGCGCGGCCTGCACGACAAGGCGCGTGACAACCTCCGGCCGCTGCGCCTGCCGAATGTGCACCTGATGTTTGGCGACGGCATGATCGGTTATGCCAAGGGTGCGCCTTATGCGGCCATCATTTCTGCGGCGGGTGGTGAAGCGATTCCAGCCACCTGGATAGACCAGCTGGCCGTGGGCGGCAGGCTGGTGGCGCCGCTGCAGTCCGCAAATGGTACGCAGGCCCTGGTGGTCGTCGATAAAACACCGCAAGGCGTGAAGCAGACCCTTCTGGAAGCCGTACATTTTGTGCCTTTAAAATCAGGTACAAGCTGACAGGAGATGGCAACAGCTGCGCGGCGGCGTTGTCATTCATTAAAAAAGCAATGAATCAAATCACAGGGTGCACCATGGCAACTTTACAAACCTCGCGACCTGAAAACGCTCCCTCGCGGCTCCGCGTGCTGGGTCTTCCATGCCTGATGGCGGTGGTGATGCTGGCTGCCGGCTGCAGCTCACGCTCGCTGACACCAGCGCCCGTAGAAGATCGTGGCACCGGCACATCGCGTGCGCCGACCGCTGCCGTGGATGCCGGCGTCAAACAGCTGCCCGGTTTCGAGAATGCCGGCAAACCCGGGTATTACACCGTCAAGCCAGGCGACACGCTGATTCGCATTGGCCTGGACACGGGCCAGAACTTTCGCGATATCGTGCGCTGGAACAATCTTGAAAACCCGAACCTGATTGAAGTCGGCCAGGTTTTGCGCGTGGTGCCACCGACCAGCGATGTGGCCGTGACCCGTCCGGTGACCTCCGGTGTCGCGACCGCCAACACGGGCACGCTGCCGCCAGCGCAGGCCGCCAGCGCAGCCCGTCCGGCGTCGGCGCCTTCGTCGACCGCGGCGAACCCGCCTGCGACGGGCAACGAGGACGATCTCGCCTTTATCTGGCCAGCCCAGGGCACGCTGGTGGCTGGTTTCGATGAGGTCAAGAACAAGGGTTTTGATATTTCCGGCAAGGCCGGCGACCCCATCCTCGCATCCGCTGACGGTCGTGTGGTGTATGCCGGTGCCGGCCTGCGTGGTTACGGCAACCTGATCATCCTCAAGCACAACAACACCTTCCTGACGGCCTATGCGCACAACCAGACCCTGCTGGTGAAGGAAGACCAGACGGTCAGGAAAGGCCAGAAGATTGCCGAAATGGGCAACAGCGATGCCGACCGCGTGAAACTGCACTTCGAAGTCCGCCGCCAGGGCAAGCCGGTTGATCCCGCGCGTTATCTGCCGGCAAAGTAAGCACGCCCTGAACCCTGAAAAAGGCCGGCATACGGCCTTTTTTTATGCGCGATTGTTGCGCCCATGCTGGGCGATGCACGCATGGCCTGACCCCACACACCTGAGACAATTGAGACATGTCAGAAGAAAACCAGAACATGCCGTCCGCGGCCACGATGAAGGAATACCCGCCCGACATCCTCACCATCGAGTCACTTGATATCGAAGCCCAGGGCATTGCGCACCGGGAAGATGGCAAGGTTGTGTTCATTGAAGGTGCGCTGCCGTTCGAGCGCGTCACCGCCAGCGTCTTCCGCAAGAAAAGCAGCTTTGAAAAAGCGACGCTGATGGCGCTGCACGCTGAGTCGTCCCAGCGTGTGCGACCAGGCTGTCCGCATTTCGGCATGCACACCGGTGCCTGCGGCGGTTGCAAGATGCAGCACCTTCATGCGGGCGCACAGGTCGCGGTCAAGCAGCGTGTGCTTGAAGACAACCTGTGGCACATCGGCAAGCTCAAGGCTGACAACCTGCTCCGGCCCATCGAGGGCCCGGCGTGGGGCTACCGGTATCGGGCACGGCTATCGGTCCGCTATGTACGCAAGAAGGGCGCGGTCCTCGTCGGTTTTCATGAACGCAAGAGCAGCTATGTGGCCGATATGAGCGTCTGCCCGGTGCTGCCAAAACACGTCAGCGACATGTTGCTGCCCTTGCGTGCGTTGATCGCCAGCATGGACGCGAAAGAAACGATTCCACAAATTGAGCTGGCCTGCGGCGACGACGTCACGGCGATGGTGCTGCGGCACATGGAAGCGCTCAGCGATGGCGACCTGGCGAAACTGCGCGCGTTTGCTGGCGAGCATCCCGGCCTGCAATGGTGGGTGCAGTCGGGTGGCCTGGAGACCGTCAAGCTGCTGGATGCGGGCATGCAGGAGCTGAGCTACGGCCTGCCGGAATTCGGCGTCGTCATCCCTTTCAAACCCACGGATTTCACGCAGGTCAACCCGCATATCAACCAGGTGCTGGTGTCCCGCGCACTGCGCCTGCTCGACGTCCAGCCCGATGAGCGCGTGATCGACTGGTTTTGCGGTCTTGGCAATTTCACCTTGCCGCTGGCAACACGGGCCCGCGAAGTGCTGGGCATTGAAGGCAGCGAGGTGCTGGTCGCCCGGTCCCGCGACAACTTCGAGAAAAACCGGCACGCCAGCAGCGTGCGCAGTGCCTTGTCACCGACGGTTTTTGTGGCGCGTAACCTGTTTGAGATAACACCCGCCATGCTGGCGCGGGACGGTGCCGCCCAGAAGTGGCTGGTTGACCCGCCGCGCGAGGGCGCATTTGAGCTGTTCAAGTCACTGGCGGCGCTGCACCAGCAACTGGTGACCGGCGTGCCGTGCGATGATGGCAAAGACCAGCAAAGCCTGGTTCTGGGCGATTGGGTGTTGCCTGAGCGGATTGTCTACGTCAGCTGCAATCCGGCGACGCTGGCGCGTGATGCTGGCGTGCTGCTTGAAAGCGGCGCTTACCGCTGTACGGCGGCAGGTGTGGTGAACATGTTTCCGCACACGGCCCACGTCGAGAGCATCGCGGTCTTCGAGAAAGTATAAAAAAAGGGCCATGAGGCCCTTTTTTTGTGGTCGCGGCGATGTTTAGTCGCGCTCGCCACCGAAGATGCCGAGCAATGCCAGCAAGCTCTGGAAGATGTTGAACAGGTCGAGGTAGATCGCCAGGGTGGCGCTGATGTAGTTGGTCTCGCCGCCATCAATCACCTGCTTGAGGTCATACAGCAGGTAGGCGCTGAAAATTGCAATCGCCAGCGTGCTGATCACAGCCATGCCGATGGTGGAGCCGACAAACACGTTGATGATGGACGCCACCAGCAATACCAGGACACCGGCAAACAGCCATTTGCCCATGCCGCTGATGTCACGCTTGATCACCGTCGCCAGGCTGGCCATCACAAACATCACGCCCGCTGTGCCGGCAAATGCCGTCATGACCAGCGAGGCTCCGTTGCTGAAACCCAGCACCATGGCGATCATGCGCGAGAGCATGAGGCCCATGAAGAAGGTGAAACCCAGCAGGACGGGAACGCCTGCGGCAGAGTTTTTGGTCTTTTCAATCGCGAAGATAAAACCAAAGGCACCCGCAAAAAACACGATCATGCCGAGGCCGCCGCTCAGCGAGCGGGTAATGCCGGTCGCCACGCCAAGCCATGCGCCGAGCACGGTCGGAAGCAGGCTCAGTGCCAGAAGCCAGTAGGTGTTGCGCAAAACCTTGTTGCGCTGTTCGCTGGAAGTCGCCAGGCCGTAGTCAATGGTTTGGACGTTTTCAGTCATGAGAGTAGTCTCCAGGGCGCCGGCAAATGCAGGCCTCTTTATTCTAGGGTGCGAGCCTCATTTTTCAATGGGTGGTGCAGTTCCTATTTTTTGTAGGGGCTCTGGCATGCCTGCGGTCATTTGAGGGGAACCAGCGAAAGAGGCTCAAATTTTGCGTATGCTCACGGCTTTGACCAATCCAACTCCCGAGGGAAACCATGAAAACAAAAGCCGTCCTTGAATTTGCCGACATCAAGGCCATCGCAGCCGCCGCAGAAGCCGAAGCAACGAAAAACAACTGGGCTGTGACCATCGCCATCGTTGACGATGGCGGCCATCTGCTGCACCTGCAGCGCCTGGACGGCGCGCCACCCGCATCGGCGCACATTGCCCCGGCCAAGGCCAATACGGCGGCATTGGGCCGCCGCGAAAGCAAAACGTATGAGGACATGATCAATGGCGGCCGTGTTTCCTTCCTCAGCGCGCCCACGATCAAGGGCATGCTCGAGGGGGGCGTTCCCATGATGAAGGATGGCCAGTGTGTGGGCGCGGTCGGTGTGAGCGGCGTCAAGTCCAACGAGGATGCGCAGATCGCGCGCGCCGGCATGGCCGCTGTGGGACTTTGATGTTCTGGCATGCGTAACAGGCATGCATAAAAAAAGCCGACCTCGGGTCGGCTTTTTTGTTTGTGGAATATCTTCAGCGTGAGAAAAAAAGCCTGGCTAAACGACTTTGAAAAAGTCCGTGGCTGGCAAAAACGATCTTGGAGACTTGTGAAAGCCTCGGATCGCCCCACGATGAAAACATGGCGACAGCGGGCGGCTGTCGCGCTTTATTTGGTCAGTATCAGTTTGCCAAGGCGGGTGGCCTGCAGGCGATAGGTCGAGCCGTTGTGGCTGATCTCGACGGCCTTCTGGCCCTTTAGGATCTGGTTGCTGTCCACGCAGGTTTGGGCAGAAGCCTGCATCGTCGGCGATGAAGCTTCGCCGCTGGCGCGTGGCGCCTGACGCGGCAGGCTGAGGGTGCTGGAAACTGGCATCGCGAGGGACATGATGTTTAAACCTGTTTGTTTGCCGTTGCTGATGAGTTAATGATAACCATTCTCATTTAAAAGTCAAGCAAGCAGGCAAATTAACTGCAAATATTTGCTGATTGAAGGGCGGGCAATTCTGCCAACCCTTCGAGATCAGCTCTTCGGTTCGGTGATAAACCCAATCTTGTGCAAACCGGCCTGCTGCGCGGCGGCCATGGCCTGCGCGACGCGCTCGTAACGCACCGCCTTGTCTCCGCGAATGTGCAGGTCAGGCTGCGGGTTCTGCGCCGCTGCGGCCTTGAACAGCGGTATCAGCTGTTCGTCGGTCGTTGGTGCTTCATTGACGTAGTAGGTGCCTTGAGCGTCCACGGTCAGGCGTATGGTTTCCGGCTTGATGTTCTGCGCCTCATTCGTGGCACGCGGAAGGTCAATGTTCACCGAGTGTTTCATCACCGGAATGGTGATGATGAAGATGATGAGCAGTACCAGCATGATGTCCACCATGGGCGTCATGTTGATCTCGTTCATCACCTCGTCGCTGTCGTCCTGTGTTCCAAAAGCCATGATGTGTCTTTTTCAGAGCAGCCAGTTCAGGCTTTTTTGATCGCCAATACTTTGGCTGAGTTGCCTGCGCTGACGCGGGCACCGGTCACAAAGTAGGCATGCATGTCGTGGGCAAAGCGGTTGAGCTTTTGCAGCACGCCCTTGTTGCCGCGCACCAGTGCGTTGTAGCCGAGCACGGCGGGAATCGCCACTGCCAGACCGAGCGCCGTCATGATGAGTGATTCGCCGATGGGGCCCGCGACCTTGTCAATCGTGGCCTGGCCTGCCGCGCCGATGGACAGCAGTGCGTGGTAAATGCCCCAGACGGTGCCGAACAGGCCCACAAACGGCGCTGTTGAGCCGACGGACGCCAGGATGGCAAGGCCAGACTGAAGCTTGGAGGTGAATTCGTCGATGGCATTGCGCAGTGTGCGCGTGACCCAGTCGCTGACGTCGAGCGTGTCGTGCAGGTGCGCCTTGGTATTGCGGTGGTGCAGGGTGGCTTCGCGGCCTTCCAGCGCGAGCTGGCGGAAGGGGTTTGCCGGATCGGCACCGAGCTTGGTCAGTCCGGCGGCAAAGTCTTCGCTGTGCCAGAAGTCCTCGGCCGTCCGGGCGATTCTTTTGTATTTGATGAGGTCCAGCGTCTTGATGATGATGACCATCCAGGACGCCAGTGACATCACCAGCAAGAGCACGGCGACGGATTTTGTAACGATGTCGCCCTGGCTCCAGACGTTGGCCAGGCCAAATTGTGAATTCATGAATCAATACTCCAAAAAACAAAACGTTCAGGTTTATTCAAGCACCCAGTTGATGGGCACGTTGAACCACATTTCTTCGGGCACGCCGTTGCGTTTGCCGGGCACATAGCGCCAGCGCATTACGGTGGCCATGGCGGCCTGGTCCAGACGGTCGTAACCGCTGGATTTGGCAATATCTGCCTTTTGCGGCTGCCCATCAATTCCGATCAGCACACGGATGATGGATTTGCCCTGTTCATTGAGCCGGCGGCTCATGGGGGGGTAGGGCGGCTTGGGGTTTTGCAGGTAGCTGGCATCGCTAGACGGCAGCTGCATGGAAGGCGCTGCCGCCGGTGCGGGCGGTGCAGGTGCCACTGGCGCCGGGGGTGCAGGGGTCGGGGTGACGACACCCACGGGCGCATTGGGGGCAGGGGTCGGATCAGCAACCGCCAGCGGCATGGGCGGCGGAACAGCTGTCTTGACCACCTGCTTTTTGACCGGTTCTGGGGGCTTCGGCGGGACCGGCTCGACCTTGGGGGCCGGTGGCTCGATAAATTGGGTCAGAACTTCCGCAGGAATGATGATTTCTGCCGCCCGCATGAGGAGGCCGCTTTGCAGCGCCCAAATAAACGCGATGTGCAATCCGACGACAGCCAGGCCAATGCTGGCGTTTCGGCTCAGCAGGGGCGCTTTGGCCTGCGGGGTTGGCTCAATGACGAGGCCGGGAGGAAGCCCCAGCGACGGCATGCCGGACGAAGGGGAGTTGGGGATGGCGTTCATGGCTGTAAGGTGATTGGAAGCATGTCACGCGATTTACCGGCAAGGCCGGTTAAAGCTGACGGTTAGAAGGTCAGCGGCGAAACACCCACCACGATGACCCCAGCACCAGTATCAGGCTGAAGGCGAAAGCTGCAAAAAGGGTTGGGACGTTTGCCATGTGCTGCCTTCCAGAAGATTGGTGGCGAGCTTGATGTTGGCGCTTGGGCAGCTGGTGCTGCATTGCGCCACGACGTCTCTCGCGCAACCTTCGCAACTTCCGCACTGCGTGGCGACACCCAGCTCAAGCTGGATCTCGTCGAAACCCATGCCAGCACGTGCATGGCGGGCGATTTCGCGGTCGGAGATTCGGTGGCAGACGCAGACGATCATTTTGATTGGCTTGCTGGTGAATGGATTAATTCAGTGAGCCAATTATAAATGCGAATCTCTCGCATTTGCAATAGCCTTTAAGCCCTTTACATGACTTTTCCACCTCCTGCAGCCAAAAGCACCATGAAAAAAGGGCCCCGAAGGGCCCCTGACAGTGCTTTCAAGCGGCTGCGGCTTACCGCCGGTCGCCGGTCTGCTGTCGGTTTTAGGACAGCTCGCCCATCTGGCTTTGCAGGTAATTCTGGAGGCCCACCCTTTCAATGAGGTCCAGTTGCGTTTCCAGAAAATCGATGTGCTCCTCGGTGTCGTCGAGGATGCCCTGCAGCAGGTCACGTGACACATAGTCACGAACGGTCTCGCAGTGCGCCATGCCGGCCTTGATGGTTTCCTGTGCGCCCACTTCGGCTTTCAGGTCGCAGCCTATGGCCTCCGGTACGTTTTCGCCAATCATCAGCTTGCCCAGGTCCTGCAGGTTGGGCAGGCCGTCGAGCATGAAGATGCGGTCCATGAGTTTGTCGGCGTGCTTCATTTCGCCGATGGACTCTTCGTATTCCTTCTTGGCCAGCTTGTCCAGGCCCCAGTGCTTGTACATGCGGTAGTGCAGGAAGTACTGGTTGATGGCGGTCAGCTCGTTCTTGAGCTGGGCCTGAAGGTGGGCAATGACTTGAGCGTCGCCTTTCATGAGAGATCCTTTTTTGTAATTTGCAATGACCCATTGTCTGTTGCACAGGCGCTCAACTCAAGTATTCCCGTACATCACGCTTTTGTTGCGTGTGAGTGTGATAACCGTTCGTATTGACGATCGCTACGTCATACGTCACGGCGCCATCAAGCCGGCGCAGAAGTGCGGATCAAGTGGTCAAAAGCACTCAAAGCCGCCTTCGCACCTTCACCGGCCGCAATGATGATCTGCTTGAACGGTGTCGTCGTCGCATCACCGGCCGCGAACACGCCGGGCACGGACGTCTGGCCGCGCGCATCGACCACGATCTCGCCGTGCTTCGACAACTCGACCACACCCTTGAGCCAGTCGGTGTTGGGCACCAGGCCGATCTGGATGAACACGCCTTCCAGTTCCACCGTCTTCTGTTCGCCGCTGGCGCGGTCCTTGTAGACCAGGCCGTTGACCTTCTGGTCGCCGGTGATCTCGGTGGTCTGCGCATTGGTATGCACCGTCACGTTGGCCAGGCTGTTCAGCTTGCGCTGCAACACGGCATCGGCGCGCAGGGCGGTGTCGAACTCGATGAGCGTCACATGGCCAACGATGCCGGCCAGGTCAATCGCTGCCTCGACCCCCGAGTTGCCTCCGCCGATGACGGCGACACGTTTGCCCTTGAACAACGGGCCGTCGCAATGCGGGCAGTAGGCCACGCCCTTGTTCTTGAACTCTTGCTCGCCGGGCACGTTGATGTTCTTCCAGCGCGCACCGGTCGAGATGACGACGGATTTGCTTTTCAGCGAGGCGCCGCTTTCCAGCTTGATCTCGATCAGGTCGTTGCCCGGGCCCGTGTTGGGCACCAGTGCCTTGGCGCGCTGCAGGTTCATGATGTCGACCTCGTAGCTGCGCACGTGCTCCTCCAGCGCCACGGCGAAGCGGGGGCCTTCGGTTTCCTTGACGGAGATGAAGTTCTCGATGCCCATGGTGTCCAGCACCTGGCCGCCGAAACGCTCCGAAGCCACGCCTGTGCGTATGCCCTTGCGCGCTGCATACACGGCCGCTGCCGCACCTGCGGGGCCGCCACCGACGATGAGCACATCGAAGGCTTCCTTGGCGTCTATCTTTTTCGCTTCACGCTCGACGCCGCTGGTGTCGATCTTGGCCAGGATTTCTTCCAGGCCCATACGACCCTGGCCGAACTCGGTGCCATTGAGGAAGATGGTCGGCACGGCCATGATCTGGCGTTCCTTCACTTCATCAGGGAAGGTGCCGCCTTCGATCATGGTGGCCTTGATGCGCGGGTTCTGCACCGCCATGAGGTTCAGCGCCTGCACGACGTCGGGGCAGTTGTGGCAGGTCAGCGAGACATAGATCTCGAATTCAAAATCACCGTCCAGCGCGCGGATTTGTTTGAGGATGTCTTCCTCGACCTTGGGCGGGTAGCCGCCAATTTGCAGCAGCGCCAGGATGAGCGATGTGAACTCGTGCCCCATGGGCAGGCCGGCAAAACGCGGGCCGTGGTTTTCACCCGGGCGGTTGATCGAAAACGAAGGCTTGCGGTGGTTGTCGTCGCGGCTTTCGGTGACAGTCACCAGCGCAGACGACTCGGCCACGTCCTTCAGCAGCGACTGCAGTTCGCCGGACGCCGTGCTGTCGTCCAGCGAAGCGACGATCTCGATGGGCGCGGTGGCACGTCCGAGGTAGCTCTTCAATTGGTCTTTGGTGGCGGCGTCAAGCATGGCGAACTCACTTTCAATATCAATGGGAAACAAAAAAGCCCGGGTCAGCACACCACGTGTGCTGCGGCCCGGGCCTTCTTCAGGAAGGCAGGGCTCTTAGATCTTGCCGACGAGGTCGATGGACGGGGCAATCGTCTTGGCGCCGTCATTCCACTTGGCAGGGCAGACTTCGCCAGGGTGGGCAGCGGTGTACTGGGCAGCCTTGAGCTTGCGCAGGGTTTCTTTCACGTCACGGGCGATCTCGTTGGAATGCACTTCCATGGTCTTGATCATGCCTTCAGGGTTGACGATGAAGGTGCCGCGCAGTGCCAGGCCTTCTTCTTCGATGTACACGCCAAAACCTTTGGTCAGCACGTGCGTCGGGTCACCCACCAGCGGGAACTTGGCCTTGCCGACGGCAGGGGAGGTCTCATGCCACACCTTGTGCGAGAAGTGCGTGTCGGTCGTGACGATGTAAACCTCTGCACCAGCCTTCTGGAACTCGGCGTAGTTGTCAGCCGCATCTTCGACTTCGGTTGGGCAGTTGAACGTGAAAGCAGCTGGCATGAAGATCAGGACCGACCACTTGCCCTTCATGGACTCGTTGGACACATCAACAAACTTGCCGTTCAGGAAGGCCTGGGTTTTGAATGGAACGATTTGGGTATTGATCAGGGACATCTGGATGCTTTCCTATAGGTGATTAAAAACAGTGAAATTTGCCGGCGAATTGATAGTTTAGCACTGTTAATTTAGAAATATTGATAGTAATTTACTATCAAAAGTGTTGTTTGCGCCTATGTTTAGAGGCGGACTTGCATCAGGACATGCCGGACTTTCTTCGGATGATGAAAAAAACGTAGGTTGTGCCAGGGAACCACGAGCTCGACGCTTCGTACGCAAGGGACGCACAGGCCAAATAAGGCGAACGCGAGGATGGCTGCCGTCGGGGGCTTTAACGTTGTTGCTGCCCGGCACGCAACCTGTGCCGCGCAGCAGCCTTCGATTGCGTGTACGCGCGGAGCAACCCGTTAAGCTGATTGCTCGCAGATGAAAACAAAAAGGCAAAGGCTGTTTGGAATGGAAGAGGTTTTAAACAAAACTTAAACCTAATCACTGCTTCCCTTGCTGAAGAACCTGTAGATGCCCCGAACGATAAGACCCATCACCAGAATCGGAATTCCAAACCAGAGGATGAAAACAAACCCCATCGCACCCAAGATAAGGCAAGTCCCCGAAAAATCGCCAAGGGCATTTCCAATAAGTTCCCCACAACCATGGCATTTGCTCGCAGGAAACCCACAGGTGCATCCCGGAATAATGGCTGGCAATGCGAGACCAAAAATTATGATTCCTAGTAAGGCAGCCCCAATTGAAAGAAATATTTTCACGACTGCCCTAACGTTGGCGGCAAGCCGACCAGCCAGCATAGCTGGCGCAGGTCCGCTCGACCAAAGAGTTAAAGCGGATCACGGCGTGGCCTCCGCAAATAGTTGCCAACTCGCTGCCTGCAATCGCAGGATGTCCCCCGACTGAAGCTCCACTTCGAACTTGTCCGCGCCGCACTCGCGGGCGCATTGATAGAGGCAGATGGCCCCCAAGGTTGGTGGCAGGGAAGGTGCAATTCTGTGACTCCTGAGAACACCAACGCCTGCGCGCCTTGGCCATCCCTCAGCAGCCGCAAAGTGCAACGCTTCGGCCCACGCGAAGCGGACTTCGTGAAGGGTTGCATCGTGCAGGGGAAGGGAGTCGAGCATTCGTGGATGCGATTTAACGTTGGCGCTGCCCGGCACGCAACCATTGCCGCGAAGTGGCAGCCTTTGGTTGCGTGTCCGTGCCGAGCAACATGTTAGAGCGCTTTTTTATGCTCATTCGGATCGCTGGTTCACAGCCAGTACAGCGGAAATGCTTGCTACTGCAAGGCTTGCCACCCAGAGCCAGTACCCAAGAGCATTGCGCCCGATTGTGTTCATTCCGCTACCGTCATGGAAACGCGCCCCCTGGCTTAACAGAAAGCTCGATGCGAATCCAAGGCCAACGAGCGATAGAACGAACGACTTGACATAACTCTTTTTAAAAAAGAGAAACCAAGCAACAAAAAGACATGGGTTCGCTAACCATGCGACTAAGCCTTGAAAGAGAGCCAAAGGACCAAACACCAAAAGCCAAAAACCCTCTATCCAGGGCTTGGCTCCTTCCGTTCCCTGAACTACGTAAAAGCCAGGAAGGGCGAGTGCGCCCAAATACAGAAGCACGCTCAGCACTGTGCATCCGAGGGAAAGACGATTGACCATGCGCTCTAGCGTAATGTATGCCGCAAAATCTGCGGTATAAAAACGGCGCTGCAACATAACGTGGTCATCAAAATCCTCCCGGATGCCGCATGTCTGCTGGCTTTGTCCAAATTTCGTACAGATGTAGACAGGTACACAAAATCTGCGAAACCCAGCAGATTTGCAAATTCAGTTTCGCATACCAGCCGTTCTCACGGCAAGGTGGTTCGCCTCGTTCAGGCTGGCAGGGCAATCACCACTGCAGATTCATCGACCATCGCCGTCACAGCGCCCTTCGTTTTGATACCGCTGCCAGCCTCTGCAAACCCGACCAGTTGAAGGCCGGCGTCCAGTTGCAGCGACACCTCATCACCACTGGGGCCGCGGCTGATGCGTTGTGCAACACCACCAAGTTTTTGTTGGCCTGTTTTTGATGTGGCGGGGCCGAGGCCCGGGTTGACTCTCACGGCTGTTGCCTTGCAGAGCGCCAGAACGTTCTGGCCTTTTTGCAGGCCCATTAATTCGGCGCTGGCTTTGGTGATGCGGGACACCAGCACGCTGCCGCCCGCAAGTTTTAAGAACACCCGCACCACCTGGCCTTTGACTTCGAGCTTTTCAACGGTGCAGGGCAACTGGTTGCGCATGCTGGTGCGTACGCCGATCCAAGGCAGGGCGGGCGCGGGTAGCGAAGAGGGGGCGCTTGACGCGGCGGCCAGCACACCTGCTCGCGACTCTGCCAGTTGTTTCGCGACTGCCAGCAATTGCGCGCCAGCCGGCGTGATGGTCGCGCCGCCACCGCCCGAGCCGCCCACCGCACGCTCTACCAGCACCACGCCGGCCAGATTGGTCAGTGTGTCTATCGCCTGCCAGGCGGCTTTGTAGCTGACACCGGCGTCACGCGCGGCCTGCGAGATGGAGCCGCTCTCGCCGACCAGCCGCAGGATCTCGATGCGTTTGTCTGCTGGCTCGTGGCTGAGGGCGCTGTCGAAAGACACGGTGGCGGCACTCTTTTTGGTCATGACGCCATTTTGCGGCAGCCGGCGCTGGCCGTGTGGCCTTGCCCGGGAGAGCGCTATTCTCAAATAGAATAACGAATCTTTTGATCACCCGGAGTCCACTGCATGTCCAAGTCCGCCCTGAAATGCCTGCCCGCACTGCTGGCCCTGTTTGCGTCCATCCCTGCATTTGCCGATGACGTTCAGGTTGCGGTGGCCGCTAACTTCACCGCGCCCATGAAGCTGATCGCCGCAGACTTTGAAAAAGACACCGGCCACAAAGCCACGCTGGCTTTCGGTGCCACCGGGCGGTTCTATGCGCAGATCACCAGCGGCGCGCCGTTCGAAGTTTTTCTGGCGGCTGATGACGAGACACCGGCCAAACTTGAAAAGGAAGGCGGTGCCGTCAGCGGCAGCCGCTTTACCTACGCCACTGGCAAGCTGGTGCTGTGGTCGGCCCAGCCGGGTGTGGTTGACGCGCAGGGTGAGGCGCTGAAGAAAAACACCTTCTCGAAGATCGCGATTGCTGCGCCCAAGCTGGCACCTTATGGCGCAGCGGCTGTGGAGACCATGACCAAACTTGGTCTTATGGCCGCGCTGGAACCGAAGCTGGTGACCGGTGAAAGCATTGGCCAGGCGTTCAGCTTTATTTCCACCGGCAATGCAGAGCTGGGTTTTGTGGCACTCTCGCAGGTCTATGAAAACGGCAATATCAAAAGTGGTTCGGCATGGATAGTCCCCGACAACCTGCACAGCCCGATTCGCCAGGACGCCGTGCTGCTGACCAAGGGCAAGGACAACAAGGCGGCGGTCGCGCTCGTGGCTTTCCTGAAGACCGAAAAAGCGAAAGCGGTCATCCGCTCTTACGGCTACCAGCCTTAGGGCGGGGTTGAGTCATGGACCAGGCCGGTTTACAGGCGATCTGGCTAACCATCAGGCTGGCTGCCACGACCACGCTGGTGCTGCTGCTGGTCGGCACGCCGCTGGCGTGGTGGCTGGCGCGCACCCGCTCCTGGGTCAAGGGGCCGATAGGCGCAATCGTCGCGTTGCCGCTGGTGCTGCCGCCGGTGGTGCTGGGCTTTTACCTCCTGGTGCTGATGGGCCCGCAAGGCGTGGTCGGCCAGCTCACGCAGTCGCTCGGGTGGGGCCTGCTGCCTTTCAGCTTTGCAGGGCTGGTGATCGGCTCGGTGTTGTATTCCATGCCTTTTGTCGTGCAGCCCCTGCAAAACGCCTTTGAGGCGATGGGTGACAGGCCGCTCGAAGTGGCAGCCACGCTGCGCGCATCGCCGCTCGATACCTTTCTCACGGTGGTTTTCCCTTTGGCACGCCCGGCCTACCTCACGGCTGCGGTGATGGGTTTTGCGCACACCGTGGGTGAGTTCGGCATCGTGCTCATGCTGGGCGGCAACATTCCTGGCAAGACACGCGTGATGTCGGTTCAGATCTACGACCATGTCGAGGCGCTGGAATACACCCAGGCGCACTGGCTGGCGGGCGGGTTGATGCTGTTTTCCTTTGTTGTGCTGCTGGCGCTCTACATGCTGCAGCCCACGGGCCGGCGCAGGCTGCGCGTGCGGGAGGGCGCATGAGCGCAGATCGGGACATCGCGGGCGTCACTGCCGCTTTCACACACCGCAGCGGCGATTTCTTGCTGGATGTGTCTCTCACGCTGCCGGGGCGCGGCGTCACGGCCATCTACGGGCCTTCGGGTTCGGGCAAGACGACTTTCCTGCGTTGCGTGGCCGGGCTTGAGCGGGCAGGCGGCGGGCGCCTGTCGGGGTATTTGTCAGTCAAAGGCGAGGTCTGGCAGGACGAGGGTGCCGGCATCTTTGTCCCGGTGCACCAGCGTGCGCTCGGTTATGTGTTCCAGGAGGCCAGCCTTTTCGCCCACCTCGACGTACAGGGCAACCTGGACTACGGATTGCGGCGCGTGCCTGCTGAAAAACGCCGCGTGCCGCTGGACCAGGCCATCGCCATGCTGGGCATTGGCCACCTGCTCAAGCGCCGCAGCGACACGCTGTCGGGCGGGGAGCGCCAGCGTGTGGCGATCGCACGCGCGCTGGCCACCAGCCCGCGTTTGCTGCTGATGGACGAACCTCTGGCCTCGCTGGATGTGCAGCGCAAGGCCGAAATCCTGCCTTACCTCGAGCGCCTGCACGACGAACTCGACATTCCCGTGCTTTACGTCAGCCATTCGCCCGACGAAGTTGCCCGCCTGGCCGACCACCTGGTGTTGCTGGAGGGCGGCAAGGTGCTGGCGTCAGGCCCGGCACGCGAGCTGATGACCCGCATGGACCTGCCCATGGCGCACGGTGACAGCGCCGCCGCCGTTATCGATGCCACCGTGAGCGGGCAGGAGCCGGCCTACCACCTGAGCCATGCGGATTTTTCCGGCGGGCGCATCAGCCTCGTTAACCCCAGCCTGCAGATGGGCCAGCGTGTGCGCGTACGCATTCAGGCGCGAGATGTCAGCCTGACCCTGGCGCGGCACGAAGGGAGCAGCGTGCTGAACATCTTTGCGGCCACAGTCACCGGACTGTCGGTAGACAGCCCCGGCCAGGTGATGGTCGGCCTGGACGCGGGTGGGAGCGCATTGCTGGCGCGCATCACGCAAAAGTCGGCTGATGCGCTGAACCTGGCGTCCGGCAAGGCGGTTTTTGCACAGGTCAAGGGCGTCGCTGTGCTGGGTTGAATGTCCAACCAGCAGCCTGATTGCTATTAATTCAGTAGCTGCTCACGCTCGTATCTATTGGGCTGCAGCCGATTTAATGCCCTAAAAAGGCTGTTTTTTGGGGCTTTTGAGGCGTTTTGGCGACTTGAAATGGCCCGAAAACCTCAAAAGTTAATATGGAAGTTAACTTTTCTGCAATTTTTAACGTATACATTAAAAAATTGAGAATTTGCTGTTGACGCAGCAGTCGGGGGTATAGACCCCCGCACAAGGCCGGGATGGCCTTCAGTAAATCAGCCGTTCAGGCCGGATCTCCTGCAGGATGGTGGTGGAGATCTCTTCAATCGATTTGGTGGTCGTCGACAGCCAGCGAATGCCTTCGCGGCGCATCATGGCTTCGGCTTCATGGATCTCGTCCCGGCAGTTTTCCAGGCTGGCATATTTGGAGTTGGGCCGCCGTTCATTGCGGATCTGCGCCAGCCGCTCAGGCGCAATCGTCAGGCCGAAAATCTTCTTGCGGTGCGGCACCAGCGCCGGCGGCAACTGGCGGCGTTCAAAGTCTTCGGGGATCAAGGGGTAGTTGGACGCCTTCAGGCCGTACTGCATGGCCAGGTAAAGCGAGGTCGGCGTCTTGCCGCTGCGACTGACACCGACCAGAATCACGTCCGACCCGGCCAGGTCGCGGTTGCTCTGGCCGTCGTCATGCGCCAGCGAAAAATTGATCGCTTCGATGCGGTCGTCGTATTCCTTGCTTTTCGAGGCGTCCGAGAAGCGTCCGACGCGGTGGTTCGACTTGAGGCCCAGTTCGCTCTCCAGCGGGGCGACGAACATGCCGAACATGTCCAGCAGCATGCCGTTGCAATGCGTCTTGATGACCGCCAGGATGTCCATGTTCACCAGCGTGGTGAAGACGATGGGGCGTTTGCCTTCGACTTCGCCGGTGTGATTGATCTGGCGGATGGCTTGGTGCGCCTTGTCCACGCTGTCGATGAAGGGCAGGCGCACGTGGCGCGGCGTCATCTCGAACTGGGCCAGGATGGCGTTGCCAAAGGTTTCGGCGGTGATGCCGGTGCCGTCAGAGATGAAAAACACGGTGCGGTTGGACATGGCGGGTGCTTGTTGTGAATAAAGGACGGCAAAAGACTTGGGCAGCGCAGGGGGCAAAAACTGACCGCACGGCAAGTACGCCATCCCCCTACAATTGGGGCAATTATCCAGATTTGTCACGCCATGTCCCGCCCCAACCCCCTCAAAGAACAACAAGGTTGCACGCCGCGCATGGTGGATTCGCCGGTTTTTAAACCTCCCGGAGTATTTTCATGTCCAACCTGTTTGAGGCGACCGCCCTGGTCGTACCGTTTGAAAACCTGAGAATGACAGATGTCGAGGCAGTAGGCGGTAAAAACGCCAGCCTCGGCGAAATGATCTCGCAACTGCCCACCGGACCCCAGGGCGTGCGGGTACCTACCGGATTCGCGACGACGGCCCATGCTTTCAGGGCCTTTCTGGCCCACGACGGCCTGGACAAAAAAATCAACGCGGTGCTCGACGCACTGAACACCGACGACGTGCGGGCGCTGGCCGAGGCCGGCAGCAAAATCCGCGCGCTGGTCGAGGCGCAGCCTTTTCCGGCCGACCTTGAAAAAGCCGTTCGCGACGCGTTTGTCGTGCTCTGCGGCAACAACGCCCAGGCCAGTTTCGCCGTGCGCTCATCCGCCACGGCCGAAGACCTGCCCGACGCATCGTTTGCAGGCCAGCAGGAAACCTTCCTCAACGTGGTCGGCATCGAAGACGTGCTGCACAAGATGAAAGAGGTCTTTGCCTCCCTCTACAACGACCGCGCCATCAGCTACCGTGTGCACCAGGGTTTCGCGCATGCCGACGTGGCCTTGTCAGCCGGCATCCAGCGCATGGTGCGCAGCGACAAGGGCGCAGCCGGCGTGATGTTCACCATCGACACCGAGAGCGGTTTTGAAGACGTGGTGTTCGTGACCTCCAGCTACGGCCTCGGCGAGACCGTGGTGCAGGGCGCCGTCAACCCGGACGAGTTTTACGTGCACAAGCCCAGTGTCAAGGCTGGCAAGCGCGCGGTCATCCGCCGCAACCTCGGCAGCAAGTTGCTGCAGATGGAGTTCAGCACGCCTGACGAGAAAAAGGCCAGCGGCAAGCTGGTCAAGACCACCGACGTGCCGACCGAATTGCGCAATCGCTATTCGCTGACCGACGCCGACGTCGAGCAACTGGCCCGTTACGCCCTCATCATCGAGGCGCATTACGGCCGCCCCATGGACATCGAATGGGGCAAGGACGGCATCGACGGCGAGCTTTACATCCTGCAGGCGCGTCCTGAAACCGTGAAGAGCCAGTCCAAGGGCAAGGCCGAGCAGCGTTACAAGCTCAAAGGCACAGGTACCGTGCTGGCGGAAGGCCGCGCCATTGGCCAGAAGATCGGCACCGGCCCGGTCCGCATCGTGCACGACATCAAGGACATGGACCAGGTTCAGGCCGGCGACATCCTGGTCACTGACATGACCGACCCGAACTGGGAACCCGTCATGAAGCGCGCCAGCGCCATCGTCACCAACCGCGGTGGCCGTACCTGCCATGCGGCCATCATTGCGCGTGAACTCGGCATTCCGGCCGTGGTGGGTTGCGGCGACGCGACCGAGACGCTGAAAGACGGCATGCTGGTCACGGTCAGCTGCGCTGAAGGCGACACCGGCAACATCTATGACGGCCTGCTCGAGACCGAAGTCACCGAAGTCCAGCGCGGCGAGATGCCGCCGGTCGACGTGAAGATCATGATGAACGTGGGCAACCCGCAACTGGCGTTTGACTTCTGCCAGATCCCCAACGAAGGCGTGGGCCTGGCCCGCCTCGAGTTCATCATCAACAACAACATCGGCGTGCACCCCAAGGCCATCCTCGACTACCCGAATGTCGATGCCGACCTGAAAAAGGCCGTCGAAAGCGTGGCTAGAGGCCATGCCTCACCACGCGCGTTCTACGTCGACAAGGTCGCTGAGGGCATCGCCACCATTGGCGCGGCTTTCTGGCCGAAGTCGGTGATCGTGCGGCTGTCGGATTTCAAGTCGAATGAATACCGCAAGCTCATCGGCGGTTCACGCTACGAGCCGGAAGAAGAAAACCCGATGCTCGGTTTCCGCGGTGCGGCGCGTTACCTGAGCGCCGACTTTGCCGAAGCGTTTGCCATGGAGTGCGAAGCGCTGAAACGCGTGCGCAACGACATGGGCCTGACCAACGTCGAGGTGATGGTGCCGTTTGTGCGTACGCTGGGCCAGGCCAAGGCTGTGACCGAGTTGCTCGCGCAGCACGGCCTCAAGCGCGGCCAGGACGGCCTGCGCATCATCATGATGTGCGAGATTCCGAGCAACGCCGTGCTGGCCGAGCAGTTCCTCGAATACTTCGACGGCTTCTCGATTGGCTCCAACGACCTGACCCAGCTCACGCTGGGCCTGGACCGTGACTCCGGCCTCGAAATCCTGGCCAAGGACTTCGACGAGCGCGACCCTGCGGTGCAGGCGTTGCTGTCGATGGCGATCGCTGCTTGCAAGAAGCAGGGCAAGTACGTGGGTATCTGCGGCCAGGGGCCCAGCGACCACCCGGACTTCGCACTCTGGTTGCGGGAGCAGGGCATCGGCTCCATCTCGCTGAATCCTGATACGGTGATCGACACCTGGAAGTTGCTCAGCAAATAGCGGGTTTGGCAGGCCGGCCCTGACGGGCTGGCCGGCATCAAGGCTTGGCGCGCCTCAACCTCAATACCATCGCCAGCCACCCGCATAGCGCGAGTGCCACCAAAAACAAAGCTGAAAAAGTGACCATGTTGGCCCATTCCTGCTTCTTCGAGATGTTGAAGGCAAAGGGTTTGTAATTGACAAACTGCGCGGCCTCTGCCTTCTGGTCTGCGCGGAAGAGGTCACCCGGCTTGCAGTTGTTTTCTTCCGGGTACACATAGCAGGCCGGGTTTTTGAGGTTCAGATAGCCGTCACGTTCTGTCAATACGGGGCCGGCGTGCAGGTTGTCTGCTTTGAATTTTTCAAGACCGTAACCAAAAACAGGGTTGTAGCAAAACACCTGTGAGATGCCGACAACCAGCGTGTTGTTCTGCAGCAAGGGCATTTTTGTGCCATTCACCTGTATCTCTGCCTCGGTTCCCAGGAGTCTTATCTGGCCCGTGAATTCCTTCTGGCTCAACAGGCGATCGGCCAGCAAAACAGTTCGTGCATCGTAAGACTGCGACAGATAGAAACCCCGTGGCTCGAAGGCGGTTTGCACCATGGTTGCGAGCAGGCAGGCAGCAGCTGCAGCCGTGCCCCAATGTCGCCAGCCGGCGTGTTGCAGGAGCAAGCCCGCGCCAATCGCAACGAGGGGTATGTACACGATGACCCATCGCAGTGCAGTGCTTGCCGTGTTGACGATGGGGATGGTTTTGAGAAATGCACTCCACTGCGGGTTGTAATAGTTAAACGCCACGGGCCATGCCAGGCCGATGACCAGTACGACAAACAGCAGCAGCTGCCGGGCTGTGGGACGCGGGAACTGGTGGTTGCGCGCCGCCCGGCGGACCAGGCTGGCCAGCAGAAAAATGGCCAGGACTGCCATCAACAAGGCAGTTGCAAATCCAAAGTTGAACGCCCACTCATGCGGGGCCAGATCGAACTGGATATTGGTCATCTTCGGTCGACCAAATGCCCATGCCCATTGCGACGGCAAAAACAGCGACCCGACAATCAGGGCAAAGGCATCGACAGGTGAGGCCGCGCCGGGCAGCAGGTAAAACGTTCGCGGGAAGTTCGCCAGGAATGAAAAAGACGCGACGAGCTTTGATGCCGAAAGCGCCACGCCCACAATACCGGCCAGGGTTGCCCGGGCCAGAAATTGACTGATGGCCCCGCCCCGAAGGCAATGCACGACGCCTGTCAGGAACACGCTCAGGGCACCCGCAAGGATCAGAGTGCCAAAGCCCGAATGCACCCAGTAGGCCAGCAGGACACCGGCAAGCACACTGACACCGATCGCGTTGATGCGGGAGCGCACCGGCATCAGCAGCAACAGGGCAATCCATGGCGCCAGTGCAAAACCGTGATACGTCAAATGGCCAACCACCACCATATGCGGCATGAAGCCGTTGAACATCAGCAGGCCGCCCACCAGTACGGCGGCCACACGCCCGGTCATGAACACTTTGCGCATCAGCAGATAACCGCCCCAGAAGAACAGGCTGGCTGCCATGCACAGGGTCAGGTATGCCGCGGTCACCGGCCCCCACCAGATGGCAAAAAATTGCGGAAATGAATAAAAAACGGATTGAGGGTCGGGAAAGAACGGCTGACCCGCGCAAAACGACGGGGAAAACCAGGGCACGCTCAAGCCATTGTTCGCATACCAGATGTGACCTTCAAACCATGCCGGTACTTGCAGTGCAAAGTCGTGCCCCATGCGGCCGTCGGGAAGCGGGAAAAAAACCTTGAAGATGATGCTGATCGTTGCCAGCATGGCAGCAAATATCACCCACACAACGGTGCGTGCGCGCTGGCTCAGGAAATCTTCGATGCCGTCGGGTCGAATCATGTGGAGTTGGCCCGAAGAGGCTGATAAGAGTGATGGATGCCGGGGATTGTAGATGTCAGGTGCTTGTCAAAATGGTCCTGAGTGCCGGCCTGGCCGACTCACGGTGACCAAGGGAGCTGGCGGGAGGTGAGCCGGGCAACTGCTGCGCTACCCGAGGGAAAACCCCGGGTGAGCAATGCGCCCTGACAGCGGCAATTTGAAAGCCCTCCGATGACAATCAGAGGGCTTTCTCTTTTTCTCATGCTCACACTCGTCGTCCTTGCCAAACTGATCCTTGAAATCGCCTTGTTCGCGTTTGCTGCGCAAGCCGTGGTCGGCGTGTTGGCGGGCGCTGGCCGGGTGCACAACCCGGTCTACAGGTTTCTGCAGGTCGCCACCAGGCCGTGGATTCGCGCGATGCGGTGGGTTTGTCCGCGCGGCGTGGCTGACCGTCATCTGCCGTGGATGGCATTTGTTGTGTTGCTTGTCCTGTGGTGCGCCGCTGTGGTGGCCAAGGTCGGCATTTGCCTGCAGATAGGCCTTGCGCTGTGCAGATGAAGCAGGCGGTACGTTATCGCTGGCTGTGGCTGAAAGCAAAAACCTTGCTGGTATTTGGCCGGCACGCGGCGGCGCTGCCTGTTTTTGAAGCCATGCTGGAACTGCACCCCGACAATGCGCATGCACTGGCCAGCAGCGCGCACCTGAGCGCTGCGCAAGGTGACGTTGCGGCGGCGATTCTCCGGCTGCAGCAACTCCTCGAACGTACGCCCGCGTCGGCTGCGGCTTGGTTCAACCTGGGCTACGTGCAGCAGCGTGCCGGTGAACATGACGATGCCGCAAGGGCTTTTCAGAAAGCTGTGCGGCTAGACCCAAAAATGGACAGGGCCTGGTATGGCCTGGGGCTGGCCCTGATGTACAAGCGGCAGTTGATGGACGCCGCTGATGCATTCAGGCAAACCACGGTGCTCCAGCCCATGGGCCCACATGCCTGGTACCGCCTGGCAGAAATATGGTCGGCGCTCGGCAAACCAGAACAGGCCCGCGAGGTGCTGCAACACCTGAGGACGTTTGAGCCTAAAGTCGCCGCGCAATTTGATGCCTCGGTCGCACGCCATGCCACATCCTGACAACACCGCCAGCCACCGCCGCTACTGGCGGAAAAACCGCATCGTCATTGCGGTGCTGCTGTTGATCTGGTTTGTGGTCACTTTCGGCGTGAGCTACTTTGCCCGCGCCCTGAGTTTCAGGTTTTTCGGCTGGCCGTTCAGTTTCTGGATGGGGGCGCAGGGCGCCTTGCTGGTCTATTGCCTGCTGATCGGTTTTTACGCCTGGTACATGAACCGGCTGGACATCGCGCATGGCGTCGAAGAAGAGGGCGAAGACTGATGGCTGGCTTCTTCGGCACCCGCGACGGCATCAAGATGTCCGGCCTCCAGTTCAGGGCCCAACTCAACCGCGTCTACAGCTGGTACACCGCAGGGTTTGTGCTGTTCGTGCTGGCGCTGGCGATTGCCGAGCGCATGGGCCTGCCAAGGCTGTGGATCGGCTTTACCTTTTTGATGGCGACCATCGGTCTTTATGCGGGTATCGGTGTGATGAGCCGCACAACCGAAGCGTCCGAGTATTACGTCGCCGGCCGCCGGGTGCCTGCGGTCTACAACGGGATGGCCACCGGGGCGGACTGGATGTCTGCCGCATCCTTTATCGGCCTGGCCGGCACGCTTTACCTCACGGGTTACAGCGGCTTGGCCTTTATCATGGGCTGGACGGGCGGCTACTGCCTCGTCGCTCTGGTGCTGGCGCCGTACCTACGCAAGTTCGGCCAGTACACGATTCCCGATTTTCTGGGCGAGCGTTATGACGGGCATATGCCCCGGCTGATTGGTCTGGGCGCGGCCATTTTGTGTTCGTTCACGTATCTTGTGGCGCAGATTTACGGGGTCGGCCTGATCACGTCTTACCTGACCGGCATTGCGTTTGAGCTGGGCATCTTCCTGGGTTTGGGTGGCATCCTGGTCTGCTCGTTCCTCGGTGGCATGCGGGCCGTGACCTGGACGCAAGTGGCGCAGTACATCATTCTGGTGGTGGCCTACCTCATCCCCGTGGTCTGGCTTTCCGTCAAGCAGACCAGCGTGCCGGTGCCTCAACTGATCTATGGCTTCCAGCTTGAAAAAGTCACCGCCAAGGAAAAGGAACTCACGCTGGACCCGGCAGAGCAGCGGGTGAGGGCGCTGTTCCAAAAGCGCTCGGAGGCCCTTGCTGAAAAGTTGACCCACCCCGCCCAGTCCCTGGCCGAAGACAAGGCGGCCGCCATTCGCCAGATGGACCAGCTCAAGGGTGGCAACGCCTCGGTGGCGGCGATTTCAACGGCTGGCAAGCTCATGGCGAACATGCCAAAGGACGAGGCCGCCGCCGTCAAGGCCTGGACCGATGCCAAGGCCGCTGCCGACATCAAGACCCAGCCGCTCAACGGCATGCCGCCGCACGCCGCGCAATTTTCAGGCGACCCCGACGGCACGCCTAAAGAGCAGGCGCTCTACGACACCTCGCGCCGCAACTTCCTGGCGCTGGTGTTCTGCCTCATGGTCGGTACCGCCGCCTTGCCGCACATCCTGATGCGCTACTACACCGTACCCAGCGTGCGGCAGGCGCGGCAGTCGGTGACATGGTCGCTGTTTTTTATCGTGCTGCTGTACTTCACCGCGCCGGCACTGGCCGTTCTGGTCAAGTACGAAATCTTCACCAACCTGGTGGGCATGCCCTTCGACCATTTACCCGCTTGGGTAAGTTCCTGGAGCCGGGTGGATCCGGCCCTGCTGTCAGTGGTCGACATCAACAAGGACAACATTCTGCAGCTCAATGAGCTCACCATCAGCGGCGACATCATCGTGCTGCTGACGCCCGAGCTGTCGGGCCTCCCCTATGTGGTGTCGGGTCTGGTGGCAGCAGGCGGGCTGGCGGCGGCCTTGTCTACGGCGGATGGCCTGTTGCTGACGATTTCAAACGCGCTGGGCCACGACCTCTATTACAAGATGGTCGACCCCAACGCATCCACGGTCAGTCGGGTCACCGTGTCGAAAATCCTGCTGCTCATCGTGGCGTTGCTCGCCGCTTATGTGGCGGCGCAAAAGCCGGCAGACATCCTTTTCCTGGTGTCGGCGGCATTTTCATTCGCCGCCGCCTCGTTTTTCCCGGCGCTCAGCCTCGGCATCTTCTGGAAACGCGCCACTGGTATCGCCGCCGCGTTGGGCATGATGTCCGGCTTGGGTATTACTTTTTTCTACATGCTGGTCAATCAACCCTGGCTGCGCGCCACGTTCGGGATCACCCGGCCAGTGCAGCTCTGGTGGGGCATAGACCCCATATCGGCCGGTATTTTTGGCGTCCCAGTGGGTTTTGCAGTGATCATCCTGGTAAGCCTGGTCACCCCCAAACCCGGCCAGAAATCGCAGGACCTGGTCGAGTACATCCGTTATCCGGACCTGAAGTCGCTTTAGCGCCGGTGCTCGGCGCGTTCAAATCCCGTTAAATCGCCAGTCTGACTATCGCGACTTAAAGGACCAGCCGCGGAACCGGCTTCGCCGGGCCGCAGGCGACGGCCCCCTCGGGGGGCAGGGCGCTACACGCAGTGAGCAACCGTGGGGGCACCACCTCACCGTGGGGGATGCTATACTCATGGGCTTCGCCTTGCTGCACCCTACCCGACGCTGGGGCAGCTCAATCAACCCAAAAGGAGTTTTATGCGTCACTACGAGATCGTCTTGCTGATCCACCCGGATCAAAGCGAGCAAGTCCCAGCCATGCTGGAACGTTACAAGGGCATGATCACCGCCGGCGGTGGAAAAGTGCATCGTGTTGAAGATTGGGGCCGCCGCCAGCTGGTGTACCTGATCCAGAAACTCGCCAAAGCCCACTACCTGTGCATCAACATTGAAGCCACCAAGGAAGTCATGGAAGAAATTGAGCACGCGTTCAAGTTCAACGATGCCGTCCTGCGTCACCTCACTGTTGTCAAGAAGAAAGCCGAAACCGGCCCTTCGCTGATGATGCGCAACGTCGAACGCGAAGAAGCGCGCAAGACCCAACAGGCAGAGTACGCAGGCAACAACTGATCAGTCATTGAATCAGGTCAAACTGACCGCGTGCATCGCAGAGGCAAGTCCCCTTCGCTACACGCCAGCCGGAATTCCAGCCCTCAACCTCGTTCTTGAACACGAGTCCGAGATAGAGGAAGCAGGGGTCACAAGGCAGGTCAAGTTGACAGTCAGGGCGGTTGCTTTCGGAGCATTGGCAGAAACCACAGGCCGGCTCGAGTTAGGCAAACCCCAACTGTTCACCGGGTTCATGATCAACGCACGTACAAGCAAAAGCATTGTTTTCCATATCCAAGCGATAACCCAAATTTAAGGAGTCCATCATGCCCGGACCAAAACGTTTCAACAAAGACAAGCGCCCAAAGCGCAACACACAATCCCTGCTGTTCAAGCGCAAGCGCTTTTGCCGCTTCACCGCTGCCGGCGTCGAAGAAATCGACTACAAGGACATCGACACCCTGCGTGACTTCGTCTCTGAAAACGGCAAGATCATCCCCGCACGCCTGACCGGCACGCGCGCGATCTTCCAGCGCCAGATCAACACCGCTGTCAAACGTGCCCGCTTCCTCGCGATGCTGCCGTACAGCGACCAGCACCGTACCCTGTAAGGAGCAACGACCATGCAAATCATCCTGCTCGACAAAGTCGTTAACCTCGGCAACCTCGGCGAAATCGTCAAGGTCAAGGACGGCTACGCACGCAACTTCCTGATTCCTTCGGGCCGCGCACGCCGCGCCACCGAAGCCAACAAGGCCGAGTTCGAAGCCAAGCGCGCCGAACTCGAAAAGGCAGCCGCTGCCAAGCTGGCCGAATCGCAAGCCCAGGGCGAAAAGCTCGGCGGCACCAGCATCAAGCTCACGCAGAAGGCTGGCGTTGACGGCCGTCTGTTCGGCTCGGTCACCAACCACGACATCGCTGCAGAACTGACCAAGCAAGGCTTCGCTGTTGCCAAGTCGCAGATCCGCATGCCCGTCGGTCCGTTGAAGACCACTGGCGACCACGCTGTCAGCGTTGCGCTGCACACCGACGTGCTGGTTGACATCACCGTCACCGTGCTGGGCGAAACTGCTTAAATCAGTTTCTTCCCCCGCAAAAAAGCCGCTCGCTGAGCGGCTTTTTTCATTGCTTGCAAATTCACACGTTTTACAGGGTTGTCCCCCTTTTATCCACGGCTTATAAACAGTGTTGTGCGGTGACATCTCCGCGACTGAACACTAGCATCACAGGCTACCCAGGAAACCCATGTCCGCCGTACTTTCCACTTTTGACGACCCCGGCTACAGCCCAGACCGGCAGATTGCGCAGCTGCGTATTCCGCCACATTCCATTGAGGGCGAATCCAGCGTGCTGGGTGGCCTGTTGCTCGACAACGGCGCTTGGGACCGCGTGGGTGATCTGCTGGTCGACACCGACTTCTACCGCGCCGAACACAAGCTCATTTACGCCGCCGTAGGTGCACTCATCAACGCCAGCAAGCCGGCCGACGTCATCACCGTTTACGAGCACCTGCAAAACCAGGGCAAGGCCGATGAGATGGGTGGCCTGGGCTACCTCAATTCGCTCGCCCAGTACGTGCCCAGCGCCAGCAACATCCGCCGCTACGCCGAGATCGTGCGCGAGCGCTCCATCCTGCGCAAGCTGGTCTCCGCCAGCGACGAGATCTCTACCAACGCGTTCAGCCCGCAGGGCAAGGACGTTGCCACCATCCTTGACGAAGCCGAGCAGAAGATCTTCAAGATTGGCGAGCAGGGCTCGCGCATGAAGGAAGGTTTCCAGAGCATGGACACGCTGGTCGTCAGCCTGCTCGATCGCGTCACCGAGATGGCCGAGAACCCGCAGGACGTCACCGGCGTGCCTACGGGCTTTTATGACCTCGACCGCATGACCTCAGGCTTCCAGGCCGGCGACCTCATCATCCTGGCTGCACGGCCGTCGATGGGCAAGACCGCGCTGGCCATCAACATCGCCGAAAACGTCGCCATCGAAGCTGGCCTGCCCGTCGCCGTGTTCTCCATGGAAATGGGTGCCTCCCAGCTCGCCGTGCGTATCGTCGGCTCGATTGGACGCATTGACCAGACCCATCTGCGCACCGGCGCGCTGACCGATGAAGAATGGCCGCGCCTGACCGAGGCGATTGAAAAGCTGCGCACTGTCTCGCTGCACATTGATGAGACCCCCGGCCTCACAGTGAGCGAGCTGCGCGCCAACGCCCGCCGCCTGTCACGCCAGTGCGGCAAGCTGGGATTGATCGTGGTGGATTACCTGCAGCTCATGAGTGTGTCGGGCGGCATGGCTGAAGAAAACCGCGCCACCGCCGTCGGCGAAATCTCGCGCGGCCTGAAGATGCTGGCCAAGGAATTGCAATGCCCCGTGATTGCGCTTTCGCAGCTCAGCCGCGGCGTCGAGTCACGCACCGACAAGCGACCCATGATGAGCGATTTGCGTGAGTCCGGTGCCATCGAGCAGGACGCCGACATCATCATGTTCATCTACCGTGACGAGTACTACACCAAGGAAGCCTGCAAGGAGCCCGGCGTCGCCGAGGTCATCATCAGCAAGCAGCGTAACGGCCCCACCGGCACCGTGAAGCTCGCCTTCCTCAACCGCATTACCAAGTTTGAAAGCCTGGCCAACGGCGGCAGTGGGGATTTTTAAGCCGGCTCTTTGAAAACGTTGGCAATTTGAGCCCTCCGTTCCCGGGAAAGTCACCAGTCCAGGCTCATCCGCTTTTGAAGGCAGACAGACGCGCCTGTCGTTCTGCGTCGAATGAGCCGCTCAGCCTTGCGGACAGATCCTCGCGTCGCATCACCCCTCCGCATTCCTGGCAATTGGGGCCCAGCCCCGGATCGTGGCCGCACGGGATGTGTGTGTACTGAATCGCTACTTCTTCACTGGCGGACTTGAACCAGGTCTCGCCCCAGGCACGCATCGCCAGAAAGACCGGGTAGAAAGCCTGACCCACCTCGGTCAAATGGTATTCGTGGCGCAGCGGCCTGTCGTTGTAGGGGCGGCGCTCGATCATGCCGTCCGCCTCCAGCTTCTTTAATCTGGTCGCAAGCATCTGCGGGGTCGCTTGCGTGTGCGCCTGCATCTCTTCAAAGCGGCGCGAGCCCAGAAACAGCTCCCGAAGAACCAGCACGGTCCAGCGGTCACCAACCACGTTTTGCGCACGGGCAATGGGGCACAGCGTTGCCTGTTCGGTTGATAGTGAAACTGGTTTTTTACTCATTTTTGCCATCATACCCCTTGTTACTATGAAAATCATAGGTATAGTCGCAACTGTTCGCGGGATGGTTTGCAGCCGTGCTCTCGCGAACCACGGAATCAACTGATCTTCCGCGAACAACATTCAATGACTTCGAAAGGTTTTCCCATGTCTGAACTTGCGAAACTGGATATTGCCGCCATCGCCGACCGCTACGCCGCGGCGTGGCTCTCCCACAAACCCGAGGCGATTGTCGCGCTGCATGCGGCTGACTCCACCTTCCAGGCGCATGGCCGCAGCGCAGAGGTGAGAGGCAAGCCCGCGTTGCTCAAAGAATTCGCCGAAGTATTCAAGCGCTATCCCGATTTTGGTGTGAAGACGCACCGCATCCTTTTGGGTGACAGACACTGGACTGGGACCTGACTTTCCAGCTCCCCGGCAGGGAGCGCAGGGCGTTTCGTGCACTCGACGTTGTTGAGATAGACGACAACGGGCTCGTCACAAGCAAAGATACCTTCTTCAATTTCGCCCAGGTCAAGGCAGCGTTCGAAGCCGCATGACGGACCACAACATGACCAACGACATGACCAGCACAAAAACGCCTGCCGCCGACGAAGTAACACCCTTGTTTGACCGGGCGCTGATCAACGCTTTGCCCGTCGAGCACCTCTGCGATCTCAGCATTGATCTGGAAGTCGGCCAGGTGATCCCGACCCACCTCGGCACCCGTCTGACCTATGTTGTGAAAGGTGGGCGCTTCGAGGGCCCCAACTTCCGGGGTGAAATGCTGCCGGGTGGCGGCGACTGGGTCTCTGTGGGGGCCGACGGTACCAGCCGCATGGATGTCCGCGCAACCTTGCGCACCCACGATGGTGTCCTCATTCACTATGAGTCGCATGGCATCCTCAAATTCCCGGCGGATGGCCGCCAGCGTCTGGCCAGGGGTGAACGCATTTCTTTCGATGAAAGCTACGTGCGCCCCACGCCCCGGTTCGAGACGTCCGACGAGCGCTACGCCTGGCTTTGCGGCATTGTGACCGTCGGCTACGGCGAATACGGCATCGGCCGCATCGATCACCGCATGTTTCGCATCCTGTGACATGACCTTCGCAGCGCGCGGGGGGCAGTGTTGCGAGGGCTCATGGTGGAGTTTCTTCGCTGCATGAAATGCCTGCTCAGGGCCATAGCCGACATGCTTGAAAAATGGGCAAGAGAGGCGGCGGTGCGCAGGCAGTTCGCATACGACAGCGATGCGTTTGCGCGCCTCGACGCATCCGCGATCCGGGACCTTGGCATGGTCCGTTCAGAGTTTCATTCCCACTGGGCAGAAAGCCGTGGGCTGGCTGCGCGTACGCGCGTGCGCGTGGAACCCCGAGCAAAACCGGCATCACAGGGATGAGCAGAGAGCGCTGCCAGCGAAACAGCGGCGGGCCTGAAGCAGCTGCAGGTCAAGAGATACGCGTGCAATCGCCAGCATCGCGGTCTGCCTGTTCTCGCGTTTTCTCTGGTTATCTGGCCGGTACATTTTGATATAGTACACATGCATATAGTCCGCATGTAAACACTGTGGATTGTGGGCGGCCGCGCGCCGCGCAATCATCGATATCAGGAGTAAATACTTTGATCACAAGAGACCTGTTCCAGCCGGAGCACGAGGCTTTCCGGGACACCGTGCGGCGGTTTATCGACAAGGAGATCGCGCCGCACCACGCCCAGTGGGAAGAAGACGGCGTCGTCTCGCGCGAAGTCTGGCGCAAGGCGGGCGCGGCCGGCCTGTTGTGCTGCACGATTCCGGAGGAGTACGGCGGCATCGGCGCGGACTACCTGTTCGACGTTGTCGTCTTCGAAGAGGTCGGGGCGGCCGGGTACACCGGGCCCGGCTTCATGATCCATTGCGACCTTGTCGCGACCTACATCAAGTCATTTGGCAGCGAGGCGCAGAAAAAACACTGGCTGCCCAAAATGGTCACGGGCGAGGCCATTGGTTCCCTGGGCATGACCGAGCCGCATGCCGGTTCAGACCTGAAAGCCATACGTACCAAGGCCGTTCGCGACGGTGACGACTACGTTATCAATGGCCAGAAAGTCTTTATATCCAACGGGCAGATGTGTGACGTGCTGGTGCTGGCCACCAAAACCGACTCGGCCGCCGGCGCGAAAGGGGTCACGCTGTTTCTCGTCGACACCAGCCTGCCGGGCTTCCGGCGTGGCAAAAACCTCAGCAAGCTCGGCATGAAGGCGCAAGACACGTCCGAGCTTTTTTTTGACGACATGCGGGTACCGGCCTCGGCCATGCTGGGTGAAGAAGGCAAGGGTTTTGAGTTGATGATGACCAAGCTCGCGCAGGAGCGCCTCGCTCAGGCCATTCGCTCTGCCGCTGTGGCCGAACGCGTGATCGACTACACCGTGCAGTACACCGGTGAGCGCAAGGCCTTCGGGCAAACCATTGGCGATTTCCAGAACACCCAGTTCAAGCTGGCCGAACTCGCCACCGACACGGCTGTGGGCCGCCAGTTCACCGACAAATGCATTCAGCTCTTCATGGACGGCAAGCTGGACGCGATCGACGCCGCGATGGCCAAGATGTATGTGACCAACCTCCATTGCCGCGTCGTCGATGAGTGCCTGCAACTCTTTGGCGGCTGGGGCTATATGTGGGAGTACCCCATTGCCCGGGCCTATGCCGATGCCCGCATCGTCAAGATCGCCGGCGGCTCCATCGAAATCATGAAGCACATCATCGGACGCCACCTCTTCTCCAGGTTCAAGCCGCGCAAGCCACTATCAAATTCGTAGCTGCTCACGCTCATGTCTATTGGTCTGAAGGCCGATTTTGGCTGTCAAAAATGAGTGTTTTTGAGCTCTTGAGGGCTTTCGCAGCGCATCATGAAAGCCTGAAATGATCAAAATGTAAAGTCGACTTTACATTGTGGGTTTTGGGCCTGGCGCGGCTTTTCCCTTTCGTCATCACCTTTGTAGTCGTCGTCATGGTGGGTCTGGCGTCTGGATTGACGTGCGCAGCCGTCTCTGTGCGGGGGCTGCAGCATCAGGTATAACGATTAAAAGCAACGGACAACAACCCACCTGAACGCGAGAAATTTTGGAACTGAACAACGACACCATCCACGAAGTACCTCGCGCTGCGGCCACCGTCGTCATGCTGCGCGATGGGGTGAACGGGCTGGAGGTTTTTTTAATCCGGCGTCATGCCAACTCCAGCGTGCTGGGTGGCGCATTTGTCTTCCCTGGTGGCAAGGTCGACAAGGTCGATGCTGAGCTCGATATGGCCAGGCATCTCGACCAGCCCTTGCCCGAATTGCACACCGCGCTCGGCGAGGCCGACATTGACCAGCTCACTGCCGCAGGCCTGTACATCGCCGCCGTGCGTGAGGTGTTTGAAGAGTCCGGCATTCTGTTTGCCGAAGGCGCCACCCATGCCCACGCAGAGCAGGCCACCGCGATGCTGCGCGAAGGCAAGACCTTTGATGCCGTGCTCGCTGAGATGAACCTGCGCCTGCAAACCAGCAGCCTCGCCCCATGGTCACGCTGGATCACACCGTTCAGGCCGTCATTCATGAACAAGCGTTTTGACACCCGCTTTTTTGTGGCGGCTGCGCCTGCGGGCCAGGTTGCCACGCACGACAACTTCGAAGCCACCGAAAGCGTCTGGCTGAAACCCAGGCTGGCGCTGGAGCAGCAACGTGATGGCCTGATCGAAATGGCCCCACCGCAGATCATGACGGTGGCGCACATATCCCGCTTTGCTACGGTCGCGGCCGCGATGGCCGATGCCAGAGCCCGCACGCCCCGCGTCATCCTGCCGCACCCGCTGGATGTCGACGGCACCCGTGTGATTTGTTACCCCGGCGACGCCGAGCATCCGGTGAAGGAGCGGGCGATGCCCGGGCCGACGCGGCTGCGGTATCGGAACAAGCTGTTTGAACCGATGGATGGGTTTGAGGCTTTGTTTGGTTAATGATTATTTTGGTAGCCCAACTACTCAGTTTTAATGTTGCCTTTATATGCCGTTCAATTCAGAAGTTAGAACCGAAAGCTTAGTTCGTGCTGCTCGGCACTGCTGCGTATGTCACAGATATAAAGGGCTGAAAGTAGAAGTGCATCACATTATCCAAGAGGCTGATGATGGGCCAAATACTCTCGAAAACGCTATAACGCTTTGTGCTGACTGTCACACTGATGCGGGACACTACAACGATCGACATCCCCGAGGAACCAAGTTTAGACCTGACGAGCTTAGGCGTGCTCGTGATAGGTGGCACGAATTGGTTGCAAGTGGATTTGCAACCCAATCAGCAGATGCAGGATCGCTCTACTGTAGATATTTGCTTTGCAAAAACTTTGAATCTATTCGCGAAATTTGTTCAGGAAATCTATCTGATTTCCCGTTCAAAAACTCTTTGTTAGTACGGACTCCAGCGCTTGATTTTTTGACGTCAATTGTCAAAAAGACGCCTGAAAGTTATCGACACTCAAAACAATGGGGAGGAAGCTTTCAGTCTGAAACGGAATACGTTCAGGCGCACGCTGATGCGAAAAAATCAGATGAAATTTCTGGGCATAGTGGATACGGTCTGCGCTATCAGAGAAATCCAACGGTTGAAGAAATACAAAAAAATGTGGCCGATGCCGACTACGTTACGGCGCAACTATTGAAGACCAAATTGCCACCGACTGAAATCTGTAGAGTTTCTGCTTGTACAGACGGGTGCGGAGATGTTTTGCTGCAAGAGGAGTACCAGTTGAGGCCTCTTTGGGCTGTCTATTTAGTGGTAACAAACGACTCGAGCAGACGAGTTGGCTTTAAACGACTTGATGCGATGGGGGCCAATTTAGAAGAACCTCTCAGGTTGGTTTCGGGGTCCTCGCCAGATGGTTTAAGTCCAATTCATATTTCCCTACCACCGGTGGAGATCGCTGCACAGGCAACTTGTATTTTTCCGATTGCTACAGTTTTAGGACCGATTGGCGAGGTCTTGGAAGAGCGCATGTGGACTGACGATGCAACTGTCAGTAGCGGTCAAATGCAAGAGGTTTCGCATGGAGGAATTCTTCACCCATCAAAACTAGATTGCTTGTATTGGGGACCGATACTTTCAAATCCATCGCTAGTGTTTGCGGTGGAGGATAAAGAGTGCTTCCAGGATATTCACGGCTTTGATCTTGACAATCTTTATCTACTTGATCGGCATTGGATGATGGGTTCGTGTCCCCATGTGTTTGAAATTAGTGAATCTGGAACTGTCACATATCTAGGAGAGATATTCACGGGCCAAGCTGGAGTATTTGAAACTGTAGTAATTAAGGCAGGAGAAGACGCCGCATTTTTGGTTGTAGCGGAACTGGAAGATGAGACAACATTTGTTGATTCAGTTTGCTTAAGTAATTGTGTTGTCTTAGAGAAAGTACTGTTGGAGAAAGGCGAATATGTACGGGTACCAGTGAATGGGGGTGCTGAAATTTCTATCAAGGGTAACTACAAGTTGTTGTCTTCGCCACCGAAACATGCTCAAAAAGATATGAATCGAGTTCGATCTCTTGTTCATTCATTCGGTATCGAATTGGGCTTAGCTCGAGGCTCAGAGTTTCAAGGCAAATTTCTGGAACTTTGATGCTGGGTTCTCTGGGTTCAGTACTTTGTCGAGGAACGAAACTCTTGGATTGTCGACCGCGGCCCGATAGATCAGTGGCACCGGTTGAATGACGGGCGACACTTTGACGCGGCTCACCAATTTCGCGCTGCTGCAATGCCGCTGCACGGCTAGCTTCGGCGCAGTGCTGAGGCCGGCGCCGCGGCGACGAGCTCAATGTTGGTCCGGGCGAGGGGGCTGAAACAAGGGCGCTATGCCTGAGCCGTTCAACGGCTTTATGGTGAGTCTCCAGCTTTTCGCTGTGCGGAATGTTCCCAACAATTTCTTGTGCTCCAAATGGTCGCTCACTATTCTGGTGCGAGACATGGCAGGAGGCCCCCCGCGTCAAGTCGGTGGCCGCATAGGTAGTCCTGGCTGTTGTGTCGTGGCGGCTCTCTGGTTTGGGCCGTGGCCTGAAACAATTATTTGAGGAGACAAGCGATGAAGTGCACCCAAAAATATTCTGCTGGCCGGAGCTGGTTGCAGCCTGTGGCTGTGGTCTGGCTGCTTGCCGGCATCAGCGGCCTGGCGCTCGCTGCGCCTGAGCGTCCAGTGGCCAAGCCACCCATCGTGCTGCAGTCGACGGGGGCCTACGAGGTGGGCGGGAAGGTCATTTCCAATCCTGCTGATCCGCAGCAGACCCTGTCCTGCGACCACGGCTATGTCGAATATTTCATACCGGCGAAACCGCGCAAGGTCGGCCTCATCATGTGGCACAGCTCCAGTACCAAGGTGTGGGAAAACCGCTGGGATGGCGGCGAGGGCTACAAGAGTATTTTTCTGCGCAAGCGTTACCCGGTTTATTTGTGGGACGGCCCGCGTGTGGGCCGTGCCAACTGGAGCTGTGAAACCATCACCTACACGCCTGAGTACTTCGACCAGCGCAACTTTGCGGCCTGGCGATTCGGCGTGACCTACCCGAACTGGCACCCGGGCCTGCAGTTTCCGACCGCTGACCGCGAAGCCTGGAACCAGGCGACCCGTGCCCGCTATGACGAGTTTGACACCCTGGCCAATGCCCTGTTGCAGGCTGAGGCCGGCGGGCAGGCGATTGACAAGATCGGCCCCGTGGTGGCCCTGACCAATTCGGCCGGCGGCTGGCGCGCGCTGTTGTCCGCGCTCAAGGCGACAGGCAACAACATGAAGGGCATCGTGGCCTACGAAACGCCGGGCTTCGTCTTTCCCGAGGGCGAGGGCCCTGCGCCTGCACCAGCTGCGCCTTACGGCCCTCACAGCGTGCCCTTGTCCGAGTTCATGAAGCTGACGAGGTTTCCCATCCAGATGGTGTTCGGCGACAACACCAGTACCCGCCCCATCTGGGCGACTTCGGTCAAGACGGCGGGGACCTTCTGCGGCATCGTGAACCGCCATGGGGGTAACTGCGAAGTCCTGCTGCTTCCCGATGCAGGCTTGCGCGGGAATTCACATATTCCATTTGCCGACATGAACAACGAGGCGGTGGCCAACGAATTGTCGAAGTGGCTTGGGCGCAAGGGCCTGGACAAGTAGGCGCCGTCTACCTAAGGCCCAGTGCCTCCCGAAAAATACCCACCCTCGGGTTGGCCACGGCCGCCCGATAGATCAACGCCACCGGCCCCGGCTGAATGGCGGGTGAGACCTTGATGCGCTTCACCAGCTTCGCGCTGCTGTAATGCCGCTGCACGGCCAGCTCGGGCGCGATGCTCAGGCCGGCGCCAGCGGCGACGAGTTCGATGTTGGTGACGGGGCTGGTGGACTCGATCATGGGCACGGGCGGCACCACGCCTGCACGCATGAAACAGTCCTCAATGATGCGGCGGGCCATGGACGTGTTGGCGGGCATCACCCAGGCCTCCTGCGCCAGCCGCTGCCAGCTGACCTCGCGGGCGCGGGCCAGCGGGTGGCCGACGGGGGCGATGACGCTGAACGCGACCTCGAACAGTTTTTCATAGTGCAGCTTTGCAGCGCCGGGCTCGGGGGGCTGCATGGGGTAGCTGCTGACGAGGGCATCGACCTCGCCCCGCATCAATGCCTCCATCAACACCGGTACACGCTCTTCCAGCAGCTGCACGCGCACGGGTGGGACGCGTGTGCCCAGCGTTGTGAGGATGGGCGGCAGGTAGCCCTGTGCCACGAAAGGCGGCGCGCCTATGCGCAGGCTGGCGACGGCCTGCTCGCCGGCGGCGGCCTCGCGGCGCAGGTGGGCCAGCTCTTCCATGAGCAGCACGGCCCCGCGCAAGGCGACCGCGCCCTGGGCCGTCGGGGTGAGGCCGCGGGTAGTGCGCGTGAACAGGGCAAAACCGAACGCGCTTTCAATTTCGGCGAGCGCCTTGCTCAGGGCGGGCTGGGTCAGGTTCAGCACCTCGGCCGCAGCACGCAGGCTGCCGCCGCGCTGCAGTTCGGTGATGAGCCGCAGGTGGCGAAAGCGCAGCCGTGAAATGAGCTGCTCGGTGTCGCGTGCGTCCTGGGTGATTTTGGGAGATGGGGTGGGCATAGGCATAACGATAAGTGTTCACCAGATAAAAAGATATCACTTTTGGATATTCATCGCCCGGCCTATGCTTGATCCATACCCATAACGGAGACACCCATGGACCGCCGATCTTTCTGCCTCAGCACGTTTTCTTCAGCCTTGTTGGCCGCTGGGGGCGTACATGCCGCCGACGCTTACCCCAACCGCCCGGTGCGCATCATCGTGCCGTATGCAGCGGGCGGCGGGCCCGATGTGCTGGCGCGCCAGTTTGGCCCCAAGCTGGGCGACGCGTTGGGGCAGGCCGTTGTGGTTGAAAACAAGGTGGGGGCGGGCGGTGTGCTGGCAGCCCAGTATGTGGCGACGGCACCTGCCGACGGCTACACCACGCTGATGGGGTCGAACTCGCACCTGATCCAGAAAATCCTGCAGCCTTCGCTGAAGTTCGAGCCGATGACGGACTTCATCCCCATCACGGTGATTGGCACGTCGCCCACCGTGCTGGTGGTGGCGGCCAACTCGCCTTACAAGACGGTGGAAGAACTGTTGGCGGCAGTCAAGGCCAGCCCGGGCAAGATGAACTACAGCTCCGGCGGCATTGGCTCCGGCGCGCATTTTGGCGGCGCCACGCTGATGTCGCTCAGCGGCGGCCGCGCCACGCATGTGCCGCTCAAGGGTTCGGTGGAGATCCCGCTGTCGCTGATGCGCGGCGACACCGACTTTGCCTTCGCGATTGCCGGGACTGCGATCCCGCAGGTCAAGGGCGGCAAGCTGCGCGCGCTGGGCGTGACCAGCGCCACTCCTTTGAAGGAACTGCCCGGCGTGCCGACGCTGAACTCGGTACTGCGCAGCGAGCTGATGGTGCAGGAGTTCTGGTTCGGCCTGTGGCTGCCCGCCAAATCGCCTGCCGAGGCGGTGAGCAAGCTGTTTGCGTCAACCACGCGTGCGCTGGCTGACCCAGCGGTGAAGCCGATGTTTGAGGCCTCGGGCAACATGGTGATGCAAAGCGACAGCCCGCAGGCTGACGCCACCTTTGTACGCAATGAATTCCGCAAGTGGACCGAGATCGTCCGGCTCACCGGCGTGACCGCGACTTAACAAGGCACGCCATGTCCAAACCACTGGAGGGCGTGCGCGTCCTCGACCTCTCGCACGTCATCGCCGGGCCGCTGGCCTCTTTTTACCTGGCCCAGATGGGCGCTGAAGTCATCAAGATAGAACCACCGCAAGGCGGTGAAGTGATGCGCAAGGGCAAGTCGGCCAGCGAGGGCGACACGCCCACGGGCTTTGTGGCCTGCAATGCCGGCAAGCGTTCGCTGGCGCTGGACATACGCACGCCCGAAGGCGCGGCTGTCGTGCGTTCGCTGGTGCTGACGGCCGATGTGTTCATCGAGAACTTCCGCCCCGGCGTGGTGGCGAAGTACGGGCTGGACTACGAGTCCATCAAGGCCATCAAGCCCGACATCGTGTACTGCTCGATCTCCGGCTACGGCCAGGAGGGCGAATGGTCGGGCCGCGGCGCTTACGACCACGTGGTGCAGGCGCTGACCGGCATGATGATGATGTCCGGCGACAGGCCGGATGCGCCGCCGCAGAAGGTGGGCTTTCCCGTCATCGATGTGGCGGTGGGCATGCTGGGGGCGCTGTCGATTGTGTCGTCGCTGCACCGCCGCTCGCGTGACGGCGTGGGCCAGTACATCGACGCGTCCATGGTGCAGGCGTCGCTGATGCTGATGTACCCGAATGCAGCTGCCTTTCTCACCAACGGTGTGGAGCCACAGCGCATCGGCAACCGCGGCTACACCGGCAGCCCGGCGGCGGACACCTACCACTGCACCGACGGCTGGCTGTCGGTCGCGGCGAATACGCCGGCGCAGTTTCGCAAGATGGCCGCTGTGCTGGAGATGCCGGAGCTGTGCGAAGACGCCCGCGCGCTGGACCTCGAAGCCTTCAACACACCCGGTGGTTTCGTGGTGCCGCGCGATCTTGACTATGTGCTGGAGCGGCTGCGTACGGCGTTTGAAAAGCGCAGCGCGGCGGACCTAGAAAAACGACTGAACGCGGTCGGCGTGCCGGCCGCGCGGGTGCGCAGGCTGGGCGAGTTTTTGCGCGAGGTTGATGAGACGGGTGCCGTCGGTTTGCCCGACTACCGTTTTGAGCAGGCCACGCAGCAGGTGCGGACCAAAGGCCTGGGTTTCAGTTTTTCGCAGGATGGACAATCGAGCGCTGGCGGTGCTGAAACGCTGGGGCAGAGCACGCATGCCTTGCTGGTGGAGGCGGGCGTCGATCTTGATGCCATTGCCGACATGAAGCGCAGCGGTGTGGCCCACATGGCCTGATCCGTCATTGCGGGCTTGACCCGCAATCCATGCTGAACGAAGCGGGGATGGATCCCGGATCAAGTCCGGGATGACAGAGGTGGACGCAAGCCGAATTTCTATCGCCGCACCAGCGTCCGCTAAGTGACAGCCCGGATGCCGCTGCCCGCAGGCTTTCCCTAAAATTGCCGCATCTCATCAAAGGAAATTCTCAATGACAAAACTTCTGCAAGACCGCGTCGCCATCGTGACGGGCGCTGGTCGCGGACTGGGTGGCGCACACGCGCTCGAGCTGGCGCGCCACGGCGCAAAGGTGGTGGTGAGTGACATTGGTGCCTGCAAGCCCGGCTCGTCAGCCGAGGCACTGGTCAAAAGTATTCAGGACATGGGCGGCGAGGCGATGGCCTGCGATACGGACGTGACCAACGTGGCGCAGGTCGAGGCCATGGTTGCACAGACCGTCGAGAAGTGGGGCCGCATCGACATCCTCGTGAACAACGCGGGCATCCTGCGTGACAAGAGTTTTGCCAAGATGACGCTGGACGATTTCCGGCTCGTCATGGACGTCCATTTGATGGGTGCGGTGCATTGCACCCACGCCGTGTGGAACCGCATGCGTGAGCAGAACTACGGCCGCATCGTCATGACGACCTCGTCGTCAGGCCTGTACGGCAACTTTGGCCAGGCCAACTATGGCGCTGCCAAGATGGCGCTGGTCGGGCTGATGCAGACCCTGGCACTGGAAGGCGAGCGCAACAACGTTCGCGTCAACTGCCTGGCCCCGACCGCCGCTACCGCGATGACCGAAACCCTGTTGCCTGCAGATGAACTGGCCTTGCTGGCCCCTTCTTCGGTCAGCCCCGGTCTGGTGTCTCTGGTGGGCGAAGATGCGCCCACGCGCTGCATCCTGCTGGCCGGTGCCGGCAGCTTTGAACGTGCCCACATCACGATGACTCAGGGCATTACGCTGAACGAAGGTGATGCGCAGGCCGCAGCCCTGATCGAGCGGTTTGATGAGGTGTCTGACCGCCAGGGTGAAGTCGTGCCCGTGACCGGCTTTGACCAGCTGAAGCACGAGATTGCCAAGGCCCGGCTGTTGAAGCAGGGCGTTGCTGCTTAAAAGCGCTGACGGGCGCGGACGCTGTGCCGGGGTTCAGCGCCCAAAAATCTGCCAGGCCACCATGGCCTGCGCCACAAATCCGGCAACAAAGGCCAGCGTGCGGACCCAGGGAATGGCGAAGGTATACGCTGCGGCGTGAACCACGCGCGCCCAGAAATACACCATGCTGGCGGTGGCTATCGCGGCAGTGCTGACGCCCATCGCCGTGGCGGCCAGGACAAGGGCCGCAAACACGACGAGGTTTTCAACCGCATTGGCATGGGCCTTTTTCAGGCGCTGCGCCCACGGTGCCTGCGGCTCGGGGTTTTCAGGGTAACCGACGGCGTCCATCAGGCCCCCGGTGAGCACGCGGTTCAGTACATAAGGAATCCACAGCAGGCCTGTGAAGGCGGCGACGAGGGCGAGATAGGTGAAGTCTGGTTTCATGGTGCGGTCTCCTTTGGTTGTGAACGGATTGTGGGCCCATTGAGCCAGTACGCAGGCAGTCCGCCATCAGTTTTCGCGGTGGCTTTATCTGGCGGCTTTGAAACGCCCCAGGAAAGCCAGCACCGCCTGCCAGTTTTCTTCCGCGCCGGCCGGGTTGCGGTCTGCCCGCAAGGTGGCCGAGCCGTGCACGCTGTTCTTTTTGCCAATGAAGTTGATTTTGTTGGTGCCTGCCGGCGTGGCCAGGGCCGCAAAGATGCGGCGCGACGCTGCGAGCTCGTCCCTGTCGCTGGCCTGGTCGATGAAGACGGGCAGGCTTACTTTTTTGGCGGCAGTTCTGACGGCTTCGGGGTTGCTCAGGTACTCACCGGGCGAGAAGGCCAGCACGGCCTGCATGTCGGCAGGGTGTTTGGCTGCCAGCACAAACACCAGCGCGGCCGAATAGCTGGAGCCCCAAACCAGAACCGGTGCGCCGTTGGCTTTGGCCTTGCCCCAGGCGAGCGCGGCTTCCATGTCCTGCAGGGCGGCCTCGTAGTTGCCGGAGCGGCCCAGCGCGGCCACCGTTTTGTTCTGGCCGTCGAACTCGTCCCCGCCCGATCGCTGGTCAATGGCCAGCACGTTGAAGCCGGCGCCGATCAGCCGGGGCATCAGTGGTTTGTATTCGGCGTTGCTGGAATCGGCCTCGTGGAAGGCGAGGATGAGCGGCGTTTTGGTCTGCGGCTGGGTGGTCGGCGCGGCCTGGAACTCCCCGTATACCTTCACGCCATCCGCGGCAGTGAGCGTGACGGCCTCGGCATGGGCCGTATTGGCGGCCGCCAGCAGTATGGCTAGGACCAGTACGGCCAGGAAGGCCGCGACATGGCGTTCAATATGTTTTTTCATGGGCGCTCCGGCTAAACAGTGTTGGTCGCTGGGAGGGCAGTTTGATTACAGCTATCTGCTGGTTCAAGCCTTCCGCCATGCACCTGCGCCGGTTACCCTGTGTGTCTTGCCTCAACAGGATCTCCCGCATGAAGCTCACCCGCCAGATCGCAGCAGCCGTTTGCCTAGCCACCGCAGTCGCCTGCGCATGGCTGGCATCCCTGGACGCCCCCGCCGCGACGCAGGTGGATGCCGGCCTGAAACGTGCGCTAGTCAGTTTTGCGACCGCCCGAGCGCTCCACGGTGTGCTGTCGGTGGTGCAGGGCACGCAATTCTCGGCCCAGCCGCTGGGGGTGGGGGTCAGCCTGACACCGGGTCAACTGCTGGCACCGGTGAACGACCTGGTCAAGAATTTCTCGGACTTCATGCTCGTGGCCAGCGTGGCGTTTGGCGTGATGAAGGCGGCGATTGCCATTGGCGCTTACTGGCCTGTGCCGTTGGCGCTCACGGTGGCTGCGGCGGGCTGGGCGTGGCTCTCCTTTCACCGCCAGCCTTCACCCGCCTGGCTGTCGCGCCTGTTGATCGTGTTGCTGATGGTGCGTTTTGCGATTCCGGTGGCGGTGCTGGGTACCGACGTGTTGTGGCAGAAGTTCCTGGCTGCCGACTACACCGCCACCCAGCAGGCCATCGACGGCGCAGCAGGGCAGGCGGACAAACTCAACCCGCCCCCGCCGCCGGAGAGCACCGGCATCCTGGAACGTGCGAAGGAGTGGCTGGCCAAAACCGCCGACGTGAAGGCGCGGTTCGAAGAGATCAGGCAGGCGGCTGAGCGGGTGACGGAACACATCGTGCGGCTGATCGTGATCTTCCTGCTGCAGACGCTGATCATCCCGGTACTGCTGTTGTGGGGCTTCTATGCGGTGCTGCGCAGCGTGTTTGCTTCGCTGGCATGGCGTCGGGGCAGTGCCGAGGCGGTTTTGGCGACCTGAGCGCTGGCTGGAGGAGCGGCATTTGCTATTGATTCAGTAGCTGCTCACGCTCATGTTTAAAGGGCTGCAGCCGTATTTGATGCCTGAAAATGGCCATTTTTGAGGCTTTTTCAGGTGGTTTTGCCTGTTTGGCACCTGCGGCACCGCAAATGTTAACTTGCAACTTAACATTGTTAACTCCTGTATTAACTTTTGGCTTTTTTGAAGCCTTGTCGCGCCGCATGGCCGCTGCTGTGTACGCCCGGCAACAAGCAGGTGCTGCCTACGGCGTTTACAGGCGGAAAGACGTAACAAATCGTCTATCCTTTGACGATGCCCTGGACTTCCCGCTGCCGCCAAACGCTGTTTCAATTGCTGATGTTGCTGGCCGCGTTTCTGGCTTGGCATGGCCCGGCCACCGCAGCGCGTGGCAATCTGCCTGAGCCGGTCGCCAAAGCTGGCGAGATCGACCTGCGGGAGTGGAGCTTTGAGCGCGACGGCACGGTGTTTCTGGGCGGAGATTGGGCTTTTTACTGGCAGAAGTTCATTGATCCGACAGCGGTGGCCGCGCCCGCTGCCACGCCGCCCATGTTTGCCGAGTTGCCTGCAGCCTGGGCGGGCAGTGTGGTGGATGGCAAAACGCTGGGTTCTGACGGCTACGCCAGCTACAGCCTGAAGGTCAACTGCAGCAGCGCCGTGGGGTTGAGCATGGTTTTCCCGCTGCAGCACAGCGCGGTGCGCATGTTCGTCAACGGGCGTGAGGTGGCGCACCAGGGCAAGCCGGGCATCGATGATCCGAGTTCGGACCCGGCTGTTGCGCAGGAATATGTGCCCTTGGCCGACGCCACTTGCCCGCTGAACATCGTGGCGCATGTGTCCAACTTCGACCATAGGCGCGGCGGTATGGTGCGCGGCATACAGCTGGGCACCAGCGCGCAGTTGCAGCTCAAGCGCGAGGCCGGCCTGGTGCGCGACATGGGGGCGCTCGGCGGGCTGGCACTTCTCAGCGTGCTGCCCATCCTGTTTTTTCTCTGGCGGCGCAAGGAGACGGCGCCCCTGTACTTCGGTTTTTTCTGCCTGTCGTGCTGCATGTTCATCGCGCTGTCGGGCGAGCGTGCGGCACTGCCCATCGTGGGTCCGCTGGGCTGGGACTGGTACCTGTGCCTGCTGTTCCTGAGCTTCTACGGCGGGCTGACCATGTTTGCGCGTTATGTGCACGCCGCCTACCCGCGCGAGTTCGGCGGCTGGCAGATCAGGGCCGTCAGCTGGCTCGGCGCTGCGGGCGCGCTGCTGGCGGTGGTGACGCCGGGCAAAATCTTCACGCTGTCGATTCCGTTACTGAGCATTTTTGCGATCACGGTGGGGCTGTACATCGCGTGGGTGCTGGTCAAGACCTGCGTGCGCAACCGCGGTAAGGGCAGTGCGCCCATCCTTCTGGCCGGCTTTTTCGTGGTGGCAATCGCCGTGGCGCACGACTGGATCTTCTTCAGGCACCTGCTGAGCAGCTACTGGCTGCCCTACGGCCTGCTGTTGTTTGCGCTGGCGCCGGGTTTCATGCTGGCGCGGCGCATGTCGCGCGCGCTGGCATCCGAAGAGCTGCGTTACATCGAGCAGCGGGAGCGCAGCGACCTGCTGGTGCGTGTAACCAAGGCCGGTCTGCTCGACTGGGACACCACTTCGGGCGTGATCACGTATTCAGACCGCTACCGCGAGATCGTCGGTTACCCGACCGAAGCAGTGCAGCCGGAAATACCCGGTTTTTTTGAGTTGATACATCCGGAAGACAGCGACCGCGTACGAAAGAGTTTTGCCCGCGAGCTGCGCAACCGCAGTACCAGGAGCGCGGTGCATAACCACCAGAATTTGGTCTACCGGCTGCGCCACCTCAATGGCGATTACGTGTGGGTGCATGCCGAGGGCATGGGCTTGCGCGATGCCAATGGCTGGACGCTGCGTTTCATTTGCTCCTTCATCGACATCAGCGATGCCAAGCTGCTGGAGCAGCAGATGACCGAGCAGGTCAACCAGAAACGGCTGGCCGAGCAGGTGCTGTCGCTGGAGCGTGACCGCCTGCAATTGCTGGTGCGCACCACCAAGGCCGGCTTCAGCGAATGGGATGCAGCGACCGAGGTCATGACCTACTCGGACCGCTACCTGGAAATGACGGGCTACCCGGCAGGCACGGACACCTCGGGGTGGCCCACGGTCTTCATGGCCATGCATGACGATGACCGCGAACGCGCGCGTGCACAGTTCCGGGAGATGGTCGAGTTCACCGGCAAGCCGGGCGATACGGTTTCTGCGCCGCCCATGGTGGGCCGGCTGCGCACGGCCGACGGCAGCTACCTGTGGATTCACGCGGAAAGCGTCTCGCAGATTGGCGACGACGGGCGCACCCGCCGCATCATCACGTCTTACCTGGACATCACCGTCTTCCGCGAACAGCAGGAGTTGCTGGCCACAGAGCGGCGGCGGCTGGACCTGGTGGTGCGCGGTTCGCGCGTCGGCATCGTCGACTGGGACGGCGACACGCACGACACCTACTATTCACCGCGTTTCCGCGAAATTCGCGGTTATGCGCCGGATGCCGATACGACGGACTGGCCGGACTATTTCAAGGTCATGATCCATCCCGACGACCGGGCGCGCATCATCGGGCGCTGGGTGCCCTTCATCAAGGGCAAGGGGCCGGAGGGCCCATTTGGCGAGTTTTATTCGACCGAACAGTACCGGCTGCTGCGCGCCGACGGCAGCTACGTGTGGTGCGAGGTCGGTGGCATGGCCGTGCGCGACCCCAAAGGTTTTGTGGTCCGCTGGATCGCCTTCATCATCGACATCACCGAGCGCCGCGCGCAGGAGGAAGCCCTGCGCGCCTCGCACGACCAGATTGCGGCGCAGGCCGGCCTCCTGGAAGACCGCGTGCGGTTCATCAATGACCTGGTGGACTCGGTGCCTGTGGCGCTGGCCATGCGCGACACCGATGGCCGCTATGTGTTTGCCAACCGCACCTGGGAGCAGTACTACGCGCTGCGGCGCGAGCAGGTGATGGGCCATACGGCGCGCGAGCTGCGCGATCCGGAGGAAGCCTCCGAGGTCGAGCGGCTCGACGCCGAGTCGCTGAGCCGGGGCGTGGACAGCCCGCCCATGATGCTGGACGTGGCGTCTGGCGGCAGGCGATATACACAGACCCGCACCGTGATGGCCAATGCACGCGGCGAACCGCTGGGCGTGGTCACCGCCAGCGCCGACGTGACCGAACGTTTCGAGATGGAGCAGGCCCTGGCCACCGAGCAGCGCCGCATCGCGCTGGTGGTGCGCGCCGCCAAGGCCGGCATCGTGGACTGGGACGGCAAGACGCGCAGCGCGTTTTATTCGCCCCGCCTGCGCGAACTGCTGGGCTACAGCGCAGACACCGACACCTCGGCCTGGCCGGACTACTTCGACATCATCCACCCGGAAGACGCCAAACGCGTGCAGAAGGCGTTTGCAGACCATATCAAGGGCAAGGGCCCGGCCGGTGCGGAAGAGTTTCACCAGGCCATCGAGTACCGCCTGCGCTGTGCTGATGGCAGCTACGTGTGGGTGCAGGGCATGGGGGTGTCGGTGCGTGACCAGAAGGGCTATGCGACACGGTTTATCGCCTCGCTGACCGACATCACCGAACGGCGGGCGCAGGATCAGGCGCTGCATGCCTCGCATGACCAGATCGCCGAGCAGGCCTCGCAGCTCGAAAGCCAGAACGAGGCGCTGATGGAGAACGTGCGGCTGCGCGAGGAGGTCGAGCGCATTGCGCGCCACGACATCAAGACGCCGCTCAACAGCATCATTGCCGTGCCGCGCCTGCTGCGTGAAGAGCGCAAGCTGACGGCAGAGGCCGACGAACTGCTGGGCATCGTCGAGCGTGCTGGTTACCGCATCCTGAGCATGGTCAACCTCTCGCTCGACCTCTACAAGATGGAGCAGGGCAGTTACATCTTCCGGCCCGACGCGGTGGACCTGGTGGACCTGGTCGACAAGGTGGCCGTCGATATTCACAGCCATGCGGCCTCCAAAAATGTCGAGCTCAAGCTGCTGTCCGGCAGTGTGCAGGCCTGCGCCTGGGCGGAAGAGTTGCTGTGTTATTCGCTGGTGGCCAACCTGCTGAAAAACGCAGTGGAAGCGTCGCCTGAAGGCGCGGTTGTGACGGTCACCCTGCAGGACGGGAAAGCTGCAGCGGGCAAGGATGGCACCGATGGCATTGTGCTGCGCATCCACAACGACGGCATGGTGCCGGCGGCGGTACGTGACACTTTCTTCACCAAATACGCCACTGCAGGCAAGGCCAGCGGTACTGGCCTGGGAACCTATTCGGCACGCCTGATGGCGCGCACGCAGGATGGTGATGTGACGATGCAGACGTCCGAGGCTGAAGGCACGACGCTGCAGGTCGTCCTTCGCGCGGCACCTGCAGGCAAGGTACCCCCGACGGCGCGTCATGCAATGGCACACGGTAACCGCCAGCCCATGGTGCTGGCCGACCTGCCACCGCTCAAGGTGCTGCTGGTGGATGACGACGAGTACAACCTGCTCATCGTGCGCCGCTTCCTGCCTTGCCCGCCGCTCACGGTGAGCACGGCATTCAACGGGCGCGTGGCGCTGGAGATGGTGCTCGAAGACGTGCCCGACATCATGTTCATGGACCTCGACATGCCCGTCATGGGTGGCCTGGAAGCCATAGGCCTGCTGCGTAGGCAGGAGGCAGAGCTGGGACGGCCGCGGGGATACGTGGTGGTGCTCTCGTCACACGACGACGAAGACACCCGCGCGCGTTGCCTGGCTGCGGGCTTTGACCATTACCTGAGCAAGCCGGTGACGCGCGAGCTGATCCAGCAGACGCTGCTGGATTTTGTGTCGTCGTCGAAACCTGCCGCGGCCGCGATGAAACCAGCGCCTGCCGGTGCCCTGGCGCCCATTGTGGTCGACCCTGATATTTTTGAGTTGCTGGCGGACTTTTTGCCAACCCGGCACAAGCTGCTGGACGAAATGGATGGGGATATCGCCAGCGGGGACCGCGAGGGCCTGCGGCGCCGGGCGCACCAGCTGGCCGGCAGCCTGGGGCTGTATGGCTTTCATTGGGCAGCCGACCAGGCCAAACACCTTGAGACGGATGCCGCGGCAATTGATCCGCAGCGTGCGACAGGCCTCGTCAACGACTTGCGCATCCATTTGCGGACGGCCACAATCCTCAGGGGCGAGATGGAGCAGTAGGGCACACAACCCGACAGGCCTGACGCGATACAGATTAAAAACGACGGAGTAAACAGTGCTCGACGAACGAAAAAAAATCCTGCTGATCGATGACGACGAAGCGATCGTCACCTACCTGGTGACCAAGCTGGCCAAAAACTACCAGCTGGCCAGTACCACACAGCCGCGCATGGCCGTGGCGCTTGCCAAACGCGAAAAACCGGACGTCATCCTCTGCGACATCGACATGCCGGACTTCAGCGGTGGCGACGTGGCTGCGGCGCTGGCCGAAGATCCGGCCACGGCGGCCATCCCGTTCATCTACCTGACGGCGCTGGTGTCGCCGCAGGAAGCTGAAGACATGGCGGGTTTTGTGGGTGGGCGGCCGGGCGTGGCCAAAAAAGCCCCGCTGGCGGAACTGCTCAAACGCATCGAAGAAGAAACCGCGCGCTAGCCGCAGGGTTGCCAGTGGCTGGGCGTCAGTCGTCGATATCGCCCGGGGCTGCCGCGGGCTTGCGGCCGCTGACCATGGATTTGACGAGGTTTTCATCATGCCTGATGCTGGTGACCAGCACCCCGCCAAGGTGGCCCGCAATCAGCGCCAACAGCGCCCACGCCAGCGCGCCGTGCAACTGGTCAAGCCAGGCCATGCCCCAGAAATAATCGGTGGTGTACAGCCAGCCTGTGATGCCAAGCGCGGCAACCACCGCCAGCAGCAGCACGACCATCCAGCCTCCCAGGGGGTTGTGGCCGACGTAGCGCGGCTCGGTGCCTGATTTGAGCTTCAGAGCGTAGCCGTGAACGGTTTGTGGGGCCCGCACGAACTGTGCAAAACGGGCGTGGCGGCTGCCGGTGAAACCCCAGAGCAGCCGCAGCGCCACCACTGCGAGGGCGACATAACCTGCAGGTTCATGCGCCTTGAGCAAACCCCAGCCAAGGGTGCTGATCCACGCCACGGCTACTGACAGCACCAGCAACCAGTGGAGCAGACGGACCAGCCCGTCCCACACCTTGACGGTGTTGCCGGCGGTGGCGGCAGGGGCGGGCGTCAGCGGCTCGGGCAGCATCAGTCAATATCAGCGGCGATCAGGAAGGCTGCTTGACCTCGCCGATCTTTTCGAACGTCTTGGGGTTGAAATAGATTTCGATGCGTTTGCCGGTGGCGTCAAAGCCATAGACCTCATAGCAGCCATTGTCGACCTTGACCTGGCGCACCTTCCAGCCGTCGGCTGTCAGTTTGCGCTGCAGTTCCATCTGGGGTTTCCATTCGGCCTTGGGCACATCGCATTTGAACTCGCCGTGCGCACTGGCACTTGCAGCGGCCAGGCTGAGGAGGGTGGCGGAAATAAGGGACTGAAGCTTCATGGTTTTCTTTCCTTGCGAAGGTTAAAGAGTCAAAGATGTTGCGCGCCGGCCTCGACTAGACGTCTATCCAGGCACGCAGGAGGTTGTGATATGTACCTGTCAGGCCGACAACCGCGCTGTTGGTCTCACCTATCGTGCTTCGAAGCTGGATCAGGTGCGCATCCATTTCAAAGAGCAGTTTGCGTTGCTCGCTGCTGCGGACCATGCTCTGGATCCAGAAAAAACTGGCCAGGCGGTAGCCGCGCGTGACGGGCTCCACACGGTGCACCGTGGTACCCGGGTAGATGACCATGTGGCCTGCCGGCAACTTGACGCGTTGTTCAGGCCCGCCATGGTTTTCAATGACCAGTTCGCCGCCGTCGTATTCGTCGGGCTCTGCCAGGAACAGGGTGCACGAGATGTCGGTCCGCACGCGGCCCGCGCCGTTGCGCAGGTAACGGACGGCGCTGTCGACATGGTTGTCGAACTGGTTATTGCTGCCGCCATAGCGGTTGAACAGGGGCGGGGAAATCTGCTTGGGCAGGGTCGCCGAAAAAAACTGCTGGCTGCGTTCCAGCCCGGCCAGTACCAGGCCCTGCAACTCCTTTGTTTCAGGACTGGCCTCGGGCAACTGCTCGTTGTTTTTGGCTCGGGCCGACTGCTCGCCTGCGGTGATGCGCCCGTCGCTCCAGGCGGCACGAGCCAGCACCTCTCTGGCCTGCCGGATTTCGGCGGGTGAGAGGATGTCGGGGACGTGCAGCAGCATGGAGGAATGATACGGTCAGAAGCGGGTCCCGACGGTCAGCTTGACAGTGCGTGGGGCACCAAGGATGACGAAGCCTGGGTACAGCTGGTCGCCGTAGGCCTTGTTGGCGAGGTTGCTCACGTTGATCTGCATGTAGGTGTCAGGCGTGAACTTGTATTCGGCCATCGCGTCGGCGACGACGTAGCCGGCGGCGCGTGCCGTCAGCATGGCTGCACCGCTGGTGCCCGTGAGTGCAAAGTTTTCGCTCGCACCGTTCATGCCGGCTGCCACACGCAGTTTGGGGGTGGCCTGGTAGCTGACCCACACGCTCCCGCTGTTCTTCGGCGTAAGGCCGACGCGCTGGCCTACAGTGGCCAATGCTGCGGTGCCTGCGGCGTCGATGCGGGCGGTGGGGGTGTAGGCATACGAAAGGTAGACCTCCCACTGCGGTGTCAGGCGGCCGACAACATCAAGCTCAAGGCCCGCGCTGTGGCGCTTGCCGGACAGCAGGAACGCGGTACCGGCAAAGTCGGCGTCGGTGGTGCGCTCGTTGTACTTCTCGGTGCGGAACAGGGCTGCGCGCGTCGAGAGGTTGCCGTCCAGCCAGTCCAGCTTGGCGCCAATCTCGATGTTGCGGCTCTTCTCGGGCGGCGTGTTGGCCGTGGCCTGCGTCACGTACTGGTAGGTGTCTGCATTCGTGTTGAACGATGTGCCGTACGAGACGTGAAACGAGCTTGTGGGCGTCGGCTGATACAAAACGCCGCCACGGTAGCTGAACAGGCCGTTGGAGATCTGGGCGTTGCTGACGCTGGTCAGGTTGGTGCCTGTGGTGGCCGCGTAATTGAGCTGGTTGAAGCTGCCCTTGAAGGTGTCGTAGCGCAAGCCTGCAAGAAGCTTCCACTGCGGTGCAATCTGCATCAGGTCCTGGAAGTAGACGCCCATGGCCGTGGCCGAGTAGTTGCTGGAGTCCCGGTATACCGGCGTTGTGTTCAGCGTCACGCCGTCGTCAGGCGTACCCACAAAGGTGTTGGTTTTGTTGAAGTTCGCGCCGACACCGTTGTTGGCCAGGTAGCGGTTGGCCTTTTCCTTGGCAATATCGAAGCCCGTGAGGATCTGGTGCTTGATGCCGCCCCAGTTAACTTCGTCCTGGTAGTCGCTCTGGAAGTAGGTTCCCTTGAACTGGTCCTTGCGGGGCGTCAGGCCCTGGCGCTGCAGGACGGTCCTGGGCCCGAAATTGTCGGCAGTGATAGTGACCGGATTGATTGGCGTGGCAGCAAACTGGGCATTGGTGCCCCACTGCGCGCGGTCGAAGGTGCCGGTGCGCAACTGGCTGCGCAGCTCCCCGCCGCCGTCGAATTTGTGCGTGTGCTTCACGGTGCCGTAGGTGGCCTGGCCCAGCAGGTAATCGCTTTGTGTGCCGTAAAAACTGCCGGGGTTGACCTTGGGTATATTGCCGTTCAGGTAGCGAATGCTGTTCTGCGGGACGTTGTTGACATTGAGATGGAACAGGCCAACGCTGAATTCATCACTGGTGCCAATGCCCCAGCGGTAAGTCGGGGCAATGCCGTATTTGTCGACCTTCGCGCCGCCATTGTTGGCGCCGTTGTACATCACGTTGAGGCGCAGGGCGGCCTCTTCGCCGGTGCGCAGGTTGAAGTCGGCCGTGGTGCGCAGAAAACCGCGCGAGCCGATGGTGGTTTCAAAGTCGTTCTGGTCAGCCAGCATCGGCTGTTTGGTCACCTGGTTGATGACGCCACCGGTAGAGCCGCGTCCAAACACCATGGATGCTGCACCGCGCATGATCTCAATGCGGTCGTAGTTAAACGTGTCCCGGTCATATTGCGACGGGTCGCGCATGCCGTCGATCAGCAGGTCGCCGACGCTGGCAACGGGGAAGCCGCGCAGGCGGATATCCTGGTCGGTGCCGTTTTCAGTCGCCGCAAACGTGATGCCAGCCGTGTGGTGCAGCGCTTCTTTCAGGGTGTCCAGCTTGCGGTCATCGATGAGCTTTTCGGTCATCACGCTGATGGACTGGGGAATGTCGCGGATGTCCTGCTTGCCCTTGCCAATCGTGGTTTGTTTGGTCTGCAGTGCTTCCTTGCCTTCAGGTGCTTCGGCTTTTTCCTTGACGGTCACCGTGGACAGCGTTTGCCCTGCGGGGGTCTCGGTGGTCGCGCCGCTCTGTGCCCATGCGCCTACTGACGCGGCGAGCATGAGTGCACCCAGCGGAAAAGCGGCCACGTCGGCGCCCGAAATGTGGGGTGTAGGTGTCTGCGGGAACTGGATGACGGGGGAGGCCGAGGTGGTAGGAGCGCTGCGTTTTACGTTGCTCTTGTTCGATTTCTGGCGTGCCAAGGGGAAGCTCCAAGCGGTCTATTTATTTGCCGGGGCGGCAAAAGCGGGGTTAAACAAAGGCTTGGCTATGCATGTCCGCAGAGGCGGACATATGTGGCTGGCTGGTCTGGGTGGTATTGTATGCGAAAGAGAACGATTCGCAATAACATTTACCCATTCTTTTACAGATCGTTCGTTGCGGAACGAACTATTGAAGGGTAAAACGAAGAAAGGGCGTCATGCGACACCCTTCAGTCCAATTCGACAGCGTCGCCGGCTTATTCGAGAGGCTCGAATTTGACGATGGCCAGCGACAGGTTGTCGCCACCCCCGCGTGCCCGTGACCTTGCTTTCTGGATCAGGAACTCGGTGGCTTCGCGCGGTGACAGCATGGACAGTGCGGAGCCCATTTCGCTGGCGCTGAAGTAGTGCCACACACCATCACTGCAGGCAATCAGCACATCTTCCGGCTGAAGCATGGGAATGTAGTGGTGGGTGATGGGGGGTGGGTCTTCGGTACCCAGGCAACCCATCAGGATGTTGGACTGGGGGTGCACATTGGCTTCTTCCTCGGTGATTTCCCCCTTGTCGACCAGCGTCTGAACATAGGAATGGTCAACCGTGCGGAAAACCAGTTTGTTGCCGTGGAAATGGTAAATGCGCGAGTCGCCGGTGTGGACCCAGTGGCAATCACCGGCCGGATTGATCAGGAAGGCAGCAAGGGTGCTGTGCGGCTCCTGCTCGGCAGAGATGGCCGTCAGTTTGATGACGATGTGGGCTTCTTCGATGATCTGCTTGAGCATCGATGGGGCGTCGTCACTGTCGGGGGAATAACGTTCGAACAGCTGCTTGGCTGTCATCATGACCTGGTCGGAGGCTTTCCGGCCGCCGCTGCGCCCGCCCATGCCGTCGGCGACGATGCCCAGAATGCAACCGGCTATGCGCTGGTGACTGATCAGGTTGACCTGATCCTGCTGGTACTCCCGGTCTCCCTTGTGGATACCGGTTGAAGCCGTGATTCGATAGCCTTTTGACATCTTGCATTGGACGAGCCCTGCCGGACTCGATTAATCTCCGTAATCACGTATTATCAGAGCAAGCAGCGTGCGTTGATAAATACCTTGGACTTAAATTTACATTCGCCCGAGCGCCGTCTAATAGAACTCAGGATCGAGCACGCAGACCTCAATGCGCTGGTCGATATCACGGCACATGCCACGCCTATTGACGAGCTGATGCTTCGCCGTCTCAAAAAGCGTCGCCTGCACCTGCGCGACCAGATTTGCCAGCTTGAACTGGCCCTTGACCCGCCCGAGCCTGCCTGATGTACCTGGAACAGGAAGTTCAGGATGCCTTTGCGCCTGAGGGCGTTCTGGCTCGCACCACCGAACATTTTGTCGCCCGCTCGGGTCAGACGGAAATGGCTGTCGCGGTTGCGCGTGCAATTGAGCACTCTGAAGTGCTGGTGGTGGAAGCCGGTACGGGCGTGGGCAAAACATTTTCTTACCTCGTGCCAGCGCTGCTCAGCGGTGAACGTGTCCTGGTGTCAACAGCCACCAAAGCCTTGCAGGACCAGTTGTTTGGTCGCGATCTCCCCCGTCTCGTCGAGGCACTTAATGTGCCGGTTCGAACGGCCTTGCTCAAAGGCCGTGCCAGTTACCTGTGTCTGCACCGCATGGGGCTTGCACGTCAGGACCCGACCCTTGCAGACCGGGTCACTGCCCGGTCACTCGCAAAAATCGAGGAGTGGGCGCAGTTCACCAAGGCGGGCGACCTGGCCGAGTTGCCGGGCCTGGACGAGCGCTCACCGTTAATCCCGCTGGTCACGTCGACGCGGGAAAACTGTCTGGGCGCGCAGTGCCCGCAGTTCCGGGCCTGTCACGTCAATCTGGCCCGGCGGGAGGCTCTGGGAGCGGATGTGGTGGTCATCAACCATCATCTCTTTTTTGCAGACCTTGCCGTACGTGAGTCCGGTGTTGCGGAGCTGCTGCCCTCGGTCAGGGTCGCGATTTTTGACGAAGCCCACCAGCTCAACGAGACGGGTGTCCAGTTTCTGGGGAAGAACCTGACCACCGGGCAATTGCTGGATTTTTGCCGCGACCTGTTGGGCGCTGGCTTGCAGCTTGCCCGCGGTCTGGTGGACTGGCAGGCCGTGGTCGGCGCCTGTGAACAGGCCGCTCGAGGATTGAGGCTTTGTGCAGGCAGGCAATTACCGGGTACCAAGCTGCGCTGGACGGGTATTGCACCCGAGTCCATAGACGCCGGGGCGTGGAAGGTCGCCCTTGAAGATCTGGGCGGGGCGTTGTCAGGTGCCTGCGACGCGCTGGCGAGCGTTAGTGAAATTGCGGCAGATTTCCCGAAGCTGCATGACCGCGCATCGGAACTGGCGGCGCGTGCGGGCGCTTTTGCGCTGTCATGCCCGGCCGGACTGGTACGGTGGGTGGATGTCGGTGCGCAACTGCGCCTCGTGGAGTCTCCCCTCAATATCGCAGAGGCAGTGAAGACAAAATTACTGGCGGCTTCTGCCGGGTCCGCCAAATCCTGGATATTCACATCCGCCACGTTGGGTGATGACGAGAAGCTCAGCTGGTTTACACAGCCATGTGGACTTGATGATGCACAGGTGCTGAAAGTCAGCAGCCCGTTTGACTATGCGCGTCAATCCGCGATCTACATTCCAGAAGACTTTCCAAAGCCCGCGGACCCCTCACATTCGCGCGTGGTGGCAGATGCCGTCGCGCGTTGGGCTACACGCCTGGGCGGGCGCACGATGGTGCTGACCACGACGCTGAAAGCCCTCCGCCTGATCGGCGACGCGCTTCAGGACGCGTTTGCCGATTCAGGTGACATCGAGGTGCTGGTCCAGGGCCTGATGCCCAAGCGTGTACTGATCGAGCGCTTCCGGCAGGGCGATGCCGATGGCCGGCGCGGCTGCATTCTGGTCGCGTCAGCGTCTTTTTGGGAAGGCATCGACGTTCCGGGCGATGCACTTCAACTGGTTGTCATCGACAAGCTGCCTTTTCCGCCGCCCAACGACCCGATGGCCGAGGCGCGATCCAGGAGCCTTGAGGCCGAGGGCAAAAACCCGTTCAATGATTATTTTCTTCCTGAAGCGGCCGTTGCTTTGAAGCAGGGCGCGGGCCGCCTGATTCGCCGCGAGACGGATCAGGGTGTGCTGGTGGTTTGTGACACCCGGACCAGGGCCATGGGCTATGGCAAACGTCTTTTAAGAGCCATGCCGCCCATGCAGCGATTGAACTCGGACGAGGAACTGCTGACCCGGCTGGATGGACTTACCAGAACTTGTACCAGGGATTATCAAGCGCCTTGAAACCCTTGGTAAGGAACTCGCTTTGGGGATAGGTTTTATCCAGAACGCGTTTTGCATCATCCCGCAGTTGGGTCATGCCCAAGGCGTCGTAGGACCTGTAGACGATATAAGTTGCTTCTTCAAGTGCAGGAACATCACGGTAATCGGTGATGGCGGTTTGGGCGCGATTGATGGCCGCAACATACGCGCCACGCGAGAAATAGTAGCGGGCCACGTGGACTTCAGACTGGGCCAGCGAGTTGACGGTGTAGGTCATGCGCAGGCGGGCATCCGGCGTGTAACGGGATTCTGGAAACCGAGTGACAAGCTCCTTGAAGGATTCGAAGGATTCCTTGGCCGCCTTTTGATCGCGCTCGGACAGATCCTGACGGGAAATCGAGCCGAAGATGCCGAGGTTGTCGTTGAAGTTGACAAGCCCCTTCAGGTAAAGGGCGTAATCCAGCGCAGGGCTGGACGGGTGCAGCTTGATGAACCGGTCCAGGGTTGCCACAGCCTGGGCTTGCTCATTGCTTTTGTACTGGACATATGCTTTTTCAAGCTGGGCCTGCTGCGCGAGCGGAGTTCCGGCTGCGCGGCCTTCCAGCTTTTCAAGCAGCGGAATGGCTTTTTCGTAGCCGCCGCTGTTAACCTCTTCCTTGGCTTCGGCGTAGATCCTGTTGGGGCTCCAGCCCGACGTCTGGTCAATAGGTTTGCTTGAGCAGCCAGCCATCAGGACGCACAACAGGGCCACTCCCGCGGCGAACGGTGATGCACTGGGAACAACCGATAATTTGGTGGAAAACATTGCGATCAACCTCTACTAAATGACCTGATGACTGAATCTGAACTAAGCAAATCGATTATATCGAGCGTTGCCGGGCCGGATGTGTTTGATCAGGCCGGCGAAGAAACTGAAATTGACAGTGATATCGAGTTGCGGCATTTGCAGGTACCGGTGGCGTGTCATGCCAAACGGGTTGACAGCACGCTGGCCACGGTTGTCACGGAGTTTTCAAGGAGCTATCTGCAGCAGCTGATTGCGGCGGGACTGGTTCAGCTTAACGGCGTGACGGTCGGCAAGGCGTCTCAGGCCGTCAAGGCAGGCGATGAACTTCGGATCGAATTGAGGCCGACGCCCCAGAGCCAGGCTTTCAGACCAGAAGAAATGGCGCTGGATGTTGTGTTCGAGGACGAATTCCTGCTGGTCGTCAACAAGCCGGCGGGCCTGGTCGTTCATCCGGCGCCTGGAAACTGGAGCGGAACCCTTCTCAACGGGCTGCTGGCGCGTGACAGGGATGCGGCATTGCTGCCGCGTGCCGGCATCGTGCACCGGCTGGACAAGGACACCAGTGGTTTGATGGTGGTGGCCCGGAAGCGGCAGGTGATGGATGAACTCGTCAGGATGATTGCTGCGCGCAGCGTGAACAGGCAGTATGTCGCGCTGGCAAACGGCGCCTGGAGCGGGCCAGCGACCCGGCATGCGGACTTCCCTGTCGGGCGCGACCCGCGAAACCGCTTGCGCATGGCTGTGGTGGACCTGGAGCGGAATGCCGGCAAGAGTGCGGCAACAGATATCACGGTGATTGGCAGCACCGCTGGCTACTGCTTGGTGCGCTGCAAGCTGCACACGGGCAGGACGCACCAAATCAGGGTGCATATGGCTGCGTTGGGCCATCCGCTTGTCGCCGATGAACTTTATGGCGGCCAGGTGGCAGGTGGGATACGGCGGCAGGCGCTCCATGCCACGCGACTGGCATTTGCGCATCCTGCAACCGGCGATGCGCTCGAATTCAATGCCGCATTGCCAAACGACCTGCTGGGCGCCATCGAGGCCGTGGGCCTGCGATACAATCGGGATGAGTAAGTTGAAGGCTTCCGCAGCGCCCCGCCATTGACGAATGGCGTCCCACAGGTTCTGCGCTCCATGTGAGTCGCGCCTCCCGGCGCTCTACCCGACCATTTTCGGAAACAAGAAAACATGAATACGACGGATGCGAAGCGCGTCCTCGAGACGGCACTCATTTGCGCTCAGCAGCCTTTGCCGCTCCGAGAGATGGGGGTTTTGTTCAATGGTGCACTGACGGCCGACAGCATCAAGCTTGCGCTGGAAGAACTGCAGAACGAGTGGGCCGGTCGGGGTGCTGAACTGGTTCATGTGGCCACGGGATGGCGTTTTCAGAGCCGACCCCAGATGCGCGAATATCTCGACAGGTTGCACCCTGAAAAGCCGCCACGCTACACGCGCGCCACGCTGGAGACGCTGGCGATCATTGCGTATCGCCAGCCGGTCACACGCGGCGACATGGAGGATATCCGGGGCGTGACCATCAACAGTCTGATCCTCAAGCAACTGGAAGATCGGGGCTGGGTCGAAGTGATCGGGCACCGCGAAACGGTTGGCCGGCCCGCGCTGTATGCGACGACCAAACAGTTTCTCGATGATCTTGGCGTCGATTCGCTGGATCAGTTGCCAGCCATGGACGGCGGCGGAGACCAGTCTGCGATTCTTGAACAGATTGAATTTGGATTGGCAGATGCCGGTGGCCCGGCCGCCGGGGAAGAGCACCCAGCGGAGATGGCAATCTTGTCGCCAGCGGGAGAGACCCCGGCGGGGCTCTCAGAGGCCGTTTCTGAAACAGTCGCAAGTGACGACACTGTTGAATCGGGTGATTCGCGTTCCGACGAATCCAACGCATGAATGTAAAAGCATGAACTTACCAGACCACCAGGATTCGCCTGAGCACCCCGAGATTGTTTCGGCGCCTGGCAAACCGGCTGACACCTCCGCTGCACCTGAAAAGGCGCAGAGTGACGCCAGCAAAACGCCCACGGTCTCCAGGTCAGCGGGGCGCTTTGATGAAGTGGTGACTGGTCGTTTCGATGAGGATGAAACTGACCCGGAGCTTGAATTGCCGAAGCGCGTGTTGGCCGCGCAGGCCGAGACTCCCAAGCTACACAAGGTGCTCGCGCAGGCCGGTCTGGGATCGCGCCTTGAGATGGAGCAGTTGATTCTGGAAGGCCGTATCTCGGTGAATGGAGAGCCTGCACATATTGGGCAACGCATCCAGTTTGGCGATACCGTCAAGGTCAATGGCAAGCCCATCAGGGTGCGGGTGGATGCGCCGCCGCCGCGGGTTATTGCGTACCACAAGCCGACGGGTGAGGTCGTGACCCACGACGATCCACAGAACCGTCCCACTGTTTTTCGGCGGCTGCCCAAGCTGTTTCAGGGGAAATGGCAGTCGGTGGGACGCCTCGACCTGAACACCGAGGGCTTGCTGCTCCTGACAAGCTCCGGTGAGCTGGCCAACAGGCTGATGCATCCGCGATTCGGTCTTGAGCGTGAATATGCCGTGAGGGTGCTTGGCGCGCTGAGTACGGAAGAGAAAAAACGCTTGCTGGAAGGCGTTCAACTCGATGACGGACAGGCCTCGTTCACATCCATAGAAGCAGGCGGCGGTGAAGGTGCAAATTGCTGGTACAAGGTGACCATATCCGAGGGCCGAAACCGGGAGGTCAGGCGTATGTTTGAGGCGGTAGGGCACGCCGTTAGCCGCTTGATTCGCATCAGGTACGGTGCCATGGTCTTGCCCCGCGGACTCAGGCGCGGCGCCTTCGTTGAGCTGGATGAGCGCGACATCCTGGCCCTGACCGGTGCGGTCAGTCGCAGCGAGTCCCGGTCGGATGCCAGGACTGACGCAGGCTTTGGCGAGGTTTCCGGACAGGACGCTGGCGATACACGTCGGTCACGGGGTCCGCGGCGCAATGGGCGATCCGGGGGCGGAGACCGGTCTGGCCCACGCGCTCAGCCGGCAAACGCACCCCACGGCGAAACAGAAACACATGAGCCACATGGCGTCCAGGACTTCGAGTCCGATCAGGACCATGTCCAGCCACCAAATCTGCGGCATGACGTCAGCAGCATCGGTGGCCCCAACGGCAAGAGGCGTCGCGGTCGCGGACAGGGCGGAAATTTCGGCCCCGGACCTTCCCCTTCAGCGCCACCAGCATTTGGCCGTGGTCAAAATGGAAATGCCGGTGCTCAAGGGCAAAAGCGGCGGGATGATCGCGGTGTGCGAAATGAAAAAGTTGGCGGTGCGGCGCAGCCGGACCCCATGAAAACCTCATTTGGGTACATCGGTGCTGACACCTTTACCCGGCAGCGGCAAGGCCAGGGGCAACGCCGCACAGGTGGTGGTGCCCCCGGGCCGGCTGGTGGAAATGGCGGGCAGCGCCGCGGTAGCGGCAATGTTGGCGCAGGTGGCGGGAAGGGCCGTGGCGGTAACCGGGGCGGTGGCCGCAGCGGCGGCAATCGCTAGGCCGTTCTCAACACCGGTACGCCAGCGGGTCAATATGCTCGCTGGCAGCAGAATGCACTCATTGACGGGTTAAAATCAGAGGCTGTATTCATTTCTTGAATATCCCGAAAATCAAAGGTTAAGGAAATCAAATGGCTATCGAACGCACCCTCTCAATCATCAAGCCCGACGCCGTGGCTAAAAATGTCATCGGCCAGATTTACGCGCGTTTCGAAGCTGCAGGTCTGAAAGTTGTTGCCGCGAAGCTGGCTCACCTTTCACGTGGTGAGGCTGAAGCGTTTTACGGTGTGCACAAGGAGCGCCCGTTCTTCAAGGATCTCGTCGAGTTCATGATCTCCGGCCCGGTGATGATCCAGGCACTGGAGGGCGAGAACGCCATCCTGAAGAACCGCGAACTGATGGGCGCAACCGATCCGAAGAAAGCAGCTGCCGGCACCATTCGCGCTGATTTTGCAGAAAGCATCGATGCCAACGCCGTGCACGGTTCTGATGCAGCAGAAACTGCACAGGTGGAAATCGGCTTCTTCTTCCCCGGCATGAACATTTACTCGCGTTAAACATGCCTGCCTCGAGCGTCTGCAACGCCTTCGCGGGTTTGCCACATGCTTGGGGCCATGTTTCGTTGCGCGCACGGCAATGACGACCAACCTGCTTGATTTTGATCTTGACGGGTTGGCGGTCTTTTGTGAATCGCTTGGAGAGAAGCGTTTTCGCGCAACCCAGCTTTTTCGCTGGATTCATCAGAAAGGCGCATCCGGGTTTGGTCAGATGACCGATCTCGCGAAATCCTTGCGCGACAAGCTTCCGGCTTCGGCGCGCATCGAGGGTCTTCCGGTCGTATCGCGACACGACTCAGCCGATGGCACCGTCAAATGGCTTTTTGATGTGGGTGCTGGGGACGTCGTTGAAGCTGTGTTCATTCCGGAGACAGACCGAGGGACGCTTTGCATTTCGTCGCAGGCGGGATGTGCGGTTGGGTGCCGGTTTTGTTCGACCGGGCATCAGGGATTCAGTCGAAACCTGACTACCGCCGAAATCATTGGCCAGTTGTGGTTTGCCGAGCATGCGCTGCGCAAACAGTTCGCTACAGACGAACGGGTCATCTCCAATGTCGTCATGATGGGCATGGGCGAGCCGCTGCAAAATTACGCCCAGTTGCTGCCCGCCCTGAAGGTGATGCTTGATGACCACGGGTATGGGATGTCGCGGCGCCGTGTCACTGTGTCCACTTCGGGCGTCGTTCCTATGATGGACCGCCTTGCAATGGACTGTCCCGTTGCCCTGGCTGTTTCCCTTCATGCACCGTCGGACGACCTGCGTAATCACCTAGTGCCTCTGAATAAAAAATACCCGATTGCGGAGTTGCTCGAAGCCTGCAAGCGCTATCAGGTTCATGCGCCCCGTGATTTCATCACTTTCGAATACTGCATGCTGGACGGTGTCAACGATCAGCCGGAACACGCACGGGAACTTGTTGCATTGATGCAGAAAAATTCTGGCGATGGGTTGTCAGGCAAATTCAACCTCATTCCTTTCAATCCTTTTCCGGCGTCAGGACTCAAACGTTCCCCTATGCTGCAAGTGATGGCGTTCGCCAAAATCCTGATGGATGCGGGCCTCGTCACAACCATCAGGAAGACCCGGGGGGACGATATCGACGCTGCGTGCGGTCAGCTTGCCGGCGATGTCCAGGATCGCACTGGTGCACGTGAACGCATGGCGACGCAACGGCAAGGTATGCTGGGTGGCATCAAGGTCGTGATGGACAAAGGCGTGATGTGATGAAAATTCTTCCTTTTACCCTGATGCTGGTTTGCTGGAGCGCAGTTCTTGTTGCGGGTTGTGCAAACAATTCAGGTGTGCGCAGTACTGCCGACGGCAACGCGGACATCGTGACGGAGTCTGACGAGCCTACCGCGCGGCGGCGCGCCCGTCTGCGCCTGGAACTTGCAAGTGGATATTTCCAGCAAGGTCAGACGAATGTCGCGCTGGATGAACTTAAGCAGGCGCTTGTGATCGACCCGGGCTTTGCAGACGCATATAACCTTCGCGGCCTGGTGTATATGCGTTTGAATGACAACGCACTGGCTGAAGACAGCTTTCGGCGTGCTCTTGCGTTGAACCCGCGCGATGCGGATGTCGCGCACAACTATGGCTGGTTTTTGTGCCAGCAGGCACGCTATCGCGAGTCTGCGCAGTTGTTTGCGCAAGCAATCGCCAATCCGACCTACGGCGGGCAGGCCAGGAGCCTGATGACTCAAGGCGTATGCCAGATCAAGGCGGGACAACGCGCGGAGGCCGAGGATACCCTTGCCCGGGCCTACCAGATGGACGCCGGCAATCCCATGACCGGCTACAACCTCGCGACCCTTTTGTATGACCGCGGTGAGTTTTCCCGTGCGCAGTTTTATATTCGCAGATTGAATAACAGTGAACTGGCCAATGCCGAAACCCTGTGGCTCGGAACAAAAATCGAACAACGCCTGAATAACCGCGAAGGCATGTCTCAATTGGGCGACCAGTTGAAACGGCGCTATCCGCAGTCCAAAGAGACCGCTGCTTATGAGAGGGGGGCGTTTAATGAGTGATCTGACGCGCTCTTCACCGGTTGGCATGAACATTGAAACGGGTGAGGATTCGGGCGTGTCCGCAGTGCATGCAACTGCTGGCGGGCTCCTCCGTGATGCCCGCGAGGCTGCGGGCCTGCATATCGCTGCGCTTGCGGTTGCGCTGAAGGTCCCAGTCAAGAAACTTGAGGCCCTTGAGGCGGATCGATTTGATCTCTTGCCTGATGCGGTTTTTGTACGCGCGCTGGCATCCAGCGTCTGCCGTACGCTCAAGATTGACCCGGGTCCGGTACTTCAGCTTCTGCCTCAAGGTAGCAGTCCAAAGCTGACTTACCAGGGTGTGGGCATCAATACGCCATTTCGGGCACCCAATGACGGGCCAGGGCCGTCTGTGTGGTCCCAGATGTCCCGCACGCCGGTTTTGGCCGGCGTACTGTTGTTGCTCGCCACGCTGGTCATCATTTTGATGCCCGTTCTGAAGTCGGGTCTGACCTCGGGTAGCGCTGTGACCCAATCCAGGGCGGTTAATGGCTCGGCCGTCAGTGAGGCTGTTGTGGTGACAGAAAACCGCGGCAATGAGACGCCCGCAATGCCAGAAGCTGCCGCAGCACGTGAGGCAGCTCCTGCAATCGAGGCAAAGACAGCCCCCACCGCCCCGTTTTCGCAGCAGGTAGCGGTTGCCGCGTCGGCTCCTGTGGTTCCTGCAGCTTCTGCAGCGGTGGTTTTGGCTGCACCTGCGTCTTCTTTGTTGCCTGCGTCGCGGCCTGTCGCCACAAGTGCCGCGGCCAGTCCGGCAAGCGCAGCGGTGGCGATGCCATCGACATCATCCGGAATTGTTGTGTTCACCGCCAAAAGTGAGTCCTGGGTAGAAGTGACCGATTCGAAAGGGCAGGTCGTGCTCCGTCGCATTCTGAATGCAGGCGAAGTGGCTGGCGCATCTGGTGTCCTGCCGCTTGCTGCGGTGGTGGGCCGTGCTGATGCCACAACGGTTCAAATACGCGGGCGGGCCTTTGATTTGAGCGCCGTGTCCCGTGACAACGTAGCTCGGTTCGAGGTGAAGTAGTGTCATTGCAATTGCCGATTGATGTGGCCCAGCCTCAAACCCGTCATTCACGCCTCGCCCGGGTGGTATGGGGTTCCCGTGTTGTGACGGTGGGTGGTGGCGCGCCAGTGCGCGTCCAGTCCATGACCAATACCGACACTGTGGATGCAATAGGTACGGCCATCCAGGTCAAGGAACTGGCGCTTGCCGGGTCGGAGATGGTCCGGCTGACCGTCAATACACCCGAAGCTGCACAAGCCGTTCCTTATGTGAGGGAACAACTGGATCGAATGGGCATCGACGTGCCCCTCATTGGAGATTTCCACTATAACGGCCATCGCTTGCTGACGGACTATCCAGAGTGTGCAAAGGCATTGTCCAAATACCGCATAAATCCTGGCAACGTGGGAAAGGGCGATAAGCACGACAAGCAGTTCGGGCAAATGATAGAAGCCGCCGTTCGCTGGGATAAAGCAGTCCGCATCGGCGTAAATTGGGGTAGCCTGGACCAGGATCTGCTCGCGAGCCTGATGGATGAAAACAGTGCCCGCGCTGTGCCTTGGGACGCGAAACAGGTCATGTATGAAGCGTTGATCACCTCTGCCCTTGATTCGGCACGCCTTGCCGAGAGCATTGGGTTGAACCGCGATCAGATTATTCTGTCCTGCAAAGTCAGCGGCGTGCAGGATCTTATTTCCGTATACCGTGAACTGGCCAGGCGCAGCGACTATGCCCTGCATCTGGGTCTGACCGAAGCAGGTATGGGTACCAAAGGTACGGTGGCTTCTGCGGCTGCGTTGTCGGTGCTGCTGCAGGAAGGGATAGGCGACACGATTCGCGTGTCGCTGACACCGGCGCCTGGCGAAGCCCGTACCCAGGAAGTGGTCGTTGCGTCAGAGATTCTTCAGGCCCTGGGCCTGCGAAGTTTTGTGCCCAGCGTGACGGCCTGTCCAGGCTGCGGACGTACGACCAGCACGACCTTCCAGGAATTGACCCAGCAGATTGATGATTTTCTGCGCGCGCAGATGCCCGTATGGCGTGCCCAATACCCGGGCGTCGAGAAGATGAAGGTAGCCGTCATGGGCTGCATCGTGAATGGTCCCGGCGAGAGCAAACATGCTGATATCGGGATCAGCCTGCCCGGCTCCGGCGAAGCACCTGCAGCGCCGGTTTACATCGATGGAGAAAAAGCCATGACCCTGCGCGGCGACCAGATTGCGCAGGAGTTCCAGGTCATCGTCGAAAATTACATCAAAAAGCGTTTTGGCACGACATCCGTTGCTGAAACCGCCTGAAGCAGAACATGCCTGAAAAACTGAATGCCGTGAAAGGCATGAACGATATTTTGCCGCCTGAATCGGCGCGCTGGGAATGGCTGGAGGAGCGGGTCCGTGCCCTGATGGTCCGTTATGCCTATCGCAATATACGCACGCCGATCCTTGAGCATACCCAGCTGTTTGTGCGGGGCATCGGCGAGGTCACAGACATTGTCGAGAAGGAAATGTATTCGTTCGCAGATCGATCGGACAAATACGGCGACAACGACCACCTGACATTGCGTCCCGAAAACACGGCGAGTCTTGTGCGTGCCGTGACCGAGCACAACATGTTGTATGAAGGCGGCAAGCGCCTGTACTACATGGGCCCCATGTTTCGGCGCGAGCGTCCCCAGCGTGGCCGCTACCGTCAATTTCACCAAATCGGTGCCGAGGCGCTTGGTTTTGCCGGCCCGGAAGCCGACGCTGAACTGATTTTGCTGGCAGCAGCCTTCTGGAAAGAGCTTGGCCTGACGGACTGGCGGCTTGAAATCAACAGCCTCGGACAACCCGACGAGCGCGCACAACACCGGGCAAAGCTGATTGAACATCTTGAGCAGCATGCCGACCTCCTTGACGAAGAGGCCAAACGTCGGCTGTACAGTAACCCGCTGCGGGTTCTGGACACCAAGAACCCTGCAATGAAGACGGTTGTCGAAAGTGCGCCCCGGTTGCTGGATTTTCTGGGACCGCAGTCGCTCGCGCATTTCGAGGCGCTCAAGGCGATTCTTGATGCCAATAACGTGCCGTGGAGCGTCAATCATCGGCTGGTGCGTGGTCTCGATTACTACAATCTCACGGTTTTCGAGTTTGTTACCGACCGGCTCGGCGCGCAGGGCACCATCTGCGCCGGTGGCCGCTATGACTACCTGATCGAACAGATTGGCGGCAAGCCGGCACCGGCTGTAGGCTGGGCGCTGGGCGTCGAGCGCGTGCTGGAACTTTTGAAGGAAAACGGTACGCTGGTGCCGGCATTGGTTCCTGATGCCTACGCCGTCATTCCCGAAGCTGCGGCCTTGCCGGTTGTCATGAAAACCCTGCAGGCACTGCGTGAGGCTGGGGTGAGCGTTCAGATGCATGCGTCTCCGACCACAGAGGGGATGGGAAGCATGAAATCACAGTTCAAGAAGGCCGATGGCAGCGGTGCCAGGTTTGCCCTTGTTTTTGGTATGGACGAATTGGCGCGGAAATGTGTCTCTGTCAAATCGCTCAGGGGCGACAAGTCGGACCCGGCGCAAACGCAGACGCTTCAACCACTGGACGACGTTGCGCACTGGGCACCGGCCCTGAAGCAGTGAACGTGCCGTTGACCGTCTTCAGCAATCTACAATCAACAATCGATGGCACTGCCACAGGCAGTGCCCAGTCAATATAAAAAGTCTTATGGCAAAACATCTCGATCTTGAAGAACAGGAGCAGCTTGACGAGCTCAAGCACTTCTGGAAGCAGTACGGCGACATCATCACGTGGGCGCTCATTATTGTTTTTGGCGCGGTCGCGGCCTGGAATGGTTACCAGTATTGGCAAGGCAAGCAAGCATCCCAGGCGACCGTCCTCTACGATGAGGTCGAACGTGCCGTCGTGTCTGGGGATATGGCTCGCCTGGACCGTTCTCTCGCAGACATGAAGGACCGTTTTGGCGGTACGGTCTATGCAGGGCAGGCTGGTTTGCTGGCGGCCAAAGCCTATTACGACAAAGGTAATGTCGATGCGTCGCGGGCCGCGTTGAGCTGGGTTGTTGACAAGGCTTCCGACGAAGCCTATCAGTCGATTGCAAAGTTGCGCCTCGCGGGGATTCTTTTTGAGACCAAAGCCTATGATGATGCATTGAAGCTTGCATCCGGTTCTTTCCCAAAGGATTTCGTTCCACTCGCCGCTGACAGGCGTGGCGACATCCTCGCGGCTCAAGGCAAAAAAGCCGAAGCCAAAGCCGAGTACCAGGCTGCGTACAAGGCACTGGACGAACGATCAGAGTATCGGCGCCTGGTTGAAGTCAAGCTCAATGCGCTGGGTGTCGACCCTGCTGCAGCAAATCCTTCCGTGGTGACGCCTAATCCCGAGGTGAAAAAATGAGTTTGAAAATTACAAGGCGTGCCTTTCAAGCTTTGAAGGTGCCGCTGATTCTGGCGGTGCTGGCATCCGTCTCAGCCTGTTCGATGTTCGGCAGTGGTCCGGGCAAGCCCCAGCCAGCGCCGCTACAAGCGGTGAGCGGGCTGGTGTCTGCACGACAGGCCTGGAGCAGCCGCATTGGTCCGGTCACATTCCCGCTTGATATCAACGTCGCGGGAACCACCGTTTTTGTCGCTGCCACTGACGGAGCCGTTGCCGCCATCGATGCGCGAACAGGAGCAGATGTATGGCGCACCAGCGTGGGCGCACAGATTGCTGCGGGCGTGGGGAGCGATGGCACCGTAGCCGCAGTCGTGACACAGGCCAATGAAGTTGTGGCGATACAGGGCGGGCGCGAGATATGGCGCCAAAAACTAAATGCCCAGGCGTATACCTCGCCCTTTGTGGCGGGCGGGCGGGTATTTGTCCTTGCGGCGGACCGCTCCATCAACGCCTTCGATGGGCAAACGGGCCGTAAGCTCTGGGCGCAGCAGCGCCCCAATGAGCCACTGGTGTTGCGGCAGTCGGGCGTGATTCTCGCGGTGGGCGATACCCTGGTGGTAGGCCTGGCTGGCCGGCTTGCCGGTTTGAATCCTTCTAATGGCAGCATTCGCTGGGAGGCGCCAATTGCTTCGCCCCGCGGCATCAATGATGTCGAACGCCTTGTTGATTTGGTCGGACGCGTTGGACGCGATGGCGATGTTGTGTGCGCCAGGGCGTTTCAGGCGAGCGTTGGCTGTGTCAACACCGCCAGGGGCAGCCTGATCTGGAGCAAGGCCGCCAATGGTTCCCAGGGAGTGCACAGCGATGACCGTTTCATATTCGGCACCGAGTCCGACGGGTCTGTGCTGGCATGGCGCAAAGTCGATGGTGAACGTGCCTGGACTACGGATAACTTGCGGTACCGGCAACTCACCGCGCCGCTGGTGGTAGGGCGTTCGGTCGCCATTGGAGACTCGTCTGGCGCAATACACCTGTTGTCTCGTGAAAATGGCTCGGCATTGAACCGGCTGATGACAGACGGCTCCGGCATTTCTGCTTCTCCCGCGCTTGCGGGCAACACGCTGGTTGCGGTCACTCGCAATGGAGCGGTGTTTGGCTTCGCTCCTGAATAATGACCATTTTGGTCGCATGAATTGCTTCGATGAAACCCGTAATCGCCCTGGTGGGTCGCCCCAATGTAGGCAAGTCGACGCTTTTTAACCGTTTGACCAAAACCCGCGATGCCATCGTCGCGGACTTTGCCGGTCTGACCCGTGATCGTCATTACGGCAACGGCAAACTCGGTAATCAGGAATACATCGTCATCGATACCGGCGGTTTCGAGCCGGACGCGCAGAGCGGTATCTACAAGGAAATGGCGAAGCAGACGCGACAGGCGGTCGCTGAAGCAGATGTCGTGATTTTTGTGGTGGATGCCCGTGCGGGCGTCAACGCGCAAGACCATGACATCGCGAAATACCTCCGGAAACTGGGTAAACCTTCACTGCTGACCGCCAATAAGGCCGAAGGCATGACTGAGGGCGTGCAGCTTTCGGAATTCTTCGAACTCGGCCTTGGTGAGGTGCTGGCAGTTTCTGCGGCACACGGTCAGGGTATGCGCACACTGGTTGATAGCGCGCTGGCGCTGCTTGACCTTCCAGAGGCCGACGAAGACCCCGAGCCGCAGGATCCATCGATTATTCGCCTTGCGGTCGCCGGGCGCCCCAATGTGGGTAAATCCACCCTCATCAACACCTGGCTGGGTGAGGAGCGCCTGGTTGCATTCGACTTGCCGGGCACCACGCGCGATGCCATTTCAGTACCCTTCGAAAGGGACGGGCAAAAGTTTGAACTGATTGACACCGCAGGTTTGCGGCGCAAGGGCAAGGTTTTCGAAGCGATCGAAAAATTCTCAGTCGTCAAAACCCTGCAGGCGATTGAAGACTCGAATGTGGTACTGTTGCTGCTGGATGCGACACAGGGCGTGACAGATCAGGACGCCCACATCGCCGGGTACATCCTTGAAAGCGGGCGTGCGGTCGTGCTGGCCGTGAACAAGTGGGATGCCGTCGACTCCTACCAGAGAGAGATACTTGCGCGATCAATCGAGACGCGGCTGCCCTTTCTGAAGTTTGCCTCCATCCACCAGATTTCTGCGATCAAACGCCAAGGCCTGGGCCCTGTCTGGAAATCCATCATCCAGGCGCACGCTTCTGCCAACCGGAAGATGTCCACGCCGGTCCTGACGCGCCTGCTGCTGGAAGCTGTGCAGTTTCAACAACCCCAGAGATCGGGCGTATTTCGCCCCAAATTGCGGTATGCGCACCAAGGTGGGATGAACCCGCCCATCATCATCATTCACGGCAACTCGCTGGAGCATGTCAGCGAGTCATACAAGCGTTATCTCGAAGGGCGGTTCCGGAAAGAGTTTGATCTGACGGGAACGCCCATGCGTATCCAGATGAAAACTTCGCAGAATCCCTACAAGGATAAGGAATCAGACTAGGACTACAGGCTATAGGCAATCGCTGTGGTATTGTCAAGCTCCATTAACTCTTGAACACGGAACATATCGTGAGCAATAACAAAGGTCAGTTACTCCAGGACCCGTTTCTCAATACCTTGCGTAGAGAGCACGTTCCTGTTTCGATTTATCTCGTCAACGGGATTAAATTGCAGGGCCAGATCGAGTCTTTCGATCAATACGTCGTCCTGCTGCGCAACACGGTGACACAGATGGTGTACAAGCACGCCATTTCGACCATCGTTCCAGGCCGTGCCGTTAATTTTGCGGCCGCTGATTCCGAAGAAAGCCCTGCCAACTGAGTTCCGCGGAACTTCACGGCAGCGGTAAAACAAAAGTGACCAAGCCGCTCGCCATATTGGTGGGCGTTGATTTGGGCTTACCCAATTTCGACCAGACGCTTGAAGAGCTTGGCCTGCTAGCTGAAACGGCAGGCCTTCGTCCTGTAGAGCGAGTCACCTGCAAACGTCGGGCGCCCGATGCGGCGCTTTTTATCGGCAGCGGCAAGGCTGATGAAATCAAGATGCTGGCCCAACAGGTCGGTGCGAGCGAGATTTTGTTTGACCAGTCGCTGAGTCCTGCGCAGCAGCGCAATCTGGAACGGCATATCGAGTTGCCTGTCAACGACAGGACTTTGCTCATCCTCGAGATTTTTGCCCAGCGTGCGCGCAGCCATGAAGGCAAACTGCAGGTTGAGTTGGCACGCCTGCAATACCTGTCTACCCGCCTTGTGCGGCGCTGGTCCCACCTTGAACGGCAAACAGGCGGGGCCGGCGTGCGCGGCGGGCCGGGTGAAAAGCAGATTGAACTCGACAAGCGGATGATCGGCGAAGCGATCAAGCGCACCAAGGAGCGGTTGAACAAGGTCAAAAAGCAGCGCCAGACCCAGCGCCGACAGCGTGAACGCCGAAACTCCTTCACGATTTCACTGGTGGGTTATACCAATGCGGGCAAATCGACCCTGTTTAACGCACTGGTCAAGGCGCGCGCTTATGCCGCAGACCAGCTTTTCGCCACTCTGGATACCACCACGCGCCAGCTTTATCTGGGCGATGCTGCGCGTTCTGTCTCCCTGTCCGACACGGTGGGCTTTATCCGTGATCTGCCGCACGGCCTCGTCGACGCCTTTGCGGCAACACTGCAGGAGGCGGCAGATGCCGACCTCCTGTTGCATGTGGTGGATGGGGCAAACCCTGATCACCTCGAACAAATCGAGCAGGTTCAGCGGGTGCTTGAAGAGATTGGCGCTGCCGAGGTTCCGCAAATTTTGGTGTTTAACAAACTCGATGCTATTGAAAAGTCGCGTTGGCCACTGCACCTGCAGGACATGTTTGAAGTGAAAGATGCTTTTTCTGATTCCGTAACGCGAGTCGAGCGGGTGTTTGTCAGCGCCCAGACCGGCGACGGCCTGCCTTTGCTTCGTCAATTGCTTGTCCGGCATGCGTCGGCCGGGCTGGCGGACGATACCCCCCAGACATCTGAGGTCGTTGTCTGAGGGCCGCCCTGAATTAGGCACAATGTCGAAGTAATGAAAAAAACGAGTTCGAACCCATGAATCTGAACCCTGCGCTGCAGACCCTGGTGGCATTTCCGGCCCGACTGAAACAACGCATGTTGGGCATGTTCAATCTGAACGATCCTCGCTGGGGCCGCAATGACGACAAGCCTGCAGGTGACGAGTCCGGACCAAAGACAAACCCCGAGAGCAGCCCACCGCCGGCACCCCAACCAGAAAAACGGCCCCAGGGCCAGGGTCCCAACCAGGGGCCGCCTGACCTGGACGAGCTGTGGCGTGATTTCAACCGCAAACTCGGTGGATTGTTCGGCGGCAAAAAGTCTGGTGGGCGCCCGCCATCTGGTGGCGGCGGTGGCGGTGGCTTTCAACCTGACATGAAAAGTGCTGGCATCGGTGTCGGCCTGATTGCAGGCGTCGCCGTTCTGATCTGGCTTGGCACTGGCTTTTTCATCGTGCAAGAAGGCCAGCAAGCTGTTATTACCCAGTTCGGCAAGTACAACTCTACTGTGGGTGCCGGTTTCAACTGGCGGCTTCCTTATCCCATCCAGCGCCATGAAATGGTGGTGGTCACACAAATCCGTTCTGTGGATGTCGGTCGCGACACCATCATCAAGGCGACGGGTTTGCGCGAGTCGGCCATGCTGACCGAAGATGAAAACATCGTTGAAATCAAGTTTGCCGTGCAATACCGTTTGAACGATGCACGGGCCTATCTTTTTGAAAGCAAGGACCCTGCAAATGCGGTGGTCCAGGCTGCCGAAACCGCCGTGCGCGAAGTGGTCGGAAAAATGAAGATGGATTCCGCGCTGGCTGAGGAGCGCGACCAGATTGCACCACGCGTGCGTGCGCTGATGCAGACGATTCTGGATCGTTACAAGGTTGGTGTTGAGGTCGTCGGCATCAACCTGCAGCAAAGCGGCGTTCGTCCGCCCGAACAAGTGCAGGCCGCATTCGATGATGTGCTCAAGGCAGGGCAGGAGCGTGAGCGGGCCAAGAATGAAGCGCAAGCCTACGCGAATGATGTGATTCCCCGCGCCGTCGGTTCCGCCTCGCGCCTGAAAGAAGAGTCCGATGCCTACAAGGCGCGTATCGTCGCGCAGGCACAGGGTGATTCGCAGCGTTTCCGTTCGGTGCTGGCCGAATACCAGAAGGCCCCCCAGGTCACGCGTGACCGCATGTACATCGACACCATGCAGCAGGTCTACACCAATGTGACCAAGGTGATGGTCGAGTCCCGGCAGGGCTCCAATCTCCTGTACCTTCCGCTCGACAAAATCATGCAGATGACCGGGCAGGGCGCTACTGCAGCGCCTTCAGATGCAGCGCTTGGCGCAGGCTCTACTGCAGTGCCCGCACCACCCGCAGTGACAGCGCCGGCCCCGACCGTCGATGCCCGTTCCCGCGATGCCTCCCGTACGCGCGACCGCGATACCCGCTAAGGAATAAAAAGTGAACAGAGTCGGACTTATTGCATCGTCGTTGCTGGTGATCCTGGCGCTCGCCAGTTCCATGCTGTTTGTGGTTGATCAGCGCCAGTTTGGCGTGGTCTACGCCCTGGGTCAGATCAAGGATGTCGTGACCGAGCCTGGCTTGCACTTCAAGCTGCCGCCGCCTTTCCAGAATGTGTCGTACATAGACAAACGCCTGCTCACGCTGGACAGTGTGGACGCAGAGGCCATGTTGACGCTCGAGAAACAACGTGTGGTGATTGACTGGTATGTGCGCTGGCGTGTGACCCAGCCCACCGAGTACATCCGCAATGTGGGCCTGGACGAAAAAGCCGGTGCAAGCCAGCTTAATCGTGTCGTGCGCAATGCCTTCCAGGAAGAAATCAACAAACGTACCGTCAAGGATTTGTTGTCCGCCAAGCGGGAAGCGCTGATGGCCGACGTCAAGCGCGAGGTACTGCAGGCCGTGCAGGGTGCCAAGCCCTGGGGCGTTGACATTGTCGATGTCCGGATCACGCGAGTGGACTACGTCGAAGCCATCACTGATTCGGTCTACAAGCGCATGGTCGCAGAGCGCCAGCGTGTGGCGAACGAACTCCGCTCCACGGGCGCAGCCGAAGGTGAAAAAATCCGTGCCGATGCCGATCGCCAGCGTGAAGTGACGATTGCCAATGCCTACCGAGAAGCCCAGAAAATCAAGGGTGAGGGCGACGCCGAAGCCGCGCGTACCTATGCGGATTCTTTTGGCAAGGACGCGCAGTTTGCGCAGTTCTACCGGAGCCTGGATGCGTACAAAGCCAGCTTCAGCAAGAAGAGCGACGTGATGGTGCTTGACCCGTCGTCTGACTTCTTCAAGGCCATGCGCGGTTCAGGCGCTGCGCCTGCGGCCGGCAAAAAATAAACTGACGTCGTGGATGGCAACAGCCTCTGGCTGGCGCTGGCTTTCATGCTGGTGCTTGAGGGCCTGTTGCCTTTTCTCTCGCCCGGCGCCTGGCGCAGGATGTTTGAGCAGATACTGAAAATGAGCGATGGCCAGATCCGTTTTTTCGGACTCTGCAGCATGCTTATCGGGCTGGCCGCGGTGGCGCTGGTCGTCGTTTTTCCTTGACTTTATAAACTCCCGCGGGACGCCATAACAGCTGCGATTTTCGCGGCCTGTTGCATTCAGCCCGAAACCGGCCAAAAACCGTCAGCCAAGCCCGGTAAAATCCTGTTTTTAACAGCGCCCCATAAATACATGCCCGCCTGGTCGTCATCATGGCAATTGCCGGATCAAATTGCCGATGTCCTGCCCTCCGAGGCGCGTCACATTGAAGAGCTTCGCCGCCTGTTGCTCGATACCGCCCGTAGCTATGGCTACGAGCTGGTCATGCCGCCGCTGCTCGAACACCTTGAATCCCTGCTGACCGGTACCGGTGAAGCGCTTGAACTGCAAACCTTCAAACTGGTCGACCAGCTCTCCGGTCGTACGCTCGGCCTGCGTGCCGACACGACGCCCCAGGTTGCCCGCATCGATGCCCATTTGCTGAACCGCAGCGGTGTGGCCCGTCTTTGCTACTGCGGCCCGGTGCTCCACACGCGAGCCGACCGCCCGCACGCCACGCGTGAGCCTCTGCAGTTCGGTGCTGAGATTTACGGCCATGCCGGACTGGAAGCCGACCTCGAAGCCCAGTTGCTGGCGCTGGAAGGCCTGAAAGCCGCCGGTGTCAAGGACCTGTGTGTGGACATGGCGGATGTGCGTGTGGTCAACAGCCTTCTGGCCGGTGCCAATATCCCCGCCAAAACGCTGGCGCTTATCCACGCTGCGCTGGCCGCCAAGGATGGCAGCGAGCTCGACAGCCTGACCGCCAGCCTCAAGAATGACCTATCGCCCGCTGCGCGTGAAGGCCTGACGGCCTTGCTGCAGCTCTATGGTGACGAAAAAGTGCTGGCCGAAGCAGCCAAAGTGCTTAAACCCCTGCCGGGCGTGGCAGAGGCCCTCAAGGACCTGCAGTGGCTGGCGTCCCATGTCGCCAGCGATGCAAAAGTCAGCTTTGATCTGGCAGACCTGCGTGGTTACGCCTATTACAGCGGCACGCGCTTCGCGATTTACGGGCAGGGCGCCGAACTGGCGCGCGGCGGCCGTTATGACGAGGTGGGTGCCGTGTTCGGCCGCAACCGTCCGGCCGTCGGCTTCAGCCTTGACCTGAAAGAGCTGGTCAGCGTTCTGCCGCCACGGCCCTTGAAAGCCGCCGTCCGTGCGCCATGGGCCGAAGATGCTGCACTGCGTGCCGCCATTGCCGGCCTGCGGGCTTCCGGCGACACCGTGGCCTGCGTATTGCCCGGCCATGAGCATGAGGTCAACGAATTCGATTGCGACCGCGAACTGGCCCTGGTGGCCGGCAAGTGGGTTGTCCAGCCTCTGGGCACTGAGAGTTGATCAGGTCTGTGACCTGAACGGCCCATCCTGAAGATCCAAGAATCCCTTAACGAGAATTGAAGATGACAAACAAATTAGCCGCGACAGCGGGACGCAACGTCGTGGTCGTGGGTACCCAGTGGGGCGACGAAGGCAAAGGCAAGCTGGTTGATTGGCTGACCGAGCTGTCACAGGGCGTGGTGCGCTTTCAGGGCGGCCACAATGCCGGCCACACGCTGGTCATCAATGGCGTTAAAACCGCGTTGCACCTCATCCCCAGCGGCATCATGCGCCCCGGCGTGAAGTGCTATATCGGCAATGGCGTGGTGCTGTCTGCCGGCAAGCTGTTTGAGGAAATCGAAGGCCTTGAAAAAGCCGGTGTCGAGGTCCGTTCGCGCCTGCGCATCAGCGAGGCCTGCCCGCTCATCCTGCCTTTCCATGCTGCGCTGGATGTGGCGCGTGAAGCCTTCCGCGAAAAGGGCGGCACCGCCAAAATCGGCACCACCGGCCGCGGCATCGGCCCGGCCTATGAAGACAAGATTGCCCGCCGCGCCCTGCGTGTGCAGGACCTGAAATATCCCGAGCGCTTTGCCGCCAAGCTGCGCGAACTGCTCGACCTGCACAACTTCGTGCTGACCAACTTCCTCAATGCACCTGCCGTCGATTTCGACTCGGTGTACAGCGAAGCCATGCGTCACGCCGAACTGCTCAAGCCCATGATGGCCGACGTCTCGCGTGAGCTGAACGACGCGCACAAAACCGGCGCCAACCTGCTGTTTGAAGGTGCGCAGGGCACATTGCTGGACGTGGACCACGGCACCTACCCGTACGTCACCTCCAGCAATTGCGTGGCAGGCAATGCCGCCGCCGGTGCTGGCGTGGGCCCGGGCATGCTGCACTACATCCTGGGCATCACCAAGGCCTATTGCACACGCGTGGGTGGTGGTCCTTTCCCGACCGAACTCGATTGGGAAACGCCTGGCACCCCTGGTTATCACATGAGCACCATAGGCGCCGAAAAAGGCGTGACCACCGGTCGCAGCCGTCGTTGCGGCTGGTTTGATGCAGCCTTGCTCAAGCGCTCGGCCCAGGTCAACGGCCTCACCGGTTTGTGCATCACCAAGCTGGACGTGCTCGACGGCCTCGACAAGCTGCTGCTGTGTACGGGTTACGAGCTGGATGGCCAGATCACCGACATCCTGCCGATGGGCGCGGACGAGATCGAGCGGTGCAAGCCGGTCTACGAAACGCTGGAAGGCTGGAGCGACAGCACCGTCGGCGTGACCGATTACGACAAGCTGCCTGTCAATGCGCGGCTGTACCTGCAGCGTATCGAACAGGTGACCGGCGTGCCGATTGCGATGGTCTCGACCAGCCCGGACCGCGACCACACCATCATGCTGCAGCACCCATACCTCGCCTGAACAGGAGTACCCGCACATGTTGACTGAAGACGGCAAACATCTCTACGTCAGCTATGACGAGTACCACAACCTGATTGAGAAGCTGGCGATCAAGATCCACCAGTCGGAGTGGAAGTTCGACACCATCCTGTGCCTGGCGCGCGGCGGCATGCGCCCCGGCGACATCCTGTCCCGCGTCTTCGACAAGCCGCTGGCCATCATGTCCACCAGCTCTTACCGGGCTGACGCCGGCACGGTTCAGGGCAACCTGGACATCGCCCGCTTCATCACCACGCCCAAAGGCGAAATCGCCGGCAAGGTGTTGCTGGTCGACGACCTGGCAGATTCCGGCCACACGCTGAATGCCGTGATCAACCAGCTGCGCAACAACTACAAACCCATCACCGAATTGCGCAGCGCCGTGATCTGGACCAAGGGCGTCTCGACATTCCAGCCCGACTACTCGGTGGAGCTCCTGCCGACCAACCCGTGGATACACCAGCCATTCGAAGGCTACGACTCGCTGTCACCCGAGCAGTTGATGGCCAAGTGGAAGATCTGAACGGCGTCGACCCCAATTTTTGAAAACAGCTATAACAGCTAAAATAGCTGTTTCCAGCGATTCTAAATCCCCTTTCGAAGGTTCGGAGCGCTCAAAACGCCGGAAAAATGGCCATTTTCAGGTGCCAAAAGTGCCTTCAGGCCAATAGGTACGAGCGTGAGCAGCTACTGAAATCATAGCGCTTCCGGATGCTGCGGGTCTCCCGAATCCTGCCGTTCTCTCTCTCCGTGCTAACTGCAAATCCTGCCGGGTGCGTTGCCCGCCGCGTTTGGGCGAGCGCCCCGCTTCATGCGTTCATCGCCAGCCCGTTAACATCGCTGCATGAGCGATACACCTGCGCAACTTTCTACCGGACTGATACACCACCCGTACAAGCCGCCCGCCGGTTTTGAGTCGGTTCCGCCCGGCGTTTACAAGGCCTCGACGGTGGTGTTTCCCAGCGTTGCCGCCTTGCGCGCGCGCGACTGGAAACACAAGACCGGCTACACCTACGGCCTGCACGGCACGCCCACCACCTTCACCCTCGAAGAGCGCATTGCTACTTTGGAAGGCGGCAAATACTGCACGCTGGTGCCGAGCGGTCTGGCGGCTGTCGTGCTGGTGGGCATGGCACTTCTCAAGACCGGAGACGAGGTGCTGATTCCTGACAACGCCTACGGGCCCAACAAGTCCTTTGCCGAAGGCGAGCTGGCCGCCTGGGGCATCAGCCACCGCTTTTACGATGCCATGGACCCGGCCGACCTGGCGGCCAAGCTGGGCCCACACACACGGCTGTTATGGCTTGAAGCGCCGGGCTCCATCACGCTTGAATTCCCGGATCTGCCGCAACTGGTGGCCGCCGTTAAAAACCACACCCGGCGTCATCCTCAGGGCATCGTCACGGCACTGGACAACACCTGGGGCGCCGGCATCGCCTTCAATGCCTTTGACCTCGGCATCGATATTTCTGCCCACGCCTTGACCAAATACCCCAGCGGCGGCGCCGACGTGCTGATGGGCTCCATCGTCACCAACAGCCAGGCGCTGCACCACCTGGTGCACTTTTGCCACATGCGCACCGGTTATGGTGTGTCAGGCAACGATGCGGAACTGATGCTGCGCGGCCTGAACACCGTGGCCTTGCGCTATGCCGCGCAGGACCTCTCCACGCGGGAACTTGCTGTCTGGTTGCAGGCCCAGCCGCAATTTGATGCGGTACTGCACCCGGCGCTGCCCGGTTCACCCGGTCACGAAGCGTGGAAGCGCGACTGTACCGCCGCTGCCTGCCTGATGAGCGTGGTCTTCAAGCCCGGCTATAGCCAGGTGCAGATCGACCATTTTTGCGACAGCCTCAAACTCTTCAAACTGGGCTACAGCTGGGCCGGGCCCATGAGCTTGTGCGCGCCCTATGACATTCCGGCCATTCGGACCACGGGCTGGCCTTACAAAGGGGGGCTGGTGCGCTTTTCGGTCGGGCTGGAGGCCGTAGCCGACCTGCAGGCAGACCTTGCCCAGGCGCTTGCAGCGATGCAGTACAGTAAGGCTTAACGGCTTGTCCCCGATTGGCCCCAACATTCACGAAAGCACTTAGTGGCAACTCCCAATTATTCCTACGAAAAACGCCAGAAAGAGCTCGCCAAAAAGCGCAAAAAAGAAGAAAAACTCAAGCGCAAGGCGGAAGGCAAACCTGACGAGCCGGAGGACGGCAGTGAAGAGGGCGCGGAGCCGAATGACGGCCAGCCCGGTACGCCACCTGCCGAGCCCGCAGCCTGAGTTCCTGCTCGAACAAACAAAAACCCCTGACGGCGTCAAGCTGTCAGGGGTTTTTGTTTGGGCACCGTCAAAAGCTTACTTCAGCAGCTTTTTAAGTTCCGGCCAGACATTGGCGAGCATCCTGGCTTGCGATTGTTGATTCGGGTGAATGCGGTCCGCCTGAAAGCGGCTGGCGGAATCGTCTACATCGGCGATGCCTTTCAGGAAAAAGGGCACCAGTGCCACCTTCTCGGCCCTGGCGACTTTGGTGAAGAGGCCCGAAAACGTCGCGGCATAGGCGCCGCCGTAGTTGGGTGGCACCTGCATGCCGACGATGAGGACTTTTGCGCCTGCTTTTTTCGACGCCTGCACCATGGCGGTGATGTTGTTTTCGGTCATGTCCAGTGGCAGACCGCGCAGGGCATCGTTGCCGCCCAGTTCAACTACCACGAGAGACGGTTTGTGCTGTGTGAGCAGGGCAGGCAAACGCGACCGCCCGCCCGAAGTGGTGTCACCGCTGATGCTGGCATTGACCACCTTCACGTTCTTCTTGTCCTGCGCCACCTGCTTTTCAAGCAGTGGTACCCAGCCCGTGCCGCGTTTCAGGCCGTATTCCGCACTGAGGGAGTCCCCGACGATGAGCACGGTGTCGGTGGGTGCCTGGGCCCGGGCAGGCCCTGTAAAGGCCAGCACGGCGGTGGCCAGCAGCACCGCCAGGGGTCTTGCCGACGCGGCCCGCCACACTGCTGCAAGCTTGTTAAAGTTGCCGTGACTGAGTTTCCAGTTGATTGATAGGGTGGACATGTCTGAACCTGTGGTTTCTTCAAGTAGCGTGGATGTGGGCGGGGCCAGGTCTTCAATTATTTCCGTTGAGCACGTTTTCAAGTCCGTGACCGACTCAACCGGTACTTTGACCATTTTGCGCGATATCGATTTCTCGCTGGCCGCCCGGGAAACCGCCGCCATCGTTGGCGCTTCCGGGTCGGGCAAAAGCACGTTGCTGTCCATCATTGCCGGGTTGGATACCCCCACGCAGGGAACAGTTCACCTGGCGGGTCAAAACCTTTTTGACCTGAACGAAGACGACCGGGCGGCGCTGAGGGCGCAGAAGATAGGCTTTGTCTTCCAGAGCTTCCAGCTGATGGGCAACCTGTCTGCGCTTGAAAACGTCATGCTGCCGCTGGAGCTGTCGGGTGCGCCCAACGCGCGTGCGCAGGCGACGGAGATGCTCGGGCGGGTAGGCCTGGGGGAGCGCCTGGGTCACTACCCCAAGGTGTTGTCGGGCGGGGAGCAACAGCGCGTGGCGCTCGCTCGCGCTTTTGTGGTGCAGCCTGCCGTGTTGCTGGCAGACGAGCCCACCGGCAGCCTGGACTTCGCTACGGGCGAAACGATCATGGCCCTGATGTTCGAACTTAACCGGGAACTGGGGACGACGCTGGTGCTGGTCACACATGACAGGGCGATTGCGGCGCGCTGTGAGAGGCGCATCACCATCGAGGCGGGGCAGGTTGTCGCTGCTTGAGCGTCCCGGAGGCTGTTGAGTTTTCTGGCGCGCTAGCTTTTAGACGCGAGCATTTTCTGCATGGTCGCAAGGTACTTGCTGCGGTCTGCAGGCTTGTCGATGTGCAGTGACAGGGCGGACACCAGAGCGTCGAGCGCAAGATGCCGGGACGCTTCTTTCCGGATGATCATCCTGGCCATGGGCCCGATGTATTGGCTGAGCGTTCTTTCAAGCATTGCAGCCTGCTCCAGGCTCAGGTTCTGCATCGGCAGCGACGCGGGTTGCGATTCACCGAAGCGCGAGACCGGACGGCTCTGCGCGCCGGAGTTGCCCGACCTGCTGAAGTCTGCGTGAGAACGGCTGACCGGCCCGGTTGACGGCTGGGTCGATCCGCGGCTCTGCGAGTTTGTGGCGGGCTGGCTGTGGCCCGAGGCGTTGGAAATCGTCCTGCTTTTGACCTTCACGAAGGCTTCACGCGCGGCTGTATCCGGAATCGACATAGAGAGCATGTCCCGGAGATTTTGCGGACTGTAAGCGCGCGGTTGGGCCTTTTTGACCAGTACCCTGGCCAGGGGCCCGATCAGACGCGCCAGCTCATTTTCAATATCGGCGGCCATTTCCATTGTCAGTGAGACGACCGGCTGCGACATCGCGCCAGTGTCCTGAAAGCTCTTGGTGACATCGGCGATGTGTTCCAGCTGCGCTGTCTGGGCCGCCTGCGGGTCGAGCACGGCGTAGATGTCGTGGGACCGCATGTGTTTGTCCAGGTGCGGACCCATGGGGCTGAACAGACCGGCCGCCGTATCGCTGATGCGTGACACCACGTCATAGTAGGCGCGCGAAACCATGATCTGGTTGGGCTGGGCGAAGTCCATGATGCGCTGCGCCACGTTGATCCCGTCGCCAATCACGTTGACCCGGTTGTTGATGTCAAACACCATGCGCATGGACCCGAGGTGCAAGCCGATGCGCACGGAAAGCGCCTTGCCGTATTTCTGCACCAGCAGGCCGCGCAGCAGCAGCGCCGATTGCAGCGCCTCTTCCGGGTCACCGAGAAAACACACCGCCGCGCCGTCGCCGGTGTCGATCACGATGCGTGAGGGCTCGGCCACGCCCTTCAGCGCCTTGCCGATCACTTCGTTGAATCGCGCCTTCGTCTCAACCTGCTGGTCCGTCGAAAATCTGGAATAGGCCACCATGTCCATGAACATGATGGTGCCCAGAACGTTTTTGCGCAGGCTCTCTGCCTGGCTCAGGGGCACCGCCTGGCTATGGGTGGTGAAGGCCAGCACATTGCTGTCGTTCTTGACATCGCTTTTGATGTCACTTCTGTCGTTGCCGTCGGCAATGGTCTTGTCCCTGAACCGCTGCGTGTTGGGCTGCGTGAGGGTTTTTGTCCTGGTGTCCTCCGCGTTCAGCAGCGCTGCCCGGAATTCGGCCACGCTTTGCGGCCTTTTCCCTTCGTCCGGCGTGATGGCCCAGTCAATCGCTTTCAGCAGGGCGGCTCCAAAAAAAGCGTGTCCGGCCGTGACGGCGCTCGGCATTTTGTCCTGCTTGACCCGCGAAGCCGACTCCAGCGGCTTGTGCCCTGTCACCATCCAGTACATCACTGCACCCAGCGAGTAGATGTCCGTCCAGGGGCCCTGGTTGCCCTGCGTGTGGTACTGCTCGAAAGGGGCAAAACCGGGGCTGATGATGTTGGTCATGTCGCGCTCGGCGGAGACCCGGCGCGCTGCGCCGAAGTCCAGCAGCACCGGTGAGTCGTCGGCACGGATATAGATGTTGTCCGGTTTGATGTCCCGGTGAAGAAACGTCATCTTGTGGACCGCCTCCAGCCCGTCCAGCAAGGGATAGACAATGTTCAGCAGGCCTCGCTGGTCCAGGCTCGTCTGACGGGAGAGCCATCGCTTGAGCGGGTCGCCCGTTTCATACTCCATGACGATGTAGGCGGTGCCGTTTTCCTTGAAGTAGCGCAACACCCGCACGATGTTCGGGTGGCGGAACGTGGCGAGGGCGCGGGCCTCGTCCAGAAAGCGCTCAAGGCCCCAGTTGAACTGTTTGGTGTTCTCCACGGCACGTACGTGGACGGAAGCGTCGGCAGAACGTGTTGCAAGGTCGCCGGGATAGTATTCCTTGAGCGCGACCGGCAACTCGAGGTTGATGTCGTGCGCCAGGTAGGTCAGCCCAAAGCCGCCACCGCCCAGCATTTTGTCGATACGGTATTCAAAGACCCGGTGGCCCGAGGGCAGGGCGGCAGCGTCGACGCGCGGCTTTGCCAGTGGTGGCGCCGATGGGCGCCCCATGTTCGGGTCGTCAAGGTCAATCACGGCCAGGGCCTTGTGTCAGTTTAGTCACCGATCATCTGCATGGCTTTTTCGAGGCTGCGGCGCATGCGGTTGAACGAACTGCCGAGAACCGACATCTCGTCCTTCCCGCCATCGGCAAACTCGGGCACGTCGAAGTCGCCGGTGCTGATCTTGTCGGCAGACTGGCTCATCTTGCGAATCGGCCTGACGATGAGCCAGCTCAGCATCAGGTTGAGCACGATGAAGACGACGGCAAACACCGCAGCCAGCGACACCATGAAGGTCTTGAAGGCGCGGTCTGCGTTGCGGATCGGGATTTCCATGGGCACGGTGACGACCTGTGCGCCGATGATTTCGTTGTGCTTCCAGCCAAAGCCATTGGCCTCGCCGTAAATCTTGATCATGCTGGCCGGTGCATTGGCCGGCACGCTGTGGCAGACCAGGCAGGCGGCATTGGTGATCTGGATGGGCTTGGCAATGTAGAGAATCCGGCCTGTCGCGCCATTGCGCTCGGACACCAGTTCCTTGGACTCCGAGTTCTGGCGGAACTGCTGGACGATGTCAGCCTCCCAGTCGGTCGCGCGATCCCGCGGGTTGGTCGGGTTGAGCGTGGCTTCCTTGTAGCCGTAGTCGCGATACTTTTTCTGGATGTTGTTGAGGGTCTCGGTCGCCGCAAAGGCCGGAACAGTCTGCGGTAAAAAGACCTCCTCAAGCTGCTTGTCCAGGTGGGGCTTGATCTGCTCAACGGTGTACGCCCTGACCGACAGCGCGGTGTCCATCATCAGTCGGGCGTTTCTCAAAACCTCTTCACGGGCGTTTTCCTGAAGCAGTTGCCGCGTTATAAATCCTGCGGCGGCAAAGCCGGCAAGAAACACGATGATCAAGACCAGATTGAATTTAAGCCTCAAGCCCATAAGAACCCCTCGTTGGTACTGTCGTTATTTTTGTCGTTGGAGCGACTAACCTTTACTTACTATTTTAGGGGTAGACCCGCTTCCAGCGGTCGGTTTGTTTGCACCAGCCGTCGGCTGCCCGTGCAGTGATAATCGTCCCATGTCCTCCTCTTCCAAAGTTCTTTTTGGCTTTCATGCCGTCGGCGTCAGGCTGAAAACCGCGCCGCAATCTGTTTTTGAGGTGTTTTATGACGTCGCCCGCCGGGACGCACGCATGCGCCAATTCATGGACAGGGCCCGTGAAGCAGGGGTGAAACTGATCGAATCGGACGGGCTCAGGCTGGCCAAAATGTGCGGCAGCCACGGCCACCAGGGCGTGGTGGCCCGGGTTGACCCGCTGGCGCAGGTGAAATCCCTCGACGAACTGCTGGAGCAGCTCGAAGAGGCCGGCGAGGCGCAGCCGCTGCTTCTGGTCCTCGATGGCGTGACCGATCCGCACAATCTGGGCGCCTGCCTTCGCGTGGCCGACGGTGCCGGGGCCCATGCAGTGATTGCCCCCAAGGACCATGCCGCGGGCATCAATGCCACGGTGGCCAAGGTTGCCAGCGGTGCCGCCGAGACGGTGCCGTATTTCATGGTGACCAACCTGGCGCGAACGCTGGGCGAGCTCAAGGAACGCAACATCTGGTGCGTCGGCACAAGTGACGATGCGGAAAAGACGATTTACGACATCGACCTGAAGGGCCCCGTGGCGCTCGTTCTCGGGGCAGAGGGGGAGGGCATGCGACAGCTCACCCGTAAAACCTGCGATGAACTGGTGCGCATCCCGATGCGCGGTGCCGTCGAGAGCCTCAACGTGTCTGTCGCCAGCGGCGTCTGCCTGTACGAGGCGCTCCGCCAGCGCGGCGGGCAAGAGGCCTGAGGGACCTTGCCTGCCTTGCCGGCAGGCTTCTAGAAGAGATACCCGCCAACCCTTTGCAGCAGCGCTTCCGCTTCGGCGTAGCGCCCCAGGCTTTGCAGTACCCGGGCAGTCGCCAGGTCGCTTCGCACAATCAGGTCGGTGTTGATGAGCGTGCTGTCGGCGGCGCTCAGGCCCGGCGTGTTTTGCGCCATTTGCCGCAGTTGAGATGCCTTTGCGGGCAGGCCGGCAGAAGCGTAAAGCAGCGACAGCTGGGTGAGGGCCTGGGCTTTTTCCATGCCGGATTTGGATTCCAGCTGGGCCTGCACGCTCGACGTCGCTGCCTGGAAGGATTCTTCCACGGCACCATCTGACAGCCGTGCCAGTGCGCGAAGCTGAATGGCCTGGTCCATGGGCGTGCCGCTCTTGGTGACGGGGGCCAGCGCCGCTGCCAGACTCTGGCCGGCCTTGTCGCTGTGCCCGAGCTGCAGTTGAATCTGGTGGTCGACCGCATGCAGGCGCGATTGTGCCCAAGCATCCGGCGCCTGCTTGATCAGGTCCTGCACCTGCGCAGCACTTGCCTGCGCCTTGTTCCAGGCACCGCTTTTCGCGCGGGCAGTGGTCTCATTCGAAAAAACCTGTGCCATCGAGACGGCCAGGTCACCCAGCGAGATGCTGTTCTGAGGTGCCGAAATGGACTTCAGCGCGTCTGCGCCCAGCGACAGGAAGGCACGCGGTATTTCCGGTGACAGTTGTGGCAGGCGGCTAAGGATCACCGCCACATTGCCCAGCAGCTGGGTGCGTTCCACAGGGCTGGTAACCGCCAGTGTTTTGGCTTTCAGGTCGTCCGCTGCGGCCCGGGCCTGGCTGCCCTCGAGCTTCTGGATGTTCCAGGCCTGTGCCCTGAGGCTGGCGCTGCGAAGCGCCCTTGATTCTTCCGTGTCAGCGGCCGGATCGACAGTAGCTGCAAGCGCCTTGAGAACCTCACGGGAGCGTGTGGCCTGCCCCAGTTCAGCCAGCAGGGTGGCGAATTCCGCTGTCAGCACCTGCTTGGTCTGCTTGGGGACACTCGCCGCCGCTTCACCGCCAGCAGCGCCACCCGCACCCGCGGCTGCAGCTCCCGCCGCGCCGGGCCCGGCAGCGCGGGCCCCGCCTGCCGCACCTGGACCTCCCGGTCCGACGCCAGCCCCCGACATGGCCCGGTCGACAGTGGTGTTCCCGACGGCCTTGCCCAGCGTCGATGCGGCGGCAACCGCCTGCTCGATGGAAATACCCTTGGCGCCAATGCGTTTACCACCCGCCGCCTGAATCAGCGGATCATCAATATCAGCGTCGCCGGTTGCTGCCGCTGCACCGTCTGCACCAGCGGCTTCGGCAGCGCCCGCTGCTCCGGCGGCAACGGCCTTGTCCGATTGTTTTTGCAGGCTGTCTGCCGACATGCCGCTCGCGCCGGCCGGCGCGGACGACTTGCTCCACGGGAGCTTGAAGCCTTCAGGCGTGTAACTCTGGCCGCCTACAAAAGCGACGGCCACCAGTGAGACGATGGCAAAGCCCTTGACGGCCCCCTTGACCTTGCGGTTGCCGCTGACGCCGAACTCCTTTTCAAGCTCGGCGCGAATCTTGGCGCGCATGGCGGCTTCGACGGAATCGCGTGCGCTTTTCTCTGCATTTTTTGCAGAACGGGCCTGCTGGAACTCGAGCGCGCCGCGCTCCTGGTCCATGATTTTTTTCTTCAGCAGGTACTCGTCGGTGATCTTGTCGACATACACATTGCAGGCCGGGCACTGGCGTGTTGGCGTGACGGTGATTCGCTTGCCGCAGGCCGGGCAGGACTCCAGGCCGTCGTAGCTGCCCCGGGTGACCGCTGCGACGGACAAAAGCGGCGTGACATCCACCAGCAGGCCGGCCTTGGTGAAATTGGTTCTTTCCTGGTTCGCGCGCTCGAGCGTGACAGCAGCGCCGACTTTGGCATTGGGCGAGTTGCGCAGCGCTTTCATCAGCCGCTCCACCCGCTCGGGCGGCAGCTCCGGCACTTCGGCGGCCAGGCGCGCAATATCGTCCAGCCGTCCCCCCGAAGGGACCCTTACGACGACATCAAACAGCGGTACGGCCGATTCGATGAGTCCATCTTCCTGCTGCGCCATAAAAGCAATCCTCTTGGTAAGTCTTTACAAGAATTGTATCGATGTGAAACCGATTTTCAGGGTGTTTTTTCGATCGAAGGATGTAACAGCTGCGCCCCTCAGATCAGCCCATACCAGCCCAGTATGGCCCCCGCGCCAAGCAGCCACAGGAGATGAAGACGGGTGCGCCAGACCACGATGGCCGTGATGGCCGTCACCAGCCAGGTCGGCCAGTTTTGCTGCAAGCCGCCGTCGCCGTGGCTGTTGGCTGCCGCAAGAATCCAGCTGGTCGCAATCAGCAAGGCCACGACGATGGGGGCCATGCCCTGTTTGAAAGCGCGCACAGCCCGCAACTGCCGGTTGCGATGGCCCCATTGGGCCGTGACATAGGTGAGCGTGGTGCTGGGAATCATGATGCCCATCATGGTGATGGCCACACCCGCCAGCCCGCTGAGCATGCCACCGGCATTAAGACCGACATTCCAGCCCAGGAGGGCGATAAATAACACGTTCGGCCCGGGTGCTGCCTGCGCGATGGCGATGGACGCGTTGAATTGCGCGTCCGTCAGCCAGTGCTGCTGCTCGACCAGAAAACGGTGCATGTCGGGGGCGGTGGTGATGGCACCGCCAATCGACAGCAGCGACAGCGACAGGTAGTGGACAAAGAGTGTCAGCCAGTCCTGCAGCGCAAACACCAGGTGAATGGTTTCTTTCATGGCAGTTTCAGCGGCCTCATCTTCCAGTAGGCCAGCATGCAGGCCAGCCCGCCCAGCCCGAGCAGCACATACGCCAGCGGCCATCGCAGGAGGGCCACGGCGATAAAACAGGCGATGCCGAAGGCGATGCACAGGCGCACGCCGAGCGTGTTGGTCCTGAGGGCCGTGAACAGCTTCAGGCCGGTCGCGCCGATGAGGCCCGCCGCTACCGCGCCCATGCCGCGCAAGGCGCCTGCCGCCGCCGGGTAATCGGCAAAGCGTGCGTAAAAAACGCCGAGCAGCAACACCAGTACCAGCGGCACGGCCAGCATGCCAGCCAGCGCCGCCAACGCGCCCTTCAGGCCGAAATGGCGGCTGCCGATCATCAGCGAGAGGTTGATCACATTCGGGCCGGGCAGGATTTGCGCGACGGCCCAGTCCTCGATGAACTCTTCACGCGTCATCCAGCGTTTTTTCTCGACCAGTTCACGCTGCACGACAGCCAGCACACCGCCGAAGCCCTGAAGGGCCAACAGCGTGAACGACACAAACAGGTCGGTGAGCGATTGGGGTTGCTGGCGGGGAAGCTCTGGCGCAGACGACGAACTCATGCCGGAATTATGGCGGCTGCGTCGCGGGCCTGCCGGGCGGCGCAAATTTCAAAACAGTTTCCCGCTGGCAGATGGCGTCTGCAGCGCGAGCTCCCAGGTTTCCCCGACAAGTTCTTTGCCAAAGCCCTGGTAAGGCTCGCTTTTGGTCAGCACGAAACCGCGTTGTGTATAGATGGCGCGCGCGGCATCAAGGCAGCTGTTGGTCCAGAGCTGCATTTTTTTGTAGCCCTTGCTGCGGGCAAATGCAATGCACTCGTCTGTCAGGCGGCCGCCCAGGCCCAGGCCACGCGCGGCGGGGGTGAGGATCAGCATGCGCAGCTTGCAGGTGGCGGCAGACTGGCGGACCAGAAACACCGCTCCGACCTTGACCCCGTCGAGCTCCGCAATCCAGCACTTCTCTGTGTCGGGTTTGAAGTTCCTGACGAACTTCGCGGTGATGTCGGCCACCAGGGCCTCGAACGCCGTGTTCCAGCCGTATTCGCGTGCGTAAATCTGGCCATGCTGCTGCACCACCCAGCCCATGTCGCCGGGCTGGGGGTCACGCAATACAACTGTTCGGGTGGCTGCCGGCTGCCCAGCGGGTGCCATGAGGCGCTGGACCGTGGCCATCGCGGTCACCAGATCCTGCTGTGCGCCTTCCGGCAGGCTCTCCAGTGAGGCTGCTGCAGAGGTGTTTGACTGGGTTTCGAGTGGCAGAAATGCCGCCTGACCTTCGGTGCTTAGGGCGATGAGGCTGATGCGCGCATCGGCGGGCGAGGGCGTGCGTACCAACCATCCACGGGCATCAAAACGTTTGAGAATTCGGCTCAGGTAGCCCGGGTCAAGTGCCAGGTCGCGCCCCAGTTCGCTTGCCGTCGGATGCGTGCGGTGCGCCAGTTCATACAACACGCGCACCTCAGTGAGCGACAGGTCGGCACCAAAGGATGCGTTGAGAACGCCTATGCGCTGGGTATAAAACCGGTTGAAGCTGCGAATGGCGTGGACGTGGCCAGCATTCACCTCTACATTTCCGACGGCCTTGAAAGACGTTGACGATGGCATGGTAGCCATCGTCAAGTAAATCGTTGACTATGTCAAGTAATTTGCCCGGGCGCGCACCAGCCTGGAGGCCGGCGGGCCCAATGCGGGTTACGACGGGTCTTTGCTGCGGGTGCGGCCCACTGCGCTGAAGATGCCGATACCGAGAATGATCAGCGCGCCGATGCCGATGTAGAGCTGCGGCACGCCGGCCACCACGGCACCCCAGATCACGCCGCCGAGGAAGATCACAAAACCAATCATGTAGAGCGCAAAAGACATTTCTTCTCCTTGAAGTTGTGGCACTACTATGCACAGCGCACAGTCGGCCACCTATCAGGGAGAAGCGCCGCCCCTTGTCAGCATTGGCCTACCGGCGGCAGCCTGGTTTCAGGCCTTGATCCTGATCCCGGTGCTGTCCGCCGTCAGGTAACCCACGGCCGAACCGAAACGGTCCTTGTAGTTGGCTCGCACCAGCGGTTCAACTGTGGCCTGTACCTTGCCATGCAGTGCAGGAATCCAGTCGCCGGCGTGCTGGAAGTTGCTGGTGATGTAAGTCCAGCCGTTGACGTCGTCGGCCACATGCAGGCCGGTCGCCTCGGCACCCACAGGCATGGACATCAGGCGTGACAGCTCTTTGGTGTCGACGTTGTAGGCCCAGACAAAGTTGTTGACGTGGGTGCTGCTGTCCTCGCCGATGAAGAGCGTGCGCAGCTTCTCGGAGAACTTCAGGTTGTCGGGGTTGGAGATTCTGTTCGGGTTGGCCAGATTGCCCAGCGCGTCCGATGCGATATCTTCACCGACCAGCAGCGCCTTCATTTGAACCGGCATCCATTCGCTGTTGATGGCGGTGCCAGCCGTGTCTTTCTGGCCGCCTGCCAGCGTGTGGGCCATGACGCCGCCGGCGATGAGTGCCTTGTCCAAGGCGATGCCACTGGCGGCATTCCAGCCCTTGCCGGTCTTCACCATCGAATCCTGCATGTTCTGCAGGGCCGAGTAGGCAATCTTGTCTTTGGCGTTGACGGTCGTGCCTTCCATTTTCGAGAAGCCCATGCTGCCGCCCATCAGGTAGGCGTAGCGATGGGTTTCCAGGAAGGCGGCGGCTTTTTCCATGCCCGGCTTGAGCTTGATCCAGTTCGGGTTGCCGTTGTAGAAAACTTTGGTGAAGCTGGCGTCGTTGGGGTCGGTTTTGCGCACGTCCATGATGTCCGACGGCTTGAGCTTGTCGGCCATTTTTTCGATCTCGTCGCTCTTTGCGTGGCCGAGTTTGATCCACGTGATGCCTGCGCCCGCAGCGGCGGTGTCAATCGAAAAGCCGGTACCGAGCTTGCCCACGTAGAGCGTGCCGGCCGAGAGGTCTTTTTCCTTGTCGGCCACAAACACGAACAGGCCGCTGTTGGTGGCGTCGTCGCCCATCAGCACCGTGCGGTTGTCCGGCATGACCTGCACCAGCTCGTGCGAGATGCGGCCCATGTTGAAGTGCTTTTTGATGCTGCCCGTGCCGTCCGCATTGACGGTCACTTCCGGCAGGTGGCCGTAGTGATACGGGTTGGCGATGCCGGGCGCGCCGAACAGGTTTTTGCTGTAAGTCTGGAAGCGCTTGTCCTCTGCGGCAAACGGCGCGTCGGGCTCGTACTCTTCGCTCGACAAATGCGTGTTCCAGGGCGACAGGCTGGAGCCGCAGGTGATCCACAGGCCGTTGACGGCCGAGGTGTCGACGTTGTGGTACTGCACCAGGCTGAGCTTTCCGGTGGACTGGTCCTGGTCCAGCGTCAGCACGGCGATGGGTGAGGGCAGCAGGCCGTAGGCGTCTGCACCTGCCTGGTCGCGTGTGGTGTATTCGAACTGCACCACGGCATAGACGGCCTTGCCCTTGATGCCCTTGACGGTCGAGTTGTGCGCTGCGAATAGCGAGGTGCCGTCCGGGCTGTCCGAGAAGAAATGCCGCGCTTTCGCGGGCACCGAGTTGTCCATGATGGGATGGTTGGTGATGTTGTAGTAACCGCCCGCCAGCACCTGGCCGCCCTTGCCGTTGGGCACCATGTCGCCGGTGATGAAAAACGGGTGGTAGGCCAGCTTGTAGTCCTGTGTCGCACCGCCGTTGAAGGCGACTTTCAGGCTGGAGGCGACCGTGGTCGTGGCCATGGCTGCAGGGTTGGACAGATTCGGCGCGGCCATGCCCGTGAAGCTCGACGATGCATAAGCACCCGGCGTGCCGGGGGTGGCGCAGCCTGCCAGCAGGGCGCTGGAGGCCAATGCGCCCAGCGGCAGCATGGGCGCGGCGCCGATCAGGCGAAGGGCGTTGCGGCGTGAAAGGTTGGGGGACGAGTCGGGAGCGGCGGAGTTGTTGGGCATTGTTGTTTCTGTGTTCGTGGGGGATGCCCGCCGAGAATAGAAAGCTTGTGTGACAGTTTCTTGAAAACCGCCTGTTGTCGGCCTTTTATGCCCAAAAGCCTTGCAAAGCAGGGCTTTCGGCTTCAGGTGAGAATGGTTTTAACCGCTGTCCGTGCAGCGCCTTTCATCCCCGGAGAAACACCATGACCAAACAACTCAAGATCGATTTCGTGTCCGATGTGTCCTGCCCCTGGTGCGCGGTGGGCCTGGCGTCACTGGACCAGGCCCTGGTCAAGGTGCAGGGCGACATCGCAGTCGACATGCATTTCCAGCCCTTCGAACTCAACCCCAAGATGGTTCCTGAAGGCCAGGAGATCACCGAGCACATCACCCAGAAGTACGGCATCAGCGCCGAGCAGGCCGGCGCCAACCGCGAGAACATTCGCCGCCGCGGTGCCGAGGTGGGGTTCAAGTTCAGCGGCCCGGACGAACCCGGCGGTGGCCGCAGCCGCATCTACAACACCTTTGACGCGCACCGCCTGCTGCATTGGGCAGAAACCGTCGGTGCCGACAAACAGAAGGCCCTGAAACAGGCGCTGTTCAAGGCCTATTTCACCGACGGGCAAAGCCCCGGCTCGCATGAGGTGCTGACCCGCGTGGCGGGCGAGGTCGGGCTGGACGTTGCCCGCGCCAAAGAAGTTCTGGCATCGGACGAGTACGCCTCTGCGGTGCGCGAGCGCGAACAGTTCTACCAGCAACTGGGCATCCATTCGGTGCCCGCCGTCATCATCAACGACAAACACCTGATCTCCGGCGGCCAGCCTGCCGAGGTGTTCGAGCAGGCGCTGCGCCAGATTGCCGCCGCCTGAAACGGCCAGTTGTCCCGGTCAGCGAAAAATCAGCAAAATTGCGTTGCGTTATAACAAAATTAGATAACACATTGTGGGTTGCTCCGCTTGCGGCGCGGCCCTGATTTGCCGATAGTTCAGTCTGCCTTTTATCCACGCGCCCCCGTGGCGCCCCACCCGGATCACATCATGACAAATCCTTTTCGCCGCACTGTCCTGCGCACCCTTATCGGTGCCATCGCCGCCCTTGGCATCGCTGGCGCAGCCACGGCCCAGCCGCTGTCGTCCAAACCCATCCGCATCGTCGTGCCCTTTGGCGCCGGCGGCGTGGCTGACCTGACGGCGCGTGTCGTCGCCAAAAAAGTGGCGGAAAACATGGGCCAGGCCGTCATCGTTGACAACAAGCCAGGCGCTGGCGGTGTCGTCGCCGGTGACGCCGTTGCCAAGTCCGAGCCCGATGGCCACACGCTGCTGCTGATGTCCAACGGCACCGCCGTCAGCGCCGGCCTGTTCAAAAGCCTGCCTTTCGACACCCTGAAAGACTTCGCGCCCATCTCGACCCTCGGTTACTTCGACATCGCCGTCGTCGTGCCGCAAAACTCGCCCTACAAAACCCTGGGCGCGTTGTTGGCAGCCGCCAAGGCCAATCCCGGCAAGCTGAACATCGGCACCATCAACATCGGCAGCACCCAGAACCTGGCCGCCGAGCTGTTCAAGAGCAGCGCCGGCATCCAGGCGCAGGTCGTGCCTTTCAACGGCACGCCCGCTGTCATCACCGCCTTGCGCGGTGGCCAGGTTGACGCCGCGGTTGAAATCCTCAGCCCCATGCTGCCGCAGATCCAGTCTGGCGCCGTGACGGCACTGGCCGTGATGGGCGCCAAGCGCTCCATCGTCCTGAAGGATGTGCCTACCGCTGCGCAAAGCGGCCTGGCCAACTTCAACGTCGCCTCCTGGAATGCACTGGCTGCGCCTTCGAAGACCCCCAAGGCCGTGCTCGACCGCCTGAACAAGGAAATCAACGCCGCCGTCAACTCTGCCGATGTGAAGAAGAGCCTGCTCGACCTCAACATCGAAGCCAGCCCCAGCACCCCCGCGCAAGTCAGCGACCTGCTGGCCAGCGAAACCAAACGCTGGGCAGGCGTGATTGCCACGGCCAAGATCCCGACGCAATAAGCACTGCCACCACAGAGGCCCCGCCGTGAAATTCAAGACCATAGGGCTGATTGGCTACGGCGAAGTCGGCAAAATCTTCAGCGCCGGTTTGCAGGGCAAGGACGGTGTTGAAAGCGTCCACGCCTGGGACCGCAAGTTTGTCGGTGACACCGCTGCCGCAGAACTTGCACACGCCAAAGAGGCCGGTGTCACGGCGCAGATGTCTTCGAAAGCGCTGTGCGAGGCGAGCGATCTGGTGATTGCCGCCGTCACCGCTTCGCAAAGCCTGACCGTCTCTGAAGAAGCGGCCAGATACATGCGGCCCGGCAGCGTTTACCTCGACCTCAACTCCGCATCGCCCGGCACCAAGCAGCGCAGTGCTGCGCTCATCGAGGCGGCAGGCGCACGTTATGTCGAGTCCGGTGTGATGACGTCAGTGCCGCCTTACGGCATTCGTGTGCCGCTGCTGCTGGGCGGTGAGCAGGCAGGTGAACTTGCATTGTTGCTAGGCGCCTGGGGCATGGACGCCAAGGCCATCAGCGAAAAGGTCGGCGTCGCCAGCGCCATCAAGATGTGCCGCAGCGTGATGATCAAGGGCATGGAAGCGCTGGTCATCGAAAGCTACGCAGCGGCGCGTGCTTACGGTGTCGAGGACTACGTCATTCCTACGCTGGAAGAAACCTTCCCCAACATGGACTGGGAAAAAACCGGCGCCTACTTCTTCAGCCGCGTCGTGCAGCACGGCCAGCGCCGCGCCGAAGAGATGCGCGAGTCTGCCAACACCGTGCGCGAAGCCGGTTTTGAGCCTTACATGACGGACTCGATCGCCGACAAACAGCAGTGGGTGGCGGACCAGGCGAAAGCCGGGCTGTTCAAGGATGTGGGCAAGGACGCGGCCTGGCAGGAGTACGCCGACAGGTTGTTGGCAGCGCGCAAGGGCTGAAAAGGACGCAGTTCACGTTTAATGATTTACAAAAGCGTCCTTAACTCATTAAGGTGCTATTTGTAAGACACTACTTTGCTGGTTTGTGCTTGAGCTGGCTTTTCAACACTCAAATGCCTTAAAAACAGGCATTTTGAGGCCATTTTTATCCTCATTTCAGCCTCTAGGCCAATAGATACGAGCGTGAGCAGCTACTGAATAAATAGCAAGAACAGGCGTGTCGTGTGCGTTTGCCCCGTGTCCGAAACCGGCCCCCGAGTTGCTCAGGTAAACGTGGCGTGACCGAAGGCCGTCACTGCCGTCAGACCTTCGCTTCCGGTTTCCAGAAAGTAGTCACCGCCGTGGCCGTGTTGTTCAAATGGCTGTGCACCAGCTCTACCGCACGCGCGGTGTCGCGGTCCAGCATGGCTTTCATGAGCAACTCGTGTTCGTCATTCACCGTACGCACCAGCTCTGTGGCCGGTACCGAGTGAAACAGGCGTATGCGGCGATAGCGCCGGGAGTGGTCGACGAGCTGGGTGTGCATGCGCAGCAGCCAGGGGGAAGCGCAGCCCGCTACGAGGGCATCGTGAAAGGCGCGGTGGCAGCTTTCCCAGTACACGGTGGTCTTTTCGTCGTGGTGGTCGCCGGGCAAGGTGGCGCGCGACAGGCGGTGAAACGCTGCCACCACGCCGGCCTCCCATTCGGCATCGCCCAGTGCAATCGCCTCTGTCACCAGCAGGCTTTCGATGCGGATGCGGGCGCGGGTCAAGTCCTGCAGTTCTTCGAGCGAGACAGATGCCACCGCGAAACCGCGCTGGCCTTCTGCGACCACCAGGCCTTCACTGATGAGCCGCAGCAGCGCTTCGCGCAGCGGGCTGATGCCCAGGTCATATCTTTTTTGCAGTTCGGCGATGCGCAAGCGCTCGTCGGGCGCGAGCTTGACCGCGAGGATGTCGTCGCGCAAAAGCCGCAAGGCGCGGTCTGCGAGGGTCTTGTCTTTCACTGGTGAAACGGAATCAGCCATTTCGCCAGATTTTACGGAGATTTCTAAAATTTATATTGACTGCCAAAATTTATATTCATAACATCCGGCCATATGTTGACGTATTCAGAAGCCAATCCCGACGGCCAGATCGCCATGCCTTTCAAGGCCGCCGAAGACTATGCGCGTGAGGTGATGACCTGGGCGCGTGAGCCGTCCGACGGCATGGACGTGCACAAAGACATCGCTTACGGTACGCACCGCCTGCATCGTTATGACGTCTACAGCCCCGTAGATGCAGAGAATGCGCCGGTGGTGATCTTTTGGCACGGCGGCGGCTGGACCAATGGCTACCGCGACTACAACGCCTTCATGGCCAGACACATCACGGCCATGGGCTGCGTGTTTGTTTCGCCGTCTTACCGCTTGGTGGGCGAGGCAAAACTGCCGGCTGCGTTTGACGACAGCCTGGACATGCTGGGTCATGTTTACCAGTACATCCACCGGCAGGGCGGGGACCCGTCGCGCCTCTATCTCGGCGGGCATTCCGCGGGCGGGCACCTGGCATCGCTGGTGGCCTTGCGGCCAGTGGACCGCGCGCGTTTTGGTGTGCCGCAAACGGCCGTCAAGGGCTGCCTGCCCATCAGCGCGATCATGGATCTGTACCATCCCGCACCGGCGGCCGGCAGCCTGGAGGAACGCGTTTACAGCATGGTGCTGAACGACCCCGCGCTCGATGCCGTCATGAGCCCGATCAGCTGGACGGCCGGCAACAGCGTGCCGTTTTACCTGAGCCACGGCGAGCATGACAGCGAGCGCGTGCAGAAATCCAACCTGCGCATACAGGCGCTGCTCAAGCTGCAGCACGCGCCTGTAGAGCTGCGCATCATGGCGGGGCAGGACCACTTCGCCGCGCACACATCGCTGCGCGACGCGCACCATCCGTGGTACAAAAAACTGGCTGAGTTCACGGGTGAAACGCAGGCCGCACAAACACTGGAGGCGGCGCTGTGAAAGAAGTCATCGACATCGGCCTGCCGCCGCTCAAGCAACCGTTTTCATGGGCTGTCAAATCGGCCGGCATGCTGTTCACCGCGCATGGCCCGGTCCGCAAGGACGGCACCATCCACACCGGCAGCATTGAAGAGCAGACGCGCCTGACGCTGGACAACCTGAAGATGGCGCTGGAAGCCGCAGGCGGCTCGCTGGCCGATGTGGCGCAAGTCCTGATCTACATGACCGACGTGGCGGACATGCCGGTCATCGACAGCATCTACCGCGAGTTTTTCACCGCGCCGTATCCCAACCGCTCCAGCGCCGGAGTAGCGCTGGTGGTGCCTGGCATGAAAATTGAGATGGTTGCTTATGCGATGGTCGGGTCTGCCTAGCTTTCGTTTTCGTTGTTGCCGCTTTTTTAATCCGTCAGTTGTTTCCCCACTATCAAGGAGTCTTCATGCAAAACGCCCGCCGCCGTGTTCTCACCCTGCTGGGTGTGATGGCCGCCATCACCGCCACCTTTGCCTCGGCTCCCGCCATGGCACAGCTGTACCCCAGCAAGCCCGTCACCATCATCGTGTCTTACCCGCCCGGTGGCGACACCGACGCACTGGCCCGCATGTATGCCGAAAAGCTGTCGACCAAACTCGGCGTGCCCGTCCTGGTGGACAACAAGCCCGGCGCCAGCGGCACCATCGGCAATGCCTATGTGGCCAAGGCGCCTGCAGACGGCTATACGCTGCTGTTCACGCCGAACACCATCTCCATCGCCACGCTGGTGCTGAAGTCCGGCTCGGGCGCAGCCTATGACGTGCTCAACGACTTCACGCCCATCATCCAGGCGGGCAGCCAGTCGCTCTTCCTGGTCGTCAACAAGGACACCGGCATCACCAGCGTCAAGCAACTGGTCGATGCCGCCAAGGCCGGCAAGCTCAAGGGCTACGCCAGCCCGGGCAGCGGCTCACCCATGCACATCCTGGGCGAGACCTTCAACAAGGCTGCGGCCGTCAAGATCGCTCAAGTGCCTTACCGCGGCAGCGGCCCTGCCGTGGTGGACCTGGTCGGTGGCCACGTGCCCATGTTCTGGACCACGCTGGGCCCGGTGCTGCCGCATATCCAGTCGGGCAAGCTGTTGAACATCGCTGTGGCAGACCCGAAACGCTCGCCGCTGCAGCCCAATGTGCCCACGCTGGCTGAAGCCGGCGTGGCTGACGTGAACGTCGGCGCATGGCAAGGTTTGATGGGCCCCAAGGGCATGCCCGCCGATGTGGTGCGCACGCTGAACCTGAACATGAACGACATCATCAAGATGCCGGACGTGCAGGCCAAGATGGTCACGCTGGCGCTGGTGCCCGTGGGCGGTGAGCCTGCGACCCTGGGCAAGCTGAATGCGTTTGACCACAACCGCTACGCCAAGGTCATCAAGGAGTTCGGCATCCAGGCCGAATAAGCTGCGCTGAACAAGCCAAAGCCCGCCGCGTCATTGCGGCGGGCTTTTTTCATGGCGAGGTCCTTCGTGGCGGGATGTATAAACAGTGCCCATGAGCAGCAGCACCCCACCAAATTTTGAAGAAGCCAAACAGGCTTTCCTGGCCGGCACCGGCCACTTTGACGCTGGCCGATTCCCTGAGGCCCGCGTCAGTTTTCAAGAGGCGCTCGCGCTGGTGCCGGGCCGCGTGTCGACACTGGGCAACCTCGGCGCGACGCTGATCAAGCTGGGTGAGCCGCAACAGGCGCTGCCCCTGCTGGAGCAGGCGCTGGCCGCAGACCCTGCTTACCTGGATGCATGGCTGCACCGTGCGATTGCGCTGGCCGACCTGGGCCGTGCTGACGATGCGCTGGCCTGTGTGGACAGCGCGCTGCAATTACAGCCTGATAACGTACCCGCGCTGTACCAGCGCAGCCTCTTGCTCAAGTCCCAAGGCCGGTACGCCGAGTCACTAGCGGCCAGTGCGCGGCTGGTGGCGCGCGAGCCCGACAGCATGGACGGTTGGGCGGTACGCGCCGAGGTGCTGCACCGGCTTGAGCGGCTGGACGAAGCGCTGCTGGCATTCGAGACGCTGCTCGACATCAACCCGAATTTGCACCGCGCCTGGAGCCAGCGCGGCGGCATCCTGAAAGACCTGGGCCGGCTGGACGAAGCGGCCAGGTGCTTCAGGCAGTCGCTGGCCCTGGGCGGCGATGCTGCGCTCAACGGGTATTTTCTCGCCTCGCTCACGGGCAAGGACGCGCCTGCCAGCCCGCCGCCGCAATACGTCGCGTCACTGTTTGACGAGTACGCAGGCCAGTTCGACACCCATCTGGTCAAGGTGTTGGGCTACCAGGCGCACAAGGTGCTGGTCGGGCATGTGCCGGATGTGGGCAAAAAACGTTACCTCGCAGCGCTGGACCTGGGCTGCGGCACGGGGCTCTGCGGGCCGCTGGTCAAGGCGTTTGCAGACCGCATCGACGGTGTGGACCTGTCGGCGAAGATGATTGAAAAAGCGGGCGCATTGGGCGTGTATGGCACGCTGGTGCAGGCTGACCTGGCCGATTTCCTGAACGGTACCGACCAGCGTTATGACCTCGTGCTGTCGGCCGATGTGTTCATTTATGTCGGGGCGCTGGAAGCGGTGTTTGCCGGCGTGCAGCGTGTGATGTTGCCGGGCGGGCTGTTTTGTTTCTCAGTCGAGAAAGCACCCGACGATCAGGACTACCAGCTCAGGCCCAGCCAGCGTTACGCGCATTCGCTGCCTTACCTCAAGACGCTGGCAGCCCGCCACGGGTTCACGGTCAGTGATGTGCTGGCGAAGGCCATACGCCAGGAGCAGGGTGGGGCTATTGATGGCCTGTATGTGTACCTGACCCGGGACTGATCAGGGTTGGCCGTTCAGTTGCTCAGAGCTTGGGCGCGTCGCCGTCGTCACCGCCTGTGATGTCCAGGCCCATGCCCAGCACCGCCAGCACGGCCAGCAGCTTGCGGGTGCCGAACTCTTCCACATGGCCACGCTCGAAACGCGAGAGCGTCTGGCTGGCGATCCCGGCCTTGGCGGCGACTTCGCCCTGGCGCAAACCCAAAGACCTGCGGTGGACTGCGACGGCGATACCGATTTCCTGAAGTGTTTGCATTTTTGCCTTTTTTGCGTTGTACGTTAAAAATTTGCCGTAGAAGTTAAATTATTAACGCAGATTTCAATTTTTACAAGCTGGCGGCCTCAAGATGCCTTCTAAAGCCTGAAAACACCCCAAAAAGGCCATTTTGAGGCATCAAATCGGCCTCCAGCCCTTTAGATACGGGCGTGAGCAGCTATTAAATTAATAGTAAATGCCGGCTCAGGCGAAGCCGAAAAGGCGGCGTGGCGTGTCCCAGAGGATGGCCTGGTGGTCGTGGGCATCCGGTACCTGGCGCGCAAACAGCTGCAGCAGCGTGCCGTAGTCCAGCCGGGACGAAGCCCTGAGGAATGGCCAGTCCGAGGCCCAGATGCAGTTGCCCGGGCCGTAGGCGGCCAGCAGCGCCTGCACATAGGGCAGGGTGTCGTCAAAAGGGAAGGGCTGGGCGCTGTACTTTGCAAAACCCGACAGCTTGACCGTGGCGCGGCCGCTGTCCGCCAACTGCAGCACGGCGGTAAAACCATCGCCTTCCAGCCCCGCCGACACATCAGGCCGGCCGCAGTGGTCGATGAGGAGCTGCGCGCCAGAGTCGAGCAACCGGGCTTTCAGTGCGTGCATCTGCGCCAGTTCGAACTGCACCTGCACAAACATGCCCAGGTCGGCAAGCCGCGCCATCAGTGGCGCGGTGTCGGCGTAGCAATCCAGGCCGTGCAGCGCGAAGTTGAACGCAATGCCGACGATGCCTTTTGACTTCAGTTCCTGCAGGTAGCTGGCGGGTGCGTCATTGGGCACGACGGCGATGCCCTTGAAGCGCTGGGGGCTGGCCGCAATCGCCGCGAGCAGGCAGCGGTTGTCGGTGCCGTAACCCGAGTTGGGGCCGACCAGCAGCGCGTGTTGCACGCCGTAGGCATCAAGCACCTGCCCAAAGTAGGCGGCGGTGCCCGTTTCCTGCCCCGCGGGCCGGTAGGCCACGTCGTCTGCATAGGCAAAGCCCTGCGGGTCCAGCACATGGCAGTGCGTATCGACCTTGGGCAGGGTGTAGACGGAAGCGTCCATGCGCGGGAGCCTAGAAGGTCGCGATCAGGGACTGCTTGAGCTCTTCGGTGATCTCGGGCATCACGCCGAACCAGGCGTTGAAGGCCGGCCGTGCCTGGTTGAGCAGCATGCCCAGGCCGTTGACGGTCGGGTTGCCGCGCTGGCGGGCGGCCAGCAGCAGCGGTGTTTCAAGCGGCACATAAATCACGTCGGAGACCAGCGCGTGTTTGGGCAGCGCGTCGAGCTTCAATTCCAGGTCGGGCTGGCCGTGCATGCCCTGGCTGGTGGTGTTGACCAGCAGTGCTACGTCGGCCAGCGCGGCGTGGCGCTCTTCCCAGGGCAGGGCCTTGACCGGCGCGCCGAATTCTTTGGCGAGCGCCTGCGCCTTGTCGAAGGTGCGGTTCAGCAGGCGGATTTCCTTCGCGCCGCGGTCGGCCAGGCTCAGCACCACGGCGCGCGCCGCGCCGCCTGCGCCCAGCACGGTGATGGGGCCGGCATCGGCGCGCCAGTCGGGCTGGGCGTCGAGCAGGCTCTGGATGTAGCCAAAACCGTCGTTGTTGAAACCCTTCAATGAGCCATCAGGCTGGACCACGATGGTGTTCATTGCGCCCATGCGTTTGGCCATGACATCCACCTCGTCGACCAGTTGCAGCGCATCAACCTTGTGCGGCAGGGTGATGTTGCACCCCTTGAAGCCCAGCGCGGCCAGCCCGGGCACGGCTAGTGCCAGCTTGCCCGGCGCCACCGGCAGTTGCACGTAGGCACCGTTCAGGCCGTACTTTTTGATCCAGTGGTTGTGGATGATGGGTGAACGCGAATGCGCCACGGGCCAGCCCATGATGCCGGCCAGGCCGAAGGGTTGAGAACTCATTGAAGCGGGTTTCCTGTCGAGGTTGGTGATTCGTTTATTTCTTGCCGACGGCCGGCAGGATGGCGCTGACCACCTGCTTGCCATTTTCGACCTTGGTCATGTAGCTCTCGCGGTCCAGGTCGCCATTGGCGTCAAAACTCACGTCGAGCAGGATGCCGGGGTAGTCCTTGGTGGTCAGCGAAACGCCTTTCATGGCGGCTGCAAAGGCTTTGGAATCGAACTTGCCCATTTTTTCGGTCACGGCCTTGACGATGTACATGCCGCTGTAGCCCTTCAGGCCATTGTGGTCGGACTTGACCTTGTACTCGGCGACAAAGGCGTCGCTGAATTTTTTGATCAGGGGTTGCGACGCATCTGCCGTCAGGCCGACGTGGGCCACCGCGCCGTTGGCGGCTTCACCGGCCAGCTCGATGACTTTCTGGCTGGTCAGCACGGTTTCGCCGATCAGTGGTTTGGTGTAGCCCTGCTTGCGGAACTCGCGCAGCGCGCGGGCCGACTCTTCTTCATTGCTGTAGACGAACACGGCGTCGCTGCCGGATTGTTTGGCGCGCAGCACGGCGGCGCTGAAGTCGACCTGGCCGGGTTCGGTCGAGATGCTGTTCGGCACCTTGATGCCGCGCGATTCAAGTTCCTTTTTGACGAGGTCCAGGCCGCCCTTGCCGAAGTCGTTGTTGACGTAAATCACGTCCACGCTCTTGGCCTTCACGGTGTCGCGGATGTAGTTCGCAATCTTGGGCATGGCCGTCGACTGCGTGAACGAGGTGCGGAAGACGTAGGGGTTGCCCTGCTGCGTAATCGCCGCGGCTTCGCCACCCGTGAAGTTGGGGATCTCGGCGCGTTTGGTCTCCGCCATGCTCACCATGATGGAGCCGGAGAACACCGGACCCATGACGACGTAAGCGCCCTGGTCAATCGCCTTTTGCGCCAGTGCCTTGGCCACGCCGGGGTTGGATTGCGTGTCCATCGACACATAGTTGATGCGCCGGCCGAGGATGCCGCCGGTGGCGTTGATCTCCTTGACCGCCAGCTTCACGCCGTTGTCGAAGTTGCTGCCCGAGGTGGCACCGGTGCCACTGAGCTCGACCAGCCCGAAGATGGGCACAGTCTGCTGGGCCGACACAAAACCTGCGGCAGCAATCGCCACGCCGCCTATGAATGATTTGATCCCGAAAGAAGTCTGCATGTCTTGTCTCCGTTGGTTTTTAAGCTGACCTGAATACGTCTGGTTTGAAAAGGGCCCCGCAACTTTAGACCGTTTTGGGGCTGGTGCCCTTGATGGTTTGCCCTGCCCGGGCGGACCTCAATCTGCCTTTAATCGGCCTTCACCCGGCCTGACTGGATGACCGGTTTCCAGCGCGCAATCTCACGCACGATGAGCTGGCCGAACGCTTCAGGTGTGGTCGGCATGGCGATGGCCCCTTCGCTGGTCATGCGCGTTTTCAGTTCGGGCGTGCCCAGCGACTGGTTGATCTGTGCGTTGAGCTTCATCACGATGTCGCGCGGGGTGCCGGCAGGTGCGACCACGCCGTACCACTGGTCGGCCTCGAAATCCTTGTAGCCCAGCTCTGCCACGGTCGGCAGGTCGGGCAGGGCGTCCAGGCGTTTGGGCGAGGAGACCGCGAGCGCGCGCAACTGGTTGTTTTTGATCTGGCCGAGCACGGCAGGCGCGCCGGTGAACAGCACCTGGATCTGTCCGCCCATCAAATCGGTGACGGCGGGCGCGGTGCCGCGGTAGGGAATGTGCACGATGGACGCCCCGGTCTGCAGCTTGAAATATTCAGTCGCCAGATTGGCTGCACTGCCGTTGCCGCCCGAGCCGTAGTTGAGCTTGCCTGGGTTGGCGTTGGCATAGGCGACCAGTTCCTTCACTGATTTTGCTGGCACCGAAGGGTGCACCACCAACACATTGGGCACACGCGCCACCCAGGCTACGGGGGCAAAACTCTTGACCGCGTCGTAAGGCAGGTTGGGGTAGAGCGAAGGGTTCACGCCCAATGTGCCGATGTGGCCCATCAGCAGCGTGTATCCGTCGGCAGGCGCCTTGGCAACCTTGTCGGCGCCCACGCTGCCACCCGCGCCGGGAATGTTGTCGACGATGACCGGCTGGCCCCAGGCTTTGGTGAGTTCCTGGCCTATGGAACGCGCTAGGATGTCGGTGCTACCGCCAGGCGTGAACGGCACGACGATGTGGATCGGCTTTGAGGGGTAGCTGGCGGGTGTCTGCGCCCAAGCCAGGGGCGCCGCCAAGATGCTGGCGGCCAGGACGATTTTTGCGATGCCCGGTTTCACGATAAGTGCCTTGTCTGGAAATGTTGGGTTTTGGCAGGCTGCCAGTGTCGCCAGCGGCCTCGGTCCCGGCTAGTTTGTTTGCGGTATATCAGCTATGGCAAACATCCGGGGTGGCGCTGTGCGGCAACTGCGTCTCAGGAGTAGGGCTTCATGGCTTCCGCCAGCACGGTCTGCACGACTTCAACCGCCTTTTTTTGGGTCTCGGTGCTGGGCCGGCGCGCCGAGCGCACCAGCATCAGCTGGCTCATGATGCGCGGCGAATGGATGCTGCGCAGGGTGAACTGGGCGGTGTCGTCGTAGTTGCTCAAGGTGTAGCTGGGCAGCACGGCATGGCCCAGGCCTTCGCGCACCAGGCTGAGGATGGCGTTCAGGCCGTCGACTTCCAGCGAGACCTGCGGCTTGCGGCCAATGGCAATCATCTCGCCTTCGATCAGGATGCGGAAGGCATTCGGCCTGCTCGGCAATATCAGGGGCAGGGCCGCAACCTGCGACAGGCTGATGGGTTCCCGCTTGCCACCCAGCCCCGCGGCCACGGCGGCCTTGCTGCTTTTTTTCGCAGCAGGCGCGGCACTGTCTTCTTTTTTTGAAATCAGCACCAGCTCTTCGGAGTGCAGCGTGGTCATTTCGACTTCGGGTGAGTGCTCGGGGTTGTAGAGCACGGCCATGTCGAGGTTGCCGACGCGCAGGCCGTCATACATCACCACTGAAAAACCTTCGGTCAGTGTCAGGTGGGCCTGGGGCAGTTGCTGACGGAAAGCGCGTGTCAGCGGCACGGTGATGAGGCGCGAGAGGCTGGGCGGCAGGCCGATGGAGACCCGGCCCGCCAGCGCACCGCGCACGGCACCGAGTTCTTCACGGGCCACATCCACCTGATGCAGGATGCCCCGGCCGTGCTTGAGCAGCAGGTTGCCGGCCTCGGTCGGCAAGGCCCCCCGGCCATTTCGGGTCAGCAGGCTTTGCCGGAGTTCGACTTCCAGCAGGCGAATCTGGCGGCTGAGCGCCGGCTGGGCGATGTCCAGTGCAATGGAGGCGCGCGTAAAACTGCCTAGTTCGGCGACGCGCACGAAATATTCCAATTGCTTGAGATCCATGCGCCTAGTCTATCGGCATAACATTTTGAGCGATATACACGTTTGTTCTAACTGCTAGCTTCACCCGCGCCTTTTCATTAGGCCTCTACGGATTCAAAATGCCCAAGTGTCAAAAATACCTACCTTGCTGCTTCCCGGCCTGATGTGCGATCACGGTTTCTGGGAGCCCTTGCTGCAGGCACCGGGCAATCTGGACTGCCAGGTCGCCGATTACGCCGATGCCGACTCGATCACCGGCATGGCCGAAACCGCACTGGCCGCAGCACCCCCCAGGTTTGTGATGGCTGGCCATTCCATGGGTGGCCGCGTGGCGCTTGAAGTGGCTCGCCTGGCCCCGGAACGCGTACAAAAAATCGTGGTGATGGACACCGGCTACCTGCCGCGTGCGCCGGGCGAAAAAGGCGAGACCGAAAAAACCGGGCGCATGGCCCTGCTGGAGATTGCCCGCAAGGACGGCGTGCGTGCCATGGCCATCGAATGGGTCAAGGGCATGGTGCACCCTGACCGCCTCGCCGATGCCGCGCTGATCGAATCGATTGTGGCGATGTTCGAGCGCAAAAGCGCCGACCGCTTTGCGCGCCAGCAGCACGCACTTCTTTCCCGGCCGGATGGCAGCCCGATGCTGGCCGGCCTCAGGATGCCGTGCCTTTTTCTTTGCGGCAGGCAGGATGCGTGGGCCAACGTGCTGCAGCATGAGGCCATGCACGCGCTGGTGCCACACTCGTCCATGAGCGTGATCGACCAAGCAGGGCACATGGTGTTGATGGAGCGGCCGCAAGCGACCATCCAGGCGCTCAGGGATTTCCTGGAATAAATGCAATAACTGCGCTGTCCTTATGCTGAAACTGATTTCCTCCATGGCCACGCGTCAGGTGCTCGCCGAACTGGCAGCTGCCTGGCAAAAAGCCTCAGGCGTCGAGGTGTCCATCGAGTCCGTGGGTGGCGTCGATGCCGCAAAGCGTGTGCAAGCCGGCGAAGCCTTCGACGGCGTGGTGCTGGCGTCCGATGCCATCGACAAATTGATGGCCGGCGGCCACGCGGTGGCCGGCAGCCGCATCGACCTCGTTCTCTCCAGTGTGGCGATCGCAGTCAAGGCCGGTGCATCGGTGCCCGACATCGGCAGCGAAGCGGCACTGCGCAGCGCGATTGAAGCTGCACCCACCATCGGTTATTCCACCGGCCCGAGCGGCACGGCACTGGTCAAACTGTTTGAGCGTTGGGGCATTCTCGAATCCATCAAAGCACGCATCGTGCAGGCGCCCCCCGGCGTGCCCGTGGGCAAGCTGGTCGCACAGGGCGACGTGGCGCTGGGCTTCCAGCAGTTCAGCGAGCTCATGCACCTGGACGGCATCACGGTGATCGGCAGCATGCCGGAGGCCGTCGCCATCGACACGATTTTTTCAGCAGCGACGTGTACGGTCTCGTCACAGGGTGAGGCTCTGGGCCGCCTGTTCGCCTTCATGGCGTCGCCCGATGCCGCTGCCATCAAGACAAAACACGGCATGGCTGCGGCCTGAGCTGTCAACACACCCTTCAATTAGAGGAGCAAGCATGTCATTGATCATCGATTGCCACGGTCACTACACCACGGCACCCAAGGCGCTCGAAACATGGCGCAACCAGCAGATTGCCGGCATAAAGGACCCGTCGGCCATGCCCAAGGCGAGCGACCTGAAAATCAGCGACGACGAGTTGCGTGAATCGATAGAGACCAACCAGCTCAAGCTGATGAAAGAGCGCGGCAGCGACATCACACTGTTCAGCCCGCGCGCCAGCTTCATGGCCCACCACATCGGCGACTTCCATGTGTCGTCGACCTGGGCAGCCATCTGCAACGAGCTCTGCTATCGCGTGAGCCAGCTCTTCCCTGACAACTTCGTGCCGGTGGCCATGCTGCCGCAATCGCCCGGCATCGACCCCAAGACCTGCATTCCGGAACTGGTGAAGTGTGTCGAGCAGTACGGCAATGTCGGCATCAACCTGAACCCCGATCCGTCGGGCGGTCACTGGACCTCGCCACCGCTGTCGGACCGTCACTGGTACCCGATCTACGAGAAGATGGTCGAGTACGACATCCCTGCGATGGTCCACGTGTCGACGAGTTGCAACCATGCCTTCCACACCACCGGCGCGCATTACCTGAACGCCGACACCACCGCCTTCATGCAGTGCCTGACGAGCGATCTGTTCAAGGATTTCCCGACGCTGAGGTTTTTGATTCCCCACGGCGGCGGCGCGGTGCCTTACCACTGGGGCCGTTTCCGTGGCCTGGCCCAGGAACTGAAAAAACCATTGCTGCAGGACCACCTGCTCAACAATATCTTCTTTGATACCTGCGTCTACCACCAGCCCGGCATCGATTTGTTGAACACGGTGATCCCGGTGAAGAACGTGCTGTTCGCGTCGGAAATGATTGGCGCGGTGCGCGGCATCGACCCGGAAACCGGCAATTACTACGACGACACCAAGCGCTACATCGAGGCGTCAAAAATCCTCAGCGCCGACGACCGGCACCAGATTTACGAAGGCAATGTGCGCCGCGTCTTCCCGCGCCTGGATGCGCAGCTGAAGGCCAAGGGCCATTGAGCCACTGAGCCACCGAAACACTGAGGAAACAGATATGACACAACTCGGCATCGTCAAACGAAACATCATCCGCGCAGACAAGGCTGCGGTCGAAAAGCTGGGCCGCTTCGGTTCTGCCACTGTGCATGAGGCCATGGGACGGGTCGGCCTGATGAAGCCCTACATGCGCCCGATCTATGCAGGTGCACTGACCTCGGGCACGGCCGTCACCGTCCTGCTGCACCCCGGCGACAACTGGATGATGCACGTCGCGGCAGAGCAAATCCAGCCGGGCGACATCGTCGTCGCAGCCGTGACGGCCGACAACTGTGACGGCTTTTTTGGCGACCTGCTGGCCACGTCTTTCCAGGCGCGAGGAGCGAAGGCGCTCGTCATCGACGCCGGTGTGCGTGATGTGAAAGAGCTGACCTCCATGGGCTTTCCGGTCTGGAGCAAAGGCGTCAGCGCCAAGGGCACCATCAAGGCGACGCTGGGTTCGGTGAACATTCCTGTCGTTTGCGCGGGCGTTAACGTCAACCCCGGCGACGCCATCGTGGCGGATGACGACGGCGTGGTGGTGGTGCCGGCCGAATGGGCGCAGAAAGTGGCCGACGCTGCCGAAGCCCGTGAAGCCAACGAAGGCGAAAAGCGCAAGAAACTGGCCGCTGGCGTGCTGGGGCTGGACATGTACAACATGCGTGAGCCGCTTGCAAAGGCCGGCCTCAAATACATCGACTGAAAAGAGCTGACAAGATGAGCAAACCCACGAGCGGCGGCTTCACCAAAACGCCAGGCTGGCTGGACTGGTACACCGGCCCCAGCAAACCAAAATTCAAATTGCCTGCGGGTGCCATCGATGCCCATTGCCACGTGTTTGGCCCGGGCGAAGAGTTTCCCTACGCGCCCGAGCGCAAGTACACGCCTTGTGATGCGTCGCGCGAGCAGCTTCATGCGCTGCGTGACCACCTCGGTTTCGACAAAAACGTCGTGGTGCAGGCGACATGTCATGGCGCTGACAACACGGCCATGCTGGATGTGCTGGCCAAAAGCAATGGCAAGGCGCGCGGCATTGCCACCGTCAAGCGTTCGGTGACCGACCAGGAACTGCAGGACATGCATGCCGCCGGTGTGCGCGGTGTGCGTTTCAATTTCGTCAAGCGCCTGGTCGACTTCACGCCCAAGGAAGAGCTGCTCGAAATCGCGAATCGCATCAAGCCCATGGGCTGGCATGTGGTGATCTATTTCGAGGCGGTGGACCTGCCCGAGCTGTGGGATTTCTTCACTGCGTTGCCGACGACGGTGGTGGTGGACCACATGGGCCGTCCCGATGTGACCAAGCCTGTCGATGGACCGGAGTTCGAGCTGTTCGTGAAGTTCATGCGCCAGCACCCCAACGTCTGGAGCAAGGTGACCTGCCCCGAACGCCTCACCGTCAGCGGCCCGCCTGCGCTCAATGGCGAGCAGAACGCCTACCGCGACGTGCTGCCGTTTGCAAAGCGCATCGTCGATGAGTTCCCCGACCGTGTGATCTGGGGCACCGACTGGCCGCATCCCAACCTGAAAGACCACATGCCCGATGACGGCTTGCTGGTGGACTTCATCCCGCATATTGCGACCACGCCAGAATTGCAGCAAAAACTGCTGGTGGTCAACCCCACCCGTCTGTACTGGAGCTAGCTCTGGTGCCCCCACGTTCATACTCATTCACTGCCCCCCGAGGGGGCGTTCGCCTCCTTTGAGGCGGCTCTACAGGAGTCTTCATGTCCCTTCAAAAACCTTACCTTGATGTGCCCGGCACCACCATGTTCGACATGGACCAGTCGCGTGCCGGTTACTGGTTGAACCAGTTCTGCATGTCCCTCATGAAGCCTGAAAACCGAGAACGTTTCAAGGCTAACGAACGCGCTTATGTGGATGAGTGGCCAATGAGCGAAGAGCAGAAGCAGGCGGTGCTGACGCAGGACCTGAACAAGGCCATCTCGCTGGGCGGCAACATCTACTTTCTCGCCAAGCTGGGTTCGACGCACGGCAAGAGCTTTCAGCAGATGGCGGGCAGCATGACCGGCATGACGGAAGAAGAGTACCGCGACATGATGGTCGCCGGGGGCCGTTCCGTGGAAGGCAACCGTGTGATTGGTGAGGACGGCACTGCGCAGGCGAAGAACCAGCCGCAAGGCAAAGCGCGAACTCAAGCTAAAACTGAAGGGAAAGCCTGATCATGGCCAAAATTACTGCAAGTGTTTTCACCTCCCACGTTCCTGCGATCGGCGCAGCCGTAGACCTGGGCAAGACGAAAGAGCCTTACTGGCAGCCCCTCTTCAAGGGCTATGAGTATTCCAAGCAGTGGCTGAAGGACAACAAGCCCGACGTCATCATTTTGGTGTTCAACGACCATGCCACGGCTTTCAGCCTGGAAATGATCCCGACCTTTGCCATCGGTTGCGCGGCTGAATACGCCGTGGCCGACGAAGGCTGGGGCCCGCGGCCCGTGCCCAAGGTTATGGGCCATCCCGAACTGGCGTCGCACATCGTGCAGTCCGTCATCCAGGACGACTTCGACCTGACCATCGTCAACAAGATGGACGTGGACCATGGCCTCACCGTGCCGCTGACGCTAATGTGCGGCCAGCCTGACGAGTGGCCATGCCCGGTGATACCCGTGGCCATCAATGTGGTGCAGTACCCCGTGCCTTCCGGCAAGCGCTGCCTGAACCTGGGCAAGGCCATCCGCAAGGCGGTCGAGTCTTTCGACAAGGACCTGAATGTGCAAATCTGGGGCACGGGCGGCATGAGCCACCAGTTGCAGGGCGCGCGTGCGGGCCTGATTAACAAACAGTTCGACAGTGATTTCATGGATTTGATGATCAAGGACCCGGAAGCCCAGGCCGCCGTGCCGCACATCAACTACGTGCGCGAAGCGGGCAGCGAAGGCATCGAGCTGGTGATGTGGCTGACCGCACGCGGCGCCATGTCTGACCTGAACGGCGGCCCTGCGCCCACCGTCAAGCACCGCTTCTATCATGTGCCCGCGTCCAATACGGCGGTTGGCAACCTGATTCTTGAAAACAATTAAGGCAAAAAATGAGTAAAACCATCAAAGTCGCACTGGCAGGCGCGGGCGCCTTCGGCATCAAGCACCTGGACGGCATCAAGAACATCGATGGCGTCGAAGTGGTGTCGCTGGTGAGTCGCGATCTGGAAAAGACAAAGGAAGTTGCCACCAAATACGGGATCAACCACGTCACGACAGACCTGAATGAAAGCCTGGCGCTCAAGGAAGTCGATGCGGTCATCCTGTGTACGCCGACGCAAATGCATGCAGAGCAAACCATGGCGTGCCTGAAGGCCGGCAAACACGTTCAGGTTGAAATCCCCCTGGCCGACACGCTCAAGGGCGCGCAGGCCGTGGTGGACATGGCTAAAACCAGCGGTCTGGTGGCCATGTGTGGCCATACCCGCCGCTTCAACCCCAGCCACCAGTATGTGCACAAGGAAATCACCGCCGGCAAGTTCAACATCCAGCAATTGGACGTGCAAACCTATTTTTTCCGCCGCACCAACATGAACGCCATGGGCCAGGCTCGCTCATGGACGGACCACCTGCTGTGGCATCACGCTGCGCACACGGTTGACCTGTTCGCTTACCAGTGCGGCAGCCCCATCGTGAAGGCCAACGCCATTCAGGGTCCGATTCACCCGACGCTGGGCATCGCGATGGACATGAGCATCCAGCTCAAGGCCGCCAATGGCGCCATCTGTACCTTGTCGCTGAGCTTCAACAACGACGGCCCGCTGGGCACCTTCTTCCGCTATATCGGTGATACCGCGACCTATCTTGCACGCTACGACGACCTGTTCAACGGCAAGGACGAAAAGATCGACGTCAGCAAGGTCGACGTGAGCATGAACGGCATCGAACTGCAGGACCGCGAGTTTTTCGCCGCCATAAAGGAAGGCCGCGAGCCCAACAGCAGCGTGGCCAAGGTCTTGCCGTGCTACCAGGTGCTGCACGACCTCGAGCAGCAACTCAACGGCTGAGCAACAGGCGGGCACTGGAAAATCGCTGACAGAAAATTTTTTCAAATCCAAGCAAAATAGGCGGATGCCCGGCGTGCAATGCGACGGGGCCGCCTTTTTTATTGCATTCGCATATCCATGAAAGACATTCCATGAAAACCAGACAACTCGGCCCCTTCACCGTCAGCGAGATCGGCCTGGGCTGCATGAATTTGAGCCATGCCTACGGCGTGCCGCCGTCGGCAGAGCAGGGCGAGCGTGTGTTGCTCGCTGCGCTGGACGCTGGCGTGACGCTCTTTGATACCGCCACGCTTTACGGTTTCGGCAACAACGAAACACTGGTGGGCAATGTGCTGTCAAAACACCGCAGCAAATTCACCCTCGCCAGCAAGTGCGGCATGTCGGGCATAGACGTGGCTGGCGACGGCAAGCTGGTGCGTGTGATTGACGGACGCCCCGAGACCATCATCAAAAGTTGCGAGGCCAGTCTCAAGCGCCTGAAGACCGATGTGATCGACCTGTATTACCTCCACCGCTGGGACAAAAAAGTTCCGATTGAGGACAGCGTTGGCGCGCTGGCCGACCTGGTGAAGAAGGGGCACATCCGCAGCATCGGTTTGTCGGAGGTCTCGGCCACGACGCTTCGCAAGGCCCATGCGGTACACCCGATTGCCGCGTTGCAGACTGAATACTCCTTGTGGACGCGCAACCCTGAAATTGCGGTCCTGGATGCCTGCCGCGAACTGGGCACGACGTTTGTAGCCTTCAGCCCTGTCGCCCGAGGCTTTCTTTGCGGCAAGCCGATCGACATTGCGGCGCTCGATGCGAAGGACATACGCAAGCCCATGCCGCGTTTCATCGGCGACAACTATGCCGCCAACCTCAAGTTGCTGCCTGCCTATGAAGCGCTGGCGAAAGAAGCCAATTGCAGTCCCGCGCAACTGGCGCTGGCTTGGCTGCTTCACAAGGCGCCGCACATTATTCCCATCCCGGGTACGACCAGCGAGGCACATTTGCATGACGATCTGGGCGCTGCCAATGTCGTTCTGTCTGCCGACGTGCTGGCCAGACTTGAAAGCCTGGTCAACCAGCAAACAGTGACCGGCCATCGCTACACCGCGCAGGCGATCACTGAAGTGGACACCGAGGATTTTGTTTGAAGGAATGAAGGCCTGGAGGCATTGCGTGAGTTTTGAAGGCCATGCCTGCCGTAGCCGATGCGTGCACTTTCGCGGGGAGAGGGGCTGTACGCACTTTCCTACAGTCTTGCCTGCGTTTACCTGACCATGATGTTTTTCTTATTGCATGACGATGAATTTTTCATCTCATCAAGGAGCTCATCGTGGCAAGAGAACACAAGGAACATGACTTCAATCTGGACCCGATTTCGAAAGAGCCGGGCGCACATCCAGTGGGCACAGGGCTGGGCGCTGCCGCAGGTGGCGCGGCCTTAGGCGCAGCGGCAGGCGTGGTGGCCGGGCCCGCCGGCGCTGTCGTGGGTGGCTTGGTGGGCGCCGTGGCAGGCGGTCTGGGCGGCAAAACTGCAGGCGAAGCGGTCAACCCGACAGCGCATGAAGCCTACTGGCGCGACAACTACACACGTGAACCGTATTACGAGTCGGGTCGCAGCTTTGACGACTACGGGCCCGCTTATCGACTCGGGCTGTTCGGCTACAACGAGTACAGCGGGGATTTTGCGGAAGCAGATTCGCGGCTGGCCGACGCATGGGACAGCCGCCGCGAGAATTCGACGCTGTCCTGGAACCAGGCGCGTGACGCAAGCCGTGCAGCCTGGAACCGGGCCGGCAGCAGCAGCGCCACGCCTGTGGATGGCGAGGTCATTGATGTACTGAATGGTCTGCTCGAGACTTCACGCAATGGGGAATATGGTTTCCGTACCAGTGCAGAACATGTGAAGGCGCAGGACATTCGGACACTGCTCAATCGCCGTGCCGACGACTGCCGGGATGCAGCGGTTGAACTTGAGTGGCTGATCAAGCAGTCAGGCGGCAAACCGGACGACGGCGGTACCGTCGCGGGGGCATTGCACCGCGGATGGGTATCCGTGAAGAGCGTGCTCACAGGGCACAGCGACAAGGCCATTCTGGAAGAGTGTGAACGCGGCGAGGACACCGCTCTCGGCCAGTACCGCAAGGCGCTCAAGCAGCAACTGCCTGCGGCCATCAGGACGGCTGTGGAGCGCCAGGCCCACGGGGCGCAACGCAACCATGATCAGGTGAAGGCCTTGCGTGACGCACTTCGCAGCTGAGGTCGGGTGTCGTAAACGTCAGCTTTGGTAATTTTGTTGCCCGTACTGGAGGCGTGGCAGCACATCGGGGGCGGCTCTTGGCCGCCCCTTTTTTTAGCTGAAAAACCCGCCAGGAATTCAGTTTTTCAGGCGACTGCCGCAGTCGACCTGTGCATCGAGTTGCATGCCCTGACGCGAAAAGTCACTGTCCGTCACCTTGCAGCGTGAGGCCTGCTCTATCGCAGCCAGCAATGAAGCCTTTTGGCCTGTCCCGTTGATGACCCTGGGCGCCCCTGTCGTGGTCGCGGTCCAGGTGCTGGCAGTCAGTTGCGTGATCAGATACGCATCACCGCTGATCGTGACGGTCGTTGATGCACTCTGGTCGGGTAATGATGAACAGCCAGCGACGACTGCGCACAGAAAGAGTGCGGCGAATGGCGCGGGGTGGTTCATGTTTGAGCTTTCCCCAGGGAGCAGACGGCCGCAGACGCGTGCAATGCTGAAACGGCGGTCGGGACGATGTACCCCGTTGCCTTGGGCTCGGGAATCTTGGGCGGTGCCTTGGGGATTTTGGTGTCGGGGCAGCCGTACAAGGCGCTGACGACGGCGACGAGGGCAAAAGGCAGCAGGACTCTCATGTGGTGTCTCCTGATGTGCGGACGATGACGACAAGCTTGTTTTTCATCATAAAGTGGCGGCGCTGTCAGCACCACTGGCCCACAGCCCAAAAAGACATTTCGGGGTCATCGCCTACAGGGTGACGGGAACCCGGCAGATATTCTCGACTTCTCCGATTCGGATTCACGGGTTTGCCCTAGCACGACCCGCTGCCAACAGGCCAACAATCACTTTTTTAACTGGAGCTTCAACATGCAGTATTCACGCCGATTCGCGACCCGCGCTACCCTTTCCACGCTGGCCGTACTTGCGCTTGCAGCCGTCACGGGTTGCGGCTCGATGATGGCGCCCTCGAACCGTGTGGCGCTGAGCACTCAGTTGCTGGGCGCCAATGAAGTGCCGCCCAAGCCATCGAATGCGAGCGGCACGGTCGATGCCGTGCTCGACAAGGACACCAACGTCCTGCGCTGGAAGGTCAGCTATACCGGTCTGTCCGGTCCGGCCACGGCGGGTCACTTCCACGGCCCGGCAGCAGTCGGTGCCAATGCCGGTGTAGCCCTCGGCTGGCCCGGCGCCGTGAGCAGCCCCATGGAGGGCAGTGCCACCCTGACCGCAGCCCAGGCTGCCGACCTGCTGGCCGGCCGCTGGTACGCCAACATTCACACGGCAGCGAACCCCGCCGGTGAGTTGCGCGGTCAGATGACTGTGCGCAACTAGTCTTTCCTGACACGCCGCCTCACGTCGTCGCGCCACAGGGCGGCGAGGTGCCAGCGAGGCTGCTTCCTCAAGGGGACGCAGCCTCTTTTCACGTCTGAGCCTCGTGGCCGGCTTTTCTGCGCGGCGGCACCCACCACCATGTGAGCAGGACGACAGCGGCGAACAGGGTGTAGGCGGTGACGAACACCCATGGCGGTGCGTTGAAAAAGATCAGCCGCGAGAGCCAGTGTTCGATGAACGACTCACCATAGCCGGTTTGCCCGGCCTGCCTGCGCAGGCTTTGCTCCCACACTGTCAACGGGCAGATGGCGCCCATCCAGCTCTGCAGCACCACAAAAATGATGAGGGCCAGATGTGCCAGCCTGATCCAGAGCCTGCGCACCCAGGCCCAGTCAAACAGTCCGCCAGTCACAAACAGCAGCTGGCCCAGCACCACAAAAGCGACGATGCCCACGTGCGTGACGAGCACCAGATCGGCCAGTATGGCGCTAGAGGCGGGGGAAAGTATCAAGATGGGCGATCACCGGGTGGGCATGGGATACAGGGGTATTGGCGCCATATTGAGGCGTTTTCCGGCTTCAACACGCAGTTAAACCACGCCAAGGGCGTTTTGTAGGGCTTTGACATTGATTTATAAGGAAAAAATCAGGGTAAACCTTACAATGGAGGGTTACCCCACAGACCGATGAACGCTCCCATAGACGTCTCCTTTTTTGCGCGTGCTGCCAAGCCGCTGACCGGTTACCGCAAGTACTGGGCCGCGAGGTTTGGCACGGCCAAATTTTTGCCCACCAGCCGGGCGGAGATGGACGCGCTCGGATGGGACAGCTGCGACGTGATCATCGTCACGGGTGATGCCTATGTGGATCACCCCAGTTTCGGCATGGCCGTCATCGGCCGCATGCTGGAGGCCCAGGGTTTTCGGGTCGGCATCATTGCCCAGCCGGACTGGCAAAGCGCTGAGCCTTTCAAGGCGCTGGGCAAGCCCAACCTGTTCTGGGGTGTGACCGCCGGCAACATGGATTCGATGATCAACCGCTACACGGCCGATCACAAGATCCGCAGTGACGACGCCTACACGCCGGGCGATGTCGGCGGCAAGCGCCCGGATCGCGCGGCGATCGTCTACTCACAGCGCTGCCGCGAGGCTTTTAAGGACGTGCCCATTGTGCTGGGCGGCATTGAAGGCTCGCTGCGCCGTATCGCGCACTATGACTATTGGTCTGACAAGGTCAGGCGCTCCATCGTCGTCGATGCCAAGTGCGACCTGCTTCTGTACGGCAACGCCGAGCGTGCGATTGTGGAGATCGCGCATCGCCTCGCGGCCCGTGAGCCGGTTGCCACCATGACCGATATCCGCGGTACCGCATTCATTCGCCGCAGCGGTGATGAAACCTCGCAAGGCTGGTTCGAGATCGACTCGACCAGCGTCGATGCACCTGGCCGGGTGGAGGCGCACGTCAACCCTTACATGATGATCTCGGACGTGGCGAAAGAGCAGGGTGCGACCTGTGCGCGTGAGGACGAGGCCGCAGAAGTGGCCGCCGCAGCGGAATCGTCGACGCCGCTTAAATCAATGGCCGCCAAAGCCAACCCGGCCATCAAGCCGCTGACCTTTGTGCCCAACCCGTCATTGCCCTCCATGCAGGGCAAGATCAAAGTCCCGCCACGGGACCGCTCGGTGATTCGCCTGCCGTCGTACGAGCAGGTCAAGAGCGATGCCGTGCTCTATGCCCACGCCAACCGCGTGCTGCATCTGGAGACCAACCCCGGCAATGCGCGCGCACTGGTGCAGGCGCATGGTGACGGGGCGACGGCGCGCGACGTGTGGATTACGCCGCCACCGATTCCCCTGACCACGGCCGAGATGGACTACGTGTTCGACTTGCCGTACGCACGTGCACCGCACCCGATGTACGCCGACGAAAACGGCAGCCATGACCACGCGACCAAAATCCCAGCGTGGGAGATGATCCGCTTCTCGGTCAACATCATGCGCGGCTGTTTTGGTGGCTGCACGTTCTGCTCCATCACCGAACATGAAGGCCGCATCATCCAGAGCCGCTCTGAAGACTCGGTGATCCGAGAGATCGAGGCGATACGCGATACGGTGAAGGGTTTCACCGGCGCAATTTCCGATCTGGGTGGCCCGACCGCCAATATGTACCGCATCGGCTGCAAGTCACCCGAGATCGAGGCCGCTTGCCGCAAACCGTCGTGCGTGTACCCGGGCATCTGCTCCAACCTCAACACCGACCACAACCCGCTGATCAAGATGTACCGCCGGGCGCGGGCTTTGAAGGGAGTGAAGAAGATTCTTATCAGCTCCGGCCTGCGTTACGACCTGGCGGTGCAAAGCCCAGAGTACGTGAAGGAACTGGTCACGCACCACGTGGGCGGCTACCTCAAGATCGCGCCCGAGCACACGGAGCAGGGGCCGCTTACCAAGATGATGAAGCCCGGCATCGGCAGCTATGACAAATTCAAGCAGATGTTCGAGAAGTACACACTCGAAGCGGGCAAAAAGCAGTTCCTGATTCCGTATTTCATCGCCGCTCACCCGGGCACCAGTGATGACGACATGATGAACCTGGCGATCTGGCTGAAGAAGAACGGCTTCAGGGCAGACCAGGTCCAGACCTTTTACCCGTCACCCATGGCCACGGCCACGGCGATGTACCACACCAACAAGAACCCGTTGCGCAAGATCACCCGTGACAGCGAGAGTGTGGACATCGTGCGCGGTGAGCGCCGTCGCCGCCTGCACAAGGCTTTCCTGCGCTACCACGATCCCAACAACTGGCCCTTGCTTCGCGAGGCATTGAAGAGCATGGGGCGTGCAGACCTGATCGGCAATGGCAAGCACCACCTGATACCGACTTTCCAGCCCATGGTGGATGGCAGCTACCAGAGCGCGCGGCGGAAAAATTCAACGACGGTGTCAAAAACGACGCCGGCGGCTTCCCCGGTAAAGGGACGCATACTGACCCAGCACACAGGTTTGCCGCCCCGTGACAATGGCGCCCGCAAGCTCACTGGCAAGCCGCTGGTTCGCAAGCCGCGCTGATTTCCCACAGGGCTGAGCCCACCAAATAAAAAACGGCCCAAAGGCCGTTTTTTTGTTCGAAAATTGCCCGCTGTTATTTGGCCGGTGCGCTGATGCCAAGACGCCTGGCAACTGTTTGATCCAGCGCATTGATCTTCGGCTCAACCGTGCCTTTGGTATCTGCCAGCAATTTCTCCAGCAGCGCCTTTTGCATGTCGCCGCCCAGTTGCTGGTACTTGTTGTAGACCGGCGATTCGAGGAAGTCAGCCAGCTGCTTCAATTCGGTTTCGCTGAATTTTTCTTCCAGCAGGGTGCCGACCGTGGTGGGGGCCAGTTTGGTGGCGCGGTCCCGGACGTAGGGCACTGACTCATCAAGATATTTCTTGATGTCGGCCTGGATGGCCTTGCCGGTGGTCTCGCGTTTGTCGGCGGCGATGCTGGTGTTGAGCACCTGGTCTGCGCGCTCCATGACGGCAAGGGCAGGGCGTTCGGCCATGGCCGACGCCATGGCGTCAATGCTCGGTTGTTGCAGTTTCAGGATACGTGCGACCAGCGGTTTTTTGGCCGCAGAGGGCTGTGCGTGCGCGGCGAAGAACGGGAGGCAAAGCGCCAGGGCAATGAGGGTTTTTTTGTGCATCGCGCATCTTAACGCCGTATGCCAGCCGCCTTGTTACACCTTGTACGACGCCAGGACATGTGCCGGGAACAATTCTTCCACCGCCAGTTGCCGCTGGCAGACCCCCTGGTCAAACCCGAATTTCAGAAAAGCCGTCAAGGTGGCCCGGTTGATGTCGCCACCACGTCCCGCGGCAATCCCGTAGGGGAAGAAGTCGTCACCGAAAAGCGCCCGCATGCGCTGCGCATATTCGGCCAGCCAGGCCAGCGGTGCGTGCGATGCCGTGACGTCGGACATGCGCTCCAGCGAGCGGTTTTTGGCTTCATTGAAGGCCTTGTAAAAGCTCATGGCGGTCCAGGGGTGCGCGTCAAGCACCGGCCCCTTGAGCACAAGGCCGTGCATGATGGGGTAAATGCTGGTGTCTTTGAAGTACTGCTCTTCAGCGGCCTGGTAGTCCGGCATCAACCTGACAATGCCCTGGCCCAACCCGGTCGGGGGGCGTGCAGACATGACCGCGTCAAGCTCGCCCTTGAGCAGCATCTCGTTGAGGCTGCTCGATGCGACATTGCTGTACTGGATGCCTTCAGGCAATTTGAGCTTGACCTTTTCCTTGCGGCCGGCTTCATTGACACCGGCCTGCACCCATTGCATGTCTTTGAGGTTGAGGCCGACGTAGTCGCTCAGGTAACCGCGGCCATAGACGCCAGCGGTTTGTGCCCATTCGGGCACACCGATGCGTTTGCCCTTCAGGTCTTCCGGTCGCTTGATGGCGCTGCCTTCACGCACGTAAAACATCGAATGACGAAACGCGCGGGAGATGAATACCGGCAGGGCAATCACGCTGTGGTCATCCTGTGAACGCAGCGCGATGTACTTGGCCATGGACATCTCGGAGACGTCCCATTCACGGTAGAGCGTGAAGCGGTAAAAAATCTCTTCGATGGGCAAGTCCAGCGTGCTGAGCTTGATGCCCTGGACAGGGATGGTGCCATCCGTGACGTCGCGCGTGTGGTCGTAGGGGCCGAGGGCCATGGTCAGGGCGATGGGGTTCACGTGATGTCTCTCTTTTTGCTGGCGATGATATGTGTGCTTATGGTTGCCGCAATCCCTATGGTAGGCATGGTGCCTGCACCCTCCGTAAGCAAAAACCCGTAGCGACGGTAAAGACGCCGCTTTACATTTGAGCGGGCTGGCAGCTCAGGCGGGAAGGGTGTGCATCGGAATGTCTTTGTCCATCGCCAAGCGGTCCAGTTCCGTGCGTGTTTTGGTGGCCATCCATGCGGAGATGGATGCAGCCGTGGCTTTGGTGAACATGGCCTTGCCGCCTGCATCGTGGATGCCTGCGGCTTGGCACAGCCGGCGCGCGAAGTGCGGCTCCAGCGCAGCAACGGCGACGCGGCCATCGCGGCATTTGTAGACCTGGTAGCCGGCGTGGCCGCCGCCTACTGGTGCCCCGGGTTTGGTGAGGCCCCAGGTTCGTGGCAGTGCCAGAAAACCTGCAGCCTCAGACAGTGCAACCTCAAGATAAATGCCTTTCCCGTTCAGCCGCTGCTGCATCACCGCCTGCAACACTGCTTCGCTGGCCATCAGCGCTCCGCCCATGTCGGCATACAGCGTTGGCGGCAATGTGAGGCCTGTGACAAGGTCGTATTCGGCCTGGTAAGTCAGGTCATGGCCGGCCTCTTCGGCGCGTGTACCGGGTGCGCCCACGATGGCGATCATGCCTAGCCGGGGATATTGTTTGTGAAGGGCCTTCCATCCCAGGCCCAGCTTTGCCAGGGCAGAAGGCCTGAACGACGTGACCAGCACATCCGCTTTCGCCAGCTCGCGGTGCAGGGCCTTTTGTCCCTTGTCGCTTTTCAGGTCTGCCGAGGTGGTGCGAATGCCTTCGTGCATGGCTGCGTAGGCCACCGGGTTGTAGTGACTCATGGGGTCGCCTGACGTGCCCGTCGCGGCGCCTGCCGGTGCCGGCGGTTCGAGCTTGACGCAACGGGCGCCCATCTCGCGGCAACGCATCAAGGCCGCGGGGCCGGGCAGGTTGAGCGCCAGGCTTAAAACGCGAACGCCCTTCAGGGCTTTATGTTGAGAGCTGGATGATTGGTTTTGGGTGTGGGGCATGGGCTGTCATCTTATAGCGCCAGCCCGCCTGCCTCGTATCGCTAGAGTGGCAAGCCGACGTAGTTTTCAGCCAGCGAAGTCGATGCGGCCCTGGAGTTCACGAGGTAGTCGAGTTCGGCTTCCTGGATCTTCTGGCCGAAGCCACCCGTGTCCGGGAAGCGGTGCAGCAGGGAGGTCAGCCACCACGAGAATCGCTCGGCGCGCCAGATGCGGCGCAGGCAGCGTTCGGAATAAGTGTCGATGCCCGTGCTGGTCTTCTTGACGTAGTAGTCGATGAAAGCACCGGAGAGGTATTTGACATCGGACGCCGCGAGGTTGAGGCCCTTGGCACCGGTGGGCGGCACGATGTGCGCGGCGTCACCAGCGAGGAAAAGGCTGCCAAAACGCATGGGTTCCGCCACAAAGCTGCGCAGAGGCGCGATGCTTTTTTCGATGGAGGGGCCGGTGATGATTCGGGAGGCGAGGTCAGGGTCGACGCGGCGGCGGATTTCGTCCCAGAAAACATCGTCTGTCCATTTTTCAATCTTGTCGTCCACCGGGCACTGCACGTAATAACGGCTGCGCGTGAGGCTGCGCATCGAACACAGCGCAAAGCCGCGTTCGCTGTTGGCGTAGACGATGGCATGCGGTGAGACAGGCGGCACATCCGCCAGGATGCCGAGCCAGCCGAAGGGGTAAACACGTTCGAATTCGGTGATCGAATCCTTTGGCACGCTGGCACGGCACACGCCGTGAAACCCGTCGCAGCCGGCGATGAAGTCACAGGCCAGTTCATGGTGCTGGCCGTCCTTGACGTAACGCACTTTGGGCTGCTTGCCGTCAAAGTCGTGGATGCTGACCTCGCCCGCTTCGTAGATCGTGGTCAGGCCCGCAGCCTCGCGCGCTTCCATCAGGTCACGCGTCAGCTCGGTCTGGCCGTAGGCCGTGACGACCTTGCCACCCGTGAGGCCTGTCACGTCGATGCTGTGGCGCTGGTTTTTAAAACCGATGTCAATGCGGTGGTGCGGTATCCCTTCGGCTTCCAGCCGTGCACCGGCACCCACTTCTTTCAAAAGGTCGACCGTGATCTGCTCGAGGATGCCCGCGCGTATGCGCCCCAGCACGTAATCGCCACTCTGGCGTTCGATGATGACGTTGTCTATGCCTGCCTTGTGGAGCAGGGCTCCGAGCAGAAGGCCGGAGGGGCCGGCGCCAATGATGGCGATCTGTGTGCGCATGGGATGTCTCCGAATGGGGCGATGTCCAAGCGTATCTTTGGGCCGCAGTAATGAACGTCACCGCCTTTGATCCTTGTGCGATAAAAAGAAAGTATGGGCGATAATCGCGCAATGATCTTTGATCGCGAGGCGCCTGATGGCCATTGCAAAAGCTGACTTCATCGAGGGCATGGCCAAGGGCATGGCGGTGCTGGAAAGTTTTGACACCGAACGCCAGCGGCTGAACGCCACGTTGGCAGCGCAGCGCGCCGGCATCACGCGGGCTGCCGCACGCCGGCAATTGCTGACGCTGGCACATCTCGGCTATCTGGAGGGTGAGGACGGCTATTACTGGTTGTCACCCAAAGTGTTGCGCTTCTCCGGTAGCTACCTGGCTTCTGCGCGTCTGCCGCGTGTGCTGCAGCCGACGCTGAACCGGCTCGCCGCACAAACGCAGCAATCTTTCTCAGGGGTGGTGCTGGACGACACCGAAGTCGTCATCGTGGCGCGCAGCGTGGGCTCTGGCTCAAGCTACCCGGACAAGCCGCAAGCCGTGACGCCCAAAGTGCTGGCCTATGGTCTGCATCTGGGTGCACGGCTGCCGGCCCATGCCACCTCTACCGGGCGCATGCTGCTGGCCTGCCTGCCGCGAGCCGGGTTCTCAACCTGGACGAGGACCCACGAATTGCCCAGGCTGACGCCGCACACGGTGACCGACGTCAAAACCCTGCGGACGCTGGTCACCGAAGCGCGCAACCAGGACTGGTGTGTGGCCAGGCAGGAGCATGAACTGGGTGTTTTCGCCTTGGCGGTGCCGCTGCGCAACATGCGTGGTGCGACGGTGGCTGCGCTGAATGTGGTGACGACGCCCGAGCGGCTGGAGCCTCAGGCCATGCAGCGCGACCTTTTGCCCTTGCTGCTGGATGCTGCCCGGGAGCTACGGCCACTGCTTTAAGGCGGCCTAGACGCCCAAGTACTGTTGCAGCAACTCGGGCCTGGCGTGCAGTTCGGGTGAGGTGCCTTCGAAGACGACTTCACCTTTCACCAGGATCACGTTGCGGTCTGTGATCTGCGTGACGTGCTTCCAGTTCTTGTCGACGATGATGCTGCTGATGCCGGTTTCACGGATCAGCGCGCAGATGCGCCAGATGTCTTTGGCAATCAGCGGTGCCAGGCCTTCGGTGGCCTCATCAAGGATCAGCACGTCCGGATTGGTCATCAGCGCACGGCCTATGGTCAGCATTTGCTGTTCACCGCCGGAGAGCTGCTGGCCGCCGTGGCCCAGCCGTTCTTTCAGACGGGGAAAGGTGTCCAGCACACGGTCATATGTCCAGCCGCGCTGGCCGCGTGTGCCGGCCCGCGCCGCCATCTTGAGGTTCTCAACCACGCTGAGGTTGCCGAAGATGCCGCGGCCTTCGGGCACATAGGCCAGGCCAAGGCGGGCGATCTCGTAAGGGGCGGCACCCATCATGGGTTTGCCGGTGATGGTGATGGCGCCCGAGCGTGGCTTGACCAGGCCCATGATGCTTTTGAGCAGGGTGCTTTTACCCATGCCATTGCGGCCCATCAGGCCAATCGTTTCGCCGCGCGCAACAGAGAAGTCGATGCCGCGCAGGATGTGGCTGGCACCGTAATAGGTGTTGACGGCTTTCGCGTCGATCATCAGTTCTTTGGTCATCAGTGTTCCTCGCCGAGATAGGCCGCCTGAACACCGGCATCGGCCCTGATTTCAGCAGGCGTACCGCTGGCGATCACCTGCCCGTTGACCATGACGGTGAGCTTGTCGGCGAGCGTGAACACCGCGTCCATGTCGTGCTCGACCAGCAGGATGCCGTGGTCCTTCTTGATGGCCAGCAGCAGCGCGACCATGCGTTCGGCTTCCGCCACACCCATGCCGGCCAGCGGCTCGTCAAGCAGCAGCACCTGCGGTTCAGTAGCGAGCGTCATGGCAATCTCGAGCTGACGCTGCTCGCCATGGCTGATGGTGCCGGCAATGCTGTCCCTGCGGGCCGTTAAGCCTGCGAGTTCCAGCGCTTTTTCGGCGCGCTCGTTGATGGATGCAAACTTGCCCGCTCGTTTGAGCCAGCGCGCTGCAAAGGGCTGGCGCGACTGCGCGGCAAGGCGTACGTTCTCCCACACGCTGAACGGTAAAAAGATATTCGTCTTCTGGTAGCTGCGGCCCAGGCCCTGGCCTGAAATTTTTTCCGGCTTCCAGCCGGTGACATCGGTGCCGCCCAGCATCACTGAACCGGAAGTCGAGGGCAGGTCGCCGGACAACAGATTGGTGAGCGTTGATTTGCCCGCGCCGTTGGGGCCGATGACCGCGTGGATGTGGTTGCGCATCAGGTCGACGGATACATCGTTGACCGCCGCCAGGCCGCCAAAACGCTTGACGAGGTTTTTTGCGCTGAGCAAAACTTCGGCCCCCACGCTTTTCACTTCGTGTAATTCGCTGCCCCCCGAGGGGGCTTGCGCGCCTTGGGGCGGCCCGGCACCGCGCAGAACCTCACTCATGGCCAGCCTCCGCCTTGTCTTTGCGTTTCATGAGTTTTTCTGCGATGCCGAGAATGCCGCGCGGCGCAAAGGTCACCAGCAGCACGATGAACAAACCCATCCACAGCTGCCAGTGTTTGCCGAGGTTGACATTGCCGACCTGCGGCAAATCCTTGAAGACATGCAGCAGGTATTCAAAACCGAAAGCACCCACAATCGCACCGGCAAAGTTGCCCATGCCGCCGAGGATGACCATCATGATGACGTGTGCGCTCATGTGGAAACCCATCAGCTCGGGGTTGATGTAGCCCGTCTGTACGCCCCACAGGTAACCCGCCAGGCCCGCCAGCGCACCGGCCAGGGTGAAGGCCGTGAGCTTGTAGCCGAAGCTGCCGTAGCCCATGGCGCGCATGCGGTGTTCGTTGACGCGAATGCCTGCGAGCGTGCGGCCGAACGGGCTCCAGAGCAGGCGACGCAAAAAGGCGTAGACCAGCAGCAGGGCGGCCAGCGTGAAGTAGTACAGCGTGAGTTTGCTGTCCAGGTCAAACGGTACCCAGCCAAAGATGGCGGCGCTCGGTTTGAAGTTGATGTACAGGCCGTCGGAGCCGCCCAGCACCTTGTTGTCGAAGAAGAGGTAGAACACCATCTGCGCGAACGCCATGGTGACCATGATGAAGTAGATGCTGGTGGTGCGCACCACAAAAAATCCGATGATAAGCGCGGCGAGGCCTGCAGCCAGGACGGCGACAGGCAAGGTCCACCACAGGCTCACCGCCTGGTCTTGCGGCGTGAGGAAGGCCAGCGCATAACCCGCCAGCCCGAAGTAGGCGGCGTGGCCCAGCGACACCAGCCCGGTGACGCCCTGCAGCAGGTCGAGGCTCATCGCAAAGATGGCCATGATCATCATGCGCGTGACCATCTGCGTGTAGAAGTCAGTGCCGACAAAGGGGAAGGCCACCAGCGCAACCAGGCCGAGGCACAAAGCGACCTGCACGCCACGCGGCAGGATTTCAAGGTTGGCTTGCGCGCTCATTGTTTGAATAAACCTTCAGGTTTCCAGAGCAGCACGGCCGCCATGAGCATGTACACCAGCATGCCCGCCACTGAGGGCAGGAGCACCTTGCCAAAGGTATCCACCAGCCCTACCAGCAGGGCCGAGATAAGCGCACCACGCACCGAGCCGATGCCGCCAATCACCACCACCACAAAACACATGATGAGCACCTGCGAGCCCATGTTGGGGTAGACGCTGGCAATCGGCGAGGCGATCATGCCGGCGATGGCGGCCAGGCCGACGCCGAGCGCAAACACCACGGCGTGAATCAGCTTGATGTTGATGCCCAGCGATTCGGCCATGTCGCGGTTGAAGGCGCCGGCGCGTATCTTCATGCCCAGCCGGGTCCTGGAGATCAGCAGGTAAAGGCCGAGGGCCAGGGCGATGCAGATGCCGGACATGAACAGGCGATAGACGGGGTAGGAAAGGTTGTCGGTCAGGGGGATCGAGGCGCTGAGCAGGTCGGGAATCGTCACGCCGTGCACGTCGTCGCCCCACAGGATGGAACGCAGCTCTTCAAAAATGTAGATCAGGCCAAAAGTCAGCAGCACCTGGTCGAGGTGGTCACGGTGATAGAAGTGCCTGAAGAGCAACCACTCCAGTGCCAGCCCGAACGCCACTGCCAGGACCGCACCGCCAATGATGGCCAGACTCAAGCTGCCGAAGTAGCTGCTCAGCGACCATGCGAGGTAGGCCCCCAGCATGTAGAAGCTGCCATGCGCAAGGTTGACCACACCCATGATGCCGAAGATCAGCGTCAGGCCAGCTGCCAGCATGAACAGCAGCAGGCCGTACTGCACGCTGTTGAGCAACTGAATTAGAAAGTTGGCTAAATCCATCGAGATGCGTGATTGTGTGGGTGTCGGGTTCTAAAGCACGGCGCATACCAGTTCAGGCCGTTTCAAAAAAAAGGGAGGTCCGCAAACCTCCCTTCAGGGTCAGCAAACGGGCATCAGCCCATCTTGCACCCAGCGCCGGAATCGGCCAGCGCCTTGGCGGCCACGCCGATGACCTTGTTTTCCTTGTTCTCGACGACGCGCAGGTAGATGTCCTGCACCGGGTTGTGCGATTTGCTCATGGTCCACTTGCCGCGCGGGCTGTCGATGACGGCGCTTTCCATGGCCTTGTAGAGCGCAGGCTTGTTGTTCAGGTCACCCTTCACCGCATTGGCACCCTGAATGAGCAGCAAACCTGTGTCGTAGCCCTGCACGGCGTACACGTCAGGCTGGGCCTTGAAGGACTTGGCGTAATTCAGGCGGAACTGGCCATTGCGCACCGTTGGCAAGGAGTCGCTGTAGTGCATGGTGGTCACGATGCCATCGGCGGCGGGGCCAGCGGCATCCAGCACGCCTTCGGTCAGGAAGCCCGAGCCATACAGCGGGATCTTGCCCTTGAGGCCGGCCGCTGCGTAGTCACGGATGAACTTGGCTGCGCCGCCGCCGGCGAAGAAACAGGCGACTGCGTCGGGCTTCAGCGCTGCGATTTCGGTCAGCAGTGCCTGGAACTCCACATTGGGGAAAGGCAGGCCCAGTTCCTTGATGATCTTGCCGCCAGCTGCGAGGTAACCTTCCTTGAAGCCTTCGAAAGACTCGTCACCGGCTGCGTATTTCCAGGTGATCCAGACGGCCGTTTTGGCGCCGCGGTCATACATGGCCTTGCCGAGTGCGCGGGTGGGCTGCGAGTTGCTGAAGGAGGTGCGGAACACATTGGGTGCGCAGAGTCCGCGGGTGGCGGCGTGTACGCCGGCGTTGGGGATCAGGCTGAGCACGCCGCTGTCGCGGGCGACTTTCTGGATGCCCATCTGCACGCCGGAGTGAACCGTGCCGACCAGCACATCGACCTTGTCGCGCTGCACAAGCTTGGTCGCGTTTTCGATGCCCTTGGATGGCTCGGACTCGTCGTCGACCTTGAAGTATTCGATTTCGCGGCCGCCGAGCTTGCCGCCTTGCTCGTTGATGGCCATGCGGAAGCCGTTTTCAATTGCCACGCCCAGTTGGGCAAAGGTGCCGGTGTACGGCAGCATGAAGCCGACGCGTACCTTGCCGGATTGCGCACGCACGATTTCGGGCAGCAAAAGGCCTGTGGAAGCGGCACCAAGAACGGCGGCGCTGCGGGACAGAACGAGGCGGCGAGAGGTCATGAAAAACTCCTTTTTTGAGACTGAAAACTAATCAGGACGAATGGTAAAGCCCCTGTACGCGGCCCAACCTAGTGTAAAACCCGAGCTTGAAGATTAAATTGTTTAGGTTTAAAGCAATTGCTGTGCCTGAAAGAGGTTTTTGGCACGGTTTTTAGGCGGCTTCAGGCGGACTGCCGGAGCTTGAAACGCTGGATTTTGCCGGTGGCCGTTTTGGGCAGCTCGTTCACAAACTCGATCCAGCGTGGGTATTTGTAAGGCGCCAGGTGTTGTTTGACGTGGGCCTTCAGGTCGTCGCTGCTGGCGGTCTGGCCTGATTTGAAGACGACATAAGCCTTGGGTTTGACCAGCTCGTCTGCGTCCATGGCACCAATCACGGCGACCTCCAGCACGGCCGTGTGTGTCATCAGGCAGGCCTCGACTTCGAAGGGCGACACGTAGATGCCGCCGACCTTGAGCATGTCGTCGCTGCGGCCGCCATAGGTGTAGTAGCCATCGGCGTCAACGGTGTACTTGTCGCCGCTGCGTGTCCATTCACCGGCAAAGGTGTTTTTGGTCTTGCTGCGGTTGTTCCAGTACATCAGTGCGGCGCTGGGGCCGCTGATCTGCAGTTCACCGATGTCGCCTGCACCGCACACGCTGCCATCGTCGGCGACGATGCGCAGCTCGTAGCCGGGCACGGCCTTGCCGGTCGTGCCGTAACGCACCTCACCGGGCCGGTTGCTCAAAAAGATGTGCAGCATCTCGGTGGAGCCGATGCCGTCCAGAATTTCGCAGCCGTAATGCGCCGTCCATTTTTTGCCGATCTCTGCCGGCAACGCCTCACCCGCGCTGGTGCAAACGCGCAGACTGAGTTCGGACTTTGCGGGTTTCGCCGGGTCCGCCAGAAGTGCGGCGTACAGCGTGGGCACGCCGTAAAAAATGGTGGGCTGGTATTTTTTGAGAATGCCGAAGACATCGCCTGGCGTGGGGCGCGACGGCAACAGGATGGTGGTGGCACCCACGCTCATGGGGAAGGTCAGGGCGTTGCCGAGGCCGTAGGCAAAAAACAGCTTGGCGGCCGAATAGACGATGTCCGATTCGGTGATGCCGAGCACACCGCGGCCGTAAAGTTCTGCCGTCTGGATCAGGTGGCTATGCAGGTGCACCGTGCCTTTGGGTGTGCCGGTCGAGCCGCTGGAGTACAGCCAGAAGCAGGCGTCGTCTGCGCAGGTGTCTGCGACGACCGCTGTCACCGCCTGGCTGGCGATCAGTTTGCTCAGTGAAAGTTTGTCGGCGGTGTCTGCTTCGATGCCGGAAACGATGACGGTTTTCAGTGCGCCGGGCTTGCCCAGCAGGGGTTCGAAAGCCGGCAGCAGGGCGCTTGAGACCACCAGGCCCTGCGCACGTGAATCGCGCAGCATGAACTCGAAGTCGGGCGTGGTCAGCAGGGTGTTGGCAGCCACGGGAATGACGCCGGCCAGGATGCAGCCGAGAAACACAACAGGCCAGTCAGGCGTGTCCAGCATGGCCAGAAGGATGCGGCTTTCAGGGGTGAAACCATGGGCACGCAGGGCATTGGCGAACTGGTGTGATTGCTGCGCCAGTTCGCCGTAGCTCATCTTTTGGCCGGTGGCGGCATCGATAAAGGCGGTCTTGCCCGAGCGCGCCGCATTGCGCGTCAGCAGGTCGTGCGCGGCGTTGTAACCGCGCGGGATGCTGACAACAGGTGGGCTGACCGTGTGGTCGGCGTGACTCAGGTTCATGCTTGTCTCCGGATCTTGTTCTTGTTGCTACTTTTTTAATAGCTGCTTGTGCTCGTATCCATTGGTCTGGAGGCCAATTTGATGCCTGAAAACGGCCTTTTTCAGGCCTGTTTCAGGTTCCAGAAGGTTTTTGGGTGGGTTGAGTGGTCTCCAAAACAGCTGTATTAGCTAATTTAGCTGTTTTACGCTTCCGCGCCGCTGGGGACTGCCTGCACGGCCTCGGCCAGCCACTGGCGGCACCACTCGGTGCCTTCGGTTTCCGGCATGGTGCCGCTGCTGGCATCGTGGCACCAGACGTCGCCGATGCGCTGGGCACCCAGGTCCTGCAGGCGTTCGTCGAACTTCTTGCCGCCAAAGCAGAAGGTCTGCATATAGGTACGGTCACCCAGGGCAATCACGCCATAGCGCACGTGGCCGAGAAACTGCGGTTGCGCGCCCAGCGACTCGTAGAGTGCGCGTGCGTTGTCGGGCACATCACCCGAGCCGTAGGTCGATGTGCAGATGAGGTATATCGCATCTTTGGCTTCGTCCGCGGAAAAGACGTTGATGTCCAGGTTGTCCATCATCGTGATCTCGATGTCGCTGACCAGGTCGGCGCAATCCATCTGGATCGCCTGTGCGACGTAGTCTGCGGTGCTGGTCATCGTGCCTACAAGGATTTTGAGCTTCATCAAAAAGTCTCCAGATAAAAGATGCAATAAACTGCTTGACATCAAATTAAGCGGAAGTATACTGCAATTCAAGCGAAACGCAAAGAATAAAAAACAAGCCCCTGCGGCAAACATGAATAGAGGTGTGTTGTTGGAAACCATGATCGGTCAGGACTCAAAAGCCACGCTCAGCGAACTCGGTTCCCGGGTGCGCGCCTGGCGTGCGCGGCGCGGCATGACCCGCAAGGCACTGGCATCGGATTCCGGCCTGAGCGAACGCTTTCTGGCCGATGTCGAATCGGGCAAGGGCAATGTCTCCATCAACTCGCTCGAAGCCGCCGCCCGCGCCTTGAACATCTCCATTCTTGAACTCCTGCAGGACGCGCCGCGGCCCGCACTGGCCCGTGCCCAGGGTTTGCTGGCGCGGCTGGACGACACACAGCTCGACCAGGCTTATGGCCTGCTGGGCGCTACGTTTGGTCTCGATGACTCCATGGGCCGTGAGCGCCGCGTCGCACTGATCGGCTTGCGCGGGGCCGGCAAGTCCACACTGGGCTCGCAACTGGCAGCCGAGCGCGGTGTGCCTTTCATCGAACTGGACCGCGAGATTGAACGCGAAGCCGGCACCAGCATGAATGAAATCCTGCTGCTGCACGGGCAGGCTGGTTACCGCCGTTATGAGCGCCGTGCGCTGTTCCGCATTGCTGAAGACCATCCCGATGGCGTCGTCATGACCACCGGCGGCAGCATCGTCAGCGAACGCGAAACATTTGATTTGCTGCAGAGCCGTTTTTATTGCGTCTGGCTCAAGGCCAGCCCGGAAGAGCACATGTCCCGCGTGGTGGCGCAGGGCGACATGCGGCCCTTCACCACGACCAAAGGCGCGACCAGCGAGGCGATGGAAGATCTGCGCCGCATCCTCGCCAGCCGTGAAGCCCTGTACGCACGCGCAGATGCGGTGGTCGACACCGCCGCGCGCACCCTGAAGCAAAGTTTGACGGACCTTAAAAGAGCCGTTCCCGCACCCACCCCATCGAAGGAGACACCATGAATGCCATGACAGAACCGCTGTTGTTCAAACAAACCATAGAGGGCCAGGAGCGCGAGATGGTGAGTTTCGCCACGCACCCTACCAAATACCAGCACTGGACGCTTACCGTGGGCGAGGGCGTGGAGAGCGATGTGGCTCGCCTCAAGCTCGACATCAATGAAGACGGCGGCATCAAGCCCGGCTACAAGCTCAAGCTCAACAGCTATGACCTGGGCGTCGACATCGAACTGCACGATGCCATCAACCGTATCCGTTTTGAGCACCCGGCCGTCAAGGTGGTGGTGTTCGAGTCCGGCAAGGAAAAGATCTGGTGCTCGGGCGCCAACATCTACATGCTGGGCCTGTCGACCCACGGCTGGAAGGTCAACTTCTGCAAGTTCACGAATGAAACCCGCAACGGTTTGGAAGACTCTTCGCGCCACGACGGCCTGAAGGCGATCGCCTCTGTGACCGGTGCCTGTGCCGGCGGTGGTTATGAGCTGGCGCTGGCCTGCGACCGCATCATCATGGTCGATGACCGCTCCTCCACCGTCAGCCTGCCTGAAGTGCCTTTGCTTGGCGTGTTGCCCGGCACCGGCGGCCTGACGCGCGTGACCGACAAACGCAAGGTGCGCCGCGACCTCGCCGATATTTTCTGCACCACGTCTGAAGGCGTGCGCGCCGACCGCGCCAAAGACTGGAAGCTGATCGACGCACATGCCAAGCCTCAGCAATTCGGCGCCTTGCTCGCCACCGAAATCGACGCGCTGCGTGCGCAATCCACGCGCGGCACCGCGGCCAAAGGCATTGAACTGACAGCGCTCAAGCCGCTGATCGACGCAACCGGTTATCACTACAGCGTCGTCGATGCGCAGGTCGACCGCGCCAGCCGCATCGCCACCATCACCGTGAAGGCACCAGCCGCTGCGATTGAATCGACGCCAGAAGCCATTGAGGCTGCAGGCGCGAACTGGTACCCGCTGAAACTGCAGCGCGAACTGGACGACGCCATCCTCAACCTGCGCACGAACGAACTCGAAACCGGCACCTGGGTCATCAAGACCTCGGGCGACGCAGGCCTGGTCGTCAAGATGGACCAGGTCCTCGCCAACCTGAAGGACCACTGGCTGGTGAAGGAAACCACGGGCGCACTGCGCCGCACGCTCGCCCGCCTGGACGTCACCAGCCGCTCGCTGATTGCGCTGGTCGATTCGGGTTCGTGTTTTGCCGGCACCTTTTATGAACTCGCCCTGGCCTGCGACCGCATCTACATGCTGGACCTGCCTGACTCACCCGATGCTGCGCCAGCCCTGCAACTGACGGCGGCCAACTTCGGCTGGTTCCCGGCCGTCAATGGCCTGACCCGCCTGCAGACACGCTTCTGCGAAGACGAGACAACGATCACGCAGCTGAAGAACCTGGGCGACAGCAGCCTGCGCGCCGACCAGGCGCTGGCGCTGGGCCTGGTGACGCTGACCCCGGACGACATCGACTGGGAAGACGAGATCCGCATCATGCTGGAAGAGCGTGCATCCATGTCACCCGATGCCATGACCGGCATGGAAGCCTCGCTGCGCTTCCCCGGCAAGGAGACCATGGAGACGCGTGTCTTCGGCCGCCTGTCTGCGTGGCAGAACTGGATTTTCATTCGCCCGAATGCGGTGGGTGAAGACGGCGCACTGAAGCTCTTCGGTACCGGTAAAAAAGCGAAATTCGACTGGAAAAGGATTTAAATCATGAGCTCTATCGACCTGCAAGCCCTCATCCCCAACAACGTCCACCTCGGCGAGAACCGCCAGCTCCAGCGTGCACTGGAGCACTGGCAACCGGCCTTCCTGAACTGGTGGGACGAGATGGGACCCAGCGACTTCAAGGCCAAAGAGGTTTACTTGCGCACCGCCGTTGGGGTAGATGCGTCCGGCTGGGCCAGCTACGGCTACACCCCCATGCCCGACTACCGCTGGGGCATCTTCCTGGCCGACCAGGAGCAGGGCCGCAAGATCGGCTTTGGCGACCACATGGGCCAGGACGTCTGGCAAGAAGTACCCGGCGAGTACCGCTCCACCTTCCGCCGCCTCATCGTCACCCAGGGCGACACCGAGCCTGCATCCGTCGAGCAGCAGCGCCTGCTGGGCCACACCGCACCTTCGCTCTACGACCTGCGCAACCTGTTCCAGGTGAACGTCGAGGAAGGCCGCCACCTGTGGGCCATGGTCTACCTGCTGCATGCGCACTTCGGCCGTGACGGCCGCGAAGAGGCTGAAGAACTGCTCATGCGCCACAGCGGCGACACCGACAAGCCGCGCATCCTGGGCACCTTCAACGAGCCCATGGACAACTGGCTGAGCTTTTTCATGTTCACGTACTTCACCGACCGTGACGGCAAGTTCCAGCTCAAGTCGTTTGCCGAAAGCGCGTTCGACCCGCTGGCGCGCACCACGCGCTTCATGCTGACCGAAGAAGCGCACCACATGTTCGTCGGCGAGACCGGCATCGGCCGCGTCATCAAACGCACGCTTGAAGTCATGAAAGAGCTCGACTCACATGACCCGGCGACACTGCGCAAGGCCGGCGTGATTGATCTGCCCACCATCCAGAAATTCATGAACTTCTGGTTCACCTCGTCGCTGGACCTGTTCGGCTCCGAGGCATCGAGCAATGCCGCCAACTACTTCGCCAACGGCATCAAGGGCCGGCCGGACGAGGCCAAGTTTGCTGACCACGTCGAGCTGGAAAGCGAAATGAGCATCCAGGTGCCGGACGGCAAGGGCGGCATGAAAACCGAAACCATCTCCACCCGCAACGGCATGAACGAAATCACCCGTACCGAGTACGTCAAGGACTGCAACGTCGGCCTGACCCGCTGGAACATGGGCATCAAGCGCGCCGGCGTGGACTTCGAGTTTGCATTGCCATCGACCCGTTTCCGCCGCGAGGTGGGTGCCTGGTCAGGTGCGCACACCGACCCGCAGGGCAACCCGATCAGCGCGGCCGATTTTGAAGCGAAAAAAGACCAGTGGCTGCCGACACCCGAAGACATCAGCTTTGTGAAGAGCCTGATGCAGCGCGTGACCGAGCCCGGAAAGATGGCTGCCTGGATTGCACCGCCGGATCGCGGCATCAACGCCAACCCGGTCGAGTACGAGTACGTCAAGCTGTAAGGTTAGCAGCCGGACGCGCGCCAAGCGTGAGTTGCTATTTATTTAATAGCTGCTCACGCTCGTCTCTATTGGTCTGGAGGCCGATTTGGCCGTCAAAAATCGGCTTTTCTAGCCTCAAAACCGGCAGAAAAGCGGCCTGGAAGCGCCAAAATTGGTCAAAACGTAAAGTTGACTTTACATTTCCTTTAAATGGATTCCCGACAGCCATCGCGCTTCAAACGATATGCGCGCCGCGTTCTTTCAGCAGGTCCCTGAGCAGCGAGCGATGGCAGCGGCCTTCGTTCTCGCAATAACAGCCGACGGCGAAGTTTGTCTGTTTTGACAGCGCTGCCAGCACATCGAGGTTGCGGCTGGCGTCCGGCGCGCTCATCTCCGCCTTGTACTTTTTACCGAAGGCGGCCCAGTCCTTGTCGGATTCAGCCGCCTGGCCCAATTGCATCAGTGCTGCGCTGGGCGCGAGGTTGGGGTACCAGACGTCATACCAGTCCTGTGAGGCGAATTCGGTTTTGGGCACGCCCCGCGGCGGCCGGCGCACGGTGCCGATGCGCAGGCCTTCGTCAGCGGCGCGGGCTGTTCCCAGCCTGACGATGCGGACAGCCATGCCGGTTTCCGCTCAGGCGGGCAGGCGCGGCAGCAGGGCACGCGCGTTGCCGCTTTCGATGCCCCTGACCGTGGCCTCGTCCAGCCCCAGCTGCCGAAGCGCCGTGATCTGGGTGTCCATGGGCACGTAAGGATAGTCGGAGCCGTACACCACCTGCGTGGACGGCACGAGCTTGAGCAGCGCGGCCATCGGTGCGGGATCGGTCGCGTTCGCGGTGTCGTAATAGAGGCGGCGGAATTCCGCTGCAAAGCCGTCCGGCGCCAGCGTTTTGGCATCCGGGCGGTTGTTGAAAAAGTACGCCATGCGCCCGGCCATCATGGGCAGGTTGCCGCCCGCGTGGCTGAACAGCCATTTGATGTCGCGGTTGCGCACGAACGCGCCCGAGAGCAGCAGGCTGGTGATGGCGCGGGTGGTGTCGTGCGGCACCTCGATGACGGCGGGGAAGGTGCCCACGCTGAGACGGTCGCAGCAGGAGGCGACCAGCGGGTGAAAGTACACCAGCGCCTTGCGCCGGTTGAGCTCTTCCCACACCGGGTTGAACTGGGGGTTGCCGGGCCAGACGGCGCCGTAGTTGGTTTGCAGGCCCACGCCGTCGGCCTTCAGCACGTCGAACACATAGGCGATTTCCTGCAGCGTGGCTGCGGCGTCCGTCATGGGCAGCGTGGCGAGCAGGCCGAACCGGCCCGGGTAGTCGCGAACCATTTTTGCGCCGAATTCGTTGCAGCTTCGCGCAATTGCCGCGGCCGCTGCCGGGCCCTTGTCGAACCAGACGCCGGGCGTGGAAGCCAGCGACAACATGGCGGTTTTGACGCCCGCCTTGTCCATGTCTGCGACGGCTTTTTGCACAGACCAGCCCACCTGCTGCGGGAAGTGCGGAATCTTGCGCTCGGCTTCCCAGTCCAGCCAGGCCTTCTGGTATTCGGGTGGGTAGAAGTGGTGGTGCGTGTCGATGATGCCGGTGCTGGCCATGGCAGCGGGCGTCGTACAGGCCGTCAGGCCCGCACCCAGCGCGCCAAGTCCGGCGGCAGCGCCCAGCATCTGTACAAAACTTCTGCGCGAGCCCCAGGCACCGCTGGCGGGCGCGCAGTCGCAGGGCAGAAGGGCGTCGTCGGCCGGCGGAAAGTCGCAGTGATGGATTGCCGGGCTGTTCAGGGTCTTCTTCATGGCGTTGTTGTCTCCGTAGTTGTCAGTGGCAGGGCTCAGGGCACTGCCGGAACATGCTACTCCGCAACAAGGAAAAGTGCTATCGGACAGAACAGGGTGGCGATGCTTTCGTTGGGACCTTGGCACTGCAGTCTGCGCTAAACGCTTTTGCCGCAGTCAACCAAAAGCCACGCCAGCTGCTGCCGCTTGCCGCCCACAGCAAATTGGAGAGCTGGATCGCCGAGGGGCTAGTTCGCCTTGCGCTGCCGGAACCGTCGTACGACTAACCCAAGCCCGAGATGCCAAGCGCAGGGTGGCCAAAGGAGAAGGGCCGCAGCTTGCCCATGCCAGAGTAGGCTTCTTTTCACCAAAGTCTCAAAGTTGTAGCAGTCGCCAGTGGGCGGACAGCGGTCAGTGAGCGATCGAGACTGCAGAAACAGATAGAAGGGGATGAGCGCTACGATCAGCCACCAAGTGATGAAGATGGCTCTGCGTACAAAAGTCAGCATTGGTTGACCCGCTCTAAAACATGGTCTGCCCGGAGGGGATCGAACCCCCGACCCTCAGCTTAGAAGGCTGATGCTCTATCCAACTGAGCTACGGGCAGAAAAGCCTGAAATGAAATCTACAGGCGAATGTATACGCAGATGCGAAAAAAGCCCACGAAAGTGAGCTTTTTTGGGTGTTTTTTGGTCGGAGTACAAGGATTCGAACCTTGGACCCCCTGGTCCCAAACCAGGTGCGCTACCAGACTGCGCCACACTCCGACAAGTCAAATATTATAGCCTGAAATTAGGCCCTTCTCGCAGCCTCAATACAAAGCGCCGGGCCATTCGACGATGGCGCTGCGAATCGCCGGAATGGATTCCGCCTTTTCGACAAAGGCTGCCACCGACGGTTTGGCGCCATTGGCCCAAAAAGACTCGACCGCCATGTTTTTCATGCGCAGCAATTCGATGGCCCAGTACAGATCGGCCATCGTGACCTTTTCACCCAGGAGCCAAGGCGTGTCGCCGGCGCTGAGGGCGTTTTCGAGGCTCGCGCAGCCGGCTTCGGCCTTGTCGTAGGCCGCCTGCATCGCCTCGGGCGTGAACAGCTGCTCTGCGGCGTTCAGTTCCTTGGCGCGCTTGGCCGAGTAGGCCTTGACCAGGTCGGCATCGTTGCTGAACTCTGCCAGGTAGCGGTTGCAACGCTCGACCTTGCCCATGGCAAAACCGACGCCGTTGCTTTTGCGCCGTGATTCGGGCCGGTGGTCTTCACCGGGCGGTTTTCCCGCGAGCATCTGGTAGTTGGGCAGGTTGTCGACGACGTCGAGTTGGGCGTCGACCTGTTTTTCCAGGCCTGCAGGGCGCAATCGCGCGTCTTGTCCGGCCACCCCGTCCAGGTAAAAACAGATGCGTTTTGAATCGACCATCACCTGACCGGTTTCCCAGTCGACCAGCATCGGCACCACTGCGGGGTCACATCCGCCTGCGGTGACGGATGTGCTGCCGGTATGGGCATTGACCAGCCCGCCGCCCAGCGCTTCACAACCGGCCATGCGCAGCCGGACATAGGCCGGCAGATAGGTTTCGCCCTCGAAAATGTCCACATGCTGTGAGCGGTACGGAATCTGGTGATGGGCCAGCACCGTGCGGACTTTTTGCGAGCAGATCGAATTCGGCGCGTTGAACAGTTCAAAACGCGGCGAGGTCGATGCGGCAGCACCGATGTTCTCGCCTGGCCTTTTCAGGCTGCTGCGGGCGTCTGTGACGGCGTTCTGCAAATCAATGGTCATGCTGGGTACCCCGCAGGTCTTACGCCGGCTGCTTGTCGAGCAGCCGCATCAATGAAAACGCATTGCCGCAGCATACCTTCTGGTAGTCGGCGTCGGACAGGCCTGCTTCCTGGATGGAGCGCAGCCCCTCGCGGATGAACATGGGGCCGCCTTCCGGGTCGAAGGGGCAATCGCTGGCAAACACCACGTGGTCGGCGCCGAAAAAGTCCAGGCCGCACTTGAGTGCGGCGGTGGAGCCGCCCAGCACGGTGTCGCCATAAAACATCTTGAAGTATTCGATGGGCTTTTTCTTCAGGTTCTTCAGCACATCGGCTTCACTGCCGTCAGCGCTGCGTGAGCCCAGCTGCGCCCAGAGCGTTTCTGCGCGGCCGCTGAAATAAGGCAGCATGCCGCCGCAATGATGGGTGATGACCTTGAGTTCCGGCAGTTTGTCGAAGAGGCCCGAAAAGACCATGCGCGACATCGCCACGCTGCTCTCGAACGGCCAGCCCAGCACCTGCCAGATCTCGTACCTGGATTTTTCCTCGTCGCTGTAGTCGGCGTGGGTTGCCGGACGGTGCGGATGCATCCAGATGGGCAACTTGTAGTGGTTGGCCATGCGCTCGAACACCGGGAAGAATTCCGGCGCGTCCAGTGAACGGCCATTCACGTTGGTCAGGATCTGCGCGCCTTTCGCGCCCAGTTCACCAATGGCCCTGTCCATTTCGACGATTGCGGCGTCGGGGTTGTTCATCGGCAGGCTGGCGACGAAGGCAATGTATTTATCCGGCCATTTGGCGCAGGCCTCGGCCATGCCGTCGTTGGCGATGCGTGCCAGTTCGGGCGACTCGTCTGGTCCTGCCAGCATTTCAGGCGAGGGCGCGGAGAGCGTCAACACCTGCTTCACGCCGGGGAACTGGTCGAGCATGCGTGCGCGGGCTTCGAAATCCCAGAGCATGGGCAGGCTGTTCATGCGCTTGATCATGCCCGGTTCGTTGCTGCGCTTTTTCATCTCCTCCAGGTAGGGCGGAGGCATGACGTGGTTGAAGATGTCGATCGTGATGGGAGGCGTTGCCATGTTGTCAGTCCTGTGGGTTGTTCGCGAATGCTGTTTATTCAGCGGTGATGCGTTGCTGCTTGATCACGTCGGCCCAGCGCGCAGCGTCTTTCTCGGCCAGTGTTTTCAGCTCGGCCGGCGTGCTGCTGTCGATGTCTATGCCCTGTGCGAAAAATTTCTGTCGCATGTCGTCGGTAGAAAGTATTTCCCTGAATTCGGTGTTTAGTTTGGCGACCAGGTCCGGCGCCATGCCGGGTGGCCCGTATATGCCGTACCAGGATGAGACATTCGTGTCCTTGACCCCAGCCTGTGTCAGCGTGGGGACATCCGGGGCGCTGGGGTGGCGTTTGTCGCTGCCGATGGCCAATGCAATCAGCTTGCCGCTTTTGACGTGGGGCATCGCAAAGGTGAGCGGCAGGAACATCACCTCGACCTGTCCGCCCAGAAGCCCCGTGACGGCGGCGCCTGCACCGCTGTAAGGCACGTGGTAAACGCTGGTTTTGGTCCTGATCTTGAACAGCTCCATGGCCAGGTGGTGCACGGTGCCGACGCCGGGCGAGCCGTAATTGATCTTGCCGGGGGACTTGCGCACGGCCTGCAACATGTCCGCCATGGTTTTGAAACCGGATTGCGTACTCGCGACCAGCAGGAACTGGGTCGAGCCCGCAGAGACGATGGGCGTGAGGTCTTTCAGCGGGTCAAAACTCGCCTTGGGGTAGAGCGCACGGTTGATCACGATGGTGCTGGCGGTGATCAACAGGGTGGAGCCGTTGGCAGGCGCACGTACGACGGCTTCGGTGCCCAGCATGCCTGAGGCCCCGGGGCGGTTGTCAACCACTGTGGGCCGGTCCAGGCGCTCGCCGAGTTTCAGGCCCGCTGTGCGGCCAATGGTGTCAGAACCGGAGCCCGGGCTGTAAGGGACGATGAAACGGATGGGGCCAGGTGCGATCGGCGTCTGGCCGAATACGCTGGACGTGCCTGCCAGCAGGACGGCAGGCGCAAACAGGGCTGCCAGATTGAATGTGCGACGGTTGGTCTGCATTTTTGTCTCCAGATGAGCTTCTCAACGCAGCCGGGAGGCTTTTCGAAAGCCTGGCTGCTGTTTTCTGCCCTGATGGTAAGGAGAGCTTAATTAACCGTCCAATGATATTTACTGTTCTATTGATATATTAAAAGTTATAAATTGCAGCATCGCATGGGTGTGCGACGTCAGGAAAAGAAGGCCTCCCGGACGGCTTCAGATTGTTTGGCTTCTTCCATCAGGCCCGTCCAGGCAACGCGGCCGGCCGACATGACGATGGCGCGCGAGGCGATCGAATGCGCGATGTCGAGGTTTTGCTCGACCAGCAAAACCGACACGCCCCGCGCCTGGATCGTCTTGATGGACGCGACCATGGTCTTGACGATGCCCAGCGCGAGACCGGCAGAGGGTTCATCAAAAATAATCATTTTGGGCGAGGCCATCAGCGAGCGGCCGATGGTCAGCATTTGCTGTTCACCGCCCGAGAGGGACGACGCCAGTTGGGTCCGGCGCTCTTTCAGTTTGGGAAACAAGGTGAAGATCTCTTCCAGCTCCGGTGGCTTGCGGTCACCGGCAGCATTCGCGCCGATTTCCAGGGTTTCCTGCACGCTGAACGTGGGAAACAACTCGCGCCACTGCGGCACCAGCGACAGGCCGGCTTTGGCAATCGCACCGGCCTTGAGTTTGCTGATGTCCTGGCCGTCAAACATGACGCTGCCGCCGGTTTTGGAGATGAGCCCCGCGATGGCTTCGACGGCGGTGGTTTTACCCGCGCCGTTGGCACCGAGAATCGCCACAGCCTCACCGGTGTCGACCCGCAGCGACAGGCGTTGCGCTGCCATGACCGAGCCGTAACCGGCGCTTAAATTGCTGACTTCAAGCATCGGCTGCTTTCCCGAAATAAAGCTGTTGCACGGACTCGTTGGCCATCACCTGCTCAGGTGTGCCTTCCGTGATGGCCGCACCTGCCGCCATGACAAAAATCCGGCTGCTCATCTGCGCCAGAAAGCCGATGTTGTGTTCGATCAGCAGCATGGCCATGCCGGTTTCGCGGTTGATTTTTTTCAGCAGCTCACCGATGCGGTGGATTTCTTCCTCGCTGACGCCGGACACCGGCTCGTCGAGCAGCAGCAGCTTGGGGCCCGAGACGATGGCGCGCGCGATCTCAAGCCTGCGCTGGTCGCCCAGCGAGAGCTGGCCGGCCATCACCTGGCTCTGGCCGGCGAGGCCGACACCTTCGAGGGCCGCCATGATTTTTTTCCTGGCCGATTCGCCGGCCGCGCGCGCAGTCAGGTCCGTAAAACTGCCGCCCAGCACGCGAAGAATGCTGTTGCCACCCAGGCCTATCGCCACATTGTCATAACAGCTCAAATCGCGGAAGACGGCCACGTGCTGGAAGGTACGCGTGATGCCGTGCGACATGCGGCTGGTGGCGCCTTCTTTTTCAAGCGACAGGCCGAAGGCGCTGATGCTGCCGGTGTCCGGTTTCGTGAAGCCGGACAACATATTGAACAGCGTGGTTTTGCCGGCGCCGTTGGGGCCCATCAGACCCAAAATTTCGCCCGGCCGGACCGACAGCGTGAGGTTGTCCACGGCACGCAGGGCATCAAAGCACTTGGTGACATTGACGACCTGCAAAAGCGCGGAGTTATTGGCCGGAACCGGAATGGGTTTGGACGGAATCGATGTGGCCTCTGCCTTGACCTGTATGTTGTCTGGCTGGCCGGTCTTCGCCGCGGAGGTTTTGGTCTTGTGCAGTTTGGCCAGCTGGCCGGCGATACCGCCGGGAAAGAACAGCACGGTCAGCAGCACCAGACCGGCAAACAGCAGTTCCTGGTAGTCGGCCACAGGCCTGAGCAGTTCAGGCAGCAGGCGCAGGGTCGTGCCGCCCAGCAGGCCACCCCAGACGCTGCTCATGCCGCCGACGATGGGGTAGGCCAGCGTGGCAATGGAGGCGAGGATGCCGTAACTGTCGGGGTCGATGATGCGTGAGCGTGGTGCCTGCAGACCACCTGCGATCGCGAGCACCGCCGAACTGATGACAAAGGCAGCGATCAGGTGCTGGGCAATCGAGATGCCAAAGGCTTCGGCGGCGACTTCATTGCCGGCGATGGCCTTGAGGTTTCTGCCGAAGCGGCCAATCAGCAGGCCTATCGGTATCAATAGCACGAGGGCCGACACAAGCGCCGCGAAGGCCAGGTAGTCGATGTCGCTTTTGAGGGAGACGCCCGCAATCGTGACCATGGGTACCTGCAGGCCGGCAGCGCCTTCGGTCATGGACTTCCATTCACGAATGCCGATGATGACCACCGACTGGAACACCAGCGTGACCATGGCCAGGTTGTGCCCGCGAAAACGCACGGCTGGCAAGCCCAGGATGAAACCGCCGACACCGCCCAGAACGGCACCCAAGAGCAGGGCAGGGATGAAGGGCAGGCCAAATTTGGTGACCAGGACGGTCGAGCCATAGGCACCGAGTGCCAGCATGGCACCCGTGGCCAGCGTGATGCAGCGCGCAAACCCAACCAGCACCGTGAGGGCTGTGCCTGTGAGAATCGACACGACCAGCAGGGTCGCCACGTACTGCGGATAGGTGCCGATTTGTGTGGCGATCAGGAACACGGCCATCACGCAAAGTGATGGTGCAAACCACTTGAACCACTGGGCACCAAGTGCCGTGCCGGGTTTTGCGTCGTGCCGGGTCGACCCGTTTGCGGAGCTGTTGGGCGTCTGGCCCGTGACGGTGATGCTGTCCTCAGACATGTCGTTTCTTTGCTTCGGGGAAAAGGCCTTCAGGCCGGAAAAGCATGACGGCAAACAGCACCAGGAAGCTGATGGCGCTCTTCAGGGCGCTGGAGCCGTAGGCCGCAGCCAGTGTTTCGATGAGGCCGAGCAGCAATCCGCCGTAGATGGCGCCCTTGAGGCTGTCGAAGCCGCCAATCACGGCAGCGACGAAGGCCGATGCGATGACGATGATGGAGAGTTCTGGCGACACGCCCTTGGCCGGCGCGGCAAACACACCCGCGATGCCTGCAATGGCGCCGCCAAAGAACCAGGCCAGTGCGTAGGTGCGGTCCACGGAAAAGCCGCAGAGCTGGGCGCCGCGGTAGTTGGCGGCCATGGCCCGCATGCCGCGCGCCGCTTTGGCATAGCGAAAAATGGCAATGCACGCCGCGCTCACGACAATGGCGCCGCAAATGGTCCACAGTGCGTCCTGCGTCAGGATGACCGGGCCGATGAAGAAGGGCGCGCCGGCGAACGTCGACGGCACGGCCAGGATCTCGGCCTTGTAGGTCAGCCGGAAACCTTCCGAGATGACCACGCCGAGAAACACGGTGGCGATCACGACGGTGAAGAGGTCTGCACGACGTAGCGGCCGCAGGATGACCACTTCGATCGTCGATGAAAAAATGCCAACGGCGATGGGCACCAGCAAATAGGCCACCCAGGCCGGCCAGCCTTTGTCGACCTGTATGTAGAAGGCGCCGAAGGCACCGAGCAGTACGAAGGCACCGTGCGCAAAATTCACTGTGCGTGTGGCCTTGTGAATGACCACCAGGCCGAGTGCGGCCAGGGCGTAGATGGACCCGAACTTCAAGCCGCCAAGGATGATGAGTGCAAATTCAGTCATGGCACCTGCCTTTTATGGCGTCCATGGCGGTTGTGGCTTTCGGTATCGGGTCCTGTCGCATTTACTTCACCACCACCCACTTGTTCTTGACGACTTCGGTAGAGCCCAGCAGCTTGTTGCCCTGGTGGTCTTTTGGCGTGAAGGTTTCGGGGTAGATAACGTCGAAGCCGCCCATTTTGGAAGGTGCTGCGCCCTTCAGGGTGTCCCACTTGCCGATCAGGCCCTTCCAGGTCAGGTCATTGCCAGCCGCCTGGATAGCTTGTGCGAGGACAAAGGTGGAGCCGTAACCGACGATGTCAAACAGGTTGGGGCGGCCTTGTGGCGGTGTGCCGTAGGTGGTCTTCCACAGGGCTTCGAAATCTTCCATCGGCTTGGCGGCCTGGCCGGGGTAGTAGGGCGCGTTGAAGTAACCGCGAATGCCGTCGGCATTGCCAATGATGGGGATGATGGCGTTGTTCACGGCAGAGCCGTCCAGCACCCAGCGCACATTGACCAGGCCTACCTGCGGCGCCTGCTTGATGGCAAAACCGGCTTCGGTAAAGCTGCCCAGCACGACGATCGCATCGACCTTGTTGCGGCTGAAGTTCACCAGCTGCGCGGTGAAGTCCTTGGCATTCTGGTCAAAGGTTTCCAGCGTCAGCGCCACGCCCTGTTTGTCGAGCAGGGGTTTGAGAACCGCGAGGTTGGCCTGTGGGTAGGCATAGCTGCCAGCCAGCACGCCAACACGCTGCGGTTTCTTTTCGCCAGGCCGGGCCAGTTGCGCGACCAGTGAGCCGGCGGTGACTTCAGTGCTGGCCACCGCCCCATGAAATACGTTGGCAGCGAATGGTTCCCGGATGACCGGGGTGGAGCCGAACAGGTTGTAGGTGGGAACGCCCGCACTGCGGACATAGTCGGCCGCAGCAGCTGCGCCCGTGGAGCCGGAAGCCAGAACCAGGGCAAAGACCTTGTCCTGCTCGACCAGTTTTTTGGCGGCTGCCACGTTTTCTGCAGGTGAGAAGGCGTGCTCAAACACCAGCTTGATTTTGCGGCCATTGATGCCGCCGCGCTTGTTGATGGTGTCCACGGCCATCAGCATGCCGTCGCGGGACGGTGCGCCGATGAAGGCGGTGCTGCCGGTGAGAGGCCCGATCGCACCGATCGTGATTTCCTGTGCCGTCACGCCCTGTTGGGCGAACGCGGAGCTTGTGACCCCGGCGATCAGCATGGCCGATGAGGCCAGCAGGGTTTTGAGAAATTTGAATGTCATGGCGAACTCCAGTTAGGTAAGGTCATGGGTTGAGGCGCGGCTTGCAAAAAAATCCGTCAAAGAACATCTGTCGCACAGGGGCGTGAGCCTGAATAAATACTAACCCCGGCCCCTCTGAAAACACCGTTTTCCGGGCCGCTGAATTGGAAGTGTTCGCCCTGCGAATTTTGTATTGCGCCGGCGCGCTGAAAGTGGTCAGGAAATAGCCGCCGCCCGCTTCAGGCTGTTGTGCATGGACTGCTCCAGCATGTAATCGCGGCGCAGCGCCTTGTCAGCCAGAATGCGCTCCATCTCGCCCTGGGCCTGCGATTGCCGGTCTTCGGCCGGGGTTTCCAGGGCTTTTTTGTTCTTGATGGTCTGCGTCTGCACAAATTCATTCATGATGGTGCGCCGCTGGCGGTCATAGAGGTCCAGCAGTGCATCGGCATCGCCGCCTCGCTGGAAGATCTCCAGCAGTTTGTCGGTCAGGTTCCAGACATCGTGGATGCCGGAGTTCATGCCCAGGCCGCCCAGCGGGTTGTTGAGGTGGGCGGCGTCGCCGACCAGCAGCACCCGCTTGACGCGGTAAGTGGTGGCGACCCGCTGGTGAACCCGGTAAATGGTGCGGTGTTGGGTCTTGACTTCCTCGCCATGCCCGATCAGGCCCTGGAAGATGAGGTTTTTCTTCTCGTCCGACAGCAGGTAGGCATCGCTCTGGCTTTCGGTGGCGGGCACCAGCACTCGCCACAGCGTCGGAACGCGAAGCAGCACACACCATTCGGTGGGGTCGGCCACGTAACTCACGTAGGGCAGCTTGTCGAAATGGTTTTCAAGCGGCCATTCGGTCGACAGCGTGAGAAACTTCTCCGGGTACGTGAAGCCCTCGAACTTCACGTCCAGCCACTTGCGCACCAGGGAGCTCGCGCCATCGGCGGCCATGAGGTAGTCGGCCCGGAAGTGTGCAATCTCGAAAGGGTTCTCGGCGTGCACGGTAACGCCCTTGTCGTCCTGCTCGAGGTAGACAACGCGGTGCGAATACAGCACGGTGGCGTTGGGGTGGTCGGCCAGTTTTTTGTACAGCAACCGGGCCAGCTTGAACTGTTCGCACTGCAGGCGGTAGGGGTGTTTCAGCACGTCTGCCACTTCTGAGAGGTCGAACGTCAGGGCCTTGCCGGTCTGGCGATTGAGGTACTGGTACACCGGGGCCTTGAGCCCCTGCGCCAGAAGGTCGTCCAGAACGCCCAGTTCTTCCATCATCTCCAGGGTGCTGGCGTGGAAGGTGGAGGCGCGCATGTCCTCCTTGACGCCGGATTCGCTTTCCAGCAGCAGGACCTTGATGCCGCGCTCAGCAAGGCGATAGGCGGCCACGGTGCCGACCGGGCCGGCGCCTGCAATGATGACCTGGTAGTGTTCCATGTGGGTTGAGTCTTTCTGTCGTGTTGTCGTCTGTGTGGGCTCTGGGCAAACGTTAAACGGTCGATCCGGCCTTGGCTACAACGAAGCACAGTCTTGTTCGCTGTGCGAGAGCCGAAGGGTGGCAAACCCGCCCCCATCGCATTTGTTCATCCCTCGAATATTTTCAGAATTCGGCTTGCCAACAGCGCAGCACGCGCTTCATCATGGCTGCCAGCAAAGGGGAAAACTTATGACCGATTCTTTGGGCTGGCGCATGAAGTTCGCGGTGGTTGCACCGTCCACCAACACCAGCGTGCAGCCGGAATACGAAAGCATGCGCCCCATGGGCGTGACCAACCATTTCAGCCGCATTGCAATTCCCGACACCACGGTGACGGACGATGCCTCCTTCATGGTCATGCTCAACAACATCCGGGCGGCCACGATCGATTCCGTAGATGTGGCCATGACCATGTCGCCGGGCTGCCTCATCATGGGCATGTCGGCCGAGACCTTCTGGGATGGCGCCGACGGCGCGGACCGCCTGCACAAAAAGATGCTGGAGCGCACGCGCGGCCTGCCGGTCATCATGGGCTCGACGGCCGTGGACGCCGCCCTCAAGGCTTACGGCGGCATCAAAAAGATCGGCATCCTCACGCCCTACATGCCGGTGGGCGACACGCAGGTGCACAAGTTTTTCACCGACCTGGGTTACGAGGTCACCCAGATCAAGGGCCTGAAATCGCCTTCGCCCATGCTGATCGCGCACGAAACACCGCGGACCCTGAAGCGGGCGGTGCAAGAGCTCAGCGAAGGCGCCGACGCCATCGTGCAGTGCGGCACCAACCTGGCCTTCTCACGCATTGCCGGCATCGCCGAGTTCTGGCTTGAAAAACCGGTCATTGCCATCAACACGGCGACCTACTGGCACGCGCTGCGCAGCATGGGCATGAACGACAAATTCGAAAACTTTGGGTCACTACTTCTGGATCATTGAACAACATGGACTACAACTACATCCCCATTTCCCAACGCCAGCCGTTGAAGTTTCCAGGCGGCGCGCAGCTCGCCCTGATCCTGACCTTCAACCTCGAAACTTGGGACATGACCAAGCCGACCACCAAGCCGTATTACGCCGGTGGGCCTCCCATCCTGCCGGACGTTTTGCCGGGCGACACGGCCGACTTCCCGAACTACACCTGGCGCGAATACGGCCAGCGCGTCGGCATCTGGCGTTTGATCGAGTTGTTTGACGAGATGGGCGTTGCTGCCTCGTGCACGACCAATGCCGTCACTTTTGAGCGCCGAAAAGCCATGACCGATGCCGTGCTGGAGCGCGGCTGGGAATTGCTGTGCCACAACTGGGAACAGGGCGAACTCCTGTCGGACTTTGCAAAGGACCCCGCCAAGGAGCGCGACATCGTGCTGCGCTCTCTGGCGCAGTTTGAAAAATTCACCGGGCGGAAGTCAAAAGGCTGGCTGTCGTCCAGCCTGCGCGGCACCACCCAGACGGCGGACATTCTGGCGGAGTACGGCTGCACGTTTTACTGCGACATCATGAACGACGACCAGCCGTATTTGCTGAAGACCCCGCACGGCCCCATCGTCTCGACGCCTTACTCCAATGAAATCAACGACTTCACCTTCATCACGCGCAAAAACTACACGACGGACGAGTTCCGTGATGCGCTGATTGAAGAGTTTGACGTGCTGCATGCAGAGGGTGCCAAAAGTGGCCGCCTGATGAATGTCGGCCTGCATCCTCACGTGTCAGGCCGTGCACACCGCATTCGCGCGCTGCGTGAATTTATCGAACATGTGAAAGGCACCAAAGGCGTCTGGTGGCCCAAGCGGGAAGAGCTGGCGGCCTGGTATCTTGAAAACCATGAAAGCCACATGCCCGGCCAGCTGAAGTGAAGGTGTCGGTGGGGCAGGTGCTGCCCCGCCCGGCATTCAAGCTTGCCGCTCAGGCGATGGCTTCGGCCTGCAGTTCAGGCTCATGGGTTTCTTCGGACTGGACGGCGTCCGGATCGAAATCCGGATCGCTGACTGCGACGCCTATCTTGCGGGCGGTTTCCTTGAGCTCGTCCATGTAGCGTGTCACCGCCTCCGCGGGTGTCATGGCTGACGAGAAAAAGATCAGGGTCAGGGCGCCCGCAATGTGACCGTTTTCGAACACGGGGACGGCAATGGATGATGTTTTGCCCGGGTTGGCATTGTTGCGGTTGCGGTCGGTCGTGGCGTAGCCGTTCTCGCGGATCTGGGCCCGGATGTCGCCCGACTCGAAAAGCTTGAGCATGGGCGACTCGTCCCCCAGGGTCTTGATGCCGTTGAGGATGCTGGTGCGCTCCTCATCTTCACAGTAGGCCAGGTACACATGGCCCGAAGAGCAGCCCAGGATGGGCAGGGTGTAACCCGGGTAGTAGTTGTTGAACGTCAGCGAGGTCAGCAGGTGTGTCGAATCCCGGACCATCATGGTCTGTCCGGCGCGCGTTGTCAGTGACATGGGCCAGCCGATTTTTTTGGTCATGGCGACGATGGGCGAGTGCGAATGCTCGACCAGCTTGCCGCTGTCCCGGAAGCCCAGCGACAGCGACTGGGTGAGCGCCGTGGCCCGGTAGCGCTTGCGATGCGGTTCGCATTCGACCAGGCCTTCGTGAACCAGGGTCTGGATGATGCGAAAAGCGGTGGGGTAGGGGATGTCGGCGTTGCGCGAGATTTCCTGCAGCGTCAGTGAGCCGGCGCGGTTGATGGCCTGCAGCACGGCGATGCTGCGGCAGATGGATCGTATGGGAGGACTTCTCTCCATGATGAAAAAACCTTTTTGAGTCACGGCTGACCGCCGGTCTAGCCTTGCATTGCGTGCCTGCGGTATCCCGGGGCAAAAACTTCCTCAGATAAGGATAGTGCAATGTTCCACGCCCCGCGACACCGGCAAAGCAGTATTTACCATTACAAGCAAATCCCGCGCCAGTCGGGTTTTTGCCTCGACTTCAGTCAGGCCCGGCATTTGGCGTATTGTGTCTTGTAGAACAGGGTGGCACGCTCTTTGTCGCAAGCATGACGTGAACTTTGTGGTCAGTGGGTGTGGGCCATCAATAACCTTTGATCACTGTTTTCATCCTTTGACACTATGATGTTTGCTGCCCTTTAAGAGAAAACCCAAACCATGTTTGACCGGCTCAAAAAAGTCCTGAACACTTCTGGCAAAGCTGAAAATCCGGTGCCGGCGCAGCCTGCAGGGCCACTGGATCCGGTGACCGAATGGGCAGCGACGCAAGGTTTTACCTATGAGGGTTTTGGCGAGGGCAAGGGTTTCACGCTCAGTGGCCAGGTCGCCGGCAAGCCCTTCAAACTCGAACGGGGGCGCTCCTCGCGTGATTACATCCGGGGCGAAGAGCTCCGCGCGCGAGGTGAGCTCAAGGTCAATGACGACGCATCCGTGCTCATCATGAACCGTCCGCTCAAGGAAGCCCTTGAGAAGAAGGCTTACCAGATGTACACCGACACGCTGCAGACGACGGCCGATCCCAGCCTGCCCGAAGAGATGCGCTGGCTGGCGATGTATCCGGAGGCCGGGTGGGACGGTCTTCCCGAAGGTTTTTGGGACAGGTATTCCGTGCTGGCCGACCAGAAAGAGCAGGCGCAGCAGTTGTTGACGGCGGAGGTGGGCCAGTTGCTCATGTCCTGGCCCAAACCGGCGCCTGATGCGCAGGTGCCATTTATCCTGATGGTGCTGCGCGGCAAGTCGTACTTGCGCATGCAATACACCCCGGCAGACTTGCCCACGCTGCAGCATGCTGCACTGATTTTCACAACCGCCAGTGCGGCTGCCGTGGGCGGGCTGTCTGCAGACATCGTCATTTAGCCTCCCCAATTTCTCAATATCAGATAAATCTCACCGGCTGAGATTTATCGTTGACACGCGGCGAGGCTGCGGCGACAGTGATGACATCGATTCATCACCAGAGCCGCACCATGGAACTGCAAGCCTCCCTTCAAAGCCTTCACATCACCTCGCCCGACCCTGCGAAGGCGGCCAGCTTTTACAGCAGCACCTATGACATGTCGCAGACGCCGGCCGGTGATGGTTTTGTCTGTCACGCGCCGGGCCGCACGCTTCAGCTTTCCAAGGGTGAGGCCAGCCGCCTCAAATACGCCCATTACGCCCTGCAGACTGAAGCCGCCTGGACATCCTTCTCGGAACGGGTCAAGGGCCTGCCGCAGCAAGCGGTGCCCGAGGCCATGGCCGCGCTCAAGGGCGCCGTGGCGGTGCAGGACCCGGACGGCAACATCCTTGTCTTCACGCCTCCTTTGGCAGCCGAAGGCGAGGGCGGTTCAGCCGCATTGCCACCTGCCACGCTGCAGCACTTTGGCATGCGCACCACCAACCTGCCCGCGATGCTGGCGTTTTATACGGAGAAGCTCGGTTTTGTGTTGTCAGATGCCGTGAAAGACCCGGAAGGCGTGCTGCGCGCCTGTTTCTTGCGCACCGACCAGTTGCACCATTCGCTGGCTCTCTTTTTTGCACCGGTGAGCTGCTTCGACCACCAGTCTTTCGAAGCACCGGACTGGCACAGCATGCGGGTCTGGGGTGACCACATGGCCGCCATCAAGGTGCCCATCGTCTGGGGCATTGGCCGCCATGGCCCCGGCAACGACGTGTTCTTCATGGTGCGCGACCCCGACGGCAACCTGGCTGAGATCTCGGCAGAAATCGAGCATTGCGCGCCCGACCGTCCCGCCGGCCAGTGGGCCCACGAAGAGCGCACCCTCAACCTTTGGGGCATGGCCTTCCTGCGCAGCTGATCGGGCTACATACGCCTCGTCGCAACCTATGCCAGGCACCAACCGCGCCCTCAGCATTCTGGGCCTGTTCTCGCAGGACAGGCCCGTCATCACGCCTGAATGGCTGATCCGGGAACTGGCTGTCTCGCGCGCCAGTGTGTACCGCGATCTCGGCGAACTCGCTGCAGCCGGACTGATCGAGCGTGTCGCCGACCGCGGTTATGTGCTCGGCCCCAAGGTCGTCGAGCTGGACCGGCAGATCCGGCTGGCTGATCCTTTGATAGAGGCTGCCGGCGAGTTGCTGGACAGACTGGCTGCGGAAACCGGTGGCGCGATTTTGCTGTGCCGCTTTCATGGCAACAAGGTCATGTGCATACAGCAGGTCAATGGCCGCAACCCGGCGTTGTCGGTGAGTTATGAGCGCGGCCGTGCCATGCCGCTGTACCGCGGCGCCACCTCCAAGATCATCCTGGCCTGCCTGCCGCAGGCGCAACTCAAACTGCTGTGGACGGCCGAACGCAAAACGCTGGTGGCCGCCGGCTTGCCTGACGATTTTGCCCAGTTGATGAAAGTGCTGCGCGCCATTCGTGACGTCGGTTACTACATCACCGAAGGCGAGGTCGACCCGGACGCGATGGGCTTTGCGGTGCCGTTGCGTGACGGTGAACATTTGCTGGGCAGCCTGAGTGTGGTCATGCCTGTCGCCCTGATGAAAGACACCCTGCGCAAGAGCACTCTGAGCCGGCTGCAAAGCGCCGCTGGCCGCATTGAGGGGCGGCTGCAGGACCAGCGCGAGAAAGCCCGCGCACTGAAAAAAACGGAGACCCCATGAACGCCCCCCTTTCTGCCGAATCACTGCGCACGCTGGCCAGTGACAACCATGTTCCCGTCGTCATCATCGGCGCCGGGCCGACCGGCCTGATGCTGGCCAACCTGCTGGGCGTGCAAGGCATCCGGACGCTCGTCATCGAACGCAGCACCAACACCGTCGGCGAGCCGCGTGCCGTGACCATTGACGATGAAAGCCTGCGCACCGTGCAGGCCACCGGCCTCATCAACACAGTGCTGGCCAGCGTGGTGCAGGGCTACGGGGTGCATTACTACTCCTGGCGCAACAAGGAGTTCGCACGCATCGAGCCCAGCGCGATGGAAAACGGTTTTCAAAAACGCAATGCCTTTCGCCAGCAGGTGCTGGTGGGCCAGTTGCGCGACGGCCTGCAACGCTTTCCGGACGCGAACATCTGGTTCGGTCATGAACTGACAGGGTTTCGCGATGAAGGCCTGGCAGGCGAGGCGGTGCACCTGGAACTGCGCCACGGCGAAGAGACCAAACACATTTCCTGCCAGTGGCTCATCGCCTGTGACGGCGGCCGCAGCCCGGTGCGGGAGCAGCTCGGCATCAAGCTGACCGGCAGCACCTACGACGAGAAATGGCTGATCGTCGACCTGCTGAACCGCACATCAGCGTTTCGGCACACACGCACCTACTGCGACCCGGTGCGGCCCGCCATACGCCTGCCGGGTCCTGAGGGCACGCTGCGTTACGAGTTCATGCTCCACGAGGGTGAAGACCCTGAAAAAATCATTCAGGAAGATGTGGTGCGCGCCCTTATCCATGACCGCGACCCGGCAGATGCCCACCTCGAGATTGCCCGCAAGGTGGTTTATGCCTTTCATGCGCGGGTGGCAGAACGCTGGCGTGTTGGCCGGGTGTTTCTTGCTGGTGACGCGGCCCACCTGACGCCGCCATTTGCAGGGCAGGGCATGAACAGCGGCGTACGTGATGCCGCCAACCTGGCGTGGAAGCTGGCTGCCGTCGTCAAGGGACAGATGCCCGCGTCGCTCCTCGACACCTATGAGCCCGAGCGCAAACCGCACGCCTGGTCGCTGATACAGATGGCCGTGCGCATCGGCCAATTCATGCAGCCCAAGACCCGTTTCGCGGCCATGCTGACGCAGGGCGCTCTCAAGGTGGCCAGCATTTACAAACCGGTGCGTGACTACGTTCTGCAGCTCAAGTTCAAACCCAAGCCCAGGTTTTTTGAAGGCTTTTTCGCGAAAGGGGAATCCGCTGACGCTGCTGTGCCTGCAGGGCAACTGTTGCCCCAGCCTCTGGTGGAGTTGCAAGGCGGGGCGCATGTGCTGCTGGATGACTTGCTGGGCAGCGGCTTTGCGCTGCTCACGCTGTCGGGCAGCCGCGCGGCCGACGTGCTGCAAAACTTTCGCGCTGCAGGGCTGGCCTGCAGCCACGTTGCGGTGGTCGCAAAAAGTGACGATTTTCTTCGTCAACCAGGTGAGGTGGCTGTGCCCGACCTGGTGGTGCAGGACTTCACCGGGACGCTGGGAAACATCATGCAAAGCGCCGGTGCAGATGCAGTGCTGCTGAGGCCGGATCGTTATGTCCTGGCATACGTCCAGCGTGGCGGCAACGACCCCGCCTTGCAGCATGTGCAGCGACTGCTCGCGCAATATGCCAGCACCACGCCAACCTTGTTTTCCTGAATTTTTTCTTCACCTTCAACATCGTCAAAACGAAAGACAGCCATGAAAGTCATCAGCTTCCTGCATCAGAACAAACCGGGTTGGGGCGTGGTCAACGGCGATGCCGTGACCCCCGCCACCAGCAGCCAGTACCCCACGCTGCTCAGCGCACTGCAGGCGGGCAAACTCAAGGAAGCGGCCGCAGCTGGCGGAATGGCCATCCCCCTGGCTGACATCATCTTCCTGCCGGTCGTCACCGAGCCGGGCAAGATTTTCTGCGTCGGCCACAACTACGAAGAACACCGCGTCGAGACCGGCCGCGACCCCACCAAATTCCCGCTGCTCTTCATGCGCGTGGCCGAGTCGCAGGCCGGGCACCAGCAGCCGATATTGATGCCCGCCGAATCCACCCAGCTTGACTACGAAGGCGAGATCGCCGTCGTCATCGGCAAGGCCGGGCGCCGCATCAAGGAAGCCGATGCCTGGAACCACGTGGCTGGCTACAGCGCCTACAACGACGGCTCTGTGCGCGACTGGCAAAAACACACGCTGCAGTTCACCGCTGGCAAGAACTTCACCGGCACCGGCGCCTTCGGACCATGCATGGTGACGCGCGACGAGATCGCCGATGGCGAAGAGCTCACGCTCGAGACGCGCCTGAACGGCGAGGTCATGCAAAAGACCACGACGGCTTCCATGATCTTCAGCATTCCCGTGCTGATCGAATACATCTCCGCTTTCACCTCACTGCAACCCGGTGATGTCATCGTCACCGGCACGCCCGGCGGCGTGGGCGCCAAGCGCGTGCCACCGGTCTGGATGAAACCGGGTGACACCGTGGAGATTGAGGTCGGCAAGGTTGGTGTGCTGGTAAATTCGATAGCTCCTGATTCCACAAGGTTTTGACACCATGACAGACAACAACGAAAGCGGCCTGCGCGCCGCAGAAGAAGCCCGCCGCCAGGCCATGCTCGCCAACGATGTGCCAAAGCTTGAACAGCTGCTGGCGGATTCGCTTTTTTATGGCCATTCGATAGGCGGTGTGGACACCAAAGCGGCTTACCTCGCCAAGCTTGCGAACGGTAGCCTGGCGTACAAGGCGGTCGAATTCAATCTCGAAACCGTTCAGCTCATCGGCACGGTGGGCCTGGTGCGTGGCGGGATGCGCGCCACCGTCAAGGGCAAGGACGGCAATCTGCGCGACGTGGTGAACACCTATCTCGGCGTGTGGGAGCACACCGCCGCCGGCTGGAAGCTGCTGATGGTGCAGGGCACGGCCATGCCCGCACCCGTCGCTTAAGCCTGGCCGCGGCGGGGACGTCGAACCGCGGTACACCAGCTACAACAGCTGGTGGGACCTGAAGTTCACATCACTGCTGTGAGAAACCCGCTGGTTCTCTGCCACGCCAAGGCTGCCCTGGCAGGGTCAAAAGCTGGGCGTTCGTTGCAGTTGAAGCCATGCCCGGCCGAATAGCGATGGTTCACGACTGCGGGGAATCGCTCGCTGACCGACGCCGACACCTCGGGTGGAATGGAAGCATCGGCATCGCCAAAATGCGTCATGACAGGATGTTTTGGGGCCTTTTCGAGCAGCGTGCCGATTTGCCCCCCGTAGTACGCCACTGCCCCTGCAATTGGCAACTCGTGCGCTGCAATCCAGGCCAGCGAGCCGCCCCAGCAAAACCCGAGGACGGCAACAGGGCCTGATGCGCTTGCATACGCGACAGCTGCCGCTACGTCCGACATGGCGGTTTGCAGGGAGATATGGGCAATCAGGGCCTTGCCTTCCTCTATCCCGGCCTTGTCATAGGAGAGGGAAACTTTTGGCCGCACCTGGTCGAACAGCGCAGGGGTGACGGCCTGGTAGCCGAGTGCGGCCACCTGCCTGGCCACGGTCTGTATATGGCCGTTGACGCCAAAAATTTCCTGGAGAACGACAACGGATCCCCGTGGCGAAGCCGGCGTAACGGTAAAGGCCTCCAACCGGTGGCCGTTGGCCGCAGTCAGGGCCACCCAGCATTCATTTGGCCCCGCCATCACCAGAGTTCCCTGCTGACGTCGCCATCTTGGCCGTCGCGAATCTGGCGGTGCAATTCTGCCGCGTCCGAATAGGCCGTCTCCCCGCGTATCAGGCTGTCCTTATCGAAATAAAGCCACAGCGTCATCGGAAAGAACAGTGGTTTGCCATCGGTCATGGTGCCAAAAAACATGCCTTTCGGGGCACCCTTGAACCAGCCGCGACCTATGGCTACGTCATCGGTGAAAACCCATTGTTTCGCATGAAATCCCTGGCCTGTAAATGTGACCAGCCGGTCACGGTAGAACTCGCGGACCTGCTCGTAACCCCAGATTTCAGCGCCTGTCGCCTGGAAAATCTGGAAAGGGTTATCGGGCGACACCGTGGTCATGGTTGCTTCCAGATCGCCACCCCACTCAGCGACGGCGTGGTCGCAAAACATCTTGTAGTTGGCTCTCGCCTTGTCTGTGTCGAAGATGTCGAGCTTTGCAGTGAAGTTGAAGTCTTTTGTTGTTGCCATAGTGGTTCCTCGTTTAAAAAAGTGTGCTGAAAGTCTTGTTTGAAATCTGTTGAAGGTGAATCCGTCGTGCGCTGTTTTATGCACCGCCAGCCACATCCAGCGTGGCACCGGTGACATACGACGCTTCGTCGGACAGCAGCCATGCGATGGCCTGTGCCACTTCTGTAGCCGAACCCATGCGGCCCATCGGGACGGTTTTAACCAGTGCCTTGAGCGCCCGCTCGGGCCGCTGGGCGTGTATCTCGGTGTCTATAAAACCCGGTCGTACACCGTTCACGCGTATGCCTTGCCCGGCAAGCTCTTTGGCCAGGCCTGTGGTCATGGTGTCCATCGCGCCCTTGGTCGACGCGTAGTGGACCCACACGTCGGGCGCGCCCACGATGGCCGCGCGAGACGACACGTTGACCACCGAACCGCGGCCCTGCATGTATTTGCAGGCTTCGCGAATACACAGGAAAGCGGCGGACACATTGATTGCAAACAGCCGTGCGAGCTGGTCTCCGCTGACCCCGCCGACGCCACTAAGACCGCCGTTCACGCCGGCGTTGTTGACCAAGCCGCCCAGGCTGCCCCATTGCGCCATGTTTTTCATGAACGCCGAGCAGATGTCAGCCTCGACACCAACATCGGCCTGGATCGCAATGGCACGCCCCCCTACCTTGCGGATCTCGTTGACAACGGCCTGGGCCTCGCTCGTGCGGTCCCGGTAGAGCAGGGATACCGGGTGGCCCCGTGTGGCCAGCAGCCTGCCCGTGGCCGCACCGATGCCGCGGCTGCCGCCAGTGACCAGGATGGCCGGAAGAGGTGTTTTCATGGGGTGCCGGCTCCAGCTATGCGCTTCGTTCAGTTGGCACTGGCACCCGTACGCTTGACGAGCGCGCCGTAGTAAGCGGCATCCTTCTCCATCAGGGCACTCAACTCGGCGGGGCTGCTGCCGCTGGCAATCAATCCGGCCGTGCGGAATTTTTCTGCTGTGTCGGAACGTTTGAGGATGTCGGCCACGCTGCGGTTGATGGTCTCAACGATGGCTGCAGGTGTTCCCTTGGGCGCAAAGAGTGCCACCCAGGTTTTGCCGTTGATGCCGTCCGGTCCACCGGCTTCCTTCACCGTGGGCACATTGGGCAATATGGGTGAGCGCACGGTATCGGCCACCGCAATGAAGCGCAGCTTGTCGGCTTTGAGCAGTGCACCTGCCGAACCTATGCTGCCCAGTCCCCAGGTCACGTCGCCAGTGGCGATGGATGTGTAGAGCTGCGAGGCTTCCTTGAAAGCCACGTGAACCATTTTTGTGTGGGTGGCAGCTTCCAGCTGCGCGCCACCGAGGTGGCCGATGGAGCCAACGGCAAACGAGCCGTAGGACACTTTTTCAGGTGTCGCCCTGGCCTGCGAGATCAGGTCACCCATCGTCTGTATCCGGCTCTGGGTGCTGACCGCTACAAAGAAGGCGGTGGTGAAGATGGTGCTGATGGGGGCGAAATCGGCCCTCGGGTCATAGGCCAGGTTTTTAAACATGGAGGGGTTCACGGACATGTGCCCCACATCGGCGAGCAGCAGTTCGTAGCCGCTGGGCGCGGCGGCTTTGGCCACCGTCGCGGCGATGATGCCGCTGGCACCGGTTCGGTTGTCAATGATGACAGGCTGCTTCCATTGGCGGGACAGCTGTTCTGCCACGATACGCATGGCGGCATCCGGGCCGCTTCCCGGCGAGAAAGGCGCAATGATTCGCACCGCCTGAGACGGGAACGCAGGTGCGTGTGCTTGGGTCTGTGCGTGGCCCAGCGGGGTCATGAGAATGGCTGCCAGCAATGAAGAGGCGAAGCGTTTGGGGTGCATGGATGTCTCCTTTTTTTCAATGCGAGGTGAGGGCTGCTCTGCATCGTAAAAAAATGAGAACTATGAGTAAATCAGGTTTGACTCATAAACAGAATGCACAAAATACATAGCACAATGGTGACCTGGGGCATTCAGGACAGCACCGGTGCGCGGTGCGCTGCGGGTTGGTTGCCGGTTTATTCGTGCAGCGCCTGGTGCACGATCTGGCGAAGGAAACGGTTTGCGCCATCGTCCTTGTAGCGCCGGTGCCAGTGTTGCTTCAGGTCCAGTACAGGCAGGGCCAAGGGGCAGTCCACTACCCGCACGGCGGCAATGCTTTTGAGTGCAAACACCAATTCCTCCGGCACAAACGCCATCCAGTCCGTCGCGGCAACCAGTGTGGCCAGCGCCATCACATACGGTGTTTCAAGGGCGATGACCGGTGTTTGCCTGACCTTTGCGAACTGTTGGTCCACCCAGCGCGTGATGGCCACCGTTGCCGTGCAGCGGATCAGCGGCGTTTTGTAGAACTGCGCGGCCGTGAGGCTGCTGCCTATGCGGGGGTGGTTCTTGCGGACGATGGCCACATAGCTGCGCCGAAAAAGCAGCTGTTGGTAAATACTGGTTTTCAGCTCGGGGTAGTGACCGACCGCCACATCGACGCGGCCTGATTCGAGCGCATCGGAGATTTCGGGTCTGGAGATTTCAAGTGGCGTCAGCGACGCGTGGGGCGCACTTTTTTGCAGGATGCGTATGACTTTGGGCGCGAGCAGCAGGGCGCCCACCTCATTGACGCACAGCTTGAATGTTCTGTTGGTCGTGGCCGGGTCAAAACGCGCTGCCGAAAGAATTTCATTGCGAACAATCGCCATGGAGCGCTGCAGCGGCTCCGTCAGGCTGATCACCAGGGGTGTAGGCTGCATGGAGGCACCGGCACGTACGAACAACGGATCGCTGAAGCGTGCGCGCAGCCGGTTCAACGCATGGCTGAGGGCCGACTGGCTGACGCCGAGTTTTTCGGCTGCCCCCGTGATCGTGCCGCGCTCCAGAACAGCTTCAAAGACGAGGAGGAAATCAAGCCGGTCAAGGCCGGGAGTTTCATTCATCGTCGGGATTGTCCGGCAAAACCGGACTTGCATGACCTGGCAAGTCGCTAGGTCAGGCTGCGCTGAGTTGGCATTCCTTTTGTACCTGCCGCGCGCAGGCCATGCCCAGCACGGCGCTGACATCGGCGCCAGCCGCACCACGCCACGCCACATGGTGGTCGGGGCGAATCAGCACGCAGTCGGCACCATAAAGCTTGCGGGCATCGGCGCTGTCGCAATACAGGATGTCCAGGGGCATGCCCAGCGCGGCCGCTTCGTCGCTCCAGCGTGCAGCATCCGATTCGGCTGCCACCTTGCCTTGTGTCGAGAATGAAAGCAGCGTGTAGTCGCGGCCAAACAGATCGAAGATGGACTTGTCGCCCAGCCAGATGTGTGGCGCGCGAGCACCGGGTCGCGCGGTCGGCACATAGGTGTTCGGCTGGTCGGGCGTAGGCGCTTCTGCCTCATTGGCCACGATGGGGCTGCCTTCGTAGCGCAGGCCCAGTTGCAGGCCGGGGATGTTGAACTCGTTGCGCACGTGCTGGTGCAGGGCGGTGCCCAGCTGTTTGCGCACCTCGTCGGCCTCGGGGCCGTTGTCGTCCACATTCGGCGGCACCTTGATGCTGCCTATGCTGTCGGCCATGGTGCGTGCAAACGTGGTGTTGCGGTGGCCAATCGGCTTGCGCTCGGCCTCGTAGGAGTCCAGCAGGCTTTCGCCGGCCCAGCCCTTGACCACGGCGGCGAGTTTCCAGCCCAGATTGACGGCATCGTCGACGCTGGTGTTGTAACCCATGCCACCGGTGGGCGTGAAAAGGTGGGCGGCGTCACCGGCGATGAAGGCGCGCTCTTTTGAAAACGCGTCGGCGACCAGCGTGAAGCCGGCGTTCCAGGGCTCGACGGCAATCAGGTCGTAGTCAAAGCTGGCGCCTATGGCGTTGAACATGGCGGCCTTGTAGTCCACCGTGTCGCGCGTCTGGCCGGGTTTCATCTGGAGGCAGAACAGGAATTTGTCGACGCCGTCGATGGCGATCAGCAGGCCGCGCTGGACGGCGTTGACGGCCCAGTATTGCCAGGCGCGCTTGTTGCCCAGCACGTCGTAGAGGAATTTTGAAGTGAAGAACACCGACAGCATCTGGCCGCCGAAGAAGTCGCGCACCTCTTCGCTTTGCCCGCTGTAGCGAATGCCGCAACTTTTGCGCACCATGCTGCGCGGGCCGTCGCAGCCGACCACATAACGCGCGCGCAACAGCATCTCTTCGTTGCTGACCGTGTGATGGGTTTCAATGGTGACGCCGGTCGCATCCATGGCGATGGCACCCGCCTGCCAGCCCAGCATGAGCTTGACGGACGGGTACTGTAGTGCCTGCTCGCGCAGCACAGGTTCGATGAACATCTGCTGGCTGCGGTGCGGCAGTTCCGGCGTGGGCCAGGACTCTTCGCCGTAGTCACCAAAAGAGGTACGGGCCAGTGCCTCGTTGCGGGACGGAATGGCAAAGCGGGTCAACTCGCGGCCCGACAACGTGGTGCTGTAGACCACGTCCTGCGGATGGTCGGGCGCCAGGCCCAGCGAGCGAATCTTTTTGGAGAACCCCCGACGGCGGTAATGCTCCATGGTGCGCGACGACGTGGCGTTGGCCTTGGGAAAGTCCGGCGCGGCCACGTCTTCCTCCAGCACCATGCATTCAATGCCGCGGCAGCCCAGCTCAATCGCCAGCATCAGGCCAGCAGGGCCGCCGCCAATGATGGCCACGTCGGTTGTTTTCATCGCTGTCTTTCGCTTTCTCTTTCTGGGGGCGGGCCAGGTTTACTCGACGCTGGCGCCGGTGCGCTTGACCAGTGCGGCATTCCGGATGGTGTCGCTGTCGATGACCTTGACCAGGTCTGCAGGCGAGCCCGTGAAGGGCGTGAAGCCGAAGCCTGCCAGTTTTTCAACTACATCCGGCTGTTTGAGGGCGTCGTTGATGCCGCGGTTGAGCGTGGTGACAACGGCGGCCGGCGTTCCCTTGGGCGCGACGAGTGAGACCCAGCTGTTGGCTGACAGCGGGCCGGGGCCGCCGGCCTGCTCAAAGGTGGGCACATCGGGCATGGCGGGGGAACGGCTGGTGTCCGCAATCGCCAGGAAGCGCAGCTTGCCTGCACGCAGCAACGGGCCGGCGCTGGCGATGCTGCCCAGGGCCCAATCGACTTCACCCGTGGAGACCGCGGCGTACAGCTGCGAGATTTCCTTGAAGGGCACATGCAGCATCTTTGTGTTGGTGGCGGCCTCGACCTGCGCTGCACCCAGGTGTAGCGGGCTGCCGATTGCGTTGGAGCCGTAAGTGACGCGGCCAGGCACGGCCGCAGCGGCAATCAGGTCCTTGAGGGTCTTGATCGGGCTGTTGGCGCCGACGGCGATAAAAAAGGAAGCCCGGTAAACACCGCTGACCGGCACGAAGTCGGTCTTGGCGTCATAAGGCAGCTTTTTGAACAGCGATGGGTTGATGGTGAGGTGACCGATATCGGCCAGGAACAGGTCATAGCCCGTCGGCGCAGCGGCCTTGACCGCGTTGGCGGCCAGGAAACCGTTGGCGCCCGGACGCGGGTCGATCACGATGGGCTGCTTCAGGGTCACGGCGAGCTTTTCACCGACGATACGGGCGACGGCGTCGGGGCCGCTGCCTGCCGGGAAAGGCGAGATGACGCGCACGGGCTGGTTGGGAAAGGTTTGTGCAGATACCGGACCGGCCATCAATGCCAGGGCCATGCCTGCAGCAGCCGCGAATGCGAAGGTCTTCTTCATGTTGTCTCCAGAGTTTTATTAATGCTGACAGGCTGCACTGTAGGACCATGCAGAGAAAGCCAAAAGAATGCAAAATTATCAATTCGATACCTTTTAGGTATCATTCCTTGGCCGCTTCGGCATCACTCAAAGTTCAAGCCATGAAATTGCACCATCTCAGAAACCTTGTGGCGGTGGCCGATGCCAGCAGCATCCGCGGCGCGGCGCGCGCGCAGGGACTGGCACAACCGGCCATCACGCGCGGCTTGCGTGACCTGGAAAAAGAACTCGGCGTGCCCTTGCTGGAGCGCCATGGCAAGGGTGTGTCGCTGAACCACTTCGGGCAGTCTTTTGTGGTTCGCGCGCGCTCCATCCTGCAGGATCTGGAGCGGGGCCGGCAGGAGATCAACCAGCTCAAGGGCAAGAGCGAGGGCCGTGTCAGTGCCGGCCTGTCCAGCGTCGCCTTCCTGAACCTGCTGCCGCAGGTCTACGGTGCCTTCCGCGAGGAGTTCCCGAATTCGCGGCTCAGCCTGACGGAGGGGGTGTTTCCCGGGCTGGAGCCGCAGCTGAAAAACGGCAGCCTGGATTTTTACGTGGGCCCGCGCCCCATCGGTGAACTGGACCGTTTCTACAAGCTCGACCTGCTGTTTAAAAACCCCCGGGTCGTGGTGTGCCGCAAGGGCCATCCGCTGGGAAAGTCCCGCAGCCTGCGTGATCTGATCGATGCGGACTGGATCATGACGGGTCTCACGCAACCTGTGGAGTCCGAGTTCATCGAGCAGTTCTCGGTGCACGGCTTGCCAGTGCCCAACGCCGTGACGGAAACCTTGACCACGCTGCCAGTGGTGGCCCTGCTGACCTCCACGGATGCGCTGGCCTTTTTGCCGCAGCAATGGATCCAGAGCGAGATCTTCAAGGAGTCGCTGCAGCACATCCCGGTCGAGGAAGAATTGCAGGGCCCGGACATCGTGCTGATACGCCGCAGCGCCATGCCGCTGACGCCCATGGCGGAAAAACTGGCGGTGTTGTTTGAGCGGGCTTCAGGCACGCCGTTTCCTGTCGATAAACCCGCCGCAGTGAAGGTCAGGGCATCAGCATAGCCAACTGAAGTCGCACGGATTTGCTATTTAATTAATAGCTGGCCACGCTCATATATATTGGCCTGGAGCCCGATTTGATGCCTGAAAATGGCCTTTTTTGGGCTGTTTTGAGGTCGTGAAGCTGTCGTGTGGATGGTGGACTAGCGGATTTTGCCGTATACGTTAAAAATTTGCCGTACACGTTAACTTTTTGCCGTGTACGTTAAATCTATCGCGAATCGCTTTTTTGGGCGAACGCCCAGGCCATTTTTGCCAACACCGGCGCGCCGGCAGCCGAGGCTTTGGCTTGCGGGCTGGAAGCCGTGCCTGCCTCCACCCGTTTGGCGATGCCTTGCAGGATGGCGGCGATCCTGAACAGGTTGTAGGCGAGGTAAAAGTCCCAGTCGGCCTTCAGCGCCTCGGGGGTGGTGAGCCCGGTGCGTTCGCAGTACAGGCGTATGTACTCGGCCTCGCTGGGGATGCCCAGGCTGGGCAGGTCCAGCCCGCCAATGCCGCGGAAGGAACCGGGTGGGATGTGCCAGGCCATGCAGTGGTAACTGAAGTCTGCGAGCGGGTGGCCCAGCGTGGAGAGCTCCCAGTCCAGCACGGCCAGCACGCGCGGCTCGGTCGGGTGGAACATCAGGTTGTCGAGCCGGTAGTCGCCATGCACGATGGAGACCATGCTTTCATCGCGCGCGCTGGCCGGCATGTGGGCCGGCAGCCAGGCCATGAGCTGGTCCATCTCCGGAATCGGCGTGGTGATGGAGGCGGCGTACTGCTTGCTCCAGCGGCCGATCTGGCGCTCGAAGTAGTTGCCGGGCTTGCCGTAGTCGGCTAGCCCGCGCTCGGCAAATTTGACCTTGTGCAGGGCAGAGATGACGCGGTTCATCTCGTTGTAAATCTCGCCGCGCTGGCCGGGGCTCATGCCGGGCAGGGACTGGTCCCAGAGCACGCGGCCGGCGACGAACTCCATCACGTAGAAGGCGCGGCCGATGATGGCCTCGTCCTCGCACAGGCAGTACATGGTGGCGACGGGCACATCGGTGCCGTGCAGGCCCTTCATGACCTTGAACTCCCGCTCGACGGCGTGTGCCGACGGCAGCAGTTTGGCGACCGGGCCGGGCTTGGCGCGCATCACATAGGATTTGCCCGGCGTCAGCAGTTTGTAGGTCGGGTTGGATTGCCCGCCATTGAACATCTCGACCGTGAGCGGGCCCTTGAAGCCTTCCAGGTGCTGGTCCAGGTAGGCGGTGAGGGCTTCGGTATCAAAAAGATGCTGGCCCGAGACTTCCCGGGTGCCGACAAAGTGGTCAAAGTTGCTCATGTGCCGGGGGTGCTCCAGGAATCGTGGGTTGGGCGGGTGCTATTTCTCGAGGTCGGTTTCGGAGATGCGCAGCAGGGCTTCCCGGCTTCGCACCACCAGCCCTGCGGGCTCGATGCGGATGACGTCCTCGCGTTCCATGGCCTTGAGCTCCTGGTTCACGCGCTGGCGCGAAGCACCCAGCAATTGCGCCAGTTCTTCCTGCGCCAGTTGCAGGCTGATGCGCACCTCGCTGGTGTCTGACAGGCTGGGCACGCCGTAGCTGCGTACCAGATGCAGCAACTGCTTGGCCAGGCGTGCGCGCAGGGGCAGGGTGTTGAGGTCTTCCACCAGACCGAAGAGCTGGCGTATGCGGCGCGCATGCAGGCGGAGCATCGCTTCGTAAAGCTCGACATGGGCTGCCAGGATTTTCTTGAAATCGGCCTTGGCCACACACAGGATGGTGGTTTCGCCGTGTGCATAGGCATCGTGGGTGCGGCGGTCGCCGTCGAAGATCGCCACGTCGCCGAACCAGATGCCGGGCTCGACGTAGGTCAGCGTGATCTGCTTGCCCGATATGGACGTCGAACTGACGCGCACGGCGCCCTTGGCACAGGCTATCCATTGTTCCGGCGGATCTCCGCGCGCAGCGATCAGGTCGCCATCCTTGTACCGCTGGACGTAAGCGCATCGAAGTATGTCGTGCCTCAGGGAGGGCGAAAGTGAAGAAAACCAGCGGCCATCGTTGATCGCTGAGCGTTCGTCTATCGTAAGAATGGGATCGTCCATGGGCTGTCTTTTGGGTGACTAAACATCAAAGGCTGGGCCATTGTCGCCTGCGGTACAGCTGCCATCGCCCCACGTCAGCCACCGGCTGTCGCATGGGTGTCCCTTCACAGACCAGGAGGTCAGCAGGTCAGCGGTACTGCGGCGTGCGTTTTTCCAGGAAGGCGCTGATGCCTTCACCGCCATTGGAGTGGTGAAGGTTGGCCACAAAATGCTTTTGCTCGCTGGCGAGCTGCTGGCCCAGCGTGTTGCCGGCAGCGTCGTTGACCAGTTCCTTGATGCTGGCCAGCGCCGTGGGTGCGCGTGCGTTCAGGCGTTCGGCCAGCTTGAGGGCTTCAGTCAGCGCAGAGCCCGCACTGGTCACGCGGTTGACCAGGCCGAAGTCATGCAGGCGCTGCGCGCCTATGCGCTCGCCGGCCATCAGCAGCTCGCTCGCGAGTGCGCGGGGCAGGGCGCGTGCCAAGTGCCAGCTACCGCCGCCATCCGGCGACAGGCCGACCGTGCTGTATGACATTACAAACACGGCGTTGTCAGCCGCCACGCAAAAATCACAGGCCAGCGCCAGCGAAAAGCCGGCACCTGCCGCTGCCCCCTCGACCGCCGCAATGACGGGCTTGGGATAGGTGCGGATGGAGTCAATCCAGCTGTGAAGCGCATCGATGCTTTGCGCCTGAACTTCTGGCAGCTCACGCCGGTTCGCCTGCAGGCGCTGCAGGTTACCGCCGGCGCAGAACATGCTTCCTTCGCCGGTGATGACGACGCTGCGGATGTCGGGGTTGTTTTCAGCCGCATTGAGGGCTTCGACGCCCGCGCTGTAGATCTCCGGCCCGAGCGCATTCTTGAACTCGGGGTTGCTGATGGTCAGGATGAGGGTCTGGCCCTCGCTCGTGCTCTTGATTGCGCCAGCCATTTAGTTGTACTTCCAGAGTTTTAAGTGAGGTGCCACTGCAAGCGGGTGCCGCCCCCTGCAAGGGGTGAAGGCGCTGCACGAAGTGAGCGTTCGATGGGGGTGTTCAATGCTCTTCGTGCATGAGGCTGAGGCCGATAGCGCCGCGGCGGCGCAACCACGGCGAAGGGCGGTAGCGCTGGTCACCGTAGACCGTCTGCATGTTGAACAAGACTTCCAGCACGTTGGTCGGGCCGTAACGGTCACCCATGGCCAGCGGGCCCATGGGGTAACCCAGGCCCAGCGTGACGGCGGTTTCCAGGTCCTTGGGGCTGCAGATGCCTTGCTGGCAGATGTCGCTGGCGATGTTGACGATGGTGGCCACTACGCGCTGCGTGACAAAACCGCCGCTGTCGCGGATCACGCTAACGGCCTTGCCGTCGCGGGCGAAGAGGGCGTGCGCGGCATCACGCATGTCGCTGCGGGTGGCGGGGTTGGTCGCCAGCACACGGCGTTTGGTGGCGGCATCGTCGATCAGCATGTCGATGCCGACGGTGCGGGCTGGGTCCAGCCGCTCGACGACGGCCACCGTGGTGATGTCAAAGCCCAGCGGGGCAACCAGCGTCAGGGCCTGCGGCGAAGCAGACGCACCGGTTTCGATTTTGGCGCCCAGGTCTTTCAGCAACTGCAGCAGTTCGGCGCGGCGGGCGGCGCGGGGCGATACCCAGATCGGGGGCATCTCGGCCACCACGGGGACAGCTGCCTCGGGGGTGACCTGCTGTGTGCCGTCGACGTATTTGTAGAACCCTTCGCCTGTCTTGCGGCCCAGCATGCCGCCGGCCAGGCGCTGCGCGGTGATCACGCTGGGGCGGTAGCGGGCTTCGTCGTAATACTGGCGGTAGACGGATTCCATCACCGGGTGCGAGACGTCCAGCGCAGTCAAATCCATCAACTCGAAGGGGCCAAGCTTGAAGCCGACCTGGTCACGCAGGATGCGGTCTATGGTGGCGAAATCGGCAATGCCTTCGCTGACGATGCGCAGGGCCTCAGTGCCATAACCGCGGCCGGCGTGGTTGACGATGAAGCCGGGGGTGTCCTGCGCCAGAACCGGGGTGTGGCCCATCTGGCGGGCATAGTCCATCAGCTGGGTGCAAACGGCGGGGGAAGTCTTGAGGCCGGCAATGACCTCGACCACCTTCATCAGGGGGACGGGGTTGAAGAAGTGGTAGCCGGCAAACCGGCCGGGGTGCTTGAGTTTGGCGGCAATCGCCGTGACGGACAGGGAGGATGTGTTGGTGACGAGGACGGCCTCGGCAGTGACCAGGGCTTCGAGGTCGGCAAAGATGGCTTGTTTGACATCCAGACGCTCGACCACAGCCTCAACGATCAGGTCGCAGTCAGCCAGCTCTGCCAGAGTGGCGAGGGTGAGGACGCGGGCTTTGTGGTCTTCGGCGACGCCGGGCTCCAGCCTGCCTTTGGCCACCAGCTTGTCCCACTGGTCGTGCAGGGCAGCTTTGGCTTTGGCACCTGCTTCGGCCTGAAGGTCGAACAATTTGACGGTGCTGCCGGCCTGGGCCGCGATCTGTGCAATTCCGCGTCCCATGGCACCGGTGCCAACGACGCCTACGGTTTTATAAAGGGGTTTCATGGAAAAGTATTATTACGCAGCACCCCGCATGTAACAGCTGTGCCAAAATCAATTTAGTGAACTCATATACGTCCCTGTGAAAAAGACACCGATTGTCATTGCCTGCCTGATGTTGTTTGCTGCAGCCAGCAGCATTGCCATGTCACTTGGACGACACCGCGGCGCTGCGGTCATAGGCCGTCCGCTGGATATTTCAGTCCAGGCCGTTCTTGACCCGCAGGAAGACCCGGCAGCATCCTGCGTGGAAGCCGACGTGTTTTATGCCGACACCAAGCTTGCAAGATCCCGCGTTCAGGTCAGCGCCGAAAAAACCGGGGTCGGTCAGGAGGCTGTCGTTCGCATCCGAACGTCCGTGGCTGTTGACGAGCCGGTCGTCAGTATTTATGTGCGTGCAGGCTGCGTGCTGAAAAATGAGAAAAAATTCGTTGTCCTGGCTGACCTGATTTCTGAACAGGCACCCGCGGCGGCCGTACCGCAGGGCACGCAGCCCATCGTGACCCGGCCATCGGCGCCAGTGGCTGCCCCCGCGTCTGCTGTTGCGGCGACACCCGCACCAGGGCCCGTCGTTTCCGATCCGCCAGCGACGCGCCGCACACGTAGCCGCGCTTCTGCTGCCGCAGCGCGCAACGCGGAAACGGGCACCGTGGCCGCGAGCCGGCCCGCCGCAGCGGTGGCACCTGCGACGCCATCAGAAAATGCCCCGCGTGCGAGCCGTGCTCAGCGCGCCAAAGATGCACGCGATGCGAAGGCCGCGGCCAAGGCCGGGGCTCGCCTGAAGCTTGAACCGCTGGATCTCGCCATCGAGCGTGATCCCTCACTGAGGGCGTCGACCGAAATGTTGAGTGCTCCTGCCGCCAGTCCGCAGGAGCGTTCCGCCGCCGCGGCGCTGTGGCGTGCGTTAACCGCACAGCCCCAGGATATTTTGCGGGACGCCGAAAAGCTTCAGGGGCTGGAAGCATCGGTGCGAAGCCTGCAAGCGCAAAGCCAGAAAAACCAGCTTGCCATTGAAACCCTCAATGGCAAGGTCAAGCAGGCAGAGTCAGAGCGTTATGCCAATGTGCTGGTTTATGCGCTGGCGGGCCTGTTGCTGATTGCTCTCGCGGTATTGGCCTATTTCGTCCGGGGCTGGCTGATGCTTCGCCGCGGCGGCGAGGCCGAGTTGCCCTGGTGGCGCAAGAACGAACCCCTCGAAAAGGGGTGGGCGAGCAGTGCGCCTGATATCGATGCGATGCCGGATGAACCTGTCCGGCCAGCCAAAAAGGCAAAGATCGGCCGATGGGGCAAAACGGACAAGGCACCGGTCGACTCGGCTGTAGATATGGATCTGGACCTCGGCAACAACGAGTCGGGGTTCACCGAAGTCAAGCACATGTCGCAGCTGGAAAATCCGGACTCGCTGCCGCCCCTGTCGCGCCGCGATCGTGCAGACTTTGCGGTGAGCATGACACACCCTTCGCGTGCGGTGAAAGCCGAAGAGTTGTTCGACGTCCAGCAGCAGGCAGACTTTTTTGTATCGCTGGGGCAGACCGAGCAGGCTATCGAAGTGCTGCGCGGCCACATCACTGAAAACGTCCAGACCAGTGCGCTGGTCTATCTGGACCTGTTCAACCTCTACCACCAGCTTGGGCGCGAAGAAGACTACGAGGCCTTGCGCCTGACCTTTAACCAGCTGTTCAATTCCAAAATCCCGGCCTTTTCACTTTACAAAGACAAGGACAGGGAAGCTGGGCCGGGTCTGGAAGCCTATCAGGCGGCGATGTCCAGGATCGAAGCGCTGTGGCCTTCGCGCAAGGTGCTCGAAATCATTGAAGAGTCAATTTTCCGGAGACCAGACGACGGTTCTGAAGCCTTTGACCTTGAAGCCTACCGCGAACTTCTGATGCTGTATTCCGTGGCACGGGAGATCATTCATCCGGAAGCCAGCTCGGGCAACGCCGTCCCGAAATTCGATTTACCCGAGTCCGAATTTGACAGGGAGATCAAGACCACAAAATTTGTGTCGACCTCGATTCAGCCGCTCTCGGCGTCGGTGGCTGATCCGGCCCCTCGGGACAGCCGCCCGTTTCTGGAGTCCGTGGTGCCACCGGCATCGCCGAATCTCGGGCTGGATCTTGACCTGAGTTTGCTGGAAGCTGAAAGTGACCCTCTGCCTGTTTCCGCAGTACCTGCGGTGGAAGAGTCGGATTCAAAGTTCTTTGAACAGTTTGCGGCCGACATCGCTGTGCCGCCGCCAAAGTCAAGTTTGACGCTGGAACCGAAGCCGGCACCAGTGTCCGCTCAGGTGCCCGCTCAGGCGCCACCAGCGGTGCTGGATCTGGACAACTCCATCGACTTTGAGTCGTATGACTCGTCGCTTGGCTTGGACGGCAAGCCGAAAAATCCCAAAGCCTGAGTTTTTCTGACCGGCGTAAGCGCCGGAGGTTTGCAGTTTCCGCCAAGCTTTGGTATCGGCAAGCCCCTTACTGGCCCGCGGTGGACGGGACCCTGCAAGGAAGAAAGGTGTCAGCGCCTTACCTGCAGGGCACCCGGGTTCACGATGTTCGTCGGCGTGCCCTTGATGAAGTTCACCACGTTGTCAAACGCCGCGCCGAAATACATTTCGTAGCTGTCCTGCTCGACGTAGCCCACATGTGGCGTGCAAATGCAGTTTTCCAGCCTCAGCAGCGCGTGGCCCTGAAGAATAGGCTCGGACTCAAACACGTCGACCGCCGCCAGTCCTGGCCGGCCGCGGTTGAGTGCTGCGATCAGTGACTCGGGCTCAAGCAGTTCGGCGCGCGAGGTGTTGACCAGCAGTGCCGTCGGTTTCATCCTTGACAGGTCTTCGAGGGTGATCATGCCCCGCGTCTCGTCGTTCAGGCGCAGGTGCAGGGTCAGGACGTCACACATTTCAAAAAACTCGGCCCGGCTGCCAGCCACCTCAAAACCGTCCGCCTGGGCGCGCTCCAGCGATGCAGCACGTCCCCAGATCACGACACGCATGCCGAACGCGCGGCCATAGCCCGCGAGCAGTTGCCCGATCTTGCCGTAGCTCCAGATGCCGAGCGTCTTCCCCTTGAGGACGACGCCCAATCCAAAATTGGGTGGCATTGAAGCCGCCTTCAGTCCGGCCTGTTGCCAGGCACCATGCTTGAGGTGGGCGACATAGTGCGGAATGCGCCGCATCGCTGCCATGATGAGCGCCCAGGTCAGTTCAGCCGGTGCAGTGGGAGAGCCCACACCTTCAGCCACCGCGACACCGCGCTCTGTGCATGCACCGACATCGATGTGCGAGCCGACCCGCCCGGTCTGGGCAATCATCTTCAGCTTGGGAAGTTTTTCGATCAGTTGGCGGTTGAGCTGCGTCCGCTCCCTGATCAGCACAATGACATCAGCATCTTTCAGCCGGACCGACAGCTGGCCAATCCCCTTGACCGTGTTCGTGTAAACCTTTGCAGGAAAGGCATCCAGTTTGGCGGCGCATTCGAGTTTGCGCACTGCGTCCTGGTAATCGTCGAGGATCACAATATTCATGCCGATATTGTGCCTGCAAGTTTTTCTGTTCTGCTCCTGAAGGGGCACTGCCAGCCATGAAAATGGCAGGCATACAGCACTGGATGAGGTCTGCTTATTGCGCCTGGATACTGGTGTCTTTTTGTGACATGCGGTCAAGTTCGGCGCACACATCAGCCATGCGACCCGAAATCACCATGCGTCCGGCGCAAGACGGGGCCATGCCTGGGTCAAAGGCCCGCACCACCTTCAGGCGGCTGGGCGCAGGGCTGCTCGCCATGGCGATGGGCGTTTGGTGACTGGTGCGCGGCTGCGATGCGGCTGCTGTGGTCTTCACGTTGCGCCAGGGGGCTTTGTCCAGGGCGCATGTGCTATGCCTGAGATGTGGGCGAGCGTGCTGACCGCTCGCGCATGTAGCGTTTGAGGAGGTGCTACGGCCACCCCCCAGAAGTACCAGCAGGTCATGAAAAGGTGCAAGCAGCAATGCCAGTACCGGGGGACGTGAAACGGTGGGTGAAAAAATGGCCATTCCCATGATGAAACTCCTATAAAGAGGCTTTGTTCAGCTTTTACAGGCAGGATTACATGCGGCACAGTGCCGCGGGGGCCGCTGCATCAGGGTGTTGGCCACACGTATGGCCAAACGCCCGCCACCTGATGCGCAACCTGAATTTCTACATCAACATGGTGTTGCGAATCAGGCCGACGGCCAGCCCCTCGAGTTCAAAAGGCTCGCCTGGCTCAACCACAATGGTCTGGAAGTCGGGGTTCTCCGGCAACAGTTCAATCGCATTTTTGGTGCGGCGAAAACGCTTGACGGTGACTTCTTCGCCTAGACGGGCCACCACAATCTGACCATTTTTCGCTTCTTTCGACTGCTTCACGGCCAGCAGGTCACCGTCCATGATGCCGACATCACGCATGCTCATGCCGCGAACCTTGAGCAGATAGTCCGGTTGCCGCTGGAACAGGCTGCTCTCAAAATAATAGGTCTGCTCAATGTGTTCCTGCGCCAGGATGGGGCTGCCAGCAGCAACCCGCCCCACCAGAGGCAGGGCGAGTTGGGCCAGGCTTTGCAACGGCAGGGAAAACTGTTTGATGCGTGATTCGTTCAGAGAGCGAAGGGTGTCGTTGCGCAGGCGGATACCCCTGGACGTGCCACTGACCAATTCGATGACACCCTTTCGGGCCAATGCCTGCAAATGTTCTTCCGCAGCATTGGCAGAGCGAAAACCGAGCTCGCTGGCAATTTCAGCGCGGGTGGGCGGAGCGCCCGTACGTGCGATCGCGCTTTGAATGAGCTCAAGGATTTGCTGCTGGCGCGCAGTGAGCTTCGGACCTTCTGCGGGCGTATCGGAAAAAGGATTCAGGATGCTCATGGCTAAACTCCTTGGGTTGTCGGAGAAAGTCGGAAGGTCGCAAGTTACCCGGTGCAACTTCAACAACTGTCTTAATAAACAGTAACTGTATTTTCATACAGGTTTTCTTCAAATGCAAGCCAAATCACACATGTCCAATAAAAAGATTGTCATTTTGGGTACTGGGGGCACGATTGCCGGGTCGGCAACTCATGCGTCTGACAACATTGGCTACAAGGCGGGGCAGGTCAGCGTGTCAGACCTTGTGCGTGGTGTGCCAGCGCTCGCGCAGGAGTCGCTGGTTGTGGAGCAGGTATCCCAACTGGACAGCAAGGACATGGACTTTTCGGTGTGGGCGCAACTGGCCGGCCGGGTCGCGCATTTTCTGGCGCTGGATGAAGTACAGGGCATGGTGATCACGCACGGCACCGACACGCTGGAGGAAACCGCCTTTTTTCTTCAATCCGTCCTGCATCCCGAGAAACCCGTCGTACTGACCTGCGCGATGCGCCCTGCAACGTCGCTCGCGCCGGATGGACCACAGAACATGGTGGATGCCGTGGCTGTTGCCCGGTATGCCGGTGCGCGGGGTGTTTCCGTGGTGTGTGCCGGTGAAATTCACGGCGCACGCGATGTGCAGAAGGTTCACACCTACCGGCTCAATGCGTTTGATTCGGGGGACGCCGGTCCGTTGGGCTACATCGAGAACGGGCAGATTCGTTTGCTCCGCGACTGGCTGCCAGCCTCTGTCACAGCGCGAGATGCCTCACTGGCCAAAGTAGCAGGCATTCATGGCGAGTGGCCGCGCGTCGACATTGTGATGAGCTACGCAGGTGTCTCCTCAGCGGCGGTGCAGTTGCTGGTCGCTGATGGGGTAAAGGGGCTGGTGGTTGCCGCGACCGGAAATGGCACGCTGCACCATGCGCTGGAGTCCTCCTTGCAGGGCGCGCAGGCTGCCGGGGTTCGCGTGGTCAGGGCGTCCCGTTGCCCCCAGGGTCGCGTGCTCGCAAAAGCGGACGATGTCTTTCCTGATTCGCGCGGCCTCAGCCCTGTAAAGGCGCGCATCGCGCTGATGCTTGAGTTGATGGTTTGAGCTGCGAGAACGACGCATGTTTGCCGCGCTGAAGTCTCACCTCTGGGCTTACCCCGCGCTGGAGATGGTGCACATCGTCGGGATTGGCTTGCTGCTGGGAAACCTGGTTTTGCTGGAGTTGCGCGTGTTCGGCATGGGGGCAGGGCTCCAGGTCCGCGACCTTGCACGATTGAGTCTCGGGCTGGCCATGACCGGATTCGGGCTGGCTGCGATCTCCGGGCTTCTCATGTTCGCGTCGCAACCGGCGGAGTTGCTCGCAAACCGTGCGTTTACCCTGAAGATGCTGCTGCTGTTTGTCGCGGCCTGCAATGCGGCCTGGTTTCATGGTCGGGGGTCGCTTGACAAACTTGATGTATTTGCGAAAGTACAGATGTTCCTGTCTACCCTCATCTGGCTGTCTGTCGTGGTTTGTGGCCGCTGGATTGCCTATCGCTGAAAAGGAGTCTCTTCATGGACCGAAGGCAAGCCGTCACATCCATACTCGTCACATCTGCGGTTGGACTGCCTCGGTTCGCGAGTGCACACCATGGCTGGAGTGGTTTTGACCAGGACCGTCCGATATACCTGGAAGGCAAGGTCATCAAATCGGTCTGGCAAAACCCGCATGCAGAGCTCGAAATTGAACTGCCGCCGTCCTTGAAACTGCCTGCGGATCTCGCTCAGCGCACCTTGCCGGCGCAGACTGCGCCTGTGGATGGCAAGGCCTTGCTTGGCAAAGCCGTGTTGCCGGTGCGGCGTGACAGGCGCTGGGAGATTGAATTGGCGCCGCTGACGCGCCTTCAGGCGTGGAGGGTCGCGGAGATCAAGCCGGGAGCGCAGGTTTCTGTTTTGGGATTCACATTTTCGGGCGAGAAAGGCGAGGCAGTTCTGCGTGCTGAATATCTGTTTGTTGGCGGACAGGTCTATGGACTGCGTTCCAGTCCTGCCTGATGCAGCGGTAGCCCTGCATGTGCATGTATCCCCGCAAATAAAAAAGCCGTCAGAAGACGGCTTTTTTTAAGCGCACGCAAAAGACTTAGCGCGACAAGGCTTCAAAAGCCCTTGCAGTGATGTCGTCCACGTTGCCCATGCCGCTGATGGCGCGATAGGCGGGGGCCGCTGCAGGATCGGACTTGGCCCAGCTGGAGTAGTAGTCCACGAGCGGCCGGGTTTGTGCGCTGTAAACCTCAAGCCGCTTGCGCACGGTTTCTTCCTTGTCATCCTCGCGCTGAATCAGGGCTTCGCCGGTGGCATCGTCCTTGCCCTCAACTTTTGGCGGGTTGTATTTCACGTGATAGGTGCGGCCGGATGCGGTGTGCGAACGGCGTCCGCTCATTCGCTCGATGATCGCCTCAAAAGGCACATCAATCTCAAGGACGTAATCCAGCTTGACGCCGGCGCTTTTCATGGCATCTGCCTGGGGAATGGTCCTGGGAAAACCGTCAAACAGGAACCCTTTGGCGCAGTCGGGTTGGGCAATGCGCTCCTTGACGAGGTTGATGATCAGGTCGTCACTGACGAGTCCGCCGGAATCCATGATTTTTTTGGCTTCGATACCCAAGGGTGTTCCGGCCTTCACGGCCGCACGCAGCATGTCGCCGGTTGAAATCTGGGGAATGTTGTACTTTTGGCAGATGAAGGTCGCCTGCGTTCCTTTGCCGGCGCCGGGCGCCCCCAACAAAATCAGTCTCATGTATGTCCTCGTATTTTTTGAATTCAGGGTGCCGGAGAACCTGTTCCGAAGCGGACGGTGAACCGGCAATATGACTGCGCCTTGCGGTGATGAAGCACCCGGTGCACACGCGTCAAAGATTATGCAAGGATAGCATGCACCCCTTCGTCCAATCTTACGGCGCAGGGTGCGATGGGGCGGGGGCGCGGGGCCCGGCAACGCACCCTTTCAGGGATGCAGGAAAACCTGGCGTACGCGTTCGAGGTCGGCAGGCGTATCAACCCCCGGACCGGGTTCGAGACCGGTGACGTGGACCGCGATACGGTGACCGTGCCAGAGGGCCCGAAGTTGCTCCAGCGATTCCAGCCGCTCCATAGGCGCCTGGGGCAGCACGGGAAACTGCCGCAAAAACCCGACACGGTAAGCGTACAGCCCGATGTGGCGCAATGGTCTGGGCAGATCGCTGCTTTCCCACCAGGCCTGGCCGGCGAAATCCCGGCCCGCCGGAATGGCCGAACGGCTGAAATAGAGGGCAGTTTGCCGGGCATCAAGCACAACCTTCACAACATTTGGGTTGAGATAGTCCTGCAGGCTGCCGATTTCATGCGCAGCGGTGCTCATCGCACAGTCCGGCCGTTTGAAAAGCAGCTGCGCCACCGCATTGATCAGGGCCGGGTCCATGAGCGGCTCATCTCCCTGCACATTGACGACCACCGCATCGTCTTCCAGCCCCAAGAGTTTGCAGGCCTCCGCGAGCCGGTCGCTGCCGCTCGGGTGATCGCTTCTGGTGATGAGGGCCTGGATGCCGAAGGCGGCGCAGGTCGCGGCCACTTCGGGGCTGTCCGTTGCAACCGCGACTCGTGCGGCGCTGCTTTGCAACGCTTGCTGAGCAACCCGCACAACCATGGGCACGCCGGCAATATCGGCGAGTGGCTTGTTCGGCAGGCGGGTGGAGGCCAGCCGTGCCGGAATCACGACGGTAAATGTCATGCGTGCAAAAACATTGTGGTGATGCGTGTGCTCAGAGCCCGAGCTCTTCGTCGCTCAGCGCGCGCGCCTCGCTCTCGAGCAAGATGGGCAGACCGTCGCGGACCGGGTAGGCGAGGCGACCGCTTTTGGAGACGAGCTCCTGTTTTTCACGGTCATAAAGCAGCGGCCCTTTGGTGACGGGGCAGACCAGCAGTTCAAGCAGTTTGGTGTCCATGGCTGGATGGTAGTTTAGAAAGAAGGGGGCGAAGCAGGGCGTCAAATGCTGAAAAAAAGGCCGGCTCCGGTTCAAACTCGAGGGGCACAGCGAGCACTTGCGTGGAAGGTGGTGCGGCCAAATCAAATAACTTGACCGCGTCCTTTTCGGTGCAGAGAAGTATGGCACTGTGGCAACTCTGCAGGTCGGCGTCGGTGAAGCGATGGTGGTCCGGAAAGCTGATGGTCTGACCCAGCGCGATATCGTTTGCTGTCAGCATCGCAAAAAACGCTTCCGGGTTTGCGATGGCGGCTAGAGCCGAGACGGGTGTCCGCTGCAATGTCTCCAGTGGAAGCAAAGTCCCATCTCGTCCTACTGCATTGGTCGCAAGCCGTCTGGAGGACTTGAAACCGTCAAAGGACGGTTTGCGTCCTGTATGCAACACAAGACAGGGGATGTTCCGCTTTGTGTTGGGCCAAGGCTCCCGTAGGGGACCCGCCGGAAGAAGCCAGCCGTTGCCAACGCCCCCGTCATCAAACACGATGATTTCGAGGTCACGTTGCAATGCGTGATGTTGCAGCCCATCGTCACAAACAATGAGGTCGATTCCCGGATGGGCCTGCAGCAACGCAGCCGCGGCGGCCACTCGCCTGCTACCCACGAAGACGGGGGCGCCGGTCCTGCGTTTGATCAAGAGGGGTTCGTCGCCGGACTCACGGGCTGTCGTGGTTGTCAGAACTTCCTGGAAATCTCCCCCACTTCTGCCATATCCCCGCGACACGACACCGACCTGCCATCCGGCGAGTTGCAGGTGCTGGACCAATGCAATGACCAATGGTGTTTTGCCGCCGCCACCTGCGACCACATTGCCGACAACGATGACGGGTACTGGAAGTCTTGACGACTTCAAGAGACCCATTTGATAGAGACGCCGATGAAGGCCCGCCAGAAGTCGGTACACGACTGAAACAGGCCACAGGAGGCGGGCCAGTCCCCCGCGTTGCTTCCAGGCTTTTTGAATGGCGCGCGTCATGTCCTGGGTACTTGCCCGGACGTTCCGGCTATCGGGCGCCGGCCTGCGCCGCGCTTTGGGTGGCGAAAGTGATCTGGCTGAACCCGTTGCGCCGCGCCGCCTCCATCACGGTGATGACGGCTTGATGGGTGGCACTGGCATCGGCGCTGATGATGATCACGCTTTCCTTGCCCGCTTTTGCCGCGAGCACCAGTGCTGCCCCCAACGCTTCAAGGGAACGCCCCTCGACCGGCGTTTTATTGATCATGTATCGCCCGTCACTTCCGACCGCAACAATGACTTCTTTGGGATAGTCGCGCTGCTGCTCGGCATCGGCAACCGGGAGTTTGATTTGAAGTTCGGTGAACTTGCTGTAGGTGGTGGACAGCATCAAAAATATCAGCACGACCAGCAGTACGTCGATAAACGGGATCAGGTTGATCTCGGGTTCGTCCCTGGAGCCCTTGCGGAAGTTCATGGCCTGCACACACCGGGGCTGCAAATGAAAAAGAACGAACTCATTTGCGCAAGGTATTCAGGTGGCGTACGAATCGCTCTGCCGACAGTTCCATGGTCAGCAGGTAACCATCGACTCTGGCCCTGAAGTACCTCCAGAAAATCAGTGACGGGATGGCCACGATCAGTCCGAAAGCCGTGTTGTACAGGGCAATCGAGATGCCCTGCGCCAGTTGAGCAGGGTTGCCGCCTGTCGCGGCACCGACGCCACCAGTACCCGCCTGTGAACCAAAAATTTCGATCATGCCGATGACCGTACCCAACAGCCCGAGCAGGGGCGCAGCCGAAGCGATAGTGGCAAGGGCCGCCAGGTATCGCTCCAGTTTGTGGGCAGCCTGGCGGCCAGCGCCCTCCAGTGCAGACCGGAGATCCTCTTCTGTCAATTTCGGACTGGCGGTCAGTGCGCGAAAGCCACTGGCCAACACCTCACCCAACAGCGAGTTCTGCTCCAGTTGCATCACCACATCTGTCGATGGCACAGAAGTACGTGACACGGTGATGGCCTCGTCGACGAGTTTCGGAGGCGCAACCTTGCGTGTTTTGAGGCTGCTGAAGCGTTCAATGACGAGTGCCAAAGCCAGGATGGAGCAGGCAACCAGAGGCCAGATAGGCCAGCCTGCGGCTTGTATGATCGAAAACAACGCACATCTCCCGGCGAGTAAATGGATGGGATTATGGCCCACACGGCAATGCTTTCGCGGTCCTTGGCGTGTCGCCGCAAAAAGCCGGGATGAGGCCTTGTCTGTAGGCCATAACTCACAGAAGCTGTGGATAACTTTGTGAGCAAGTGGCACCGCACAACGCGCAAAGCCGCACAGGAACTGCGATATGACAGAACGATGAAAATTTGAGCAGAATTAAGTTATTCAAATTCAATGGGTTACACCGATTCTTCGTCGTTCCGGCATGGTTTTTTGATTCGCGCACACCATACGGAGCGCCCTGTGGAGTATTGCCCTGCATTGGCAAAGGGGATTTCCGATGAGTGACGAGATGAAACCGGTGTTTTCCGATTCCTCAGGACCTGTGCGCGCCATTGAGCCCAAGGCAAGGCTTTGGCAGGTTGGGGCGCTCCTGCGCGCGGTCGCCGACAGCCTGGAGGCGAGATTCAATCCCATTGCGGTGCAGGGCGAACTCATCAGTTTCTCCCGCGCTGCAAGCGGTCATTGCTACTTCTCTCTGAAAGATGGGCAGGGGCAGATTCGTTGCGCCATGTTTCGCCGTGCAGCCAGTTTGCTGGACTTCAATCCGGGTGATGGACAACTGGTCGAGCTGCGTGGACGGCTGGGCATTTATGACGCCCGCGGAGAGCTTCAGCTGGTGGTCGAGTCCATGCGCAGGGCCGGCCAGGGGACACTTTTTGAACAATTCCTGAAACTCAAGGCCAGACTTGAATCTGAAGGGCTTTTCGATGTGGGGCGCAAGCGGGCGCTGCCCGTCATGCCGCGCGCCATCGGCGTGGTGACCTCGCTGGGGGCTGCCGCGCTGCATGACGTGCTGACCGCGCTGCAGCGCCGCGCGCCACAAATTCCCGTTGTCATTTATCCGGCCAGCGTACAGGGCGCGCAATCGGCGGGCGAATTGCGCGATGCGATGTTGCGGGCTTCGACGCGAAAAGAGGTTGACGTGTTGCTGCTGGTGCGGGGCGGCGGTGCAATGGAAGACCTGTGGTCTTTCAACGACGAGCAATTGGCGCGTACCATCGTTGCTGCGCCCATGCCCGTCATCAGTGGTGTTGGCCATGAAACCGACTTCACCATTGCTGATTTCTGCGCGGACCTTCGTGCGCCTACGCCGACGGCAGCTGCCGAGCTGTGCGTAGAGCCAAGGGACGCCTGGATGGATCATCTGGATGCGCAATTGGCGCGCCTGAAAAACGGCGTTGAAAGACAACTCGATTCGCTCAACCAGCGGCTTGACATGTCAGCTGCACGTTTGACGAGGCCCTCACATTTCATCACCCGCCAGCAGGGCCGGCTCACCGTTCACGCGCAGCGTTTGAAACATGCAAAGGCGATGGCATTGGGACGTCAGGGTAACCAGCTGATGCAGATGGAAGAGCGATTTCCAAAAGTGTTTTCGGCGGCAATGCAGCAACATGGTTTGCGGCTTGAAAGTGTGCGTCGTCATCTGGAATTGCTCAACCCGAAGCTTGTTCTTGAGCGAGGCTATGCGTGGTTGAGCGATACGGAAGGTGCCACCATTACGAGCGCGAAGCAACCGGTGCTGGGTCAGGCACTCAAGGCTACCCTTGTTGATGGCGAGGTCGATTTGACGGTGTCGGCAAGGCGCCTGATTTAGTTCTTAGAATCCAGTGATAATTGTTAAACCACCACGAGGAAAATTATGGAACACAAACTGCCCCCCTTGCCCTACGCCATTGATGCCCTGGCACCCAACTACAGCCAGGAAACGCTTGAGTACCACTACGGCAAGCACCACAATGCCTATGTTGTGAACCTCAACAACCTGCAAAAGGGCACAGAGTTCGAGTCCATGACGCTGGAAGAAATCGTGAAGAAATCCAGTGGCGGTGTGTACAACAACTCGGCACAAATCTGGAACCACACTTTCTTCTGGAATTGCATGAAGCCAGCCGGTGGTGGTGAGCCGTCCGGCGCGCTTGCCGCAGCCATCAATGCGAAATTCGGCTCTTATGCTGCATTCAAGGAAGCTTTCGTCAAGTCCGCAGTTGGCAACTTCGGCTCTGGCTGGACATGGCTCGTCAAGAAGGCTGATGGCTCGGTTGATATTGTCAATACCGGAGCTGCGGGTACACCATTGACGACCGCAGACAAGGCGCTGCTGACCGTTGACGTTTGGGAGCATGCCTACTACATCGACTACCGCAACCTTCGCCCCAAGTTTGTCGAAACTTTCCTCGACAAGCTGGTGAACTGGGATTTTGCGGCCAGCAATTTCGCCTGAGTGCGCGCACTCCGCGTGTCGGCGGTGATGTGATGAAGATTATTCTTGAGTGGCATTGATTGCCACGGTGAATCGTCGACACGAAAATAATGAACGGCTCGAAGAGTGATCTTCGGGCCATTTTTATGCCCAGGTTTTTACGGAAGGCGGATGAACACCCATCAAAAATCTCGTCGCCCGAAAATTCAAAGTCCGTGGCCGCTTCCGTTTTTTAGCCGGTTTGCGAAGGCAAATGCTTGCCGAATGAAAAATAGTTGGCCTCCGCCTGCTGAATTTCGTATTGCAAAATCACATTGCATAAAATGCATCTTAGGGTCTGACCTCTAACGCAGAGTCAGACAACACCTGACCATGACGACCTGCCTGTGACCCAGGCTGTGTATTCCGTATCAATTTCTGGAGACAAGCGATGAGTACAAAGCAACCCACCATCATCTACACCCTGACCGACGAGGCCCCGTTGCTGGCCACGAGTGCGTTCCTGCCCATCATTCGTGCGTTTGCAGCACCTGCTGGTGTGAATGTCGAGACTGGTGATATTTCGGTGGCTTCACGCGTACTGGGCTCCTTTCCAGAGTACCTCTCCGAGGCGCAGCGCGTGCCAGACACGCTGGCCGAACTTGGCAAACTCACCCTTCGTCCTGAAGCCAACATCATCAAGCTTCCCAATATCAGTGCGTCCGTGTCGCAGTTGACGGCCTGTATCAAAGAACTCCAGGGCAAGGGCTACAAGATTCCGGATTACCCCGAGAACCCCAAGACTGACGAAGAAAAAGACATCCGCGCACGTTATGCCCGGTGTACCGGGAGTGCCGTTAACCCCGTTTTGCGTGAAGGCAACTCTGACCGCCGTGCGCCTGCCGCCGTCAAGAATTACGCGCGCAAGAACCCGCATTCGATGGCCGAGTGGAGCCAGGCGTCGCGCAGCCACGTCTCGCACATGCATCAAGGCGACTTCTACCACGGTGAAAAGTCCATGACGCTGGACCGTGCCCGTGACGTGAAGATGGAACTCGTGACCAAAAGCGGCAAGACTGTTGTGCTCAAGCCCAAGGTCTCGCTGCTGGATCGCGAAATCATTGACAGCATGTTCATGAGCAAGAAGGCCTTGCTGGATTTCTACGAGAAGGAAATCGAGGACGCGCGCAAGACCGGTGTGATGTTCTCCCTGCACGTGAAGGCCACCATGATGAAGGTTTCGCACCCCATCGTCTTCGGCCACTGCGTCAGGATCTTCTACAAGGAAGCCTTCGAAAAGCACGGCAAGCTGTTTGAAGAGCTGGGCGTGAACGTCAACAACGGTATGGTGAACCTGTACGACAAGATCGCCACGCTGCCGCAATCCAAGCAGGACGAAATCAAGCGTGACCTGCACGCCTGCCACGAGCATCGCCCCGAACTGGCGATGGTGGACTCTGCCAAGGGCATCACCAACTTCCATTCGCCAAACGACATCATCGTGGATGCGTCCATGCCCGCAATGATCCGCAATGGCGGCAAGATGTGGGGCGCCGACGGTCGCCTGAAAGACGTCAAGGCGGTCATGCCCGAGTCGACTTTTGCCCGCATCTACCAGGAGATCATCAACTTCTGCAAATGGCACGGCAATTTTGATCCACGAACCATGGGCACAGTGCCGAATGTGGGTCTGATGGCCCAGCAGGCCGAGGAATATGGCTCGCACGACAAGACCTTCGAAATCCAGGAGGACGGCGTGGCCAACATCGTGGATCTGGCTACCGGCGAGGTGCTGTTGAGCCAGGACGTGGAAAAGGGCGATATCTGGCGTATGTGCCAGGTCAAGGATGCAGCGATTCGCGACTGGGTCAAGCTGGCCGTCACGCGCGCGCGCAACTCCGGCATGCCTGTGGTGTTTTGGCTTGACGCCTATCGCCCGCATGAGGCACAGCTGATCACCAAGGTCAGGATGTACCTGCATGAGCATGACACGACCGGGCTGGACATACAGATCATGAGTCAGGTGCGTGCGATGCGTTACACGCTGGAGCGTGTGATTCGCGGTGAGGACACCATCAGCGCGACTGGCAACATCCTGCGCGACTACCTGACCGATCTGTTCCCCATCATGGAGCTCGGAACCAGCGCCAAAATGCTGTCCGTCGTGCCCCTGATGGCAGGCGGCGGTATGTATGAGACGGGCGCCGGCGGTTCGGCCCCCAAGCACGTTCAGCAACTGGTTGAAGAAAACCATCTGCGCTGGGATTCCCTGGGCGAGTTCCTTGCTCTGGCAGTCTCACTGGAAGACCTGGGCATCAAGACCGGCAACGCCAAAGCCAAGTTGCTGGCCAAGACCCTGGATGCGGCCACCGGAAAACTGCTGGATAACAATAAAAATCCGTCGCCCAAAACGGGCCAGCTCGACAACCGTGGCAGCCAGTTTTATCTGGCCCTGTACTGGGCGCAGGAACTGGCCGCCCAGACAGAGGCCCCTGACCTGGCTGCGAAATTCGCACCGTTGGCCAAACAACTCACGAAGGATGAGGCCGCTATCGTTGCAGAGTTGCAGGCGGTGCAGGGCAAGGCTGTGGATATCGGTGGCTACTATCAGCCAGATCTCGCCAAGCTCGACGTTGTGATGCGTCCGAGCAAAACCCTGAATGCTGCGCTGGCGTCTTTCAACGCATAAGCTGGTGTGGATGCCGGCCTTGAGGGCCGGCTAATTCAAGAGCGACCCCGATGACAGTCCGGGTCGCTTTGTTTTTGGTGGACGCTTGAGTGGATCTCCTGCCGGACGGTTTGACCCGTCTCAGTTGCGACCATCAAACGGACGTCCGCCCAGCTTGCTTCCCGCCTTGATATGGCGTTTGGCAAACCAGCCCTGGTTCATCTCCAGCACGTAACGTACGGGCTTGGTTGAGCAATGCGGGTCCGTTGTCTGCGGTTTCATATCCGCGAGGTTAACGATGGTTCCGTCGTCGGCCACAAATGCGGCAGTGAGGGGCAGCAGGGTATTTTTCATCCAGAAGCATTGCTGGGTAGCCTGCTCGAATACGAACAACATGCCTTCGGCTTGGGGCATGTCTTTGCGAAACATCAAACCAATCTGCCGTTGCTCGGGCGTTAGCGCCATTTGTGTATCAATTTGGTGCATGCCTGCTGAAATCTTGATGCGCTGCAAATTCATTTGAGGCTCGTCCTGGGCCAGGGCGGGCAGGGCAACACTGAAGGCTGCAAGCAATGCCGTGGATGCCGTCAATCGCTGGAAAGTCTTGAATAGGGGATTCATGGTTCAGATGGATAAATGGCCATGGGCAAGCATAAGCGAGGCGCATAAAAAATGCCCGCGCGAGGCGGGCATCTTTACCTGAAAACGGGAATTGCTTCCCGGATTCAATATTACTTTGCTGCGGAAGCAGCAGCCATTGGCTTGGCTTCGGCTTTCTTGTCAGCCTTGGCAGCCTTCTTGGCAGCAGCAGCTTCTGCCTTTGCCTTCTTGGCTGCAGCAGCCTTTTCCTTGCGGGCGGCCTTGGCAGCTGCGCGCTCTTCCTTGGTCATTTTTGGCTTGGCTTCGGCTTTCATTTCAGCCTTGGCAGCTGGCTTTGCTTCGGCCTTGACTTCTGCCTTGGCGGCAGGAGCAGCAGCGGCTGGAGCAGCCATTGCGCCGGAAGCGGCTGGCTTGGCAGCAGGAGCTTGTGCGTAAACACCAGCAGCGAAGAAACCGGCGATCAGTGCGGCGAGGATTTTGTTCATTTGGGAGTTTCCTGGAAAATAACGTTATTAGAGAAAATACCCCGAAATTTTCGGAGGCTATCCCGTAACGACGCCCGTTTACAACCGGTTGACAGCCGCGGCGCATTTTCTTGGGAAAAGTCGTTTCCCGCTAGAATTTCAGGGTTTTTACCTAACCAGAATACTGGTTTTCCCCAGATACCAGAACGGTCCACCGGAGACTTCCCGACATGTACAAGCACATCAGCGTGCCAGAGCAAGGTGAAAAAATCACTGTCAACGCGGATAACTCACTGAATGTTCCCGATGAACCCATCATTCCGTTTATTGAAGGCGACGGCACAGGGGCGGACATCACGCCCGTCATGCTCAAGGTGGTTGATGCTGCAGTAGCCAGGTCCTATGGCGGCAAAAGGAAGATCCACTGGATGGAGGTCTATGCAGGCGAGAAGGCCGTCCGGCTTTATGGTCCTGACGTCAGGCTGCCCGCAGAGACCCTGGCCGCCGTCAAGGACTACGTCCTGTCGATCAAGGGGCCGCTGACCACGCCCGTCGGCGGCGGCATCCGCAGCCTGAACGTCACCCTGCGCCAGGAACTGGACCTCTATGTCTGCTTGCGGCCAGTCAGGTATCTCAAGGGTGTGCCTTCACCTCTGAAGGAGCCTGAAAAGACGAATATGGTCATCTTTCGCGAGAATTCGGAGGATATCTACGCCGGTATCGAGTTCGAGGCCGGCAGTGACAAGGCCAAACAAATCATCAAGTTCCTGCGCGATGAGATGGGCATTCAAAAAATCCGTTTTCCCGACACGTCGGGCATAGGCGTCAAGCCGGTGTCCAGCGAAGGCACCGAGCGCCTCATGCGAAAGGCCATTCAGTACGCCATCGACAACGACAAGCCCAGCGTGACCATCGTGCACAAGGGCAACATCATGAAGTTCACTGAAGGCGCTTTTCGTGACTGGGCCTACGGTCTGGCGCAGAAAGAATTTGGCGCCGAACTGATTGATGGCGGTCCATGGTGTCGGCTCAAAAATACCCGGACGGGCAAGGATATTGTTGTCAAGGACGTGATTGCCGATGCCTTCCTGCAGCAAATCCTGATGCGGCCGGCTGAATACTCAGTCGTGGCCACCCTTAACCTCAACGGTGATTACATCTCTGATGCACTCGCCGCGCAGGTCGGTGGCATGGGCATTGCGCCCGGCGCCAACATGTCCGATACCGTCGCCTGCTTTGAAGCGACCCATGGGACGGCACCAAAATACGCTGGGAAGGACTACGTCAATCCTGGATCAGAGATCCTCTCGGCCGAGATGATGCTGCGCCACATGGGCTGGACTGAAGCGGCCGACCTGATCATCAGTTCCATGGAAAAGTCCATCGCCTCCAAAAAAGTCACTTATGACTTTGCACGCCTGATGGAAGGCGCCACCCAGGTCAGTTGCTCCGGCTTCGGCCAGGTCATGATTGACAACATGCAAGCCTGAGTATTGCCGCGATAGACCGGGCCGCCAGGGAGAAATTCCTGGTGGCTTTTTATTTTGGGGCGGGATTTCCCATAACGTTAAAAATGTCAACGATTGGCGCTTGAATGTCGCGTTCCCGCCACCACTTTTTCAGCATTCCCCTACCGGGCACACAGACGATTTCCAGTCGCTAGAATGAATTTCATGGCCACCCAACCCCCGAAGACTCCCAAAACCCCGGTGAAGCCGAAAACCCCGGCTTTCAAGCCCGATGACGGGCAGGGCAGCGACTCGGTAGTCCTCGAACGCCTCCCCCAGAAAACCAAACCACCGCAGATGTACCAGGTGGTGCTCCTGAACGACGACTACACCCCCATGGAGTTCGTGGTCGTGGTGATTCAGGAGTTTTTCAACAAGGACCGCGAAACGGCCACCCAGATCATGCTGAAGATCCACCTCGACGGCAAAGGCGTGTGTGGGGTGTTCTCCAAGGATGTGGCCGCCACCAAGGTCGATCAGGTGACCGAGGCCGCGCGCAAGAATGGTCATCCGCTGCAGTGCGTCAGCGAGCCCATTGAATTATGAAAAATGCGGCCAATATTGCATTCATGAGTCCCCGTATGTCCCCCTCCACCACCGTAGCAAGCCGAAAGGAAAATCAATGATTGCCCAGGAACTAGAAGTCAGCTTGCACATGGCCTTTGTCGAAGCCCGCCAGCAGCGCCACGAATTCATTACCGTGGAACACCTGCTGCTCGCGCTGCTCGACAACCCCAGCGCAGCCGAAGTGCTGCGCGCATGTTCCGCCAACGTGGATGACCTGCGCAAGTCGCTGGCCAACTTCATCAAGGACAACACCCCACAAGTCGCCGGCACCGACGATGTCGACACTCAGCCGACGCTCGGCTTCCAGCGCGTTATCCAGCGCGCCATCATGCATGTCCAGTCCACCGGAAATGGCAAGAAGGAAGTGACCGGTGCCAACGTTCTGGTCGCCATCTTTGGCGAGAAGGATTCGCACGCGGTCTATTACCTCCACCAGCAGGGCGTGACCCGCCTGGATGTGGTGAACTTCATTGCGCACGGCATCAAGAAGAGCGACCCGCCCGAGCCAACCAAGGCCGGCGAAAGCGCTGCCGAGAACGAAGAGGGTGGCGAGAAGAACGAAAAGGCTTCTCCGCTGGAGCAGTACACACAAAACCTGAACCAGTTGGCCAAGGAAGGCAAGATTGACCCGCTGATCGGCCGCCAATACGAAGTTGAGCGCGTCATCCAGATCCTTTGCCGCCGCCGTAAAAACAACCCGCTGTTGGTGGGTGAGGCTGGCGTCGGAAAGACGGCGATTGCGGAAGGCCTGGCATGGCGTATCACCCAGAAAGACGTGCCTGAAATCCTGGCCGAGGCGCAGGTGTTCTCGCTCGACATGGGTGCATTGTTGGCGGGTACCAAATACCGCGGCGACTTCGAGCAGCGCCTCAAGGGCGTGCTCAAGGCACTCAAAGACAAGCCGAACGGCATCCTGTTCATCGATGAGATCCACACGCTGATCGGCGCTGGTGCTGCGTCGGGCGGCACGCTGGATGCGTCCAACCTGCTCAAGCCGGCGCTGTCTTCGGGCCAGCTCAAATGCATTGGCGCGACGACATTTACCGAGTACCGCGGCATCTTCGAGAAAGATGCAGCACTGTCACGCCGCTTCCAGAAGGTCGATGTGGTCGAGCCCACCGTTCAGGAAACCGTGGACATCCTCAAGGGCCTGAAGTCGCGTTTTGAAGAGCACCACAGCGTCAAGTACGCCGTGGCAGCGCTGCAGGCTGCGGCCGAGCTCAGCGCCAAGTACATCAATGACCGCCACCTGCCCGACAAGGCGATTGACGTGATTGATGAAGCCGGTGCTGCCCAGCGCATCCTGCCTGCGTCCAAGCGCAAGAAGATCATCACCAAGGCCGAGGTCGAAGAGATCGTTGCCAAGATCGCCCGCATTCCGCCCGCCAACGTGTCCAACGATGACCGCGGCAAATTGCAGACCCTTGAGCGCGACCTGAAGAGCGTGGTTTTCGGCCAGGACAAGGCCCTCGAAGTGCTGGCATCCGCCGTCAAGATGGCGCGGTCCGGCCTTGGCAAGGACGACAAGCCGATTGGCTCCTTCCTGTTCTCCGGCCCCACCGGCGTCGGCAAGACGGAAGCCGCCAAGCAGCTGGCCTACATCATGGGCATCGAGTTGATCCGTTTCGACATGTCCGAATACATGGAGCGCCATGCCGTGAGCCGCCTGATTGGTGCGCCCCCGGGCTATGTCGGGTTTGACCAGGGTGGTCTGCTGACCGAAGCCGTCACCAAGAAGCCGCATTGCGTGCTGCTGCTCGACGAGATCGAAAAGGCGCACCCGGACATCTTCAACGTGCTGCTGCAGGTCATGGACCACGGCACGCTGACGGACAACAACGGGCGCAAGGCCGATTTCCGCAATGTCATCATCGTCATGACCACCAATGCCGGTGCCGAGACGATGAACAAGGCGACTATCGGGTTCACGAACCCGCGCGAGTCCGGCGACGAGATGGCCGATATCAAGCGCCTGTTCACGCCCGAGTTCCGCAACCGCCTGGACGCGACTGTCAGCTTCAAGGCGCTGGACGAAACGGTCATCCTGCGCGTGGTCGACAAGTTCCTGCTGCAGCTTGAAACCCAATTGGCCGAGAAGAAGGTGGAAGTCACCTTCACCGACACGCTGCGCAAGTACCTCGGCAAGAAGGGCTTTGATCCGCTCATGGGTGCGCGCCCGATGCAGCGCCTGATCCAGGACACGATACGTCGTGCACTGGCAGACGAGTTGCTGTTCGGCCGTTTGACCGACGGTGGCCGCCTCACGGTGGACATGAAGGTCACGACCGACGAGAAGGGTGTCGAGACCGGCGAAGTCCAGCTTGACATCACGCCGCTGCCGAAGAAGGAAGGCAAGGCCAAACCTGAGGCCGAGCAGGCTGAAGCCAGCTGATTTGAGTCAGGTCCCCGAAAAAGGCCGGTAGCATGGCGCTACCGGCCTTTTTCATTTCTTCTTCATACCTATAACAACGACATGGCAGCGCACACCTTCCTCTGGCACGACTACGAGACCTTTGGCCTCAACACCCGGCGCGACCGGCCCTGCCAGTTCGCCGGCATACGCACCGACGCCGACCTCAACGAAATCGGCGAGCCGGTGATGATTTATTGCCAGCCTGCCAACGATTACCTGCCTGATCCGCAGTCTTGCCTGATCACCGGAATTACGCCCCAGCTGTGCCTGGAGCGGGGCCTGCCTGAGCATGCTTTCGCCGCAAAAATCGAGTCCCTGCTGGCCGAACCCGGCACCATTGGCGTGGGCTATAACACCATCCGCTTCGACGACGAGGTCACGCGCTTCATGTTCTGGCGCAACCTGATCGACCCCTATGCCCGCGAGTGGCAAAACGACTGCGGCCGATGGGACATTCTTGATGTCGTGCGCATGGCGTATGCCCTGCGGCCTGAGGGCATCGCGTGGCCGACCAAACCTGATGAACGCAGCACCGACAGCGCTGCATTGCGTCCCAGCTTCAAGCTCGAAGATCTGGCCCGTGCCAATGGCCTGCTGCACGAGGCGGCGCACGATGCGCTGTCTGACGTGCGCGCCACGATTGCGCTGGCCAAGCTCATCAAGACTGCACAGCCCAAACTTTTCGACTTCTGCCTCGGCCTGCACAAGAAAGACCGTGTCGCGATGGAGTTGGGCCTGCCCGCTACGCCGCAGAACGCCCAACCGTTTTTGCATGTGTCCGGCATGTTCCCACCCGAGCGCGGCTGCATGGCCGTGATGTGGCCGCTGGCGACACACCCGTCCAACAAGAACGAGCTGCTCGCCTGGGACCTGGCACATGACCCCAGCGAGCTGCCGCTGCTCGACGTCGCCACGCTGCGCCAGCGGCTTTTCAGCAAGACCGCCGATCTGCCCGAAGGCGTGCAGCGCCTGCCGCTCAAGTCCGTGCACCTGAACAAGTCGCCGATGGTGGTGCGCAAGCTGCAGACGCTGAGCAGCGAGATGGCCGCCAAATGGCATATCGACATCGACGCCGCATTGGCAAACGCCGAAAAAGCCGCCGGCCTGCCAGACATGAGCGCCATCTGGCCAGAAGTTTTCCAGCGTCCGAAAGAAGCCACGCCCGATGTCGATGAAGACCTCTATGGCGGCTTCGTCAACAACACCGACCGCCGCAGGCTCAACCAGCTGCGTGCGATGTCGCCCGCAGAACTGGCCCACGCCCGGATTGGCTTTGACGACGACCGGCTGGAAGAAATCGTCTTTCGCTACCGCGCCCGCAACTTTGCCGACACCTTGTCGCCGGAAGACGCAGAACGCTGGGACGCGCACCGCGTTGCGCGTCTGCTGGAGGGCGAGGGTGGGGCGCGCAATGTGGATGCCCTGTTTGCGCAGATCGACACGCTGGCCGAAACGCCGGCGGGCGCCGATGAGCGCGGTGAAGCCGTGCTGGGTGCGCTTTATGACTACGCCGAGGCGATTGCGCCCGAGGTTTGAGCGTCTACGCACGCAGATGCGCACGCCCGACGATGTGTTTTGCTATAAATTAAATAGCTGCCCACGCGCGTTTCTATTGGTCTGCAGCCGTTTTTGATGCCTTTTTGAGGTATTTTTGGCTGTTTTGACCGCATTTCAGGAAATTTGCTAGACCTGAATCCGGAATTGATACGTCCAATGTAATGATCTATGGATTTAATCGATAGTTTTTGGTGACTATATTGATTTTCGCAACAATCAAGGTTGCGATGACCCAGGCTTTCAGGGTGAAGCGTGCTGCCAGGCTTCATGCTTGTCCATCACGCCCATGTACAGAGCGCTGGCCTCAAATGCCGCCAGCCATGCCTGTAGCTGCGGCCATGGTTGTGATGCAAACCAGTCTGCATCGGTGTGCGCAAACTGGCGCACAAAAGGCAACAGGGCCATGTCGGCCAGACTCGCGGCACCGCCGAACAGCCATCCACCACCCAGCCTTGCGTCCAGTTCATCCAGCCAGCGGGCACCCAGGTCTCTTTGTGCAGTGGCGAAACCGGCGGCATCGCCGCCTGATTCTTCAGCGTAACGGTTGGGGTATTTGTAGCGGTCCAGGTTGCGTTTGAAGGCGCCGTCGTTCACCGCGATCATTGCCAGCATGTCGTCGAGCGTGGCGCCTACGGGTGAGAGCCAATGCTGGGGATCGTTCTGCTGAAGTGCCCAAAGCATCACATCCAGGCTCTCATCGATGACGCGGCCGTCCGGCAGCACCAGTACCGGCACCGTGCCTTTGGGTGACGCGGCCAGCATGTCCGCCGGCTTGTTTTTCAGCGTGACTTCGCGATGCTCGACCACGACACCGCTGGCGGCCAGTGCCAGGCGGGCGCGCATGGCATACGGGCAGCGGCGAAACGAATAGAGAACGGGCGGGGTGGCGGCTGCCATTCGGATGTCAGGCGCCGGGCTGGCGCAGGCCGATGTGGGCAGCGTTTCGTTTGTCAGCCAGCTCGACCTGCCGCTGGCGTTCACGGTAGCCGGCTTTTTGTTCTTCGGTGGTGTTGGCGTGGCAGCGCGCGCAGCTGACGCCCAGCTCATACAGCGGTGACTGGCGGTCTGCTTCGCTGAGCGGGTCGCGGCAGGACCGGCACAGCGTGAACTCGCCGGGCGTCAGGCCGTGGCCGACGGAGACGCGCTCGTCAAACACAAAACATTCGCCTTGCCACGTACTTTGCGTTTCGGGCACGGTTTCGAGGTATTTGAGGATGCCGCCTTCGAGGTGATAGACCTCTTCAAAGCCTTTTGAGCGCATGAAGGCAGTTGATTTTTCGCAGCGAATCCCGCCCGTGCAGAACATCGCCACCCTGGGCTTTTTGCCATTGACCTCGGCGAGCTGGCCCCCCTCGGCCATTTCGCGCTCGACCCAGCCGGGCAGTTCTGAAAAGCTGGCCGTAGCGGGATTGATGGCGCCTTCAAAGGTGCCGATCGACACCTCGTAGTCGTTGCGGGTGTCGACCAGCACCACGCCGGGCTCCGCCAGCAGGGCGTTCCAGTCTGCGGGTTTGACGTACTGGCCGGCATTAAGCGCCGGGTGGACGTCGGGTACACCCATGGTGACGATCTCCCGCTTGAGCCTTACCTTCATGCGATAGAAGGGCATCTGTTCCGCCCAGGCTTCCTTGTGCTCCAGCCGGGTGAGGCGCACGTCGCTGCGCAGCCATTCGAGTACGGCCCGCACGCCGGCCTCGGTTCCGCTGATGGTTCCGTTGATGCCTTCAGCGGCCAGCAGGAGGGTGCCCTTGACGCCGTTGGCTTCGCAGCAGGCCAGCAGCGGGGCCTGAAGCAACGCGTAATCGGGCAGTTCTACGAATTTATAAAGAGCGGCGGTAAGGAAAGGCATGGGATGAGGTCCCATTTTATCGGCCCGGGATGGACCGGCTGGGGGCGGGGCTATCATGCCTTCCCCTTTACCGCCGACTCGAAAGCACGCCATGACCAGCCCCCAGCCCGAGAACAAAAACCGCATCAGGGTCGCCGTGATGGGCGCCGGAGCCATCGGCTGTTATTACGGCGGCATGCTGGCACGGGCGGGGCATGAGGTGGTGCTGATCGCCCGGCCACAGCATGTGGAGGCGATCGCCCGTGATGGCCTGCGCGTGCAGACGGCGGCGTTCGACGAACATGTGCGCCTGGCGGCCAGCACGGAACCCGCAGCTGTCGGCGGCGCAGACCTGGTGCTGTTTTGCGTCAAATCCACCGATACGGAGGCTGCCGGCGAGCTGATTCGCCCCCACCTGGCGCCCGCTGCCTTGGTGCTTTGCCTGCAAAACGGGGTAGATAACGCCGACCGCCTGCGCATGGTGCTGCCCGACCATGAAGTGGTCGCCGCGGTGGTTTATGTCGCGACAGAAATGGCTGGCGCCGGCCACGTCAAGCACAACGGCAGGGGTGAACTGGTGATCGCGCCTTCGAAAGGCAGCGGCTTTTCAAGCGAAGCGGCAGCCCGTGCGCTGATGGCGTCCGGCGTGCCCATTGAGATTTCAGGCAACGTGCGGGGCGCGTTGTGGGCCAAACTGATACTGAACTGTGCGTACAACGCGGTGTCGGCCATCCTGCAGATGCCTTACGGCCAGATTGTGGGGGGCGAGGGCGTGAAGGCCCTGATGCAGGACGTGGTGGCCGAGTGCCTGGCAGTGGCCAAGGCAGAGGGGGTCACTGTGCCGGGCGATGTGGATGCCGCGGTACGCATGATTGCCGAGACGATGCCTGGGCAGTTTTCGTCGACCGCGCAAGATCTGGCGCGCGGCAAGCGCAGTGAAATTGATTACCTCAATGGCCTGGTCGTACGTCGGGGAGAGGCGCTTGGTGTGCCTGTGCCTGCCAACAGGGTGTTGTGGGCCCTGGTCAAGTTGCTTGAATCAAGGCTTGGCCGGACATCCTGAGACTGTGGTTTTGACTCGAAAACAGACCATCAAGGTCAATACAGTATGTATTGAATTAAATACTAAATAAAATAAGTATTTAATTCGATACATAAAATTCAATAAAAAGTATTTTATAAGATATAAAATTAGTTTTTGTATTTATTAAAATACGCTATGACCACAAGCCTTGAATTAGCTGCGATTCTTGACAATGAGCGCAAACGCCAGGCGCTGACCATCAGCGAGGTCATCAAGCGCACCGGCGTCAGCCGGGCCGCCATCTACCGCCTTTTCAAGGGCGGCGATGTACAACTCACAACCCTGCTGGCGGTGACCGACCTGCTGGGGCTGGATCTGCTGGCCATGCGCACCGACGTGGCACGGCTCATGCCCGACACGGCTGACGGCGTATCTGCCGCCACCCGAAAGACGCTTGCACAGGAAAAAAGCCGCCAGCGTGAAGCCGCACCCGGCCCCCTGTCTGCGGTCGCCGCGCGCGCCGCCCGCCTGCAGGGCAAACTCCAGCTGCCTCATTGATGAACATTCCCGTCCTTGTCATCAAGCTGCATGGCCGGCGGGTGGGCATGCTGTTCGAGTTCGCCCCCGACAACGCCGAGCCCATCATCCGTTTTGCGGTTGACGAGGCCTACGCACGAGAGGCCTTCGACGCCGAGCCGGTCCTGTCCGAATCCTTCAGGGCGGCGGAGCCTGCCCAGCAGCAATCCTTCTGGCTGAATCGTGTCTCCCCGGGTTTCAACTCGGTCAGGGGTTCACGGGGCGATGTGCAGTTACCCGCTTTCTTCCAGAACCTGTTGCCCGAAGGCACTTTCCGTAAACACGTGGCTGATGCGGCGGGACTGGACCCTTCGGACAACTTCAGCATGCTGGCGGCCTGCGGCCGGGATTTGCCGGGCGCCGTCACCGCCGAATGGGAAAACATCGGCAAGGCAGCCCTGCAGGACCTGGTGACCCAGGGGCAGGATGCGCTCGAAGTCACGGTCTGGTCTGAACCCTTCCAGGACGCGATCTCGATCTCGGGCGTGCAGCCCAAGCTCGGCGTCAACCGCGACGCAGATGGCCGCTTCAGCGGGCGTACCAAACACCACGACACGGCCGTCATCGCCAAGTTGCCCTCGACCGAATACCCGCGCATGCCCCAGATGGAAGATCTCTGCATGCGGCTGGCCGCGCTGGCGGGCGTTGAGACCTGCGGCTTCGAGCTTGCCGACATGCAGGCGCTGGCTGCAGGCCACCGTTATGACCTTGGCGAAGAGGTGCAGGGGCGTTTTCTGGCCGTGACGCGTTTCGACCGCGGGCCTGCCGGGCGCGTGCATTTCGAGGATTTCGCGCAGGTACTGGGTGTGTCGCCAGAAAACAAGTACAGCCAGAGCTATCTCGCCATCGCCCAGACCCTGCTCGATCTGCCGGCTTGCGGCGTCCCGGCCGTGCATGAGCTGCTGCGGCGCATTGAGGTCAACGACCTGCTCGGCAACGCCGACATGCATCTCAAGAATCTGGGCCTGCTTTACCGCGATGCGCGCCGGGCCGAACTTGCGCCCGCTTATGACCTGCTCAGCACCCATGTTTATCTGGGCACCCAGGGGCATGCACTGGCCCTGCTGGAAGAGCGCAAGACGGATGGCAAAGGCGGGGAGGATCACCGCAAGCCGCTGCTGACGCCGCAATCGGTGCTGCGTTTCACCAACGCACTCGACATTCCGCAAAAACAGGCCGCCCGCATGCTGCGCGACGTGGCCAGGCGGGCCGCCGCCAACTGGCTGGAGCCCATACAGGCGGCCGACATCACGCCGCGCCAGCGCCGCGTGCTGCTGGAACGGCTGGGTAGTCACCTGCATATCAGGCAGGCGATCAACGCATTGAAGAAGCCGACGCTGACCACCGCCTGGGAGGCCGCACTGCAGGCCCCGGCCGAGCCTGAGCTCTATCAGCCCCGGCTTGCAGGGTTTTGAGCCACATCACGCCTTAATGATGACCGAACTCAGACTCACGGGAGAAAGCACATGAACGTCACCTTGCGGCAACTGCGGGCCTATGTTGAAGTGGTGCGAAGCGGCGGTTTCACGGCTGCCGCCAAAAAGCTCCACCTGACCCAGTCGGCAACCAGCCTTCTGGTGCAGGAACTGGAGGCGCAACTGGGCATTCAACTGGTCGACCGAACCACACGCAAGGTCGCGGTCACCGATGCGGGCCTGGAATTCCTGTCGGGCGCCGAACGCATTCTTGCGGATGTCGAGCAAACCCTGGCCGATACGCAGGACCTCGTTTTCAAGCGCCGGGGCCGCATCACCGTGGCCACCACGCCATTGCTCGCATCGACCTTCTTGCCTGACGCGATTGCCCAGTTCCAGGAGACCCATCCCGGCATTTCTGTGCGCCTCGCCGACCTTCCGGCAGAAAACATTGCCCGCATGGTTCAAAGCGGCGATGCCGACATGGGCTTTGGTGCCTTTCCGAATCTGGATGCCGACCTGCAGCGCATGCCGCTGCTGCATCATCCCCTCGGTGTGATGGTGCCCAGCACCTGGCCCCTGGCCCGCCGCCGCGCCAATCTGACCTGGGCGGATCTGGCTGACCAGCCCATGATTGCCATGACGCAGGGCAGCGGGTTTCATATGTTGATTGATCCCTTGCTGAGCCAGTCCGGCTTGCCGCCCAGGCCCAGGTTTGAGGTGGGTTACCTGGGCACAGCGGTGGGGCTGACAGAGGCTGGCCTGGGCGTGACCGTGGTACCCGCCTATGTGGGCCTGCTGCTGCGCTCCAGCCGCGCCCGCTTCCGCATCCTGCACAAACCGGTGGTGGAGCGGCAGATAGAACTCATCGTCCGGTCAGGGCGGTCGCTCTCGCCGGGGGCGATGGCCTTTCGCGATTGCCTCGTCTCACGCTGCAAGCTGCTTCAGGCCTGAAGTTCTGGAGGCCCGTTGTCCAGCGGGCCGCTTAGCGCGGAAAGCAGGGGCTGGTTTTCGAGCACTTGTCGCCAATGACCGCCACCGCCTGTATTTCCACCAGCATGCCGGGCACGGCCAGTGCCGTCACCGTAACCTGCGCGCTCGCCGGGTAGTTCTTGTCCGGGAACATCTCTGCGCGAACTTTCTGGAATGCTGCGCCGTTGCGCACGTCCGTCAGGTACACCGTGAGGTTGACGATGTTTTTCAGGCTGCCGCCGGCGCGCTTGAGGACGTCGTCAATCTGCGCAAAAGCTGTGCGGGCCTGCGCTTCTGCATCGCCCTTGATGTCTTTGCCCGTGGGATCAGTGATGGCGGTTTGCCCCGCCAGCCAGATGGTGCGGCCGCCTTCGGTGGCGACGGCTTCCGAATAAGTGCGACCGCGGATTTTTTCGCTCTGCTCCATGAAGTCTGCAGCGTTTGAAGCGGTGCAGGCCAGCGCACTGGCGGAGAGAATAAATGTGAGTATTGCGTGTTTCATTGGGTTGTTCCTGGGGTTGAAAATATGGAAGGCGTGGTGCGGTAGATCAATCGCTGCAAAAGTCAGCCTGCGCGCGCAGCGAGGCCGCGCACCGATTCGGTGGCCTCCCACATCACCTGCTCGCTGTCCAGCTGTACAAACTGGCCTTTGCGGCGCAGCACTTTTCCGTCGACGATGACGGTGTCGATGTTCGACGGTTGCGCGGCGTACACCAGTGAAAATGCGGGGTCCATGACCGGGCCGATGTTGGGGTCGGTGGTGCGGACCATGATGATGTCGGCACGTTTTCCGGGCGTGAGGGAGCCGACCTGATCGGCAATGCCCAGGTCACGCGCACCGTCAATCGTCGCCAGTTCCAGCAATTGCAGTGCGGTCAGGGGAATGGTGCTGCCAAAGCGCTGTTTGTGCGACCAGAGCAGGGCGCGCATGCAGTTGAAAAAGTCTGCATTGGCGGAAGCCGACGAGCTGTCGACGGACAGGCTCATCTGCACGCCATGTTCGCGAAGCTCCTGGTACTGGATTTCACCGCGGGTCGCCTGGGCGTACAACAGCTCGATGACGGGGGAGCACGACATCGTGCTGCGGCTCTCGGCCAGGATTTTTCTTTCCTCGGCAGACACGCCCTGGGGGTGAACCAGTTGCACATCGGGGCCCAGCATGCCGTGCGGGTGCAATACCGAGACAATGCCAGGCCGGGCGTGCATGGTGATGGGCAGGCCCAACGCACGTATGGCGGCATATTCTTCTGCCACGACTTCAATGGGCACCGCGCCGCGCGGGTTGGACAAGGGTGTGCGAACCGCAGCACCGAGCGTGATCAGGTCGCTGGCGGCCTGTACGTCGCGCTGCGTACTTGCCAGCCCGTCCAGGTCCATGGTCTGGTCCAGGGGCAGGTCCTGGCCCCAGCCGTAAGAGAACCTGCCGCGCACGCCGGTCTCGCGCATTGCGCGCAGCTCGGCATCGGCGTGGGCGGTCGAGCGGGTGTTGTGCGACCAGTTGTTGACGGTGGTGATGCCGGAGGCCAACCCCTCGGCCAGGCCCAGGCGCACCGAGCGGTAAGAGTCTTCAGGCGTGAACAGCGGCCCGATTTTCAGCGTGACCGGGAAGTAGCCGTGCCTGGGATCATCACCGCGGACCAGCGCCCGCAAGGAGCTGTTCCACAGGTGCCAGTGTGTGTCGACAAAGCCGGGCAGCACCATCATGCCGCGCCCTTCAATCTCCATGACGTGGGGGAGTTGCAGTGACTTGCCGAGCGCCACGATGCGGCCGTCGCATACATGGATATCGGTATCGGGAAGCTCGCCAAGCGTGGCATCCATGGTGAGCACGTGGCCGCCACGGATGACGAATTCGCGGCGTGTGGACGTCGCTGGCCCTGCGGTGGAGGCGTGACCGGTTGCAGCCATTGAAGGCTCAAGGGTAAGAGTGGTCATGGCTTATTCGGCTTTCGCGCCGGAGATGCGGATCAGCCGCGCCTTTTGCCGCATGTCTGTCTGGATGAAACGCGCAAAGTTTGCGGGGGACGAGAACACGGGCTCCAGCCCACGGCCGGTGAGGAAACGGTCGCGGAAGGAGGCGTCGGCGCCCACCTCGGCGACGTCCTGGTAAATCTTCTGCACGACAGCCGTAGGTGTGCCGCCGGTGACGAACAAGCCGAACCACGATTCACGCGGGTCGACGTCGGTAAAGCCTGCCTCGCGCAAGGTCGGCACCTGCGGAAATTCGGCCAGCCTCTCCTGGCGCGCCACGGCAATCGGCTTGAGTTTGCCGGCGCTGATGTGGCCCTGGGTCAGCGATGCACCGGCCAGGGTCAGCTGTACTTCCCCCGCCAGCACTGCGGCGACGGCGGGCGTGATGCCCTTGTAAGGCACCTGGATCATCTGTATGCCGCTGCGCGATTTCAGGCCTTCAAAAAACAGGTGGGGCAGGCTGCCCGAACCGTAAGAGGCGTAGTTCAACTCGCTTGTTTTGGCCAATGCAATCAGTTCGGCCAGCGTGTTGGCGGACACCGAAGGGTGTGCCACCACCATTTGCGGCAAGCTGGCGATCTGGCTGATGGGTGTCAGCTCGCGCACCGCGTCGTAAGGCAGTTTTTCAAACAAATAGGGGTTGCTGGTGATGGTCGCCTCGCTGGTCAGCAACAGCGTGTAGCCGTCTGGGGCCGCCTTGGCCACCGCCTGAGCGCCGATGATGGTCGAGGCGCCGGTCTTGTTCTCGACAATCACCGGCTTGCCCCACTTTTGTTGCAGGCGGTCAGCCAGCATTCGGGCGACGGCGTCCACACCGCCCCCGGGGGCGTAGGGCACGATGATTTTCACGGCGCGCTGCGGGAAAGCCTGCGCCATCGCATCATGCGGAAAGAAGGGCAGCAGGCAAAGGGCCGCTGCAATGACTCGGGTGAAATTCATGTCTGTTTATAAATGTCTTTGTGGCGGTTGGATACGTCTTTGGCCGGTTCAGCCGCGCAACTGGGGCATCAGTTTGAAAGCGTTCTCGCGGTATACCGCACGCAATTCGTCGGCCGTCAGGCCCGAAGCCTGCAGGCCGGCGGCGATTTTTGCGGGTTCCGCCCACGGGTAGTCGGAACCGAACAGGATTTGCGAGTTGGGCACGATCATCTTCAAAATCCCCATATGGACGGCGTCGGCGGCAGCCGCCGTGTCGTAGTAGAAGCGCCTGAGGTGATGCAGCCGTGAGTCGGGGGGTGCCTGTTTGCCAAGCGACTCGGTCGTCTCGCCCGTCAGGTAGCGCTGCGCCCAGATGCTGCCGCCGCCATGCGACCAGATGTAGCGCACATCAGGCGTGGCTTTTGCAGTGCCGCCGTGGATGACGCTGACCATCGCCCGCGCCAGGTCAGATCCCAGTTCCACATACGTCGGCAAGATGCCGGGCTGGAAATCCCATGAGCAGCAGTTGTGGGCCGTGGCGTGGGTGTAGACGATGGCCTTGCGGCGATTGAGCTCCGCCCAGACCGGTGCGAAAGATTTGTCGCCCAGCCACTTGTCGTCATAACTCGACAGCAGGCCCACACCGTCGGCCTTGAGGGTGTCGAAGGCATATTCGATTTCGCGCAGGCTGCCCTCCACATCGGGCAGCGGCAACACCGCGAAGTGCCCATAGCGGCCTTTGTAGTCAGACTTTTGCCTGGCGGCGTATTCATTGAGTTCACGCGCGGCACGGCGAGTTTCAGCAACATCCCCAAACCAGACGCCTGGCTGTGTGACCGACAGGAACGCCTTTTCAACGTTGCCTTGGTCCATCACTTCAATGTCTTTGGCGATCGAAAAACTCTTGAACTGGTCAAAACCCAGCACTGGCTTGACGGCATTTTTTGATTCGACCAGCTTGACCCACGCCGGCGAGAAGAAGTGGTGGTGAAAGTCAAAGCGCTTGGGTGCCGCACTGGCCCCGGTCACCACAGCGGGTGCCTGCGCCCAGCCCGGTTCCGATGGCAGGGCGGCAGCCGCGCCCATGGCGACCAGTGATTTGAGGAATCCGCGGCGGGGGTTGCAGCCCATGTGTGCGCATTGCGAATGCCACGGGTTGGCAGCCGCTGTCTGGGGCGTGATGATGTTTTGCATGGTGTTGTCCTCGGGCTGGCGCGTGACGGGTTTAAGGGGTGCCAAACAATTTGTAGGAGGGGTCGGCTGCGCCGGTGCGCTGGCCCATGACATACATGCTCTTGACGTCTGCGGCCGACACCGGTTTCACCACGCGGTAGTCCATCAGCGTCTGGCGGTAGTCCAGGCCCCATTTGCCGCCGCGGCGCGACCACTTGTCGAGGTAGCGGGAATGCATCCAGCGCTCTTCGTAGTCGTCGCCTTTTTCCTGCTTGACCAGCAGCGTCGCCGTGCCCGTCGATTCGCTGACGGCGGTGTCGCCACGGACCTCAATCAGGATATTGGTCACGCGGTGGTTGTTGCCCAGCATGTCGGCATGGGCCTTCATCATCCAGTCGGTGTAGGCCGTCCAGTTCGGGAAGACGGTTTTGCCAAACTCGACCTTGGCCTCGGGGTGGCCGATGGACATCAGCAGCGTTCGGTCAAGGCGGTCCAGTGCACGCGGGTATTTGTAGAGCAGTTCGGTGATGGCCTGCTTGCTCAGCAACTGGTCAAGCTGCACTGCCTGCTGCGCTGGCGCCTGTGGCTGGGCATGGACCAGGCCGGCGCTGCCGGCGGTCAGGCCGGCCAGCACCAGTTTGAACAACCAGCGGCGCAATATCGTTTGACTCATGACGGGCTCCTGTGCGGGAAAGGTTTTCGGCTTCACGACTGCGGGTTGCAATCGACAGGCGGATTTCACTTCCCGGCTAACTATTCGTCAAACGATTAAATCTTATGGATTTATGTGAAATTCATATGATTAAAAGAGGCTCGCCCGGCCCGCTGTGAGGGCCGGGTGCGGGCCGTGAGCGAAAGCACCAAAAAGTGCTTCCGGATGGCGCGGCGCACTAAAGATGAGCGCGTTTCCTTTTGGTTTCCGGTCGGCAGCGCTGAAACGCATGGTTTGTGCATCATTTTGGTGGCATGAAACCTGCTTGCACTAGCGGCAAGTCAGGCCAATGGCGGCCTGAACAGAGCCTCGCATCGCGCGTGGCTTGATTCAACGGATAACGGTGTCCACTTCCGGTCCTCCTTTTTTGGGGAGGGCTCAGGGGGTGGATTTTTTTTTGTCGAAAAAGACGAGGAGTGGTTTGTATGGCTTATTTGGTGCCGTCGGAGTTTGTGACCAAGATGGTGGATGCGGGCGAGTCCAAAATATTCATGTCCACGCGGGACACGGTCATCCGCGCCTACATGGCGGGCGCCATCCTGGCCCTGGCCGCATGGTTCGCCGTCACGATCAACGTGCAGACCGGCCAGCCGCTGCTGGGTGCCGTTCTGTTCCCGGTGGGTTTTGTCATGCTGTACCTGTTTGGCTTCGACCTGCTGACCGGCGTGTTTGTGCTGTGCCCGCTGGCGCTGATTGACAAGCGTCCTGGCGTCACATTAAAAGGTGTGCTGCGCAATTGGGGTCTGGTGTTTATCGGCAACTTCATGGGGGCCATGACTGTCGCCGTGATGATGGCGATTTATGTCACCAATGGCTTCTCGACACCGCCCAGCCCGGTCGGCGTTGCCATCGGGGTCGTCGGCGAGAACCGCACGCTGGGCTACCAGTCGCATGGTGCAAATGGCATGCTCACGCTGTTTGTGCGCGGCATGCTGTGCAACTGGATGGTGTCGGCCGGCGTTGTCGGCGCGATGATCTCCACGCAGGTCAGCGGCAAGGTGATCGCGATGTGGATGCCCATCATGCTGTTCTTCTACATGGTGTTCGAGCACTCGATCGTGAACATGTTCCTCTTCCCGTCTGGCCTGATGCTGGGCGCCAAGTTCACCATCATGGATTACCTGATCTGGAACGAGATCCCGACCGTACTGGGCAACCTGGTGGGCGGCCTGGCCTTCACCGGCCTGACGCTGTATGCAACCCACGTGAAGACTGCACCAAAGCGCAACATCAACTGAGTTGGCCTCAAAATAAGGAAACGGCGCGCGGCCCGGTGTCGGGCCGCGT
>JAZKDR010000025.1:291825-357793 GCA_040387435.1 Pseudomonadota bacterium
CCCCCCCACGCCGGGTGGGGGAGACAGATGTCGAGTGAACTGAAAATATCGGCTGGGCAGTATTCGGACAAGGGCCGAAAGGAAACCAACCAGGACTTCCACGGCATCTGCATTCCGCATGGGGCGCAGCTTGCCTCCAAGGGTATTGCGATTGCATTGGCTGACGGCATCAGCAGCAGCGCCGTGAGCGATGTGGCCAGCCAGTACGCCGTCACCGGGTTCCTTGAGGACTATTACTGCACCTCCGACACCTGGACGGTCAAGACCTCGGCCGAGCGCATCCTGAGCGCCACCAACTCGTGGCTGTACGCCCAGACGCAGAAAAGCCAGTACCGCTACGACAAGGACAAGGGTTACGTCTGCACCCTGAGTGCCATGGTCATCAAGTCGGCCACGGCGCATATTTTTCATGTCGGTGATTCACGCATTTACCGCTTGCGCGGCAAGTCGCTGGAGCAACTGACCACCGATCACCGCATCTGGATAGCCGAGGGGCAGAGTTACCTGGGCCGTGCCCTGGGGATCAAGCCGCAACTGGAAATCGACTACCAGACCCAGGAGGTTGAAAGTGGCGATGTCTTCCTGCTGGTCACCGACGGCGTGTATGAGTTCGTCAGCGAGCACGACATGGCCAGCGTCATCCACATGTGCGACGGCGATGACGTTGCGTCGCTGGACATGGCGGCCCAGGTCATCGTCGGCAAGGCGCTGGAGCAGGGCAGCACGGACAACCTCACCGCCCAGGTGGTGCGTGTGGACGCCTTGCCCCGGGGCGCGAACACCGGGCTGTGCCAGCGCCTGACGGAACTCCCCCTGCCGCCGATCCTGGAGGCGCGCACGGTGTTTGACGGCTACACCATCCTGCGCGAGGTTCATGGCAGCAGCCGCAGCCATATCTATCTGGCGACCGATACCGAAAGCGGGCAACTGGTCACGTTGAAGACGCCCTCCATCGACCTGCAGGGCGACCCGGCCTACATCGAGCGTTTTCTGACGGAGGAGTGGATCGCTCGCCGCATCAAGAACGCGCACGTGCTCAAGCCCTGTCCGCCCACACGCAAGCGGAACTTCATCTACATCGTGACCGAGTTCATCGATGGGCAAACGCTGAGCCAGTGGATGGTCGACAACCCCAGGCCCAGCGTCGAGGCCGTGCGCGGCATCGTCGAGCAGATCGCCAGCGGCCTAAACGCTTTCCACCGCCTCGAAATGCTGCACCAGGACCTGCGGCCCGAGAACGTCATGATCGACAGCACGGGCACCGTGAAGATCATCGACTTCGGCTCGACCCGCGTGGCCGGCCTGGATGAAGCCGCGCCAGGTGGGGCGGCGGCCGACATCCTGGGCACGGTGCAATATTCAGCGCCCGAGTATTTTCTGGGAGAGGGCGGCACCACGCGCTCGGATCTCTTCTCGCTGGGCGTCATCACTTACCAGATGCTCACCGGACGGTTGCCCTACGGCGCAGAGGTCGCCAAAAGCCGGAGCCGCGCCGCGCAGAACAAGCTGCGCTATGACTCGGTGCTGCATGAGGACCGCGACATCCCTGCCTGGATGGACGGTGTGCTGCGCAAGGCGGTGCACCCCCATCCGGCCAAACGCTACGAAGAGTTGTCCGAGTTTTTGTACGACCTGCGCCATCCCAACGCCGCCTTCCTGAGCAAAACCCGGCAGCCGCTGCTGGAGCGCAACCCGGTGGCCTTCTGGAAAGGCATCTCGCTGGTGCTCGCGGTTGCTGTCGTCGCCTTGCTGGCGCTCAGAACATTCAAATAATTGATTTTGCTGTGTACGTTAAAAATTTAATGTATACGGCAAAAAATTGACGCAGGTTTCAATTTCTGCTTTCCAGCTGAAAAATCATGCCTCAAAGACGCTGAAAATGCCTGAAAAAGGCCATTTTCATTCATCAAATAGGCCTCCAGGCCAATAGGGACGAGCGCGGGCAGCTACGAAATAAATAGCAAATTGCCTGCTGCCCAACCGTGCAACTACTTCGACCGGCCGTCGAAATGCGTCACCGGTATGGCCTGCAGGTCCAGGCCTTCCAGGCAGCGGGCATTGATGGCCGCCATTTCAACGCCGTCCGGCCCCTTCGCCTCGCCATAGGGGTGAATGCCGCAGGTGGGGCAAAAGCGGTGTTTGATCGCATGCTTGTTGAAAAGATAGGTGCTGGCGTTCTCTTCGGGCGTGAGCAGCGTCATGTCGCTGCGCGGTACAAACCACATCAGCGTGCCCTTGCGCTGGCACATCGAGCAGTTGCAGGCCATGACTGACTTGATCTCGCCTTCCGCTTCAAACTTCATCTGGCCGCAGTGGCAGCTTCCCTGGTATTTCATGTGTCGGTCTCCTGTTTACGCCGATGGCGTGGGGTTTAAAAAATGGCCGAGCTGGCCGAGCATCTGCGTCCAGCCGCCCAGGTGGTTGTCTCGCGCCTGGGCATCGAAGAAGCGGTCATGCACAAAGTCCAGCACCGTGCCGCTGCTGTGCGGGCTCAGGACCATGGTCACGCGGGACACGCGGTCAGGTGTGCTCTTCCAGAAAAAGCTGAAGACCAGCCGACTGACGGGCTGCACCTCCTGGTAGACGCCCGCGCATTCATGCGACTCGCCCTTGTTGCCGGTGAAGGCGATGCGAAACCGCCCGCCGGCTTGCAGGTCAAATTCGGCAGCGGTCACCGAGCCTGGCTGGCCGGAGCCGAACCACTGGCTCAGCGCTTGCGGGTCTGTCCACGCGCGCCAGATTTTGTCGGGGGTGACGGGGTAGTGGCGTGTGAGACTGAGACGGGTGGGTTCGTCTTGCGGGGTTTCTTTGGCGCTTGTGCCGGCGGTGGTGCCCATGGGGTGATTTCCTCCTGGTGGTAAAGATAGCGGCCCAGCGCATCTAGTTGCGCAGACCAGAAACGTTCGTAGCGCGACATCCACGCTGCGGCCTCCTGCAGGGGCGCCGCATCCAGCGCGCAGCGCACTACACGGCCCTCCTTGGAGCGCGCGATCAGCCCGGCAGCCTCCAGCACGGCCAGGTGCTTCATGAATCCGGGCAGCGACATGCCGTGCGGTTGCGACAGCTCGGTCACCGTGCAGCCGCCGTCGCCGTCCTGCTGCCCTGCAAGTTGCGCCAGCACCTCGCGGCGCGTGGAGACCGACAGCGCCGCAAAAACCAGGTCCAGCTGGGAATCTTGATTGTTAACCATATGGTTTAGTATTAACCGATGTCGCGGCCTTGTCAAGCGGTCCGTCGGGCCAGACCTGCCTGCAAGGCGGGCACCTGTCTGATAGCAGCGCTTAAGGACGCGCCATAGGCTGAACACACAACCTCTAAGGAGCAAGCATGAGCCGATTGACACCCGCCAAAGAACTCGCCGCCAGTGCCGAGTCCAAACCCTACCCGAACGACAGCGAGGCCTACCGGAAGGCGCGTGTTGCGTTGCTCGAAGAGGAAATCGAGTTGCGCAGGCATATCGAACGGGTGGCCGCCCAGCGCCGCGCCTTGCCCATGGGCGGAATCCCGCCCGACTATGCGTTCAAGGACGAAAACGGCCAGACGGTGAAACTGGCAGACATGTTTGGCGACCACGACACCCTGATCACCTACTTCTGGATGTACGGGCCCCAGCGCAAGCGGCCGTGCCCCATGTGCACGTCGCTTCTGTCCGGCGTGGACGGCCCTGTGCGCGACCTTTCACAGCGCGCTGCTTTTGCGGTCATTGGGCGCTCGCCCGTAGAGCGGCAACTGGCGTTTGCGCGCGAGCGTGGCTGGCATAACCTGAAGTTCTTTCAATGCGTCGGGGATGACTTCGCAAAGGACTATCGGGGTCTGGCTGAGAACGGCGATGAATGGCCTGCCATGGACGTGTGGGTGAAGCGGGATGGCAATGTTCACCATTTTTGGGCCGGGGAAATGGGCGGTACGCAAGACCCCGGGCAGGACCCGCGCGGTGCGCCCGACCCGATGCCGCTGTGGAATCTGCTGGACCTCACGCCGGGCGGACGCGGTACGGACTGGTACCCGAAACTCGAATACGCCAACAAGGCCGGCGGGCAATAACGCGCGTTTTCCGCCTGCGGGTTACTGCCGTGACCTCTGCTGCAGCAACGACGGCAGATCTGCCAGAAGCGCATCGCGCGCCCTGACGCTGACAGAGGTCGGGTGCGCCTGCGTGTCCTGATCGAGGCGGGCAAACACCACGCGCTGTGAACCGATCGTGGCCCAACCCACGAACCACCCGTAAGCGCGAGCCATATCAAACTCGCCGTCTGCCTTGCGTGGGTAGGCCATCCCGGTCTTGCCGTGCGCCGTGTAGCCGCCGGCCAATGGCCGGGTTTCAACAATTCGGTCGACCATGTCCAGGGCGTGCGGCGTCACGGGCAATTGGCGGTTCACCAATTTGCGCAGGAAGATGACCTGCTCCAGCGGGGAGATTTTGAGCGAGGAGATGATCCACGCGCGCTCCAGCCCGTTGTTCTTGCCCGGATCGCCGGCGAAGTCGGCATTGCCGTAGCCAAAGTCCCGGGCGTATGCCGTCAGCCGCTGTGCGCCGAGCTTGTGAGTGATCTGCTGCGAATACCAGACAACCGAAGATTTCAGCCAGCGTTCGGGGTCCGTCGGTTGACGCCAGTCGTCACCACCCCATTCGGGGTAGCCTTTGCGAAAGGGCAGGGCCGGCGTGTGGTCGTCCTTTAAAAAACCGGAATCAAAACCCATCAGCGCGAGCGGAATCTTGAAGGTCGAGGCTGGCGTCACCCGCGTACGGCAATCCCCTTGTTCAAGCAGGACCTTGCCATCTTTGGCGTCAGCGATGACGGTGCACAGCGTGGCTGCATGCGAGGACACTGCCGCCGCCAACAGTGCGGCAAGTACGGCGGAGGGGGGAAGGTAATTCATGCGCTGAATTTTAGGGAAGCGGCGTCCCGACAGCACCCGGACGTGCTGGACGCTTGCATTGGGTCAGGTCAGGGCTTGGGGTCGCGCCACAGGAGGTAGGGATTGAGCGGCGTTCCGCGCCACCACTGCTTTTCAGGCCCCACCTTGAAGACGGCGAAATGCAGGTGCGGCGCATCAGGCGAGGCATTGCCTGTGCTGCCCACATAGGCAATGATCTGGCCCTTGCGCAGGTAGCTGCCTTCACGAACGCCGTCGGCATAGCGGTCAAGATGCGCGTAGTAATAGGCGTACTGGCTGCCCGGATCAAACTGGTAAATCGTGATGCCGCCGGGCTTGCTCAAAAACAGTTTCGCCACCTGGCCGTCTTCGACCGCCAGAACCGGCGTGCCGCGCGCGGCCATGATGTCCAGCGCCTCGTGCGGTGCGCCCGCTGCACGTGCCTGTGTATAGGTGTCGCTCAACCGGGCGGAGACTTCGCCCTGTACCGGCAAGGTGAGTCCGCGCGATCGGAGCACCTGCATGTCCGAATCACCTGCCATGGACGCAGGCGTAACAAGCGCGGGGGGCGCATCAGGCACGGGGGGCGCATCAGGCACGGGGGGCGCATCAGCTGCCGCAGCCGTGACCACGGTCACAAGGCTTGCCGGTGGCAAGGCATCTGCGGTTTCCTGTATCGCCGGCGACTTGACCTCGGTTGTCGTTTGAATCCGGCTGCCGTAAAGCACGGCAGCGCCAACAACAGCCGTGACACCAACGGCGAGCGCTATACGCTGCAAGACAAGTGTGCCGCGCATCACGCCTTGACGTTGACCTTGAACCCCGCCTTGGCCAGCGTGGAGAGGCGCTCCGCATCCCAGTTGGTCATGTGGATGCAGCCATTGGTCTCGGAGTGCCCGACGTTGGACGGGTTCGGTGTGCCGTGAATGCCCCAGTGGGGTTTGGTCAGGCCCAGCCAGATGCTGCCCACGGGGTTGTTGGGCCCGGGGGCAATGTCAGCCTTCTGCGCATTCTTGGGTGCGTTTTTCAGCAGCGTGGGGTTGTAGGTGAAGCCGGGGTTTTTGACCTCGTTCTTGATGGCCATCATGCCCAGCGGCAGTGGGTCGTTTTTCTCGTTGCCGATGCTGATGGGGAAGCCCGCTACCAGTCGGTCGCTGGCATCCAGCACGTAGAGCACGCGCTCGGACTTGTCGATTTCGATGGATGCCGCCTTGACCGGCGCAGCGCTGGCGACCACATTGGGCACGATGATGTCCTTGCCGGCCTCCAGCTTGCGGCCCGCGTTGAGCTGTTTCAGGTAGCCCATGCTCGAATGAAACTTCTCGGCCAGCGCTTCGTCGGCCGATTCATAGACGAGGGCTTTCATCTTTGCACGCTCGTCCATCGCAACCGGTGTTTTTTCAAACGGGCCGGCGAGATCCTTGTCGGTCACCGCGTAGGTGGTCAGCAGTGGCGCGCCGTCCTTGCGCAGTGCGGCCCAGGTTTCGGCAGTCACCGTGCCGGTGGCCGTCAGGTTGTTTGCTGTCTGGTAGGCCTTCACCATGCGCTGCATGTTGGCGGCAAAGCGACCATCGATCTCACCGCAGGAGAACCAGGCCCGGTCCATCAGAATTTGTGCGCGTGCGACGGCCGCGCCCTGGTTGCCGCTGCGCAGCAGCGGGCTGTCTGTGGCGCTGTTGAAAGTCTCCATGTCGAACGGTGCACCGCTGCTCGCCTTGGGTTTGGGTTGCGCCGCCCATGCGTGTTGCCCCGCAATGGCCGTGATGCACAAAGCCGCAACGAGCGTACGGCGTGTGATGTGGCGTGTAGGGGGAGAGGTGTTGGACGGGACAGGCAGCATGGGCGGACTTTCGAAGTTATCGCCCGAGTGTGGCTGCGCGCAGGTTCGCAACGTGTAAGCAGGTACGCCTGCCGGCGGTCAGCTTTAGGCGCTGGCCTGGCCCTGCGCTTCAGTCTGCCAGCAGCTTTGAAATCACCCGCCAGTGCTGGGGTTCGACTGGCGTGATGGACAGCCGGTTGCCCTTGCGCAGGATCACAAGATCTTCCAGCGCAGGGTTGGCGCGCAACTCCGGAAGCGTCAGGTTGCGGGTCTTTTTCACCACTTTCACATCGACAAGCGACCAGCGCGGCTCTTCGCGCCTGGACTTGGGGTCGTGGTAGTGCGAGCTTGCGTCGAACTGCGTCGGGTCGGGGTAGGGCGTGGATGCGACTTCGGCCAGCCCGACGATGCCCGGCTCGGCGCAGCTGGAGTGGTAGAACAGCACGCCGTCACCCACCGTCATGCCGTCGCGCATGAAGTTGCGCGCCTGGTAGTTGCGCACACCCACCCAGGGCACGGTTGATTTCTTCGCTGCGAGCGCATCGTCTACCGAGCATTCGGAGGGCTCGGACTTCATCAGCCAGTAGCTCGTCATGACAGCGCCTCTGCGGTTTTCCCGGCTGTTCTCGTCGTTTCGATGTCCGACAGCAACTTCTGCAGGGCGTCAATTTCTGCGGGTTTGAGCAGGTGGTGGTCAAAGCCTGCGTCCATGGCGCGCCGTCGGTCGTCTTCCTGGCCCCAACCGGTCAGGGCAACCAGAACGGTCGGGTGACCCGCAAAGCGGCTGCGGATGGCCTGCGCCACCTCATAGCCGTTCATGCCGGGCATGCCGATGTCCAGCAGGACGACCGATGGTTTGTAGCTGGCAAAAACTGTCAGCGCATCGATGCCGTTGCGGGCTACGCGTACTTCGGCGCCCAGCATGTCCAGGATGACGGCCAGCGTATCGCCGGCATCGACGTTGTCGTCGACGACGAGCACGCGCGTCTTGTCCAGCCGCACATCATCGTCAGTTCCCGCATCGTCAACGCTGCTGCCCGTATCTGCAAGCGGCAGGCAGATGGTGAATTCTGTCCCCTTGCCAGTCCCTTCGCTGTGCGCATCCAGCGTGCCGCCATGCATCTCGGTCAGGCGGCGGGCGAGGGCGAGGCCGATGCCCAGCCCGCCCTGGTTGCGTGCGCTGTCCCGGTTGCCGCGGCTGAACATTTCAAACATGTGGGAAATCGCTGCGGGGTCAATCCCGATGCCTGTGTCCTTCACCTTGACGCACACATGCTGCCCCTGCCGCGAGACGGTCAGCGTGATGCTGCCCCCGGGATCGGTGTAGCTGGCCGCGTTGTTAAGCAGGTTGGACACCACCTGCGCAAGGCGTACGGCGTCACCCTGCACCCAGAGGGGTTCGGTCGGCACGTCGACGATCAGCTGGTGGCCGGCCGACTGGATCAGCGGGTTGCTGGTTTCCAGGGCGGTTTTCACCACGATGGCCAGCTCTACCGGTTCGCTGCGAAGCGACAGCACGCCCCGGCTGATGCGCGAGACCTCCAGCAGGTCATCGACCAGCCGAACCATGTGGTTGACCTGGCGTTCCATGATGCCGTGTATCTTTGCCAGCTTGTCGCCTTCCAGCCCGCCACGGCGCAACAGGGCGATGGAGTTGCGCAGCGGTGCCAGCGGGTTGCGCAGCTCATGCGACAGGGTGGCCAGAAAGTCGTCCTTGGCCCTGTCGGATGCGGCCAGCCTGGTCGCCTGTTCCTGGATGGACTGCGCCGCGGCCTGCCTGTCGGTGATGTCACGCGTGGTACCGGCGACGGCCACGACCTCGCCGTGCTCGTCAAATACAGGCGCAAAGATGTAGTCGTACATGCGCGTGCCACCCGTGCCGGTGAACGGGATTTCGCCGCGTATGGGTGCACGGGTGTTGATGACTGTATCGAGCTCGCGGTCATGCATGTCTGCGTGCCACTGCTCGTAACCCAGATCCATCCACTTTTTGCCGCGGACGTCGGTAACACCCCAGGTCTTGAGCAGGGCGTCGTTGGCATAGAGCGCGCGGTGGTCCGTATCAAAAACGTATACGAAGTCAGGTGTGCTGTTGAGCGCCGTTTCGTAGATTCGCTTTTGGCGTTCCGATTCGGCCACCAGTGCGTCGCGCTCGGAGGCCAGGTTTCGTTGAGCGGTGGCATTGCGGAAGTAAACCGACATGCCTTCGGGCGCAGGGAAGCAGGTGACTTCATACCAGCGCTGTTGCGCCGGGTAGAAGGCGGTGAACGATGACTTTTCCCGCGTCAGCATGGTGCGGTGGTAGTTCTGCTCGAACTCCGTGCCTTCGAGCCCGGGATATTCCTCCCACACGACCTTGCCCGTCAGCTCGCCCAGCCCCTTGTCGAGGATGCGGTGCGCCTCCGTGTTGACGTAGTCAAAACGCCACTGGCGATCCAGCGTGAAAAAGCCTTCAGTGACACTTTCAAGAATGGCAATCGCATCCCGCCGCCCTCTGGCGGTCGCCACCTCGGTGGTCTGTATCAGGTATTCAACCTCGCCCTGCGCATTGAAGACCGGGCTGCTGGTCGCTGTCCAGTAGCGCTCTTCATAGCCGTCTTCACCAGGCTGGCGCACGTCATAGCGCTGAGGTGCCATGACGTGGGATTTGCCGGTAGTCATCGCCTGGGTGAAGGACTCCGTGACCTTGGCTACCCCGTTGGCGTTAGGGTCGTCGGGATTGTCTGGAAAGACATCAAACAGCTTGCGCCCGAACATGCCCGGATCGGTGAACGTCGCCTTCATGTATTCGTCGCTCGCCCCCACGATGGTGAAGTCGGCATCGGGCTTCACGACCAGGAAAAGACCGGGCAGGTTGCGGAAAAGGCGCTGAATGTCGGGGCTGATCACGGTGCTTGTCTCGCTGTGGGCGGCCTGTTTTGGTGTCCGGCACCGACGGGATGGTTTTGGCCGGACTGCGGGGAGAAGGCGCGGTCGTTTTTATTTTACCGACGCGCGTGCAGTCCGATGCGCCTCCAGCCTTGCGCTGTTACAACTCTATCGGGTTTTGAGGCTGCGTCCTACAGCCCGGATCAGTACCGGGAGGGGCGCGGCCATGACATGCGGGATGGGGGCCGGGGCGAGAACGGCGTACCAAAGTCCATGTCATGCATGTAGATAACGCCCTGCAGCTTCAACGTGCGTATCGCGTGCAGTGCGTCTTGCCCTTCGTGGCAACGTGTACTTCAATCGCCGTGCCGGGGGCGCTTGCCTGCGTTGGGGTTCAGGTGGCCCCCCCAACTCTTGACCTGGGCTTCTATCGCTTGGGCGACCATTTTGCTGGCGGGCGTCAGCGATCCGCGTTTGGGAAGCGCCAGCGTCACATACCGTTTAAGGTCGGGCCCCACCAATTTTGATGCTTGCAGGTGCCCAGCGCGCAATTCCTCGACGATCGAGATGGATCCCAGAATTGAATAGACACCGGGTGTTTCTGCCACCAGTTCCTTTTGCAGGCGCAAGGAGTCAGCCTCGATTCCCGCCTTCAGTGAAAAACCTTTACCGCGCGCCGTTTCGTTAAGCACGGCGCGCCAGTGCGCCGGCTCCCGAGGCAACACCAGTGAGAGGCCCCGGAGCTTTGCGAATGGAACAGTGGGCTTGCGGGTCAAGACGTCGCCCGGTCTTGATACGACCCAGGTGTCGGCTACCGTGAGCAGCGTGTCGTCATTGCCATTAGGCGCCTGATAGCGAAAAAGGATGGCCATGTCGACGCTTCCGCTGTCCAGCAGGGTGTCGAGCTGGCTGCCCTGGCCCTCACGAATGTTCAGCCTGATGAGCGGATATTGCTTCTGAAGCTGCTGATACACCCTGCTCATGAGGGGATGTGATGCTGAAGGCAGGATTGCAATGCGGACTTCACCCATCGGCACGTGGGAGGTGTTGCGTATGTCATTCATCAGCTGCTCGGTTTCATGCAACCAGGGCCGCAGGCGGGTGGCAATGTGGTGACCCAGCTCGGTCAGCACGACGCCTCGTCCGGTCCGGGTGAAAAGGCGCCCGCCGCACGCCGACTCGAATTCGGCAATCTGCTTGCTGATGTGCGACTGCACGGTCTGCCGCTGTGCAGCGGCCTTGGTGAAGCTTTCCAGTTCGGCGACCTGAAAGAAAAGCCGGATGCTTTCGGGTGTCATTTTGTTCTTCTCCATGGGTCGGCGCACGGCCGTGCAGCGATGTTTCAGATATTCCAATTTTCTCATGTCTGAAATCTTGGATAAGGGCTGGCAAGATGGCTTGCCAATGAATAGACTGCGCAGATCGCTTTTTAAGACCAGCCTGCAGGCCGCATATCGCATGCGCGAATCAGGGCTAGCGCGTCACCAAGAACTGCAAGACTCACGGAGATGACATGAACGTTCCAGAACAAAAAAATACTGGCACAGGCAAATCCTGGCTGCGCGCCGTGTGCGGCGGCCTGTTGATGGCGGGTGCAATGGCCGTGCACGCCCAGCCCTTCCCGAACAAGCCGATCCGGTTGGTGGTCGGTTTCGGGGCGGGCGGGCTTGGGGACATCGTGGCCCGCGCACTGGGGCAAAAAATGTCAGAGTCCATGGGCCAGAGTGTGGTCGTGGAGAACATGCCTGGTGCCGGCGGTATCACCGCCTCCGCCGCAGTGGCGCGTGCGGCACCGGACGGATACACGTTGCTGTTGGTCAGTGGCCAGAATGCCATCAGCGGGTCGTTGTTCAAATCGCTGCCGTATCACCCCGTAAACAGCTACAGCATGATCTCGACGCTGGGCACCTTCCATTACCTGGTAGTGGTCGACAAGGACAGCCCATACAAGACGATGGGCGACATTCTGAATGCCGCGAACAAGGACCCCGCGCACTTCAACATTGCCACGGTCAGTGTGGGTAGCGTCCAGAACCTGTCGGCGCGCCTGTTGGTGAGCACTGCCGGCCTGACCGTGCCGGTCGTGCCCTTCAAATCCACGTCCGAGATCATCACGGCACTGAAAGGTCAAACGGTGCAGGCGGCTGTTGAAACCACGCCAGGTATTTTGGGCCAGGTCAAGAACGGCAGCATGCGTGCCTTGGCCACGACGGCGCCAAAGCGTGCATCCATGTTGCCGGCGGTGCCCACGTTTGCCGAAAGCGGTGTGCCCAGCCTGAAGAATTTTGAAGCCGACTCGTGGAACGGCATCGTTGCCCCGGCCAATACGCCCAGGGATGTTGTGATGCGCCTGAACAGCGAAATTACCAAGGCGCTCGCGGACCCGGCGCTGCGGCAGAAGCTGGTCGATCTGGGGATCGAACCCGGTGCCAGCACGCCGGAGCAGCTCAAACAGGTTTTTCTAAGCGATGCGGCCAAATGGGATACCGTCATCAGACAAGCCAATATCGAAAAACAATAGCCGCCATAGAAACCACAAAGCGTCATGAACACCCGCCAGAGCCAAACCCAACTGCAACCACACCGGAGTCTGGAAGAGCAGCAGCTCCGCGTCGATCTGGCAGCCTGTTACCGCCTGATTGACCTCTACGGCATGAGTGACGGCATCCTGAACCACATCTCGGCCAAGGTTCCGGGCAATGAAATGCATTTCCTCATCAACCCTTTCGGGATGATGTACGAGGAAATCACTGCGTCCAGCCTGATCAAGATCGACCTTGAGGGCCGCATCATCGACAACCCGCATACCGATTACGGCATCAACCTGCCGGGTTACGTGATTCATAGCGCCATTCACGGGGCGCGTCACGATGTGACATGTGTGTTGCACACACATACGCCTGCAGGGATGGCCTTGTCTGCGCTGGAATGTGGCTTGTTGCCCATCAACCAAACAGCGATGCGCTTTGCGGGCAGCGTTGGTTATCACGACTTCGAGGGTGTGGCGGTCGATATGGACGAGCGTCAGCGACTTGTCGAGCACCTCGGTGATCACGATGTCATGATTTTGCGCAACCACGGCCTCCTGACAGTGGGCAGCACCGTCGCAGAGGCGTTCGTCAACATGCACCGGCTTGAGCGTGCCTGCCAGACGCAATTGCTTGCCATGTCGGCGGGTAGCAAGCTTCTGACGCCGGATTCTGACGTCATCGCCAGAACGTTTGGTCAGCTGAGGCGCGCCCCCACACCGGATGCGAATGGCCGGTTTCCACCGCACGGCGAGCGTGAATGGCCCGCTTTGCTGCGCAAGCTTGACCGGATCAACCCCGGTTACCGCGACTGATATCTTCGGACAAAAAAATGGCAAAAGAACGCGTACTTCAAATCGGCCCCATCACCCCCCCGCTGGATGCCAGCCTGGCGGAGATGTTTGATATTCACCCGCTCTGGAAAGAGACTGACACGCAGGCCTTTCTGGCGAAGCATGGCGCAGAATTCAAGGCCATAGCCACCCACGTCCGTCATGCATGTCCGATCTCTGTGATTGAAGCCATGCCCAACCTTGGCGCTATTTCAAACTTTGGTGTGGGCTACGACAAGATTGACGTGGCGGCCGCCCAGGCGCGTGGCGTCCAGGTCGCCAATACGCCCAATGTGCTCAACAACTGCGTGGCGGACCTTGCCATGGGCCTCTTGATTGATGTGGCCCGGGGGCTGTCGGCGACCGACCGTTTTGTACGTAGGGGTGAATGGGCCGCGGGCAAGCAGCGGCAACTCATGACGCGTGTCACAGGCAAAAAGATGGGGATCCTCGGCTTCGGTGGCATAGGCCAGGCGATTGCACGGCGCGCCTGCGGGTTCGATATGACCATCCGTTACAGTTCGCGCAAGCCGGTAGTCGGCTTTGAGGGCCAGCATGTGGCCGACCTGAACGAACTGGCGACCTGGGCGGACTTTCTGGTGGTCGCCTGTCCTGGCGGTTCGGCCACGAAACATCTCGTATCCGGCGAGGTGCTGGATGCGTTGGGCAGAGACGGCATTCTGGTGAACATTGCGCGTGGGTCCGTGGTGGACGAGGCCGCGTTGGTTGACGCGCTGAGGGAAGGCCGCATTGCGGGCGCCGGCCTGGATGTTTACGAGAACGAGCCGCAAGTTCCCCTTGCACTGATAGAGATGGACAACGTAGTGCTGATGTCGCACATTGCCGGTTTTACGAGAGAGTCGCGGCTTGAAATGGAAAAACTGGTCGCTGACAATCTTTTGGCCTATTTCAGTACCGGCAAGGTGCTCACGCCGCTCTAAGTCCTGAAGCCTTATTTGCGGCGTTCTACGTCGATCCTATTCGGCCGTGATATTGGCGTCTGTCACGACTTTTTTCCAGCGCACCAGGTCGGTCTTGATGATGGCGCCCAACTGGGCAGGGGTAGATGTTTTAACTGAGAGGCCCTGTTTTGCAAGTGCCGCCTTGACGTCTGCGTCGTTCATCACCTCGATGAAGTCGCGATTAAGGCGTGCCACCAGATCCGGTGGGGTGCGGGCCGGGGCAATCACAGCGTACCAGGCATCGATGCTGTCCATAAAACTGATGCCCTGTTCCTTGAAGGTCGGCACGTCAGGCGCGAGAGGGTTACGTGTCTCACCGGTCACGGCCAGCATGCGGACCTTGCCAGACTCAACCGGCGGGCGCATCGAATGCACTGTCGCAAACATCAACTGCACCTGGCCCCCCATGATGTCGGTCAAGGCGCCCTGTATGCCTTTGTATGGCACGTGCACGACGTTCACGCCGGCGCCTGACTTGAACAGTTCCATCGCAAGGTGCTGCGGCGTGCCGCTGCCCGGGGTCGCGTAATTGACCTTGCCTTCGTTCCTTTTGAGATAGGCAATCAGGGAGGACATGTCTTTTGCCGGGACGTTGGTATTGACGGCAAAGGTGTAGCCGGCTTCGGCCAGTTTGGCCACGGGAGAGAAGTCATTGACGGCATCGAAGGGCATGCTTTTGTAAATGGCCGGCGTCATGGTGAAGGAGTTGATCGCCATCAGCAGGGTGTGGCCGTCAGGGGGAGCCGAGGCAACCGCGCGACCACCAATGTTGCCGCTGGCGCCGGGTTTGTTGTCGACCACGACTGGCTGGCCCCAGCGCGCCGAGAGCTTGGGCCCGATGATGCGGGCAATGATGTCGCTGCCGCTGCCTGAGGTGAAGGGCACGACGAGTGTCACCGGCCTGGAGGGAAAGGGCACCGCAGTCTGTGCACTGGCCATGCCGGCTGCGGCCAGGGTCGCAGCGATCAGGGCGATTCTGAAATTTTTCATGGATGTCTCCGGGATTTGTGGTTTTTGAAAATGAAACTGGTGGCTTCAGGCCGTGACCGGCGCCTGAGCCGAAGCAGCGATGGTCTGCGGTGGGGCGGCTTTTTGTTCTGCGGCGATCAGGTTGTCCAGGATGCGCTGGCAGCGCACCGGTCCGGCGTCAATTTCCAGAAGCATGGGTTTGACGTCGGGGTGTTTGCGGATGTTTTCCTGCTGCGCCTTGAGCATGGGGTCGTCCTGCTCTGCAAATGCAAAGCGCCTTAGCTCTGCAATGCGGAGCTTGAAGGCATCGTCACCCTCATCGGCGATGGCGCCTATGGGCCCCTGGCGTGCTGCGGCCGTGTGGTAAAGCGTGGTGGTGGCTGTTTCAGGCGTGAGGATGTGGCAGCCCAGTTGCCCCGAGAAATTCGCGCGGTCGTCGCCGAGGGCATAGGTACCGACGTCGTTGAGCACGGCGGCCGGCGGGTGCCAGGTAATCTTTGCCCACATGTTGACGTTGGCGCCGTCGCGTTTGAAAAGCAGGTCGCGTACCAGCGGCGGCTTCACATCGTTCATGTCGCGCTGTACGCTGACCGACTTGCCCGTTTGTGTGACCTGTACTTCTGCCCAGATCGTGTCGGAATTGCCCAGCACGCCGTCATGCAGGAAGGACGCGTGGCTCAGGTCCATCAGGTTGTCGACGATGTAGCGGTAGTTCGTCTCCATGGTGATGGTGTCGCGCCGTCCCACGTCATAGCCTGAGTCGGCGTCGAGGTAGCTGAAGTCGGGGATCAGTTGCTGATCTGCCGGCGCCTCGCCCATCCATATCCAGAGCAGCGTGTGTTTTTCGACCAGGCTATAGGTTTTGACGCGGCAGTTTTTGGCGATTCGGCCGCTGCCGTGCGGGTTTTTCACGCACTCGCCGCTGGAAGAAAATTCCAGGCCGTGATAGCCGCACTGGATGTTGCCGTCAGGCATCAGTTTGCCCAGCCGAAGGGGTGCAAGACGGTGCGGACACATGTCGTCCATGGCCACGGGCGCGCCCGCGAGGTCACGGTAGAAGATCAGGTTTTCATCAAGCAGCGTCTTGGCCGAGAGTTCGCCGCTTTTCAGCGCTTCGGACCACATCACTGCGTACCAGCAGTTTCTCAGGTAAGTCATGGCTATCTCCGTAGTCGCAGTGACGCTGCATGCGCTCTGTGAGGCCTGCAAGGGGCTGCTGTATTTGTTTTCTGGTCATATCGTAAGCATCGGATAATTAACCGTCCAATGATATTATTGAGGTTATATATATAAATTTGGATAATAATGGACTGGACTCAGAAGATCCGCATTCGGCAGTTGTGGGTACTGATCAAGCTCTACGAGGCGCGCAACATGACCTCCGCCGCATCGGAAGTTGGCATGAGTCAGCCTGCGCTGTCCAAATGGCTGTCTGATCTTGAGTCTGAGGTGGGCGCCAAGCTCTTTCTCAGGACAACCCGTGGCTTTCAAGCCACCCCGGTTTGCGATGAGCTCATCGTGCACGCAAGGATGGTGGTTGGCGAGATGGAGAGATCCAAAGCCACGGTCGCTATTGTTGCCAGGGGCGCCAAGTCGTCGCTGGCTATAGGCACCAGCCCACCTTCAACGATCTCCCTGATACCGGGCGCGGTTCATCTTTTTCGCAAAACACATCCGGATGTTCACGTGGCCATTCACGAAAACACCATCACGGCTTTGTTGCCGGAGCTGCGCGCGGCCAAGCTGGACTTCCTGATCGTGCGTCTCGAGCGGCCAGAGCTCGACAGCCATATTCGTTATGACCTCCTGTACCAGGAGGGGATCCGGCTGGTGGTCGGGCTGAAGCACCCTTTGGCCAGCAAACGCAAACTGGAATGGGCGGATGTCACCCAGGAACCCTGGATAGGCACCGCCCCGGAAAGCCCGCTGCACCGGGAACTGGAGCACGAACTGGCACTGGCCGGGCAGACTGCACCGCACTACCAGATAGAAACGACATCAACGCTGGCGAAGGTCGGTTTGCTGCAGGAAGGCAGCCTGGTGACCGTGATGTCGGAACGCATGGCCGAGTACTTCAAGTCGGCAAAACAGGTCGCGATCCTGCCGCTGAACTATCAGCGCCGTTCGGCCATTGGGGTGGTGAGCTTGAGGAATGCCATGCCTACGGTTTACCGGGAGGCGTTTTTTGCGGCTTTGAAGGCGTCTACCGGCGTTTGACGGCCACGCTGATTTATTGCCAGTCATGGGAACGTCGGCAGGAACGATGTCTGCGGCGGGCGCCCAGGCAAGTGCAGTTCTGCGGTGGCCGCGGGCGTCTGCGCCAGCAATTTCCCTCGCTTGTAAACCTTCAGGCGCGTGGCCCTGAGCCGGATCGCCTCAACCGGGTTGTGCGCCTGCAACAGCACAAAACTGGCGTCGCAGCCCGGCGCCAGGCCATAACCCTGTAAATGCATGATGCGCGCAGGGTTGGTCGTGACCGCTTCGAAGCACTGGTTCATGGCCGCCTGGCTGGTCATCTGGGCGACGTGCAGGCCCATGTGGGCGGCTTCCAGCATGTCGGCCGAACCCAGCGAATACCAGGGGTCCATTACACAGTCGTGCCCGAAGGCAACGGTGACACCCGCGGCCATCAACTCAGGCACGCGCGTCATGCCGCGGCGTTTGGGGTAGGTGTCGTGCCGGCCCTGCAAAGTGATATTGATGAGCGGATTGGCGATGGCGCTGACGCCCGACTCCGCGATCAGGGGGATCAGTTTCGACACATAGTAGTTGTCCATTGAATGCATGGACGTGAGGTGCGAACCTGTGACCCGGCCCTCCAGTCCGAGGCGCCGGGTTTCATAGGCCAGCGTTTCAATGTGGCGCGACATCGGGTCATCCGATTCGTCGCAATGCATGTCGACCAGCAGGCCTTGCTCGGCCGCGATCTCGCAGAGCAGTTTGACACTCAGTGCGCCATCAGCCATCGTTCGTTCGAAGTGTGGAATGCCGCCGACGACGTCCACGCCCGCATGCAGGGCTCGCTTGAGTTTGGGAATGGCGTCCGGATCACGCAGCGCGCCGTCCTGTGGAAAGGCGACCAACTGCATGTCGATGTAAGGCGCGACGCGGCGCTTGACTTCGAGAAGGGCCTCGACAGCCAGCAGGCGCACATCGCAGATGTCCACATGGGTGCGAATGGCCAACAGGCCTTTTCCCACAGCCCAGTCGCAGTAGGCGAGGGCGCGTTCAACCAGGGCTTCCTGTGTCAGCAAGGGTTTGAGTTCGCCCCACAGGGCGATGCCCTCGAGCAGGGTACCGCTTTCATTGACGCGCGGCAGGCCATAGCTGCGGGTGGCGTCCATGTGGAAGTGTGCGTCGACAAATGGTGGTGAAACGAGCATGCCGCCCGCGTCCAGTAGTTCTTTTGCAGGTGCGTCAAGAGCGGGCTGCACATCCACAAATTTGCCGTCCTTCACGGCAAGGCTCATGTTTGTTCGCCCGTCCGGCAGATTGGCGTTTTTGACGAGGAGGTCAAGCATGGTGGACGAGCCTTCTCAGAACTTCCATGCGGCGAGAAAGGCGAGCAGTACGCGGGCCGAGTTGTCGGCGGCGATGTTGAAGAAGGTGTGCATTTCGTTTTCACCTTCACCGCCGCCCGCCAGGTCGCTGAGCGATCGGAAGGCGATCCACGGCACACCGTTGCTGTAGGCCACATGGCCGACCGCTGCGGTTTCCATGTCGAGCACGTTGGCCTGAAAGGTTTTGTAGGCGTACTCGCGGAAAGCGGCATTGTCTACAAAGGCCTGGCCCGACACGCCATTGCCGCCCATGTCGATTTGCGGCTTGCGTTTGAGGCATTGGCCGGCCTTGCAACTGATCAGTTCGATGTTGCTGAGGCTGCGGGCCACCTCAAACATTCGCGTGTCGACCGGGAACCAGAAGCGGCGTATGGGTTCTGTCTGTCCCGTCTTCCGTGTCTCGACGGGACGGGGAAACATCATGCCGAAGTTGGGCAGGGTCTGCCCGTCCATGCGACCGGGCGGCACATATTGCCCTGGGGCGGTTTCGCGAGCCATGGCGACTTCGAGGTACTGGCCCCACTGCGCGGGTACCACGACATCCCCGATATGCAGGTTGGGGTTGACGCCGCCGGCAATGCCGCTGAACACGATGCCGTTGATGTTGAAACGGTCCAGCACCAGTTGGGTGTTCATGGCCGCGTTGACCATGCTGATGCCAGAGAGGAACAGGACAACCGGCTTGCCTTCAAGTATTCCGGTCGTGAAGTCCACACCGTTGATGTTGTGCAGCTGGGGCGTTTGCAGACGTTCCATCAGCAATGGAATTTCAGGCTGAAAGGCCGAGATGACCGCTATCCGGGGCGTGTCATCCAGCCTCGTCGGCGTGCCGGTGGCGGGCAGGCCTGCACAAGCGGTGAGGAACACCGATGTGAGAAGAACAGCAAAAAATGTCAGGACGCGCTGGTGCATGGCGGCGTGGGGCGGCCTACTTGGTACCGAAAATCCGGTCGCCAGCGTCGCCCAGGCCTGGGAGGATGTAGCCATGGCTATTGAGTTGCCGGTCTATCGCTGCGGTGTAGATATGCACGTCGGGGTGGGCGTTTTGCATGGCTGCAATGCCTTCCGGGCAGGTGAGCAGACAGACGAACTTGATGGATTTGGGGTTGAGTTCCTTCAGCCGCTCTACCGCCGCGATGGCCGAGTTGCCCGTGGCCAGCATCGGGTCGACGATGACCACATCGCGTTCTTCCATATCGTGCGGCATCTTGAAGTAGTACTCCACCGCAGTCAGTGTTTTGGGGTCGCGGTACAGGCCCACGTGCCCGACACGGGCCCCCGGCACGACGCTGAGCATGCCTTCGAGAATGCCGTTGCCCGCGCGGAGTATCGATACAAACACCAGCTTTTTGCCGTCAATCACCTTTGAGGTCATGACTTCAAGCGGGGTTTCGATCTCGATGTCCTGCATGGGCATGTCGCGGGTGACCTCGTAAGCCATCAGCATGCTGACTTCGTTGAGCAGGGTGCGAAAGGTATTGGTAGAAGCATCCTTGCGGCGCATCAGCGTCAATTTGTGCTGGACCAGCGGGTGGTCTACGAGGTGGACTTTGTCGTTGTAGGTCGTCATGTGTACTTCTTAAAAAACAGTGCCGTCGCTGATGATATTGAGTGGAGGCTGGCCGCCACGCAGTTGTTGTGCCAACACGCGGCCCGCCGCCCAGGTGCCGCCTTCGAGAACGCAGGCCAGAGGCATCTCCTCGGCCGTCAGCTCGAGCTGCTCACGTACCAGCGGTGCCAGCTCGTCGAGCAGGGCGACCGTCAAAGCCCGCCATTCGACGATGAGCGCATCACTGGCGGCATGAAGGTGGCCGGCCTGTGCAGGGTCTTTGAAACGAAGGACGCCCGCATCCAGAAAAAGGCCACCGTTGCGGTATTCGGGCAGGCCGGTGAGGGCGTCAAGCCCCCGCACCTCTATGCCTGCCCATTCAAACGGCTCCAGCAATGAGTAAGTGAGCCACTGGGACAACTTGTGAAACGGCATCCACCCATTGCCTGGGCCGCCGCTGTCGCCGCATGCCGCAGCCAGAGACCAGCAGTCACCCAAAGCTACCCCGTCAATCGCATTCTGTGCCGGCCAGATGGACGACAAGCCCTCCAGCAGAACCGCAAGCACATCATGTGCCTGTATGGTCTGACGACCCTGTGAAAGGGCATCAAACAGGTGACCGGGGCGACCAGACTTGCCGAACAACTCCGGCCTGTTTTGGAGCGCCTCGCCAAGGCGGCGCAAAAGTGCGGCGCGTCCCTCCAGCCCGATCAGGGGGTTGACGGCAGTGACCTGGAAGGCGCTAGCCAGCTTGTCTGCCGTCACGGCCTGCAGCCCTCGGGCGTCAGCCTGAAGCGGGACACTTTCAGCACTGGAAAACAGGCCGGACATGAAGGCGTGAAAACTGGCAACGCCAAGGCCTTCAGAGCGCGTGTATTCGTGTTGGGCCGTTTGCCCGGGAACGTGCTCCCTGTAACGCCAGTCCGCGCCAGCCCCTGCATCCAGCAGGACGCTTACAAGGGCTAGATCAATCCGGGCACGGGCTTTTTCAGCTGCAGACGCGTTTCCCAAGGCCGAGTCGAGTTGACCCCTGCGGTCAACGCCACCGGCTTCAAAATGCCGCCAGCGGCTGTGATAAGGAATCTTGAGGTCGGGGTAGCGGGCCTGGGTGAGTTCTGCAACAAGCGTAGCCGCAGTGACCATGGCACCGTCGTTGACCGAGAAGCTTGCCGACTCGCCACGTCTGGCACGCGCAAGCAGCGCGTGGGCACGCTTTCTGATGGTCTGGGTAGAGCGTAATTCGGCGACAGTGCTGGCAAGGTCAGACATCCAGTCCCCGGCCTTTGGCGACTTTTAATTCCTCTGCCGTCGGAATATGGCCCGGCGTGAAATAACCGGCGGCCATCTTGGCGTCCATTTCGACCTGGGCATCAGCCGGAATCATGTGTGCAGGGATATTCACACGTTCCACCACCTCTATGCCGGCGCGGGTGATGGCGTCGTATTTCATATTGCTCATCGAAACGAGACGGTGGATCTTGCGTATGCCCAGCCAGTTGAGCACGTCGGGCATGAGCTCCTGGAAGCGCATGTCCTGCACGCCGGCCACGCACTCCGTGCGGTTGAAGTACTGATCCGCGGTGTCACCACCCACCTGTCGCTTGCGGGCGTTGTAGACGAGGAATTTCGTGACCTCGCCAAGCGCACGGCCCTCCTTGCGGAAATACGAGACAAGCCCCACACCGCCACGCTGGGCACCTTGGATGCATTCTTCAATAGCGTGCGTCAGATAAGGGCGGCAGGTACAGATATCGGAGCCGAAGACGTCGGAGCCGTTGCATTCGTCGTGTACACGGGCAGTCAGCTCGATATCGGGGTTGGCCAGGTCGCGAGGTTTACCGAAAATGTAGGCCGTCAGACCGCCAATAGGAGGCAGGAACACTTCAAGATCGCTGCGGGTGACCAGCTCGGGGTACATGCCGCCGGTTTCCTCGAACAGTACCCGGCGCAACTCGGCCTCACTGCAATTGAAGCGCTTGGCGACTTCAGGCAGGTACCAGACGGGTTCGACGGCGACCTTGGTCACCATGGCGGCACCGCCTGCGGTAAGGTATTTGCCATCGGCCTTGAGACGCCCCGACTGAAGGGCTTCGATGACTTCAGGCAGGATGACATGGGCCTGCGTGACCGCGATGGTCGGACGGATGTCGTACCCGGCTGCCAGCTCAGTGGCAAAAACCTCTGCGACCGACGCACCCCAAGGGTCCATGGCGACGATACGACCGGGTTCGCTCCATTGAGGGTAGGGGCCAATGATGTCTGTGGGTGCGGTATTCGTCAGGTCTGCCTTGTGACTGGCTTTCAGTGAGCCTGAGGCCACCGCCAATGCGCGGTAAATACTGTAGGAACCACTGTGCGTGCCAATGACGTTGCGGTGACTGCGCTTTGTGGTGGTGCCGACCACCGGGCCGCGCTCTGTAGCGGTGGCGGTCGCCCATTGAATCGGGATCGCACCATGGCCGCCGGCATGGGAGGTCAACCGTATATGGCTGGGGGTAGGGGACGTGTTCGTAGCGGCGGTTTTTGCGGGCTCGCTGGATGGTGCAGCAACTTCGGCAGGCATTGCGGATCCTTCAAAAAATCCAATGTAGCCATGAGGCCTGTGCTTGACAAGTCTCAGCTAAATGAAGGGTCGTTAAATTGCGACATCCGGGAGGTGGCTCCGGAAGCAATAAAAGGAAATCTCAGCGTTTTTTGCCGCCGAAAATGCCACCCAGAACGCCGCGAATGATCTCGCGTCCTACCGTGGAGCCCATGGTTCGCACAGCAGATTTGGCCATGCTTTGTGCCAGACCATCGTACTTGGCGCCGCGCGGACCGGTGTGGCCGAACAGCACGTCGTTGAGACCGCCCAGGATGCCGCCAGAGTCACTCTGCCCGGCAGCCCCGCCATTGGGCGCGGAGCCTGCAGCCGGCGCGCTGGCTGCAGCGCGGCCCTGCAGCTTTTCATACGCAGATTCCCGGTCTACGGTTTTCTCATAGACGCCCGCAACCAGCGAGTTTTGAAGCAGCGCCTGTCGTTGTTGTGGGGTAATAGGCCCGATCTGGCTACCCGGTGGCAGCACATAAACCCGCTCGGTGACGCTGGGGCGGCCTTTGGCATCCAGCAGGCTGATGAGTGCTTCGCCTACGGCAAGCTCGGTGATGGCGGTTTCGATGTCCAGGCCCGGTTTCTGGCGCATGGTCTGCGCCGTAGCCTTGACGGCCTTCTGATCGCGCGGCGTGAAGGCACGCAGGGCGTGCTGCACCCGGTTGCCCAATTGGGCCAGTACAGAGTCGGGGATGTCGAGCGGGTTCTGCGTGACGAAATAGACGCCCACACCCTTGGAGCGAACCAGCCTTACGACCAACTCGATGCGCTCCACCAGCACTTTGGGTGCTTCGTTAAAGAGCAGATGGGCCTCGTCAAAAAAGAAAACCAGTTTGGGTTTTTCAGGGTCACCAATTTCCGGGAGTTGCTCGAACAGTTCGGACAGCATCCACAGCAGGAAGGTGGCGTAAAGGCGCGGAGCGTTCATGAGTTTGTCGGCGGTCAGGATGTTGATGACACCCTTGCCGCCGACGGTCTGCATGAAGTCGCTGATATTGAGCATGGGCTCGCCGAAGAACTTGTCGGCACCCTGGCTTTCAACCTGCATCAGTCCGCGTTGTATTGCCCCGACGCTCGCGGCGCTCACGTTGCCGTATTTGGTCGTGAAGTCGCTGGCGTTCTCACCCACATACTGCAGCATGGCCCGAAGGTCTTTCAGGTCGAGCAGCATCATGCCGTTGTCGTCTGCAATCCTGAACACCAGATTAAGCACCCCGGCCTGTGTGTCGTTGAGGTCCAGCATGCGGCCCAGCAACAGCGGGCCCATGTCGGAGATGGTGGCGCGGACCGGATGTCCCTGCTCGCCAAACACATCCCACAGCGTAGCGGGGCAGGCGATGGCCTCGGGGGTGTCGATGCCACGCTCTTTAAGAATGCCGGCCATCTTCTCGCCGATGCTGCCTGCCTGGCTGATACCCGTCAGGTCTCCCTTGACGTCCGCCATAAATACAGGAACACCGATTTTTGAAAAGTTTTCGGCCAAGGTTTGTAATGTGACGGTCTTGCCGGTACCCGTGGCGCCCGTGATGAGCCCGTGGCGATTGGCCAGACCCGGCAACAATTCACAACTCGTGGACGCGTTTTTTGCAATCAGGAGTGGATCAGTCATACAAAGGCACCTCGTTCTTCAATTAGCGCTTTTCATTAAACAGCATCTGCCGATATTTTGTTCACACCCGAACGGCAAGCGAAACTTCACGCAGTACGTCACTCACTGCTGAGATAAACGCTGGCGTGCGTGCGTCGCTTTGGACATCGCCAGTCCAGTTGAGAGTGAAGCAGAAAGTGGCGGGCGTCCTGCCGACCAACATCTGGCCCGGGAAGCACAGGCAATGAAAGTTTTCCCAGTCGATGCTTCCGCCCTTGCCAAACGCCGCCAGTCCCGTCGGTACAGTGACCGCAATGGCATCCGCCATGGCCTGGATGCGCCGAAACTCCCTGAGTGTTTCAGCTTTCTGAAAAAACCTGCCTGCCAGGGCTTGGCGATACCAGTGCACCATCTCGGACGCCGTGCTCAGCATGGACTCCTGATCGTTGATGACATTGGTCCGCGATTTGAGGCCCTGTGATTCATTGCGTGCCAGGCGTTCCATGCCTGCCCAGCCCAGATCGACACCTGCGTCCGCACCGGCGAGGTAGGAGAACAGCCGCCGAGTTGAGTTGGGAATCCTGGTCTGTTTCAGGCCGGCTTCGGCGATCAGGCTTCGAACACGGGCGGGCCCGGCGGTGCCCAGTGCGATGTCCGTAGCGGTGTTGTCGCTGTGTGAAATCATCGCCTCCAGGACGCTGCGGTACGGCGTTTTACCAGTAAGACCGGCAAAAACCGGGCTGCCGGGAGAGCGTACGTTGTCATTGATGTCGGCCAACTGGTTTTCGGTCAGACCACCTCGGCCTGCTTCAACGTCGCGCAGGAACTGGCCCAAAATGAACGTTTTTACCGCACTACCCACGAAAAGTTGTCTTTCTGGCTGGTGGCTGGCTGTCCACGGGTTTGAAGCCGAGTCAACATGAATCAGGCAATTCGTGGACTCTGGCGCCAATGCCGCAAAACGTGCAATTGCCCGGCTGACCTTTGCTGGGGACGACGCCGTGGCAGCCTGTGCACTTGCGGGTAAAAGCGTGGAAGCAGCAAGGGTGGATGCGGCCATTTGCAGGGCGACGCGGCGGGACGGCGTGGTCAGAGGCATGGGGGTGTATCGCTTTGGTGACGTAAAGCCGGGAGCAGTCATCCGGGGATGGTGATGACCGACGGACGCGCAAAAGTAAAATGGTGGAAGTAGATTAAATCAATTCCGAAGGATTTCCGTGGCAGGTCACAGTAAATGGGCGAATATTCAGCACCGCAAGGGCCGGCAGGATGAAAAACGCCAGCGCATCTGGACCCGTGTCATGCGTGAAATCATGGTGGCGGCACGCATGGGCGGCGGTGATGTCGGCACCAATCCGCGGCTGCGGCTGGCGATTGAAAAGGGCAAAGCGGCGAACATGCCGTCGGAAAACGTCAAATACGGCATTGCCAAGGCGACCGGCAGCCTGGAGGGCGTTCAGTACGAGGAAGTGCGCTACGAGGGGTATGGTATTGGCGGCGCGGCCATCATCGTGGACTGCATGACCGACAACAAGGTGCGTACGGTGGCCGAGGTACGCCATGCGTTCTCGAAGCACGGCGGCAATATGGGCACCGAAGGCTCGGTGGCCTTCCAGTTCAAGCACGTTGGCCAGTTCATTTTTGGACCAGGAGCTAGTGAGGACAGGATCATGGAGGTGGCGCTGGAGTCAGGCGCTGACGATGTCATTACCCACGAAGACGGGGCGATCGAGGTGCTGACGCCTTATAAGGATTTTGAAACGGTCAAAAATGCCCTTGAAGCGGCTAACCTGAAGCCGGAAGTGGCAGAGGTCACGATGCGGGCCGACAACATGATTGACATGTCGGGCGACGACGCCGCCAAAATGCAGCGCTTGCTGGACGTACTGGAAGACCTGGACGATACGCAGGACGTCTTCCACAACGCTGCCTTGTCAGAGTAACGCCGAATAACATTTAATAACGAGAGTTGAGCATGAAAGTACTGGTAGTGGGTGGCGGTGGCCGTGAGCATGCCTTGGCGTGGAAGCTGGCGCAATCACCCAAGGTGCAGGCTGTATACGTTGCGCCGGGCAATGGCGGGACGGCGCTGGACGCGCGCCTTGAAAATATCGCCATTACGGACGTGAAAGCGTTGCGCGACTGGGCGCTCGAAGAAAAAATCGCCCTGACTGTTGTTGGCCCCGAGCAACCGTTGGCCGCGGGTATCGTCGACGAGTTCCGTGCCAGCGGACTGCGGGTTTTCGGCCCAACCAGGGCCGCTGCGCAGCTTGAGAGCTCAAAAGCGTTCTCCAAGGCGTTCATGAAGCGCCACGGTATCCCGACGGCCGACTATGAAACATTCAGCGATGCAGTGGCTGCCCATGCCTATGTAGATGAAAAAGGCGCACCGATCGTCGTCAAGGCCGACGGCCTGGCTGCCGGCAAGGGCGTGGTGGTTGCCATGACCAAACACGAAGCCCACGAGGCCATCGAGTTCATGCTGGCGCCTGACCCTGACTTCAACCCTCTGGGTGTGACGCACAACGCCGGCGGCGCACGTGTGGTGATTGAAGAGTTTTTGCAGGGCGAGGAGGCCAGCTTCATCGTCATGTGTGATGGCAAAAATGTCGTCACCATGGCGACCAGCCAGGACCACAAACGTTTGCTCGACGCCGACCAGGGGCCAAACACGGGCGGTATGGGGGCTTATTCGCCGGCACCAGTGGTGACGCCGGAGGTACATGCCAGGGCCATGCGTGAAATCATTCTGCCGACCATCAGGGGCATGGAGAAAGACGGTATACCGTTCACAGGCTTTCTTTATGCCGGTTTGATGATTGATGCAGCCGGCAAGCCCAAAACGCTGGAATTCAATTGCCGCATGGGTGACCCCGAGACGCAACCCATCATGATGCGCTTGAAGACGGATCTCTACGATGTGATGATGGCGGCCACCTCCGGCACGCTCGACCAGGTTGAACTGGACTGGGACCGTCGTCCGGCACTGGGTGTTGTGATGGCCGCACACGGCTATCCCCTCCAGCCGCGCAAGGGTGATGCGATCACCGGCCTGCCTGTTGCCACAGAAGACGCGATGGTATTTCACGCAGGTACCAGTCGCCATGGCGATGACACCGTGACGTCGGGCGGTCGCGTGCTGTGTGTGACGGCGCTGGGCAGCACCGTCAAGGCCGCTCAGCAGCGTGCCTATGAGGTGGCTCAAGGCATTAAATTTGATGGTGCGCAATACCGCAAGGACATTGGGTACCGGGCCATCAAGTCTTGATGGGAACGCCCGACATTGGCGGCGTACGGGCATTTTTGCTCGGGTTGCAGGATCGCATTACGGATTCTGTGGCCGGAATCGACGGCAGTTCTTTTGTGGTGGACAAGTGGCAAAAGGAAGCAAGGGAGCCGTTGCAAGGCAACGGCATCACCAAAATCCTTGAAGACGGGCCGGTTTTTGAGCGCGCAGGTTGTGGTTTTTCCCATGTCAGGGGCCCAAAACTTCCACCTTCGGCAACGCAACACCGCCCGGAACTGGCCGGCGCGCCTTTCGAAGCCTTGGGCGTCTCTCTCGTGTTTCACCCGCGGAACCCTTATGTGCCGACAGTGCACATGAATGTGCGGATGATCTCGGCGTCACCACTCAATGGTGGTGAGGCTGTCAGCTGGTTCGGCGGTGGGATGGACCTGACGCCCTATTACGGATTTGATGAAGACGCCGTTCACTTCCACACAAGCTGCCGGGACGCTCTAGAGCCGTTCGGGGGGGACAAATACCCGCGCTTCAAGAAATGGTGCGACGAATACTTTTACCTGAAACACCGGGATGAACAGCGTGGCGTCGGCGGTGTTTTTTTTGACGATTTCCAGGAATTAGGGGCTGAGCGCAGTTTTGCAATGATGCAAGCGACGGCCGATGCCTTTCTGGGGGCGTACATTCCCATCGTGCACAGGCGGCTCAATACCCCTTATGGCGAACGCGAACGGGCTTTCCAGCTTTACAGACGCGGGCGCTACGTCGAGTTCAATCTTGTCTGGGATCGCGGCACGCACTTTGGCCTTCAGTCGGGCGGACGGACTGAATCGATACTGATGTCCATGCCGCCGCTTGCAAGCTGGGCCTATCAGGCGAAACCCGAGCCAGCCTCTCCCGAGGAACGTCTCTACACGCAATTCCTTGTCCGCAGGGAGTGGATTTGAGCCTCGCCCACGTCGGCGCTGTCCCGCGGCGGATCGGAGTATTCGGGGGAGCGTTTGATCCCCCTCACCATGCGCATCTGGCACTTGCAAAAGTAGCGATCGAGCAACTACAGCTCAATGAACTGCGCGTCGTGCCGACGGGTCATGCATGGCACAAATCGAGGAATTTGAGCAGTGCCGAACATCGGCTGGCCATGACCCGGATTGCTTTTCAGGATGTGCCGCTCGTTGTGGTCGACGAACGTGAGTTGCGACGTGCCGGCCCCACCTTTACCATCGACACGCTGGAGGCGCTTCAGTCAGAGAATCCGGACGCGCAGCTGTACCTCGTCATGGGCGCAGACCAGTTTGCAGCGTTCCGGCAATGGCACCGATGGGAGTCCATTGTGAGTCTTGCTATAATTTGTATAGCTGGCCGTGCAACATCCACGGTTACGCAAGCCCAAATTGAGGCTTACGGGACGCTTAATGACCGCTTTGTGCAGCTCCTGCTGCCTCCCATGACTGTCAGCGCGACCCAAATACGTCAATTGCTGGCGTCAGGCGCCGGCAAAAGCGACGATATCAACGAACTGGTTCCCGGGGCGGTTGCGCGTTATATTTCAGCCAACCACGTTTACGGCACTACCTGAATCACCCACCCAACAAAGTACTGAATGACCTCAACACCTGTCAAATCCACCGCCGCAGCCGAGAAAAAAGACGTCCAGAAGCTGCAGCGCGCCATTGTTGACGGCCTGGAAGACGTGAAAGCCCAGGATATCCAGGTTTTCGATACAGAGCACATCACGTCCCTTTTTGAACGCGTGATTGTCGCCTCTGGTACTTCCAATCGCCAGACCAAGGCGCTGGCGGCCAGCGTTCGTGATGCGGTTCGTGATGCAGGCTTTCAAAAGCCGCGCATTGAAGGTGAAGACAACGGCGAGTGGATCATTGTGGATTGCGGTGCGGTCGTCGCCCACATCATGCAGCCCACGATTCGCCAGTACTACCATCTTGAAGAGCTTTGGGGTGACAAGCCAGTCAAGCAGAAGCTGGGTGCGCCTGCTCCTTTGCCCAAGGCCTCGAAACCCGAGCCAAAGCCTGAACCCCAACCTGCTGCAAAACGGGTTGCCAAGCCCAAGGCCGGTGCAAAAACATCGGGCAAAAGTGCTGCCAAGCCAGCCGTCAAGGTCGTCAAAGACCATGAGCCGGGATATGTGGGCCGGGTAGGCAAGACGAGTGATTGGACAGCCAAGCGCAATATGGCTGAACCGGCCGCAGAGCCATCGCCTAAAGCACCCCGTAAAACAGCAGCAAAAATTCCTCTGCTCAAGGTGCCAGCAGCCAAAAAAGTCGCCGCGAAGAAGACCGCAGTCAAACCGGCAGCAAAAAAACCTGCTGCCAAAAAAGCCGTCCCCCGTAGCCGATGAAGTTGAGCATCGTCGCCGTAGGCCAGAAAGTGCCCGATTGGGCACAGACGGCCTACGATGACTACGCCAAGCGCTTCCCGCCAGAAATCAGGGTCGACCTTAAAGCGGTCAAGACGGAGCCGCGCTCGTCAAAAACGCTGGAAACGCTTCTGGCGGCTGAGAAAGCACGCATTGAAGGCGCCATCACCCGTGGAACGCATATCGTGGCTCTGGATGAGCGGGGTATTGCCGTCACGACCGTCGCCCTTGCCGATCGCCTGAAAGCCTGGCAACTGTCAGGCGATGATGTTGCTATTGTCATAGGTGGTCCCGACGGTCTCGATCCGGCGTTCAAAAAAGCGGCCCATGAGCGCCTGCGCCTGTCTGACCTGACCTTGCCTCATGCGATGGTGCGGGTACTGCTGATCGAGCAGTTGTACCGCGCCTGGAGCATCACCATCAATCATCCCTACCACCGCGAATGATGAAGGGCCGGTTGCTGGCCCTCCATGCCGATGGTTTTAGCCATGACCAATTTTATTTATCTCGCATCTCAAAGTCCGCGTCGGCGGCAACTGCTTGAACAGCTCGGTGTGCGATATGAGTTGCTGCTGGCTGATCAGGACGAAGATGCCGAGTCGCTGGAAGCCGTGATGGGTAGCGAGGCGCCCGCGGCTTATGTCAAGAGGGTCACCCGACTGAAGCTTGACGCAGCAGTAAGCCGCATGAAACGCCGCAAGCTTGTGCCTGCGCCGGTGTTGTGTTCCGACACATCAGTTGCGCTCGGGTCGGTCATTTTCGGCAAGCCTGAGAATGTAAAAGATGCCGTGCGCATACTGGCTGAACTGAGCGGCGCGACGCACCGGGTCCTGACTGCGGTGGCCGTCCAGGCAGGCAAACACCGCCACGAAGCGCTAAGTGCTTCGCGGGTGAGTTTTGAAGTCATGACCGATGCGCAAATTCGAAGTTATGTTGCCAGCGGCGAACCCATGGGGAAGGCCGGAGCCTATGCTGTGCAGGGGAGGGTGGCCATGCACATTACAGCCATCAATGGCAGCTACAGTGGCATCATGGGACTTCCACTCCGGGAAACCGCCCAGTTGCTTCGCGCTGCCGGCATCAAGGTCTGACTGAATTTCCTCACAAAACATGCAGCAAGACATTCTCATTAACTGGTCTCCCCAGGAAACCCGCGTTGCCGTGGTTGAGCATGGATCTCTTCAGGAGCTCCAGGTTGAGCGCACGCTGGAGCGTGGTCTGGTTGGCAACGTTTATCTCGGCAAGGTCGCGCGCGTGCTTCCTGGCATGCAGTCAGCTTTTATTGACATCGGTCTGGACAAGGCCGCATTTCTGCATGTTGCTGACCTCATGAGCAGCATCAACAGCCGTCATGCAGATCCGGATGCAACATCCACGTCCGGCGGGGTCGTTACCCCAGCTTTGCCGATAGAAAAGCAGTTGTTTGAAGGCCAGGCCGTGATGGTGCAGGTTTTGAAAGATCCCATCGGCACCAAAGGCGCAAGGTTGACGGCGCAGGTGAGCATTGCGGGTCGTTTGCTGGTGTTCTTGCCCCAGGACAACCATATCGGGGTTTCGCAAAAAATTCCGCCCAAGCTGCGCGAGGAATTGCGCCTGCGACTTCAGGCGCTCAGCGGCGCAGCAGGTGGCGGGTTCATTCTCAGGACAAATGCGGAAGATGCCACCGATCCGGAACTGTCGGAGGACATTGCATACCTGCGGAAAACCTGGGCACGTATCAAGGATGCATCCCTGCGGGTCAAACCTGCGTCGGTACTGCATCGGGATCTTGACCTGCTGCAGCGCGTTCTGCGTGACGTGGCTGGGGAAGGCACACAATCGATACGCATTGATTCCCGCGAACAGTTCGAGAAGCTTCACGCGTTTGCCGTAGAGTTCATGCCAGCAACGGTACCTAAGCTGCAGTTATACGGCGGTGAGCGGCCGATTTTCGATCTTTTCAATATCGATGAGGACATTGCCAGGGCGCTGGGCCGCAGGGTGGATCTGAAGTCCGGCGGTTATCTCATCATTGACCAGACCGAGGCGCTGACGACCATTGACGTCAATACGGGCGGATTTGTAGGTGCACGCAATTTCGACGAAACCATCTTCAAGACAAATCTGGAAGCTTCGCAAGCCATTGCGAGGCAGCTGAGGTTGCGTAATCTCGGTGGCATTGTGATTGTCGATTTCATTGACATGATCAAGGAAAATCACCGGGATGCAGTGCTGGCGGAGTTTCAGAAGCAACTGACACGGGACAGAATCAAGACGACGGTCAACGGGTTTTCCGCGTTGGGCCTACTGGAGATGACACGCAAACGCACGCGCGAATCGCTGGCTCATCAGTTGTGCGAGCCGTGTGCTGCCTGTATGGGCAAAGGGGTGGTCAAGACCGCCCGCAGTGTGACCTATGACATCCTGAGGGAGATATTGAGGGAAGCACGGCAATTTAATCCGCGTGAATTTCGCATCGTGGCGGCGCCGAAAGTCATTGAGCTTTTCCTGGATGAGGAAAGTCAGCATCTTGCAGGATTAAGCGACTTCATCGGCAAGCCGATTTCACTGCAGGCCGAAGCGGCGATGCCGCAGGAACAATACGATATTGTCTTAATTTGAATATTTGAGAGAAATGCAGCAGCACACGATTCCAATCCTCATGTACCACCAGGTAGACAAAGAGCCTCCCAGAGGATCGCCTATGCGGGGACTTGTCGTGTCACCCGCGACTTTTTCGAGACAGATGGCGGCGCTAAATGCATTGGGATACACCGGCAAGTCGATGGGCGATCTCATGCCCTACCTGAACGGTGAGCGCCGCGGAAAAGTATTTGGCATTACCTTTGACGATGGTTATGAAAATAACCTTCGCTGTGCACTACCCGTTTTAAAACGCTATGGCTTTACCTCCACATGCTACGTGGTGGCCAGTCTGGTTGGTCAAAGGAACAGCTGGGACATCGAGCGTGGCGTTATTCAGGTCCCATTGATGAAGACAGAGGAACTCCAGGCCTGGGTTGATGCAGGTCAGGAGGTAGGATCGCATACCCTGACGCATGCCAACCTTGAACAGCTCAATGAGACTGATCAGGCTCGCGAGATCAGCCAGTCCAAAGACCAACTCGAGGCGCTGGTGAATCAAAAAGAGGGCGTTCAACATTTTTGTTATCCCTACGGCGGGTTGAATGAAACTGCCGTGAGAAGCGTCCGTGCCGCGGGCTATCTCACGGCGACGACGACCGTGCGTGGGCGTGTGGTTCAGGGGGGATCTGACAATCTACTTTTGCCGCGTGTGCTGGTTAGCCGCACGACCACCTGGATGCAGCTGTTGCTGAAATGCTTGACCCGGTATGAAGACAAGCGTGGAACGAAGCGCGCTGGCAGCGCATACACAGTATGAAAACCAGGCTGGCGATTCTCACTCGCAATTTTTCGCGCATTGGCGGAGGCGCAGAAAGTTACGCCGTTTATCTCGCGACTTCCATGCTTAAAGAATGTGAGATCACTGTCGTATCGCAATCCTTCGATGAGTCTCTAGACCTGTTTCATCATGTGCCTGTGCCTAAACTGCCTTTTCGCATGCGCTGGGTAAATCAACTTTGGTTCAGTTGGTACACAAGAAGAGCAACACGTGATCTGTTTGACGTGGTGCATTCCTATGAGAATGTGACACATGGCGATGTTCACACAGTTAGTGTTAAAACCGTTCACGCTAGTTTGAAACAGCGGGCCATGAGCGCATTTCGGATTGCCTTGAGTCCCCGGTTGTTGGCCTATTTATGGCTCGAAAAAAGACGTCTGTGCGGCAAGGGTCATCACATCGTTTTTGTGTCCCAGTTTCTTCATGACGAAACTCTGGAAATTTTGCCCGAGGTTCCTTCCAGCAGCGTTGTGCCCCCAGGCGTGGATATTCCTGCGGGACAGATCCCTGATGCGGAGAAAGCAAGCGCGCAAAAAAATTTGGGTTTGAATCCGGGCATTCTGACCGTCGGATTTGTTGGTCACGATTTCAAAAAAAAGGGGCTCGGAACCTTGCTTCGGGGTGCCGCGCTTTTGCCATTTGACATCCAGATCATGGTGGTCGGAAACCCCGCACAGGCGGAGCGTTATTCAGATCTCGTAGAAGCGCTTGGGAAGGGGAAGACCTGCCACTTCATGGGCGTTTTACGGGATATGCCAAATGCCTATGCAGCCATGGATTGTCTGGCGCATCCAACCACGCAAGATGTGTTTCCCATGGTATTGCTGGAGGCGATGGCCAAACACGTGCCTGTTGTGACAACCGCAGAGCCGTATAACAACATGGGTAGCCTGCTGGTCGACCACGTTGATGCGATATTGCTGCCCACACCCGAAGATGTTGACGGCATGGCCTCTGCCTTAAGCCAGATATGGCTCGACAAACCATTTAGCCGCACATTGGCGTCCAACGGATTCCTGTTCGCAAAAAAATACAGCTGGGATATCGCAAAGGCACGTTATTACGAGGCCTATGGCCTGACGGGCAATAAAAACAAAGTTGCCGTATTGCCGGATTAACGGATTCGGACAGCGCCGCGTGTTACTTTGCTCGCGTGCGATCACAACTGACTTAGCGGCCACCTGATTCCGAAAGTTCGCTGGAAATGCCCGGTACGAACTGATGCTGTATGTAATCTTCAACGCGGATAAAGTCGCGGGCCCAGAATTCACCAAGCTTGGTTGTATCGGCGCGTGAGTATTCGGCCTCCTGGGTAATTCCGCTCTCAATTGAAAGTTGCGGAAATTGCTCAGCAACCATTTCAACCAGTGTCGCGATTTTCGTGGCGACTCCTGTCCCGATGTTGACATGCGTGAAACGGATGCCTCTGGTCGACAATTTCAGGACGATGGACGCCACATCAGAAACGTGTATGAAGTCCCGCAGCATTCGCCCCTGATTGTTCAAGGTAAAGGCTGTCTGGTTTAGCAAGGCGCGTTTCAGTTTGCTGAAAATGGAAAATCTGTCGTCGCCCCCGTATGTATTGAATACTCGAAGTATTTGATATTCAATGCCATTGGCGGCGCAAAATTCAGCCACCAACTTTTCGTTCAAATGCTTTGAGATGCCGTTAATGGTGATGGGGCAGCAAAGACTCTCCTCGCTTGTCCGCATGTCCTCCCCATAGATTGCGCAACTGCTCATAAAAACAAATCGCTTGATCTTGTGTCGGCGGGATGCCTCAAGCAAAGTCGCAGTGGACATCACATTCGAATTCAGCAGACGGTATGGTTCCTGGCTTGCAGATGTACGCAAATCGCTGGCTGCGTGAACCACTACTTCGGAAGACGCCAGTTTTTCATCGAGAGTCGTCCAACCGTCGCGCCCGATAGAAATGACATTGGCCCGCTCTCCTACGGCCTTGTCGCGGAACTCCGAACCAAAATTACCATCTGAACCGGTCAGCAATATATTCATGTTAGGTTTGGGCGCGATTCAAAAGTGCTGCGCTTGGATTGCTAAACTTTGTTTTGGGTCTAGGTGTCATGGCTAGTGCATCTTCAGTGTGTAAACGATGAGGCCTTGGGGGGGGGCTCCGCCCCGGCGGGCAAGTTCTAGTCGGCGCTCAATCCGAGTCTGTAGAGATGGGCATAAGCGCCATTTTGGGCCAATAACCCTGTGTGAGAGCCTGACTCAATAATCCGCCCGGCATTCATCATGATGATACGGTCTGCGTGTTGAATGGTCGAGAGCCGATGGGCGATGATTAACGAGGTCCGGTTTGATGCAAGCTTCTTTATCGCCTCCTGCACAAGCTGTTCGGACTCGGTATCCAACGCGGAGGTCGCCTCATCGAGGATCAGGACGGGTGCATCCTTGTAAAGGGCCCTGGCAATTGCCAGCCGTTGGCGTTGACCACCCGAGAGTTGCATTGCGTTGTGGCCAAGCAGGGTGTCAAGGCCTTTGGGCAGTCCGTAAACCAGCTGGCCGAGGTTGGCTGCTTCAAGACAATGCACGACCCTATCGCGCTCAATCGGCTGACCCAGTGCAACGTTGGCAGCTATGCTGCTGTTGATTAGCACTACATGCTGGCTCACGAATGCAAACTGGGCCCGCAGCGCCGCGAGATCCCATTGACGCAACTCTTCGCCATCGAGGTATATATGGCCTGACGTGACCTCTGCAAATCTTGGCAAAAGACTGACCAGCGTTGTCTTGCCGGATCCGGAGGCGCCCACCAATGCGATGGTCTCTCCTGCGCTGATCGACAGGCTCAAGCTGTCAACGGCAAGCGCCGTGCCTGTTTTGTAGAGGACGCTGACATTTGAAAACTCAATATTTCCCGAGGCTCGCGTTTTTGAAAATGAGCCGCTGCTCTCATCCTCGGTGAGATTCATCAGGTCAAGACCCCTCTCCAAAGCTGCAAGCCCGCGTGTAATGGGGGTGGCGCCATCCGACAAGCCTTTGATGGGTGCAATCAGGAGAAGCATGGCAGTTACGAACGCCACGAATCCGCCAACAGTCGTCGTGTTCTCGGAGCCTTGCAGCAAGGCTATGGAAATGACTGCAGACAAGGCAATGGCAGCCAGAACCTGGGTAATTGCACTCATGCTGGCATAGGCCACAGTGGATTTCATCAACAGCCGCCGAAGTGATCGGCTGAGCACATCGAAACGGGCAGCCTGGCTGCTTTGCGCACCATGAAGCCTGACGTCGCGATGCGCCAACACGTTTTCTTCGACGACATAGGCAAGCTCGTCCGTGGCCTCTTGACTCTGTTTCGTCAGCCTGTAAAGCCGCTTTGTCAGTACCTGAATAACCAGGGCCACTGCAGGAAACAACAACGAAACCACCAGCATCAATTTCCAGTTCAGGAAAACCAGATAACCGACCAGCGCCAGCAAAGTCAGCACATCGCGCGCGAGCTTGATGATGGCGTTGTTCAGTATGACCGAGCCGTTGTAAACCTCGTAGACAACGATGTTGGAAATTGCACTTGAAGTTTGATCGGTGAACAGCGATAGGCGGGCGCTCAACAGCTTGTCAAACATGGCCTTGCGCAATGCCTGAAGGCCTTCGCTGGTGACTTCGGCCAGTGCGTATTGAGCAACGAATCCTGAAAACCCGCGGATGGCAAACAACAGCAAAAGCGACACTGGCACCATCCAGAGATCGAGTGAACCCTTTTGAAATCCACGGTCGAGCAAGGGTTTGAGAAGCGCTGGCACAAAAGGCTCTGTGGCCGAAGCCACCACGGTCGCGCCTATTGCCAGCGCCCACGCACCGCGCGCGCCGCTGAAATATGGCCACACCCGCATCATTCGTTTCCAGGTGGACAACCTGGGCGGAGATACCGCAGCTGACTCCAGGACGTCCGTCATGAACTGCGTGCGCCGTGGCGGTCACCTGGTATGGCAGGGTGAGAGGCGGGGGGATACCTCCCGAAACCCAATGCAATGCCCAGCACGACGCAAAAGAAGTCGCCTACAAGGGCGTCGTAAAGGGTGGAGTTGAACAGGCAGGAAACCGCCAGGGCAACGAGTGCGGACTGCACAGTCCTCGCCGCCATGGGGTGCATTCGCCGACTGTCTGCAAAGATTGAGGTCAGTATGGCCAGAAGTATTGCGATTCCGACAAGCCCTAGCTGCACGCCCCATTGAAGATATTCCTGATGGGGATTCCCAAGCGGCTGTATGTCCTGATGCTTGGAATCATGCAGTCGATCTACCCTGTTGTATTCAGTGCTCCAGCTACCGACGCCAAAACCCGCCAAGGGGCGTTCTTTAATGGCCTGTAAAGCCCTCGTCCACAGGTGTAGCCGCGTCCCGGTAGATGAAACGACGCCCTCCTGAGAGCCGGCTTCGAGTTTGAAGGCCTGCACTTCGTTTTTGACAAGATTGATCCTGTTTTGCACCTGAGGTGACGCGAAATACAAGGCCGAAAGAAGGATAAACGGCAGCAGGATAATGCTGAGCCGATAGCGGGAAGGAAGCGCCCACATGATGGACAGCGAGATGAGGATCACCGCCACCACATGGCCGCTGCGCCCCTCGAATACAAAAAAGACGTTAAACAGGGCCAGCGATGCCGCAGCAATGGCAGCGTGCGCGCCATATCGCCCAGGGACCATCGCACGCATATGCCAGCACACCGCGGCAAATACGGCTGCCATCAATCCTTCTGCGAGGTAGCTTGAGTAAACGGCATGAAATGTCAGCGCGGTATGCGAGATGGCCCAAGGTACAGGTAGCTTGACAAACAGCAGGAAAGCGCTGACCACCAGCACGAGCTGTGTGATTGCAAACGCGGCGAGGGCGTAGATGGCTTCCGCACGACTTCTGAGCAGTGCCGCAATAACCGGGATCGTCAGCAACTTCCCATATTTGCCCAGGGAACCTGTCGCCTCGCCCAGTGGCGCGGTAGTCCAGAGGAGGCTGAGGGTCAAAGCGGCTAACGCCACCAGTACGGCAATACCGGTTCTTCGTGGCGTGGTTTCGTCCCCAGGGTCTTTGATGGTCACCGCAAACAGCAGGCAGACTGCGGCGGTTAAAAACAAAATCACTTTTGCAATACCCACAATGGCCACGGGCAGACCCACGGATGCGGCCGCGAAGCAGACAGCCATAAGGCGAAAGTTTGGCGTTCTTTTTTGCAAAATGACTGTGCTAACTGGGAATAACGTTCCGCATTATCAGTGATTCCGTGGGGCTTCCGGCGGCTTGACGCCCGGTTGCTCTGCTATGCTTTGAGCGCTTTAACCTCCCTGTGCGGGAGGTGTCCTCCAGTTCACCAAAGATTGGACTCTCCTCGCTTTGACCGGTCTTTCAGTCATCATCATCACCAAGAACGAGGCTCAAAACATTGAGGCTTGCCTCCGGTCCGTCTCGTTTGCGGACCAGATTGTGGTGCTGGACTCAGGCAGTACAGACGGTACCCAGACGCTGGTCCGCAATTCAGGCGCCCAATTGGAGGAGAACTCCGATTGGCGGGGTTTTGGCATTCAAAAAAACCGGGCGCTGGCTTTCGCTTTTTCCGAGTGGGTGTTGTCTATCGATGCGGATGAGCGCGTAACTCCTGTATTGGAGCTGGAGATAAAAGCTGCCATCGCCCGTGAGACGTTTGAGGTCTACGACTTCCCCAGGCTCTCCAGCTACTGCGGCACCTATATGCGCCATTCCGGTTGGTATCCGGATCGGGTTACGCGGCTTTTCAGGCGCGGATCAGCCGAGTTTTCAACCGAGCTGGTCCATGAGAAATTGGTGACACAGAAGCCTGTCGGCCATCTTCGCGAAAATCTTCTGCACGAAAGCTTCCACAACTTCGAAGCCGTGATGGACAAGGCCAACCGATATTCGACGGCAGGTGCGCACATGTTGCTTGCCCGCGGCAGGACGGCTTCTCCGGGTAGGGCCCTCGCACACGGTTTCTGGGCTTTTTTCCGCACCTACATCTTGAAGCTAGGGTTTCTTGACGGTCGTATGGGTCTGGTGCTGGCCATTTCCAATGCCGAGGGAACTTACTACCGGTATCTCAAATTGTGGCTGTTGAGACGCTCGCGTGGCGCGACATTGCCGGTTGAAGGACAGCGTCAGGAATGAAGGTCAGTTTCATCGTGCTGACCTACAACCGCACAGATGCCCTGCTGCCGGTCCTTCGGTCGCTTGCATCGCAGTGCAACGAGGACCACGAAGTGATTGTCGCCGATGATGGATCGAGTGACGCGCAGGTGGCGCAGTTGTACGCAGGACTGCCCCGGTTCAAATGTCCTGTTCGGCATATCTGGCACCGTGACACGGGTTTTACCGCGGCGGCTGCGCGAAACCTCGGAGGTCACTACGCAAAAGGCGACTACCTTGTTTTCCTTGATGGTGACTGTGTGCCCAACCGATCATTTGTTCGAGCACATGAAGCATTGGCGCAAACCAGGCATTTTGTGAATGGTAGCCGCGTGTTGCTCGGTGAGCCATTGACACGCCTTGCTATGAACGGGGAAATCAACTTGCCTGCACAGTCCGCTGCTTTCTGGTGGATCGCCAGATTGCGTGGTGACAGCAACAAACTGTTGCATATGCTGTACTGGCCATGGTCTTTATTCAGGGTAAAAAAGGGCTTCCGATGGCACGGCATTCGAAGTTGCAATCTTGCAGTCTGGCGTGCCGATTTTGTAGCAATCAATGGGTTTGATGAAACGTTCGAGGGCTGGGGACATGAGGACGCCGACTTGGTTCTGCGTCTCAGCAATCTTGGCGTCCAGCGAAAAAACGGGTTTCTTGCGACAGAGGTTTATCACCTCTGGCACCGCGAAAGCCCGAGGGATCATGAATCTGTCAACCGGCAGAAGGTTCTCCAACGCATGAGCAGTGGTCTGATCCGGGCGGAAAAGGGCCTGAATGAACTTGGCGATGATGATTCAGTCCAAGTTACAGAGCTGCATTAATATTCCCCAAACCCAAAAGAATTTTCAGCATGACCACACTTCAAAGACGCACCCTTATCAGTTGTGCTGCCGCAGGAGCTGCATATGCCGCAATACCCGCGCTGGCGCAGTTTCGGGTGGAGGTGTCAGGCGTTGGCCTGACGCAGTTGCCCATCGCCGTCGCAACGTTCAAGGGCGAGGCGCAAGCCCCGCAGAAAATCGGGGCTATCGTCAAGGCAGACCTGGAGCGCAGCGGTTTGTTTCGCTCGGTGGACACCGCGGGTATGGTGGCTGATGAGGGGACGCGGCCCGATCTTGCGCAGTGGCGTCAAAAGGGGGCTGATTCGCTGGTGACCGGAAGTGTGACGCCTCTGGCCGACGGTCGCTATGACGTGCGCCTCCGGTTGTGGGACATTGTGCGGGGCCAGGATCTTGGTGGTCAGAGTTATGCCGTGACGCAGGCGGATCTGAGACTCGCAGCACACCGGATTTCGGACTTTGTATACGAAAAACTGACGGGCGAGAAAGGCATTTTTTCGACCCGTATTGCGTACGTCACCAAGGCTGGACCCCGGTTCACCTTGTGGGTCGCAGACTCTGACGGTGAAAATGCCCAGTCAGCCCTTGCCAGTCCTGAACCCATCATTTCACCCGCGTGGTCTCCTAATGGCGGACAACTGGCTTACGTTTCTTTTGAGTCACGCAAACCTGTTATTTATTCGCACGACGTTGCCAGCGGCAAACGTCGGCTGCTGGCAAACTTTCGCGGCTCCAACAGTGCGCCAGCCTGGTCGCCTGATGGCCGGCAGATTGTTGCAACCTTGAGCAGGGATGGCGGTTCCCAGCTTTATGCGCTTGACGCCAATGGGGGCGAGCCTCGCCGCCTGACGCAGTCCTCCAGCATCGATACCGAGCCCGCGTTTTCGCCCGATGGACGCTACATTTATTTTGTCAGTGACCGCGGTGGCGCACCCCAGGTCTACCGGATGGGTGCCAGTGGTGGCGGGGCGGAGCGGGTGACCTTCAATGGCAGCTACAACATATCGCCCGCCATCAGTCCTGATGGACGCTGGATGGCATACGTATCACGGGTGGGGGGCGCGTTCAAGTTGCAGGTGATGGAGTTCGCCAGCGGCAATGTCACCCAGATCACGGATACAACGGCTGATGAAAGCCCGAGTTTTGCGCCAAACAGCCGTCTTATCGTTTATGCCACGCGCCAACAGGGCCGTGAAGCGTTGATGACCACGACGCTCGACGGAAAAATAAAGGCCCGGTTATCCGGTGCCAGTGGGGACATACGCGAGCCGGATTGGGGACCATTCTCACGTTGATTTGCCTCTTGGACTACATCCATTAGCGATGGGTCCGGCGATGATTCGGCTTTTATTATTTTTTGATTTCAGGGGTCCCAATATGAAACGCGCTTTTTTCTCCATTCTTTCCGCCATCACATTGGCCTCCGCGCTCGTAGCTTGCGGCTCCAACGTCAAACTTGACGATGTACCTGTTGAAAACCGTACGGCGACATCCGTCGGGCAGGGCGGCTCTGGTGCCTCCAGCACCCCGGTGGCACCCGTCGAGATCGCGGGTGCTAACGCAGCCGGCGCTGGACCGGTTGGTGTGGCAAAGATCATTTATTTCGACTACGACAGCTACGTCATCAAGCCCGAATTTCGTGGGGCCATCGAAGCGCATGCCCGTTTTCTGGCTGCCAACAAGGCGAGAAAACTCGCGGTTGAAGGGCATACTGACGATCGTGGCGGCAGGGAGTACAACCTCGCCTTGGGTCAGAAACGCGCAGAGGCGGTGCGTAGCCAGCTTGGTTTGCTGGGTGTGACCGATGCCCAAGTCGAGGCCGTGAGTTTTGGCAAGGAAAAACCCGCCGAAGCCGGCGCGACTGAAGATGCGTACGCAAAAAACCGCCGCGCAGAACTGAACTATCGCTGAAACCGGTAAAAATATGGCTTTTGTTTCATCGGTGGCGCCTCAATGAACATGACTTTTTCGCGTGGTCTTCGCGGTTTGTCGGCCCTGGTGGCCGCGCTCCTGTTTTCAGCGGGTGTACACGCTGCGCTTTTTGACGATGATGAGGCGCGGCGTGCAATTCTCGATTTGCGACAGAAGTTCGATGCATCGCAGATTGAATTGCGCAAGGCAACCGACGACAACGCCCAACTCCGGCGTAGCGTGCTGGACCTTGCAAACCAGCTTGAGGCCCTGCGCAGTGAGCTGGCGAAGATGCGGGGCCAGGATGAGCAACTGGCGCGCGATCTTGCAGAAGTGCAGAGAAAGCAAAAGGACCTGACCCAGGGCGTGGACGACCGTTTTCGCAAGTTCGAGCCGTCGAAAATCACGGTGGATGGCAAAGAGTTTGTAGCAAAGCCGGAAGAGGCCCGCGATTTCGACGCTGCGCTGGCGACCTTGCGCAAGGGCGAGTTTGCACCTGCACAGGCAGCTTTTCTCGATTTCACCAAACGTTATCCAGACAGCGGTTACAGGCCGTCGGCGCTTTTCTGGCTCGGCAATGCGCAATATGCCTTGCGCAGCTATCGTGAAGCGGTTGCCAATTTCAAACTGCTTTTGTCCGCGGCTCCAGATCACGCACGGGCGCCCGAGGCAGCTTTGTCGATCGCCAATTGTCAAATTGAGCTGAAGGACACCCGCTCAGCGCGCAAAACCCTTGAGGACCTGATCAAGGTCTACCCTCAGTCCGAAGCCGCATCGGTGGCAAAAGACCGGTTGAGCAAGCTGAAGTAGGCTTTCATTAAATAAGCGCTGAAATTTCAGGCGACCGCGCCGCATCAGGTGATGCGACGCGGTTTTTTTATTCGCCTTTAAAATTGCCGAATGGATATTTCTGCACTCAACGCCCTGACCGTCAAGGTTCTCTGGGCCGCCTTCATTCTCGCCACGGTGTTTGGTGCCATTGCGCAGCGTACCCATTTCTGCACCATGGGTGCCGTCAGCGACATCGTCAATATGAGCGACTGGACGCGCATGCGGATGTGGGTACTGGCGATGGGCGTTGCGATGATCGGGTTTTATACGCTGGCTGCGGCAGGCCAGATTGATCCAGCGAAAACGCTTTACGCCTCCAGCCGGTTGATCTGGTTGTCTGCGCTGGTCGGCGGATTGATGTTTGGCTTTGGCATGGTGCTGGCCTCGGGATGCGGCAGCAAAACCCTGGTGCGCATCGGCGGTGGAAACCTGAAGTCAATGGTCGTTTTTCTGGTCATGGGTGTTGCCGCCTTTGCAACCCTGAAAGGCATCACCGCCGTTGCCCGTGTGGCCACGATTGACAAGGTGGCCGTCGATTTCACAAGCAACGCGTCATTGCCAAACTGGGCCGCCTCGGCGTTTGGTTTCAGTCCCGCTGCGGCAGGTCTTGTTCTGGCCCTTGTTCTTGGCCTTGGACTCATCATCTGGACTTTCGTCGGCCGCGATTTTCTGCATTTCGACAACTTGTTGGCCGGGTTTGGAATTGGCGCGGTGATTGTGGCCATGTGGTGGGTCAGTGGGCATCTGGGATATGTGGCCGAGCACCCCGAGACGCTGCAGGAAGCTTTTCTTGCCACCAATTCAGGCCGTGCCGAAGCCCTGAGTTTTGTGTCGCCCGTGGCTTATACGGTTGACTGGGTGATGTTCTTCAGTGACAAAAGTAAACTCCTGACCATTGGCATCGTGTCGGTATTTGGCGTGGTCGTGGGCTCAGCCGTTTACGCGCTGGTCACCCGAACGTTTCGCTGGGAAGGTTTCCGTGATGCAGAGGATACGGCCAACCATTTGGTGGGCGCCATCCTGATGGGCGTGGGTGGGGTTTGTGCGATGGGGTGCACCGTGGGACAGGGTTTGTCGGGCATTTCAACGCTGAGCGCGACCAGCATCGTGGCCATCGCCGCGATTCTTGCGGGCTGTGTCGGGGCGCTTAAATACCAGGTATGGCGGCTGGAGCGAAGTCTTTAGTGACCACCGAAATCCTTCCCGCTGATCTCGACAGGCGTTTTGGAGGGTTGGCGAGGCTTTATGGTGGCAGTGGTGCAGCCAGCATCCGGGAGGCGCATGTGGTCGTCGTGGGCCTGGGCGGTGTGGGCTCCTGGGCTGCCGAGGCGCTTGCCCGCAGCGGTGTCGCAAGGCTGACGCTGGTTGATCTCGACCACATTGCCGAATCCAATATCAACCGACAGATCCACGCACTGGGTGCCACGCTGGGGCAGGCCAAAGTGTTGGCGATGCGTGACCGGATTAAGGATATTCATCCCGGCTGTGAGGTGCGGTGCGTTGAGGAATTTGTCGATGCGGGTAACTGGCCGGCGGTGGCAGAACTCGACGCCGATAGCCACCAATCCCTGGCAGTGATTGATGCCTGTGACCAGGTCAGGGCCAAAACGGCCATGGCTGCCTGGGCGCTCAGGCACAACGCCATGCACAAGGGCTTGTCGAGGGTGCATTTCATCAGCGTGGGTGCCGCCGGTGGCAAGCGTCATGCCCACAAGGTCGACATCGAAGACCTGTCCCTGACCACACACGATCCGCTTTTGGCACAGCTCAGATACCGGCTGCGCAAGGAGCACGGCGCTGCGCGCGAGGGCCGTATGGGTGTCACCTGCGTGTTCAGCCGGGAAGCGGTCATTAAGCCCGCCTCGGTGGCCGGTGCCCAGGCGGAAGAGGGTGGCCAGATAGACAACAACCTGAACTGCCACGGCTATGGATCGGTCGTGAGTGTCACGTCGACTTTTGGCATTTGTGCTGCGGGGTGGGTGCTCGACAAAATCGCATCTGCCGCTTTGCCTGCAGCATCCAAATAACGCTATAATTTGAGGCTGTTCTGCATCACGTGCAGGGCAAACCGGGAAATACCGGCATTTTTTGCCGGGGATGACCTCGGGGCCTTAGCTCAGTTGGTAGAGCAGCGGACTTTTAATCCGTTTGTCGTGGGTTCGACCCCCGCAGGCCCCACCAGAATTCCGGGTTCTTAGCTCAGTTGGTAGAGCAGCGGACTCTTAATCCGTAGGTCGACAGTTCGAATCTGTCAGAACCCACCAGACCAGCCTCAAAGCACACTTTGGCGGCTCCTGAACCTGCTATCTAAAAGATAGCAGGTTTTTTTATGCCGGTTTTTGCCGGGTCCGTGTTTTTTTGACGATGCCGTTGGGCGTAAAGAGCAGCACAAACTCTGCGCCGTCTGCGCGGTAGACCCAAACCTCGTAGCCGCTTTCAAAGCTGACGACATTTGCAGTGCCGAGTGCAGCCTGCACTTCTGCTTTTGTACTCACCCCGGGTCTGACGGCTTTGTCTGCGTCTGCCGCACGCATGGCCGCATCACGGAAAGGTGGTGCCGTGTTGTCCTGATCCTGCGGCCCCGAGGCACAGCCAGCCAAAGCCACCGTCGCGATGATCACAGGGTACAGGCAATGTTGCAACCGGATCATGGGCTAGTCTTCCATGTATTCAAACTCGACAAGGGTGTCGTCCGGCCAGCTCTTGTCACCTAAAGGCAGAAAGTAGGTGCGGTCGAGCAAAACCTCGCAGTCGCAATACGGAAGGTCATCCTTGAGCCCTTTATCCACACTTGCCGCCGCATAAAGCTTCTCCACCGGTAATACCTCACGCCGGGGCCCGGAACTCAGCGTCACGCCGAACAGGGGCCGGTCTGCGAAGAAGAGATAGCGCGTGTCCCTGCGCGTGCAATAGCCGACGTCGGCGATGGCGCTGGCGATTTTCCCGATGATGCTGCGGTCGTTGGAAACCAGTCCGGCTTCCATGCCCACCTCGCATTCAAGCCGCATGTCCCCCAGGCGGCGCACATTGGCAGGCAAGCCAGGAGTCCGGATCTCGGTGCGCCAGGTCATCGTTTGCGCTTTGCGGTTGGGCTGTACGACGGCATCTTCCTCAAACGCCTTGGCATCGCGGGGAAGGGCAAAGGTGTAGTCGGCGGCTACCGCAACAGGAAAGCTCACTGTATTGCCGAGCACCTCGACCATGATGTTGTTCATCTCGGTGTCCTTGCGGCGCGGCAGCAGTTTGAAACGCAGGGAGGCATTGGGGGAAGTGCTGCGCATCTTCTCGAACAGATCCATGCCCCGAATCATCTTGCGGTAAGACTTCTCCACCGGGTCGCGATTGGCTTTGGCGGCGACAGTGACCGAAGGCAAGGCCGATGAATTTCTATCCTGTGCCTGCACGCAAGTGGATGTCCCGGCGTACGCCAAAACAACGGCCAGGGCGCAAGCCAGCATGCGCGCCGCGGAAGGTTGCTGTTCGAGGTACTTCACAGCGAGGTGGAACATGCCGGTCATGTAGGTCTGTAGTTGAACTCCATCGTAGGTCGCCGTCCGGCGGGGCAGTGTAGGACGACTCCAGTTTCAGCGTCGTGCACCCTGGCCTGACCTCTTCCCCTGTCAGGGGGCAGGCAACGTGAGTTGGGCATCGCGCGCGACGCGTATGCAGTCTTTCATGTGCTCCTCGCCAAAATAGCGAATGGCCGCGTAACCCATGGTGGCCGATACGATCTGCCCGGCAAAGGGGACAAATTTTGCGACCTGCGCCGTCGTCAGGCGCACGCCTATCTTTTTGGCCGCCTTGATGACGAGGTCCTTGCTGATGAATTTGCCGATCAACACGGTGCCCACCATGGCCACGGCCTTCTGGACCTGATCGCGCTTGTGCGGCTCCAGCCTGTCGAGCTGGGCGGGCGTCAGCCCAAACTCATGGTTGATTTCGGGGATCAGGCGGGACAGCAGGGCTGCATCCACCATCCAGTCCAGGCCGGGTACGGGGACTGCACTGGCTGCAGCAGCAACAAGGGCCCGTTTGTTGAGCAGTTTGCGGCTGCGTTTGACTGCAGCTTCAAGCGAAGCATTGTCGGCGGCCATCTGCATGGCTGTTGGCATAGGTCGGCTCCTTTGTGGAATCTACCCTTTTAGCTGGAGGCGCCAGGGGCAATGCACAAGGCCCTTTATACCGCCCTTGTATTTCGAAATCAGGCCGTGGCGGCCTCAATCTGCTCAGACAACTCCAGCCAGCGTTCTTCCAGGCCGGCAGTTTCTGTTTCGATGGCCTTCAGGCGCTTGCCGGTAGAGGCGATTTCGGCAGCCGGCACACCTTGGGCCAGCAGGGCTTGCAACTGGTCTTTTTCGGCATTCAGCGCCAGCATCTGTTTGTCGATTTTTTCCAGATCCTTGCGCAGCGGCTTGGTGGCCTCTGATTTTTGCTGGCGGCGCTGGGCATCCAGCTTTCGTTGTTCCGGTGTGCCTTGGGGTACGGGTTTCGGCATCGCCTGGGCTGCCGGTGCGGCGATGACCGGTTCTGCTTTCGCGGGCGCACTGGCCTTGGTCGGGGTGGGGGATTGCGTTGCCTTTTTGGCTTCCTCACGCTGGCGCTTGGCGTGGTCGAGCAGGTATTTCTGATAGTCGTCCAGGTCACCGTCAAACGGCGCCACACCGCCCTGGGACACCATCCAGAACTCATCACACACGGCACGAAGCAAGGCGCGGTCATGGCTGACCAGCATCACGGTGCCTTCAAACTCATTGAGCGCCATCGACAGCGCCTCGCGCGTGGCCAGGTCCAGGTGGTTGGTCGGCTCATCCAGCAGCAGCAGGTTGGGGCGCTGCCAGACGATCATGCAAAGCACCAGCCGGGCTTTTTCGCCGCCGCTCATGCTGCCGACAGACTGTTTGACCATGTCGCCGCCGAAATTGAACATGCCCAGGAAAGCGCGCAAATCCTGCTCACGGGTGGCCTGGCTGCCTAGTTTGCCGGCGGCTGTCACATCTTTCACCAAACGGATCATGTGTTCCAGCGGGTTGTCCGCCGGGCTGAGCACGTCGAGTTCCTGCTGCGCGAAGTAGCCGATGTTCAGGCCTTTGCCTTCGATCATTTCGCCCTCGATAGGGGCAAGGGCACGCGCCACCGTCTTGACCAGCGTGGATTTGCCCTGACCGTTGGCGCCCAGGATGCCGATGCGCTGGCCTGCCAGCACCGATTTGTTCACGTTGCGCACGATGACCGTGGGAAGCGTGCCATCGGCCGCATCTTCAGGTGCCGGGTAGCCGAACACCGCGTTTTGCATCGACAGCATGGGGTTGGGCAGGTTGGCGGGTTCCTTGAACTCGAAGGTGAAATCGGCCTCCGCCAGCAGGGGGGCAATTTTCTCCATGCGATCCAGCGCCTTGACGCGGCTTTGCGCCTGTTTGGCTTTGCTGGCCTTGGCCTTGAAGCGGGCGATGAATTTTTGCAGGTGGGCGATCTTGTCCTGCTGTTTCGAAAAGGCGGTCTGCTGCAGCGCCATCTGCTCTGCGCGCAGGTCTTCAAACTTGCTGTAGTTGCCGCCGTAGCGCGTCAGCTTTGCGCTTTCGATATGGACGGTGACATCGGTCACTGCATCCAGAAACTCGCGGTCATGGCTGATGACGAGCATGGTGCCCTGGTATTTTTTCAGCCAAGCTTCCAGCCAGACCAGCGCATCGAGGTCCAGGTGATTGGTGGGTTCGTCAAGCAGCAGCAGGTCTGACGGACACATCAGCGCGCGCGCCAGTTGCAGGCGCATGCGCCAGCCGCCGGAGAAGCTGTTGACGGGGTTGTCGAGTTCGCTGACCTTGAAGCCCAGGCCAAGGATGAGGGCCTGCGCGCGCGCCTGAGAGTCATGCGCGCCGGAGTCGTACAACTCCATATAAGCGTGCGCCATGCGGTCGCCGTCGCCGCTGGCTTCGGCTGCCGTCACCTCGGCCTGCGCCGCCATGAGCACCACGTCGCCTTCGATCACATAGTCGGTGGCGCTTTGCTCGGTCTCGGGCATGTCCTGGGCAACCTGGGCCATGCGCCACTGGGCGGGAATGTAAAACTCGCCGCCGTCTTCGTGCAGCGAGCCATTGAGCATGGCAAACAGCGAAGACTTGCCCGCGCCGTTGCGCCCCACCAGGCCGACGTTTTCGCCGGGGTTGAGGGTGACAGACGCGCTGTCGAGAATCACTTTGGCGCCGCGACGCAGCACCACGTTTTTAAGGGTAATCATTTAAAACAGACAAATTGTTCGGCGTTCACGGCCGGTGTGGCCACGACGCAGGTTTCAGGCCAGTCTGGCCGGTCTCACTGCAATTGCTGGCGGGTGAGAAGCAAAACCTGGTCAGGCCCGGCGCTGGTTTCGAACCACAGGGGTTCGAGTTCAGGAAAGGCGCGCTCGAAATGGGCGCGCTCGTTGCCTATTTCCAGCACCAATACCGCATTTTCGCTCATATGGCGGGCTGAGGTTAGAAAAAGGCCTCGAATGAAGTCCATCCCGTCGTCGCTGCCGTGGGTATTGCCATCCAGCGCCAGCGCCGGCTCGGCACGAAATTCAGCGGGCAGGACAGCCATGGTGGCAGCGCTGACGTAGGGTGGGTTGCACAAAATCAGGTCATAAGGCCCGGCGCAGGCCGCCAGGCCGTCGGATTCGAGCAGGGTGATGCGGCTGTCCAGTCCGTGCCGGTCAACGTTGATGCGGGCCACAGCCAGCGCGTCCAGGCTGATGTCGGCTGCATCCACCACCACGTCTGGGTAGGCCATGGCGGCCAGCACCGCCAGGCTGCCGTTGCCGGTGCACAGGTCCAGCACCCGGTGCGTCTGGTCGCTCAGCCAGGCATCGATGCTTTCGTCGACCAACAGTTCGGCAATGAACGAGCGCGGAATGATGACACGCTCATCGACATAAAACGGCACACCCTGCAGCCAGGCTTCATTCGTGAGGTAGGCCAGCGGTTTGCGGGTGCTGATGCGGGCATCGAGCAGGTCCGCGACGCGTGCCCGTTCGGCGGGCGAGACGTTTTGTTGTGCGACCCCATCAAGGTCATCCAGCGGCAGCTTGAGGGCCCAGAGCACCAGCCACGCCGCCTCATCAAACGCTGTCAGAGTGCCCTGGCCAAAACCGTCGGCGAGTGTCAGGCCTGCGGCTTCGAGCCGCGCTGAAGCTTCCTCGATGAGCTCAAGCACCGTGGTTCCGGACAACGCGCTCATTGGCCTGCGGTTCCTGCCAGGCGTTCGAGCACACCTTTGTAGATGTTTTTAAGCGGATCGATGTCGCGCACCAGCACATGCTCGTTGATCTTGTGGATGGACGCGTTGATGGGGCCGAACTCGATGACCTGTTTGCAGACTTTGGCGATGAAGCGCCCGTCGCTGGTGCCGCCGGTGGTCGAGAGTTCGGTTTTGACACCCGTCTCGGCTTCGATGGCCTGGCTGATGGCCGCCACCAATTCACCCGGTGTGGTCAGGAAAGGCAGGCCGCCAATCACCCAATTCAGGTCGTAGTCCAGCTTGTGTTTGTCCAGCACGGCCTGCAGGCGCTGCTGCAGGCCTTCAGGCGTGGATTCGGTGCAGAAGCGGAAGTTGAAGTCCACCACCAGTTCGCCGGGGATGATGTTGGAAGCCCCGGTGCCGCCATGCACATTGGAGACCTGCCAGCTCGTGGCCGGGAAAAACGCGTTGCCCTTGTCCCATTCCGTGGCGACCAGCTCGGCCAGCGCCGGGGCAAATTCGTGAATCGGGTTTTTGGCGAGGTGCGGGTAGGCGATGTGGCCCTGGATGCCCTTGACCGTGAGTTTGCCGCTCATGGTGCCGCGCCGGCCATTCTTGATCATGTCGCCCAGCCGGTCGACCGAGGTTGGTTCGCCCACGATGCAGTAGTCCAGTGTTTCGCCGCGTGCCTGCAAAGCCTTGCAAACCACGACGGTGCCGTCAACGGATGGACCTTCCTCGTCGCTGGTGAGCAAAAATCCTATCGACAGGTCAGGCTTAGGGTGTGCGGCAAGAAACTCCTCGACCGCCACCACCATGGCCGCAATCGATGTTTTCATGTCCGCTGCGCCACGCCCATACAACAGGCCATCGCGATGGCTGGGAATGAAGGGAGGGGTCTGCCACTGGTCCAGCGGGCCAGTCGGCACCACGTCCGTGTGGCCGGCAAACACCAGCGTTTTTGAAGCAGGCCCCGAGCCTTTGAATTTGGCCCAGAGATTGGTCACGCGGAAGTTGTCCGGACCGCTGATGATGGTTTCAAGCTCGAAGCCCACCGCTTTGAGCCGGTCCCCGATGATGCGCTGGCAATCTGCGTCTTCGGGCGTGACCGAGTTGCGGGAGATCAGCTGTTCTGTAAGTTGAAGGGTTCGGGACATGCGCAGTCGCAGTTTTTAAAGAAGCGACCGGCTGCAGCGCCGGGCCGCTTCGGGCAAGGTCAGCCCCACGGGATCGTGGGGGCCACGTTTTCAGTGTTTGACGTCCAGCGTGATTTCCGTGAATGAGGGTTCGTCATCCAGGTCTTCTTCCGGCTCGGCCGCCGCTTTGGCGACGTTGAAGTCGTTTTCAAGGCGCCACATCAGGTTGGTCGCCGAGTCCGCATTGGCAACGCCTTCCTTGCGGGTGATGGTGCCGTCGGCGATCAGTTTGGCGATGTCCTGCTCAAAGGTTTGCGAGCCCTCGGCCATGGATTTCTCCATCGCCTCCTTGACGCCGGAGAAGTCACCTTTTTCGATGAGCTCGGAGATCAGCTTGGTGTTCAGCATCACCTCGACGGCCGGTGCGCGGCCGCCCGCGACCGTGCGGATCAGGCGCTGGGAGACGATGGCCTTCATGGCAGCGCCCAGGTCACCCAGCATGGTGCTGCGAACTTCGACGGGGTAGAAACTCAAAATGCGGTTCAGCGCCTGGTAGCTGTTGTTGGCGTGCATCGTGGCCAGGCAGAGGTGGCCCGACTGTGCATATGCAATTGCGGCCGACATGGTCTCGCGGTCGCGAATTTCGCCGATCAGGATGACGTCCGGCGCCTGCCGCAGTGCGTTTTTCAGCGCCACCTGCAGGGACTGCGTGTCGGTGCCCACCTCGCGCTGGTTCACCACCGACTTCTTGTTGGTGAAGATGAACTCCACCGGGTCTTCAATCGTCAGGATGTGACCCAGCGTGGTTTCGTTGCGGTGGTCCATCATGGCTGCCAGCGTCGTGCTTTTACCGGCACCCGTCGCACCAACCATCAGCAGCAGGCCGCGCTTTTCCATGATCAGGTCTGCCAGCACCGGCGGCACGCTGAGGCTTGCCAGCGCGGGAATCGAGCTTGGCACAAAGCGGATCACGGCGGCGTACGTGCCGCGCTGCTTGAAGGCGCTGATACGGAAATTGCCGGCACCGGCCAGGGGCAGGGCCATGTTCAGCTCACCCTGTTCCTGCAGCTCGGCAATCTTGTCCGGCGACAGGATTTCCGCCAGCAGGTTGAACGGTGCCTCGGGCGGCAGGACCTGGTTGTTGATGGGCAGCGCTTGTCCGTTGATTTTGATCAGGGCTGGCGAGTGTGCCGACAGGTAAACGTCTGATGCCTTTTTATCGGCCATCAGGCGCAGGATGCGCTCCATCGTGCCCATCGGTGTGTTCATGCTCGGTTTCCTGTACTCAAGATTTGGGGTTCGTGATTGCTCAGTCGCGCAGCAGATCGTTCAGGCTGGTCGTTGCACGCGTTTTGGCATCGACCTTTTTGACGATCACGGCGCAGTACATGCTGTACTTGCCGCCGGCCTTGGGCAGGTTGCCCGACACGACAACAGAACCGGCAGGAATGCGGCCATAGCTCACGGTGTCCAGTTCGCGGTCGTAAATCGGGGTGCTCTGGCCGATGTACACGCCCATCGAAATCACTGAGTTCTCCTCGACGATCACGCCTTCGACCACTTCCGAGCGTGCGCCGATAAAGCAGTTGTCCTCGATGATGGTCGGGTTGGCCTGCAGGGGTTCCAGCACGCCGCCCAGGCCCACGCCACCGGAGAGGTGCACGTTGTTGCCGACCTGAGCGCAGCTGCCGACGGTTGCCCAGGTGTCGACCATGGTGCCTTCGCCGACCCAGGCGCCGATGTTCACGTAGCTGGGCATCAGGATCGCGCCTTTGGCGATGAAGCTGCCGTGGCGGGCCACTGCGGGCGGCACCACGCGGATGCCGGTGGCGCGCATTTCGTCTTCGCTCAGGTGGGCAAATTTGGTTTTGACCTTGTCAAAAAAGGCCAGGTCACCTGCGCGCATGAGTTCGTTGTCTTTCAGGCGAAAGCTCAGCAGCACGGCCTTCTTGATCCACTGGTGCACCGTCCACTGGCCAACGCCCTGGCGGGTGGCCACGCGCAGCGAGCCGTTGTTCAGCTGGTCCAGCGTGTGCTCGACAGCTTCTGCGGTTTCTTTGGGGGAAGCTTTGGGCGAAAGGCTGGCGCGGTCTTCCCAGGCTGCGTCGATGATTTTCTGGAGGGCCGTGTTGTCTTGAGTCATGTCGGTAGGAGAGGGTTTAGTGAGATTTTGATTGAATAAACTGGACGATACGCTGGGCGGCTTCCACACATTCGGCGGTTTCTGCCACCAGCGCCATGCGAACGCGGCCGGCACCGGGGTTCTGGCCTCGCGCTTCACGGGCCAGATAACTGCCCGGCAAAACCACCACATTGTAAAGAGCGAGCAGTTCGCGTGAGAACGCCGTATCGGAGCCCCCGAAAATTTCAGGAATACCGGCCCACAGGTAGAAGCCCGCGTCGGGCAGGGCGACATCCATCACCTTGGCCAGCATAGGCGTGACGGCTGCAAATTTCTCGCGGTACATGGCCCGGTTGTCGACCACGTGCTGCTCGTCTGCCCAAGCGGCCATGCTGGCGGCCTGAACAATCGGGCTCATGGCACTGCCGTGGTAGGTGCGGTAGAGCAAAAAGGGCTTGATGATGGACGCATCACCCGCCACAAAACCGCTGCGCAGGCCTGGCACGTTGCTGCGCTTGGACAGGCTGGTGAGCGAGATCAGGTTTTTGAAATCATGCCGTCCGAGTTTGGCTGCGGCCTCAAGCCCGCCCAGCGGCGCTTCATCGCGGAAGTAGATCTCGCTGTAGCACTCGTCGGACGCAATCACAAACCCGTAGCGGTCACTGAGCTCGAACAGCAGCTTCCATTCTTCCAGCGGCATCACGGCACCCGCCGGGTTGCCGGGCGAGCAGACAAAAATCAGCTGGGTTTTGGCCCAGACGTCTTCCGGCACGGCCGCCCAGTCGATGCCGAAATTGCGTTTGGGGTCACTGGGTGCAAACCAGGTGTCTGCACCGGCCAAAAGGGCCGAGCCCTCATAGATTTGATAGAACGGATTCGGGCACACCACCGTGGCACCACGTTTGGTGGGGTCGATGACGGTTTGCGCCAGCGAGAACAGGGCCTCGCGCGAGCCATTGACCGGCAGGATCTGGGTGGCCGGGTCCAGAGCCAGCCCGTAACGGCGTTCGAGCCAGCCTGCCATGGTCTTGCGCAGGGCCGGGTCGCCCGCCGTCGGTGGGTAGCCTGCCAGGCCTGCCAGGCTGCCCGTGAGCGCGTCTTTCACAAGTTGCGGGGTCGCGTGGCGAGGTTCGCCTATGCCCAAGCTGATGGGCTTGTAGGCCGGGTTGGGGGTGATGTCGGCGTGCAGCAGGCGCAGGCGCTCAAAAGGGTAGGGCTGGAGCCGTGAAAGCAGGGGATTCATGCTGTGAATTATCGGGCCTCCAAAAACCCACCCCATGGGCCGGAAATCTGAAATTTTAATGTATACGGCAAAAATTTAACGTGTACGTTAAAAAATGGATCTGAAGCCTTTTGGAGCATGCTGACAGGCTCAAAAAAGCATCCAAAAAGGCTGAAAACCGCCAATTTTGACTGCCAAATCGGCCTTAAGCCCTTTAAACACGTGCATGAGCAGCTACTGAATTAATAGCAATTCTGGATAAACTCGAACTGACGGCCCGTCATTTTGATGGTCGCCGGACGGCCAGACGCCACCCCGTCTCCCGCACTGCTGAGTCTGAGCGCGGCAGAGGACAAAGCCGCCATGCCAGCGGCTATCATCCACGGCAACATGGCATTTCCCCCGGCCTCTCTGGAACGCTGACAACACGATGAATGCTCCCCGCCGGCAGGTGCCCTGGCATCTGATTTTCCTGTTCATCGGTGCCCTGATCGGGCCAGGCTCAGTGATGCTGTCCGGCCGCGACCGCTGGGACGGCGTGATTGGCGATTACCTCGTGCAGTCCAACAAGCTGGTCGGCCTCAATGACTGGCTTCAGGATTCCGGGTGGTGGCTGCTGTGGGGCCTGATGCGCGGCCTGGCGTGGCTTGTGCATCACGCCGGGGTCGATTACTGGGTCACGCTCAAAATCGCGATTGCCGCCATCATGGGCTGGATTGCCTGGGAAACGTACCGGCTCGCAAAAGACGTGTTCCGCATGGACGAGGTCCAGGCCTGCTGGGTCGCAGCGCTGACGCTGGTGTTTCCCGGCTACGTGCTGTTCCAGGCGAGTTGTCACGTCGGCGTGGGCCTTTTCCTTGCGTTCGCCTTGCTGGGTTATCGCCTCACCCTGAGCGCCAGCCGCTGGCGCGTGGTCGCCGGGCTGGTGCTGATTGCCCTGTCGTTCCAGATGAATTCCAACCTCATCCTCGTGCCGGTCCTGGAACTGGCGCGCTGCGTGATTGCCGGGCGGTTTGACAAGCGTGACCAGTTCAGGTTTGCCGCGCTGATGGCGGTGTCGGTCGTGGGTTATTTCTTCTGGAAGCTCACCGTGGGCACCGGCGGTGTGTATTCCGAAGCGGGCTACAACCAGATTCTCTGGCCGACCAGTGCGGCTGCGGTCAAAAAGCTGCTCATCACCACCGCGCTGTGGGGCACCTGGCTTCCCTTGTTGCTACTGGGGCCTGCGGTCTGGCTGCTTCTTCGCGCGTTGCTCGGTAATCAGGAGGTTTCAACACCGGGTTCGTCGGATCACAGCGGGGTGCTGGCTCGCCGCCAGCTTCTGGCTGGTGTGTTGCTCTGCGCTGCTGCCATGCTGGCCTACGTCGCTGCAGGCAAGCCCGCACCGTTTTTTGTACCCACCTTCTTCGGCACGGGCGGTTCGGTGTACGCGACGTTTGCGGCAGAGTTCCGGCCCGGTGCGTTCTTTTCGGGCGTGGCGTCCCCCCAGATCAGGCACACCATCATTCTCGGGCCCATGCTGTCCTTGACTTTTGTGGCCGCTTGCCTGTATGCGGCGGGGCGCTGGCGTTCGGCCCGCATCGCACCTGCTGCGGCTGTGAGCCTGATGCTGGCTTGCATCTGGCTGCACCAGGCGGGCTGGGCTTTGTGGGCCCACCATGAAAAGCTGGCGCAGGGCGCGCTGGACCAGTCGATCGTCAACGCACTGAAAAAACTGCCACCGCCGCCCGACGGCGCGAGCATCCTGATCGAGCGCCGTCAGCAGCAGAAAGACTGGACCGGCACACTGGAAACCAACTTCATGCTCTACGAAGCTTATGGCCGCGCCGCCTGGATTGCCGACACAGTCTTTTCGCCGACCGGGCCGTCGCACGACATCGCGCTGGCGCTGCTGGAAGAAAACAAGGCGGGCTTCCTGCGCTGGGCGCCGAAAAAAGACATACGCGTCTTTCACATCGCTGATGATTTCATCGACAGCGGCTGCAAGGCGAGCTATGTGTTTGACCTGGCCAAACCGACTGCCGCCGACCTGCTCTGGCGCATGCCTTTTGCGCCTGCATCCATGGCGCCGGCCAGCCTCGTGCGTTCGAGCCGTGAGTGCCCAAAACCTTAAAGGGCCGGACTCTATTCCAGAGCGGGCAGCCAAGTTATCATGATGCTCCGGGTTGCGCGGCCAGCCCTTGAAAAATTCATACAAATCAACAGCTTAGCTTCTGTTTTAGCTACAGGGTGAGTACACAGTGCGCCTAAATTCAATCAAGTTATCCGGTTTCAAGTCATTTGCGGAGCCGACGAATTTTGTTCTGCCTGGTCAGCTCATAGGCGTTGTCGGCCCCAACGGCTGCGGCAAGTCCAACATCATGGACGCTGTGCGCTGGGTGCTGGGTGAGAGCAAGGCGTCCGAATTGCGTGGCGAATCCATGCAGGACGTGATCTTCAACGGCACCACCACCCGCAAGGCTGCCAGCCGTTCCAGCGTCGAGCTGGTGTTTGACAACGCCGACCACCGCGCCGGCGGCCAGTGGGGCCAGTTTGCCGAGATCGCCGTCAAGCGGGTGCTGACGCGTGACGGCACCTCAAGTTACTACCTCAACAACCAGCCCGTGCGCCGCCGCGACGTGCAGGATGTGTTCCTCGGTACCGGCCTCGGCCCGCGCGCTTACGCCATCATTGGCCAGGGCACCATCAGCCGCATCATTGAATCCAAGCCCGAAGAGCTGCGCCTGTTTCTCGAAGAAGCGGCCGGTGTGTCCAAGTACAAGGAGCGCCGCCGCGAGACGGCCAACCGCCTGTCCGACACCCGCGAAAACCTGACCCGCGTTGAAGACATCCTGCGCGAGCTGAATGCCAACCTCGACCGCCTCGAGAAGCAGGCGGAAGTTGCGTTGCGCTACAACACACTGCAGGCTGACGGCACGCTCAAGCAACACCAGTTGTGGTTCCTGAAGCGCGCAGAAAGCGAAGCCGACCAGACCAGGGTGAAGGCCGATGCAGAGAAGGCCGTCAACGAACTCGAAAGCCGCGTGGCCGACTTGCGCCATATCGAGGCCGACCTCGAAACCATTCGCCAGGCGCACTATGCGGCCGGTGACCATGTCAACCAGGCGCAGGGCAAGCTGTATGAGGCCAGCGCCGAAGTCGGCCGTCTTGAGGCCGAGATCCGCTTTGTGGTGGATGGCCGTATTCGCGTTGAGCAGCGCCTGGCGCAACTGAAAGAACAAACCGCGCAGTGGGCCACCCGCAAGGAAGACGCCGCTGTCGAGACCGAAACGCTGTCGGCCCAGGCGGTTGAAGCTGAAGAAAAAGCCGAACTGCTGGCTGCTCAAAGTGAAGAGCAGCAAGGGCAGTTTCCGGCACTTGAAGAGTCGCTGCGTGCGGCCCAGGCCAAGGCCAATGAGCAGCGCACCGGCGTCGCGCAAGTCCAGCAGCAAATACAGGTGCTGGCCGCCGACCAACGTAACATCGAAGAGCAGTCGCGTGCGCTGTCCATGCGGCTTGAAAAACTCACCGCCGACCGCAACGCGCTCAACGCGCCGGATGAAGCCCGGCTGGTCAACCTGACTGCGCAGTTCAACACGGCACAGGAAGCACAGCTCGAAGCCGAAGCCCGCCTGCACGAGTTGACCGACAGCGTGCCTCAGCTCGATGAGGAGCGTCGCACGCAGCAGCAGGCTGTCAACACCGAATCTGCCAAACGCGCCGACCTGTCGGCCCGCATGGAAGCGCTCAAGGCGCTGCAGGAAAAGGTCAAGACCGACGGCAAGCTCAAGCCCTGGCTGGCCAAGCACGGCCTGGATGGCTTGCAAGGCCTGTGGAGCCGCATCCACATCGAGCAGGGCTGGGAGAACGCCCTCGAAGCTGCGCTGCGTGAACGCCTCGGCGCGCTCGAAGTTTCCCGGCTCGACATGGTGCGCGGTTTCGCCGGCACCGACGGCCGCGACACGCCGCCCGCCAAGCTCTCGTTTTACTCACCGCCCAATGGTGCGGCGCCGGCAAAGTCCAACACCACCATCAACCTCAAGCCGCTGGCTGAACTGCTGCGTTTGAACGACGCGGGTCAGTCGGCACTGCTGGGTGACTGGCTGCACGGCTGCTACACCGCTGAAAAGCTCGACGACGCCATTGCCGCGCGCGACAAGCTGCAGGCCGGCGAAGTCATCTACGTCAAGAGCGGCCACGCCGTCTCGCAGTTCAGCGTGAGTTTTTATGCGCAGGATTCCGAGCAGGCCGGTTTGCTGGCTCGTGCGCAGGAAATCGAGAACCTCGACAAGCAGCTCAAGGCACAGGCGCTGATCAGTGAAGAAGCGCGCAGTGCGCTGGTGCGTGCCGAGGCGGTGTACGCCGATGCCGCACAGCGCCTGGGCACTGCACGCCGTGAAAGCGCAGAAGGCCAAAGCCGCACGCACGAACTGCAGGTCGAAGTGCTGCGCCTGACGCAGCTGGCCGAGCAGACCCGTGCGCGCAGCGAGCAGATCCAGTCCGACATGGGCGAGATCGAGGCGCAACTGGGTGAACTGCAAGAGCGCAAGGTCACAGCAGAAGGTCGTTTTGAAGAGCTGGATATGCAGCTTGCCGACAGCCAGGAGCGCCATGCGCAACTCGATGACCGGGTGATCGAATCTGAACGCAAACTCAATGAATCCCGCGAGCAGCAGCGCGCCTTGGAGCGCCAGGCACAGGAAGCCCAGTTCGCGCTGCGCAGCCTGGCCTCACGCCGCGAAGAGCTGGCCCGTTCCATCCAGATTGCCGCGCAACAGGCCGAGTCGATTGGCGAAGAAGAAGCGCGCGCAAAAGAAGAGCTCTCGCGCCTGTCGGATGTTGCCGCACAGGCCGGGCTGCAGTCCGCCCTCAGCGTCAAGCTGGAGCGCGAGACGGACCTGGGCGCCAAGCGCAGCCAGTACGACGATCTGACCAACAAGCTGCGTGCCAGCGATGAGCGCCGCCTGCAACTGGAGCGTGAACTGGACCCCATGCGCCAGCGCATCACGGAATTCCAGCTCAAGGAGCAGGCCGCGCGTCTGGGCTTCGAGCAATACGAACAACTGCTGGCCGATGCACAGGCCGATGTCACCGCCGTCGCGCAGTCCATCCAGGACGGCAACGTTCGCCTGACAGGCCTGCAGGGCGAAATCGACCGCATCAACCGCGACATCGCGTCCCTTGGCGCGGTGAACCTGGCAGCGCTGGACGAACTCGCCAGTGCGCGTGAGCGCAAGCAGTTCCTCGATGCGCAATCGGCCGACCTGAACGAAGCCATGACCACGCTGGAAGATGCCATCAAGAAAATTGACGCCGAAACGCGTGACCTGCTGGCCAGCACCTTTGAAACAGTCAACGGGCATTTCGGCAAGATGTTCCCCGAGCTCTTCGGTGGCGGCAACGCCAGGCTGGTGATGACGGGCGAGGAAATCCTGGATGCCGGCGTGCAGGTAATGGCGCAGCCACCGGGCAAAAAGAACCAGACCATTCACCTGCTGTCGGGCGGTGAGAAGGCCCTGACCGCGATTGCGCTGGTGTTTGCCATCTTCCACCTCAACCCCGCACCATTCTGTTTGCTCGATGAGGTCGATGCGCCGCTGGACGACGCCAACACCGAGCGTTATGCCAAGCTGGTGGCCAGCATGAGCAAGGACACCCAGTTCCTGTTCATCAGCCACAACAAGATCGCCATGGAAATGGCCGAACAGCTGATCGGCGTGACCATGCAGGAGCAGGGCGTGTCACGCATCGTGGCCGTCGACATGGAAGCCGCGCTTGGTTTTGCCGAAGCCGCCTGATATGGAGCCCCCACGTTCGCTCACTGCGTGTAGCTCTCTGCCCCCCGAGGGGGCGCTGCGCCTGCGGCCCGGCGAAGCCGGTTCCGCGGCCCCTGCTTGCACAGACACCGCTACGATTTGGTTTCCCTGGCGTGTTTGGGGCGCTGAATGAGCACGCTTCAAATCAGTCTGGCGGTGGTCGGTGGCCTTGTTCTGGCCGGCGTAGTGGCCCACAGCACCTGGACGGCCCGCAAAAACCAGCCCAAACGTGCGACCCCGGAAGCCGACCCCGAACCGCGTGACCCGGTCGAGCCAGGCATGCAGGATGAGAACGCCTCAACAGACCCGCTGGCCCACCGACAGGAGCCGCGCTTCGATGGCGATTCCGGTCTCGGTGCACTGACAGGCGTCATGACGCCTGAAAAGAAACCGGGCCTCGACGCCTTGATCGACGTGATTGCGCCGGTGGTGACCGACGCTGTCGTCTCCGGCGAGGCCGCGCTGGCCGCCATGCCCAGCACACGCCGTGCCGGCAGCAAACCTTTCGGCGTTGAGGGCCTGAGCGTGACCACCGGTGAGTGGGAGTTCCCCGCTGCCAGCCACCGCTACAGCGCTTTCCAGTGCGGCGTGCAACTGGCCAACCGCATGGGCGCGCTCAACCAGATCGAATATTCCGAGTTCGTGATGAAAGCGCAGGCCTTCGCGGATGCGATTGGCGGCGAACCCGAGTTTCCCGAAATGCTGGACGAAGTGGCGCGCGCGCGTGAGCTTGACCAGTTCGCCAGCGCCCATGATGCCCAGCTCAGCTTCACTTTGCGCGCCATCCACACGGCCTGGAGCCCGGGTTACGTGCAACAGAACGCGGCCAGGCTGGGTTTTGTCGCGGGTGTGATTCCCGGCCGTATGGTGTTGTCTGCGTCGCAGCAGGGCGGGGCACCCATCCTTGGGCTGGCTTTTGACACCCAGGCCGCCATGGCCGAAGACCCCGAGCAGACGGCGCTGCGTGAGGTCACGCTGTCGCTGGATGTGCCCCAGGTCACGCGTGCCGAACAACCCTTTGTACGCATGCGTGAAGCCGCAGTCGCGCTCGCCGCTGCGATGGACGGCGCCATCATCGACGACAACGGCAACGTCATCCACACCGAAGCCATGGACGTGATCGGCTCCGAACTGGAGCATCTGTACGACACGCTGGACGAGCGCGATCTGTCGGCCGGCTCTGTGCTGGCGCGGCGATTGTTCAGTTGAGGGTGTTGTGACTTCCGATCTGTTTGAGGACAAAGCGCCCGGCGACGACAAGGCGATCAAACGTGTGGCCGCGTTGCACAAGCAATTGCATGAACATGCGCACCGCTACTACGTGCTCGATGAGCCCAGCATCCCCGACGCCGAATACGACAAGCTTTTCCGCGAACTGCAGGCGCTGGAAGAAGCGCACCCTGAACTGCTGAGCGCTGACTCGCCGACCCAGCGCGTGGGCGGCAAACCGCTGGACCAGTTTGCGAGCGTGCGCCACAAGGTGCCCATGCTCAGCATTCGCACAGAGACCGATACTGAGCCAACGGGCGCGCAGAACTTCGACACCCGCATCCGCAAGGAACTGGGCCTGAAAGAGGGTGATGCGCCGGTTGAATATGTGGCCGAGCTCAAGTTCGACGGCCTGGCCATGAACCTGCGTTATGAAAATGGCGTGCTCGTGCAGGCCGCCACGCGCGGCGACGGTGAGGTGGGCGAAGAGGTCACGCAAAACATGCGTACCGTCAACCAGATTCCGTTGCGCCTGCCTGCAGATGCGCCACCGGTAATTGAAGTGCGCGGCGAGGTCTATATGCGCCGCGCCGATTTCGAGGCGCTCAACGAACGCCAGCGCGAGAAGATTGCCAAAGGCGCGAAGGGCGAAAAAACCTTTGTGAACCCGCGCAACGCGGCGGCAGGGGGTGTTCGCCAACTGGACCCGGCGATTGCCGCCGACCGCAAGCTGAGCTTTTTCGCCTATGGTTTGGGCGAGATCACGCCGCCCGAACAGGGCGGGCCAGTGTTTGAAACCCATTTGCAGATGCTGCTGACGCTCAAGTCCTGGGGTTTCCCGGTGGCGTCACAAACTACACCCGCACTGGGCGCTGCAGAGCTGGTGGCTTTCCATAAAAACATGGGCCAGCAGCGGGATGCGCTGCCCTATGACATCGACGGCGTGGTCTACAAGGTCAACAGCCTGGCGCTGCAGCGGCAACTGGGTTTTGTCACGCGTGAACCGCGCTGGGCCGTGGCCCATAAGTACCCGGCGCAGGAGCAACTCACGACTGTGCAGGCCATTGATGTGCAGGTGGGCCGTACCGGCAAGCTCACGCCGGTCGCGAAGCTGGCGCCGGTGTTTGTGGGCGGCGTCACAGTAACCAACGCCACTCTGCACAACGAAGACGAGGCCCGCCGCAAGGATGTCCGCGTCGGCGACACCGTGATCGTGCGGCGCGCGGGCGACGTGATTCCCGAAGTCGTCAGCGTGCTGCTTGAAAAGCGCGTGAAGGATGCACCACAATTCACCATGCCGCGCAAATGCCCGGTCTGCGGCTCTGAGGCCGTGCGTGAAGAGGGCGAGGCCGACTACCGCTGCACCGGTGGGCTCTTCTGTGGGGCACAGCGCAAAGAGGCCATCCTGCACTACGCCCACAGGCGCGCGGTCGAGGTCGAAGGCCTGGGTGACAAGCTGGTCGAGCAGCTGGTCGATGCCAACGTCATCCGCACCTTGCCTGACCTGTACAAGCTGGGCCTGACCTCACTGGCCAGCCTGGAGCGCATGGCCGAGAAGTCTGCGCAGAACCTGCTCGATGCGCTTGAGAAATCCAAGCAGACCACCTTGCCGCGCTTTATCTTCGGCCTGGGCATACGCCACGTCGGCGAGGCCACGGCCAAGGCCCTGGCCAAACACTTCGGCAAGCTCGACAACATCATGGGTGTGACGGCAGAAGACGCGCCGTCTACGGAGCGCCTGGCCGAGGTCGATGACGTCGGCCCCATCGTGGCCGAGAGCATTCACACGTTTTTCCAGCAGCCCCACAACCGTGAGGTGGTCGAACAGCTGCGCGCCTGCGGTGTGACATGGGAGGAGGGCGAGCCGGCAGAGCGCGCGCCGCAGCCTTTCACCGGCAAGACCTTCGTCATCACCGGCACCCTGCCCACGCTGAGCCGTGACGAAGCCAAAGACATGGTCGAGGCTGCCGGCGGCAAGGTGGCGGGTTCGGTCAGCAAGAAGACCGACTACGTGGTGGCCGGTGCCGAAGCAGGCAGCAAGCTCACCAAGGCGCAGGAACTGGGCATCACCGTGATTGATGAGGCCGCGCTGCTGGCGCTGCTTGCCGCCAGCTAGCGCGTCGGCGGGTTTGTAAAGCCTGCGTCTTTACCTGCCAGAAGTCGCCTGCCAGCTCGCGCGGCACGTTAGACAGGCTCCACCAGGAGCATTCCATGAAAACCATTCGTCTTTTGGGCGCAGTCGCCGCTGCCGGACTTGTCACTCTCCTTTCGGGCTGTGTCGTCGCCCCCATAGGCCGGCCCGTCGCCGTTTACCCATCGCAGCCCGTGTACGTTGAACCCGCACCCGTGGTCATCGTGCCTGCACCGGGCTACTACCGCTACCGCGGGCACGGCCGCTGGCGTTATTGAGCAGACAGGTCGTTCAAGCCCATTTTTTAATGTGTACGTTAAAAAATGGGCGAAAGTTAATATACAGGTTAACTTTTTGGGTCTGGAACTCGTTTCGGCGCCTCAAATGATCCAAAAACAGCTCAAAAAGGCCATTTTTAGGCGTCAAATCGGGCTGCAGCCCAATGAATACGTGCGTGACCAGCTACTAAATTAATAGCAAATCCGGCTTTCAACCACGTTATTGACCGTATAAAGACAGCCGGCTTGCGTCGCGACAGGCTGCGTACATGTCTGGCGTCATCTGCAAACCTGAACTGACGGCCTGCATTTAGCACGCTGGGCGTTGCGAACAGCGTGGAGTCAGCTGATCAGCAGGTCGCCAATGCGTAGCACACCGTCCGTGCAAGCCTCTGCCCGCAGACCTCCCCGACCATCAAATGCGTCCACAAAACCTTCTTGCCCGGTCACTTCTGAGGGCTGGTGGCACGGTGTCGCGAGTTCAAGCCCTTTGAACAAAAGGCCCCCAAAGGCGAAAGTGCGTCCGACAAGATTGTTGAGTGCATCTGGCGACATGCCGGCTATCAGTACATTTCGCCGGGTTTGCCCCGGGGCAAATTCAGGCAAGCCACTTGCCTCCTGCCACTCATTTGCAGTGTCGATGCCTTCCTGGCAGATGAAGGTCACATGCCGCACTTTAGGTGGCACCTGAACGGAATACGTGCCCACGCCGGCGGCATACCGGTCGCCTTCAAGGCCAACACCCGCCAACACATTGACCTGATCGACAGCCTTCATGGGGGCACCGGCCACAGCGCAAACGAAAAGGCCTGATATGTGGGCAGCCGGAGTAGTCATGCCAGGGCTTTCTTGCCGCTCAGTCAAGCTTGATGCCCGTATCAGCGGCCAGCTTGCGATAAACCGGCAACTCCGAGGCTATAACCTGATTGGCCTTCTGAACCGTTCCGGCAGTGGGTGCGATGCGAAACGTCCCCAGACGCTCCACCGTCAGTGCCTCTGCAAGCGAGGCATTGAGCTGCTGGTTAAGCCAGGACACAAGTTCGGGGGACATCTTTGCCGGACCGACCAGCGCAAACCACAGGCCCATGTGCACATCCTTGTAACCGGCCTCGACGAAGGTGGGCGTTTCTGGCAGCTCTGGTGTCCGGGTGGCACCGGTCCAGGCCAGTGGTACGAGCTTGCCGGACAGAATGTGAGGCAACGCCGTGCTGATGCCCATGACGTTCACCGGAATTTGACCGGTCAGCGTGTCCGTGGTGCCCTGGCCAGAATCTTTGTACGCCACGTGGTTGAGCTGGATACCGGCACTCTTCTTGAATAGCTCCACCGTCAGGTGGGCTGCTGAGCCGAGCAGGGGCGAGGTGTAGTTGAGCGGAACAGCACTGGCCTTCGCCTTGCTGACCAGATCGGCCAGGCTGCGGATGCCGCTGGCGGTAGAAGCCACCAAGAGGTTGTCGCCCCGTCCAATCATGCCGATTGCGGTGAAGTCGCCCGGCACTTTGTAAGGCACCTTGTCATACAGGGCCGGGGTGATGATGAAGTTGTTGGCGGTGATCATCAAGGTGTAGCCGTCCGGCAAACCTTTGGCTGCGGCGTCACTGCCAATGATGCCGCCGGCACCTGGCCGGTTGTCCACCAGCCACGGCTGGCCAGTGCGCCTGCTCATGCCTTCTGCCACCACCCGCGCGACCGGGTCGGTCAGGCTGCCCGTCGCAGCGGGAACAATCACGCGAACGGGCCGGTTTGGGTAGCCTCCAGGCCCCGTCTGGGCGAAACACAGGGAGGTGAGCAGGACGGTCAGGCCCAGGGAAAATTGGGTAAACCGGTGTGCGATGGGATGCATGTATTTGCTTTCGGATGGGCCAGGAAAGGCAGAGGCGGGATCACGCCTCTGTGCCTGGAACAATCTTAAGCAAGGCGACGCCGCTGCCATAGCTCAAAGTTTCGCTCGGGGCAGTGCAA
>JAZKDR010000026.1:0-61616 GCA_040387435.1 Pseudomonadota bacterium
AGATCAGCACAAAGCCGAGCGCCACCAGCGAATACAGCATGCCGGCCATCAGGCCGCCAAAAAGTGTCTCTAAAAAGAATGCCATTGCTGTTCCTGCCGCCTAGTGAGAGGTGCCGAGGTAAGCCCGGATCACGTCTTCGTTGTTGCGCACTTCGTCCGGCGTGCCGTCGCCGATCTTCTTGCCGTAATCGAGCACGACCACGCGGTCGGAGATGTCCATCACCACGCCCATGTCGTGTTCGATCAGCACGACGGTGGTGCCGAATTCGTCGTTCACGTCGAGCACAAAACGGCACATGTCCTGCTTTTCCTCGACGTTCATGCCTGCCATGGGCTCGTCGAGCAGCAGCACTTGGGGCTCCATTGCCAGCGCGCGGCCGAGGTCGACGCGTTTTTGCAGGCCGTAGGGCAACTGGCCCACCGGCGTCTTGCGGTAAGCTTGGATTTCCAGAAAGTCGATGATTTTTTCGACCGCCTCACGATGGCGGATCTCTTCACGTTCGGCGGGGCCGATGCGCAGCGCCTGCATGAAGAGGTTGCTTTTGATCTTCAGGTTGCGGCCCGACATGATGTTGTCGAGCACGCTCATGCCCTTGAAGAGCGCCAGGTTCTGGAAGGTGCGGGCCACGCCCATCACGGCCACCTGGTGGCTGTTCATGTGCTTGAAGGTCTGGCCGCGGAAGGTGATGGAGCCCTGCTGCGGCGCATACACGCCGTTGATGCAGTTGAGCATGGAGCTTTTGCCGGCACCGTTGGGGCCGATGATGGCGCGTATCTCGTGCTCTTTGACATTGAACGAGATGTCCGACAGCGCCTTGACGCCACCGAAACTCAGGGAAATATTTTTGACGTCGAGGATGACGTCACCGATCTTCTTGCTCATGCGATATAGCCCCCACGCTTGTCACTGCGTGTACTGCGCTGCCCCCCGAGGGGGCTGGCCTTGCTTGGGGCGGCCCGGCGCTGCGGCCGATTCCCCATGTTTTGTACTTGCTTCATGCTGCCGCCTTCACTGGTGCAAAGGTTTTCGCGTCGCTGATCTTCAGCGTGGCGCTCACGCTGCCGCTGCGGCCGTCTTCAAACTTGACCACGGTTTCGATGAACTGTTCGGTCTTGCCGCCGTACAGCGCGTCGACCAGCGGCTGGTATTTGTCGCCGATAAAACCGCGGCGGACCTTGTTGGTACGTGTCAGTTCGCCGTCGTCGGCGTCGAGTTCCTTGTGCAGTATCAGGAAGCGGCTGACCTGCGAGCCGGCCAGCAATTCGTCCACGCTGAGGTCGGCGTTGACCTTCTCCACGCATTCCTTGACGAGCTGGTAGACCTCGGGTTTTTGTGCCAGGTCGGTGTAACCGGCGTAGGGCAGGTTGCGCCGTTCGGCCCAGTTGCCGACGGCTTCAAAGTCGATGTTGATGAAGACACAAACCTTCTCGCGGCCGTCGCCATAGGCCACGACTTCCTTGATGTAGGGGAAGAACTTGAGTTTGTTCTCGACGTACTTGGGCGCAAACATGGCACCGTCGTTGCTGCCGCCCTTGATGCGGCCCACGTCTTTCACGCGGTCGATGATCTTCAGGTGGCCTGCGGCGTCGATGAAACCTGCGTCGCTGGTGTGGTACCAGCCGTCGGCCGTCAGCACCTCTGCCGTGGCGGCGGGATTTTTGTAGTATTCCTTGAGCAGGCCGGCCGACTTGACCATGATCTCGCCGTTGTCCGCCACGCGAATCTGCACGCCGGCAATCGGCACACCCACGGTGTCGGCGCGGGCTTCGTTGTCGGGTTGCAGGCAGACGAACACGGCCGTCTCGGTCGAGCCGTAGAGCTGCTTCATGTTGATGCCGATGGAACGGTAAAACGTGAACAGGTCGGGGCCAATGGCTTCACCGGCGGTGTAAACCACCCGCACGCGCGAGAAACCCAGGGTGTTGCGCAGCGGGCCATAGACCATCACATTGCCCAGCGCGTAGATCAGCCGGTCAAGGCCGCCCACGGCTTTGCCGTCCATCAGCGCAGGGCCGACGCGCTTGGCCACGCCCATGAAGTAGTCGAACATGCCGCGCTTGATGCGGCCCGCGTCTTCCATGCGGATCATCACCGTGGTCAGCAGGCCTTCAAAAATGCGCGGCGGTGCAAAGTAATACGTGGGCCCGACTTCCTTCAGGTCGATCATCACCGTCGCTGCGCTTTCCGGGCAGTTGACGACATAACCGCAGGCCAGCCACTGCGCGTAGCTGAAGATGTTCTGGCCAACCCAGGCCGGCGGCAGGTAGGCCAGCACTTCTTCGTCAGACGTCAGCTTGTCGAAGTCGGCACCGGCCCTCGCGCGGTCCAGCATGGTGTTGTGGGTGTGCACCACGCCCTTGGGGTTGCCCGTAGTGCCTGATGTGAAGAACATCGCCGCCACGTCACCAGGCATGACCCTGTCGACCTCAGCCTTGAACCAGCCGGGCTGGGCGACGGCAAAAGCCTTGCCGGCTTCCATCATCTGGTCGAGCGACACCAGGCCGGGCTCGCTGTAGTTGCGCAGGCCGCGTGGGTCGTCAAACACGATGCTCGCGAGGTCAGGGCATCGGTCACGGATCTCCAGCAGTTTGTCGACCTGCTCCTGGTCTTCGACCACGGCAAAGCGCACATCGGCATTGGTGATGGGAAAGACACATTCAGCTGCCACCGCGTCCTGGTAGAGCGGGACCGGTATGGCGCCGAGGGCTTGGGCAGCCAGCATGGTGGCGTAAAGGCGCGGCCGATTGCTGCCGACGATGACCATGTGCTGGCCGCGCTGCAGGCCGGCGAGGTGCATGCCGCAGGCGATGTGTTCGACCATGGTCGCCATGGCAGACCAGCTGTGTGCCTGCCAGATACCGTATTCCTTCTCGCGCATGGCAGGTGCGCCGGGGCGCTCGGCAGCATGTTTGAGCAGCAGTGCGGGAAACGTGGTCTGCATGTCGTTTTTGCCTTGTCTCGATGTCTCTTTGTTTTCAATAACAGGTACGCGGTCGGCCTGATCAGTGAGCGGATAGTAGGCCGTCATTTGACGCTGTGTTGTCGTTATGACGACAATTCTGGGGTAAGTCCTAGTGGGGTGTGCCCGGGGTCTGCGAATTTGAAGTGGCCTTCACCGGATGAAGCGCCCGTCGCGCGACACCATGGTGAGCTCCACAAAGCGCGAGGCGTTGCGGGCCGAGTCGCTGAAGCTCACCTCCAGCCCGCCCAGGTCGTAACGCTTGAGGTTCCAGGTGCTGTCGATGAAGGCGGCGCGCGTCGGGTTCTTCCCTGCGCGGCGCAGCGCTTCGGCAAACACCCGGGCATTGATGTAACCCTCCAGCGCCAGGTGCGATGGCTCCAGGTCCACACCCGCTGCCTTCCATGCTTGCTGGAACTCGCGCACGATGGGCATCACGGCATTGCCCGGCAGCGGCACCACCTGCGAGACCGCAATGCCGGTGGCATCGTCGCCCATGGCTTTGAGCGTGGCAGCTGCGCCCATGATGGACAGCGCATACAGCGGCAGGCCCCTGCGCTGCGCGCGGATTGCTTTCACGAAGTCGATGGTCGGTTTGCCGGCCAAGCCGACCAGCACTGCTTCAGGGTTGGAGACCGCAATTTTGGCCGTGGCAGCGGCCACGTCCGAGGAATTGTTTTCGACCGTGACGATGGCTGTCGCCTCCAGCTTGTGTTTGGCCATGGAGCGTTGGGTGGCGTCAAACACCTCCTTGCCGAAAGAGTTGTTCTGGTAGGCAATGGCCACGCGCCGTATGCCGATGGTCGCCAGGTGCTGCACCAGCTGCTCGGCTTCGTCGGCGTAGCTGGCGCGGATGTTGAACACATTGCGCGCGTTGGCGGGGCGCACCGACAGCGCACCGGAAAACGGCGCAAAGAACGGGATGCCCGATGCCGTGACCTGCGGCAGCATGGCCTCGATCATGGGCGTGCCCATGCAGTTGAACAGTGCGAAGTTGTTCTTGTCGTCGATGAAACCGCTCACGTTTGCCAGGGCGCGCTTGACGTGGTAGCCGTCGTCGGCCACGGTCAGTTCGATCAGACGGCCGTTCACACCGCCTTTGGCATTGATGCCGGCAAAACAGGCCCTGGCACCCTGGTGCATGGCCTGGCCCAGCTCGCCCAGCGGGCCGCTCAGCGCGGTGGATTGAGCGATGCGGACAGGGCCGGTGGTCTCGGCGCGCGCCGTCCCATACAAGGCCGCAGGCAGCGCGGCGAGCGTGCCCAGCACATGACGGCGTGAAGGTTTGCGGCCTTGCATGCCAGCGGCTGCGGTGCATAAACCGGGTGATGAAGGGGTGCGGTTGGTGTTCATGGTGTTGTCTCCTGAGGGGCTTGTTGTGTGGCGTCGTGTGGGTGCTTGCCGTCTGGGCGGGTCGAATGCTATGCTCTGGATTGACAATAAAATGTCTATCCGACGACAATTTGAGGGTTGCGCCCGCCCCGGACTTTCCCCTGGGTCCAGCCGCTGAAGTTCAAACCACGCCCTGCCATGACCACCACCCCACGGGCCGAACGGCCGCTGCAGATACGCCCTCGCGCCATCACCAATGCGGACCTTGCCGGTGTTCCCTGGCTGGCGCAGTTGCGGCCGGCCGAGCGCGAGCGCGCCGTGGCCGAACTGCATGTCGGCGATGCACAACCGGGCGACTACGTGTGCCGCATCGGTAAACCCGTGACCTACTGGTTCGGGGTGGTGCAGGGCCTGCTCAAGATGAGCAGCGACAACGCCGAAGGCGTGACCATGACCTTTGCGGGCTTGCCGCCGGGCGGCTGGTTCGGCGAGGGCACGGCCATCAAGCGCGAGCCTTACCGCTACAACATCCAGGCGCTGCGCAAAAGCACGATCGCCGGTTTGCCCATCGACACCTTCCACTGGATGCTGGACCACTCCATCGGCTTTAACCGCTTTGTGATGAACCAGCTCAACGAACGGCTGGGCCAGTTCATCGCCGCGCGCGAGATCGACCGCATGAACAACCCCGACGTGCGCGTGGCCCGCAGCCTGGCCGCGCTGTTCAACCCCGTGCTTTGCCCAGGCGTGGGCGAGGTGCTGCGCATCACCCAGCAAGAGCTGGCCTATCTCGTGGGCCTGTCACGACAGCGCGTGAACGAGGCGCTGACACGGCTGGAGGCCAGCCAGGTGATTCGCGTTGAATACGGCGGTCTGCGTGTGCTGGACCTTCAGGGGCTGCGGTCCATGCTGTTCTGACCTTATTTTTAACGTACACGTTAAATTATTAACGTGTATGTTAAAAATTTGCCTTTTTCTTGCCTGAAAGAGGCCTCAGCGCGTGCCAGCCATCAAAAATGAGCAAAAAACGCCTTTTTTTAGGTGCCAAATTGGCCTCCAGCCCTTTAAAGATGAGCGTGAGCAGCTACTAAATTAATAGTAAATCTGATAACGATCTGCTGCCGATGGTGCGCCGCGTCAGGTGCTGATCGCGCTGGTAAACACCAGCCGGTTGCCAAACGGGTCTTTCACCGTGACTTCGCGCGTGTCCCAGGGTGTGTCCTCGATGCCCGGCCTGGCGAACTGGTAGTTTTTCGCCAGCAACTCCTAGTGGAAAGCATCAACGTCGTCGACTTCGATACGCAAGGCTGCGCCGGGGCTGGCATCGCCGTGGTGTTCGGAGATGTGCAGCACGCAGCCGCTGCGCTTCACAGACATGTACAGCGGCAGGCTGGGCTCGAAGCGGTGCTCGAAGACGATCTCAAAGCCGAGAAAGCCGATGTAAAACTCCCGCGCCTTGGCCTCGTCGAAGCTGCGCAGGATGGGGGTGGTGTTTCCGAGTTTCATGGCTTGTTGTACCACCGCCGGATGGCGCGCAGTACCGGCTTTCAGAAGTCGGCAGTCCCCGGTCTGGTGCGGTAAACGGGGAAATGTACCTTTCCGGTGCGTGAATGGGGCCGCCTCAGGCCCTGGTTTTCGACACTGCCTCAAGCGAATCCAGCCCAAAAATTGCGCGCAAATTTGTCTTGCTGCTGATTTTCCGGTCCAGATCTAGGCTTTCTTCGAGGTCATCCAGGTGCCTGCGCATCAGGTCGACGGCCTTTTTTGGCTGGTGCGCGCGCAGGTGTTCGATGAGCTTGTGGTGGTCATCGTGCCAGCAGACCATTTCACTGGCGTTGTCGTACAGGCTGGTCACCAGCGAGGTTCTGGCCACCAGCTGCCGCACCTGGTCGGCCAGGATGGCGTTGTCTGCGATCTCCGAAAGCAGCAGGTGAAATTGCCCCGACAACTTGACGGCCTCGCGCATGCGGCCGGCGCGCCTGTGGGCCTCTTCTTCCGCAATGTTTTTGGCCAGTACCTTGAAGTCCGCACCCGACGCGCGCGCTGCGGCCAGCTCGACGATGCCGGCCTCAATCGTCTTGCGCGCCGCAAAAATCGCCCGTGCTTCCTTCGCGTCGGGGCTGGCCACAAAAGCGCCCCGGTTGGGCACGAGGCGCACCATGCTTTCAAAGGTGAGCCGGGCAAAAACACGTTCCATCTCGCGCCGCGAAATCTTGAATGCCTCGCACATGGCCAGCTCGTTGAGGCGGGTGCCGGGCAACAGGCGCTGGTCGACGATGGCATCCATCACGCTGCGGTAAACGTCTTCCACCGAGAGGTCGCTGGCGGCTGACCTGGCTGCTTTGGCGTCGGAAACTTGGGTCATCAATGGCTTGCTTTGGAATGGGGTTAAATTGCGCGCAATTCTAAACATGATTTGCGCAAAATAAAAATACAAAATAGCAAACAAGACTGGCACGCGGTTTGCATTGTCATCGAGGCAATTTCGCAACTACCGGCAAGAGATCACACATGGCCAACACCTTTCTTCCAGTTCATAAAGTTCGTACCGGACTTGAGCGCAGGGCTCTTGTCGCATCCGCTGTCATCGCCCTGGCCGGTGCGGCCATGATGGGCGGCGCCCACGCGCAGCCGCTGACGGAGGTCAAGGTCTCGCTGAACGCGCCTTTCGACGGCAGCAACGCCGCGTTCTTCCTCGCGCAGGAAAAGGGTTACTTCGCAGCCGAAGGCATTGCCGTGAACATGGATCCGTCCGGCGGATCCGGCGAAGTGGCGACCCGTATCGGCGGTGGCGCTTATGACTTCGGTTTTGGCGACGTCAACGTGCTGATGGAGTTCAATGCCAAAAACCCGGCCAGCGCCGGCAAGGCGGTGTACATGGTGTATTACCGCTCGCCGCTGTCGATTGCCAGCTTTGCCAAGGCCGGCATCAACAAGCCTGCTGACCTGGCGGGCAAAAAAATGGGCGGCTCGCTCAGCGACGGCGCCTACAAGCTGTTTCCTGTCTACGCGGGCATCACCGGTGTGAAGCCGGACAGCGTGAAGTGGGAGTACGGCGACCTGCGCCTGCGCGAGGCCATGCTGCTCAAAGGTGACGTAGAGGCCATCCTCGGCTTCGACTCCACCATGTACTTCAGCCTGGTCAAGCAGGGCATCAAGCCCGCCGACATCAAGTTCCTCTATTACTCCGACGCTGGCATGGACCTTTACGGCAACGGCATCATCGCATCGAAAAAAATGCTGGAAACCAAACCCGCCCTGGTCAAGGGTTTTGTCGCGGCCGCCGCCAAGGGCTGGCGTGACGCGGTGGCCAACCCGGCCGCTGCCATTGCGGCGCTGAAAAAGCAGGCGCCGCTGGCTGACGAAAAGCTGGAGATGGAAAAGCTCCAGTGGCTGATCAAGAACCAGATCACCACGCCTGAATCAACGGCTGACGGCATGGGGGGCGTGCGCGCTGCGCGCCTCGACAAGTCGGTGGCCGTGTTGTCCAGGGCGTTTGACCTGCCGGGCAAGCCGACATCTGCCGACGTGTTCAGCAATGCCTACCTGCCGCCCCTGGCCAGTCGCAAGCTGCCCTGAGCGCGCTGGTTGACAACAGGCTCGATGAACTGACTACGGAATGCCGACATGAAAATGAATACACGCACGCTTGAAAACGCGATGCCCTGGTTTTTTGTGATCGGCCTTCTGATCATCTGGCAGTTCGCCTGTGTGGCCTTCGACATCAAGACCTTTCTCCTGCCCAGCCCGCTCGCCATCGTCGAATCCATGATGAAGTGGACGGCACCCATTCTTGAAAACGCGTGGTTCACCTTGCTGTCGACGCTGGCGGGTTTTGTACTCGCGGTGGTGCTGGGTGTTGCGCTGGGCGTGGGCATTGGTTCTTCGCGACTGGTTTACCGCGGGCTTTACCCGGTGCTGGTGGCGTTCAACAGCATTCCCAAGGTCGCAGTGGTGCCGGTGTTTGTCATCTGGTTTGGCGCAGGCACTGTGCCCGCCATCCTCACCGCCTTCATGGTGTCTTTCTTCCCGATTGCAGTGAACATAGCCACCGGGCTGGCGACGGTCGAGCCGGAACTGCTGGATGTGCTGCGCGCGCTGGGCGCCAGCCGCCGCGACATTCTCGTCAAGGTTGGCTTCCCGCGATCCATGCCCTACTTTTTTGCATCGCTGAAAGTCGCGGTCACGCTGGCTTTTGTCGGTGCGATCATTTCGGAGACGGTGGCCTCCAAGCGCGGCATCGGTTACCTGATGATGGCCGCCACGTCCAACTTCGACACGCCGCTGGTGTTTGCAGGCCTCATCGTGACCTCCGTCATGGGTGTGGCGATGTACGCCATCTTTGCAGTGATTGAAAAGCGCACGACCTTCTGGTCGCAACGCGACGACGGCATGCTCTCCTGAAGCAGCACCGATTTCCATGACTGAATTCGACCTCATCATCCGGGGTGGCACCGTGGCCACCGCGTCGGACACCTTTCGCAGCGACGTCGGCATCACGGGCGGCAAGATCGTTGCCCTTGGCAGCGCGCTCGGCAATGCAAAGCAGACCATAGACGCTGCCGGCAAGCTGGTGCTGCCTGGCGGCATAGACGCCCATTGCCACCTCGATCAGCCGCGCGCCCAGGGCCTCGCATCCGGCGGTGCCATCATGGCCGACGGCTTTGAGTCGGGCAGCCTGTCGGCGGTGTTTGGCGGCACAACCACCATCATCCCGTTTGCGGTGCAGCATCGCGGGCAGTCGGTGCGCGCCGCCGTTGAGGACTACCACCGCCGCGCGGCCGGCAAGGCCTACATCGATTACGGTTTTCACCTCATCGTGTCCGACCCGCGGCCCGAAATCCTGAAGGACGAGCTGCCCGACCTCATTGCCCAGGGCCACGCCTCGGTCAAGGTCTACATGACCTACGAGGCCATGCGCCTGTCGGATCGGCAGATTCTGGATGTGCTGGACGTCAACCAGCGCGCCGGTGCGTTGACCATGATCCACGCCGAGAACTACGAGTGCATTGCCTGGCTGACCGAAAAGCTCGAAGCCGAAGGCAAGACCGAGCCGCGCTACCACGAGGACTCGCGCCCCATGGCGGTCGAGCGGGAGGCCACGCACCGCGCCATCACGCTGTCGGAGGTGGCCGAGGCCAACCTGCTCATCGTGCATGTGTCGGGCAAGGAGGCGATGGAAGAAATCCGCCGCGCAAGGGCCCGTGGCGTGAAGATTTTCGCGGAGACCTGCCCGCAATATTTGTTTCTGTCGACGCGAGACCTCGCCCTGCCCGACTTTCTCGGTGCCAAGTGCATGTGCAGCCCACCGCCGCGCGACCCGTCCAACCAGGCGCATGTCTGGCAGGGCATTGAAGACGGGCTCTTTGACATCTTCTCGTCCGACCACGCGCCCTACCGCTTTGATGAAGGCGGCAAGCTGATGTATGGCCCGAAGATTTCCTTCAGCAAGGTGGCCAATGGCATCCCGGGGCTGGAGACACGTTCTGCGCTGCTGTTCTCCGAGGGCGTGATGACAGGCCGGCTTGACCTCAACCGCTTTGTCGCGCTCAATTCCACCAATGCTGCCAAGCTCTACGGCCTGCACCCGCAAAAGGGCACCATCGCGGTCGGTGCCGATGCCGACATCGCCATCTGGGACCCGGAGCGCAAGGTCACCATCACCAACGACATGCTGCACCACAACGTCGACTACACCCCCTACGAAGGCCGCACCCTCACGGGCTGGCCGGTGACGGTGCTGTCGCGCGGGCAAGTGGTCTGCCATGAAGGCGAGCTGCTCGGCAAGCCGGGGCAGGGGCAATTTCTCAAACGCTTCAGGGCAAAAAAAGGAGACCGGGCATGGACCTAGGCATCGCGGGAAAACGCGCATTGGTTCTCGGCGGCAACCGCGGCATAGGCCAGGGCATTGCGCAGGCGCTGGTGCGTGAGGGCGTACACGTGGCCATCACGGGCCGCGACGCGGAACGCATGAAGGCCGCCGTCGCTGAGCTGAAGGCCTGCCACCCCGGCGTGCAGGTAGAGGCCTTTGCCATGGACCTCGCCGACACGGCGGGGCTTGCTGCGTTTGCTTCCAGAGTCACCGACAGCTTTGGACCCATCGACATCCTCGTCAACAACACCGGTGGTCCGGGTTATGGCGGGGCGAGTGAGCGAGGCATCGCCGAATGGACTTCAAGCTTCAACGAGATGGTGCTGTCCGTCATCACCCTGACCGACGCCTTGCTACCTGGCATGCGCAAGCGCCAGTGGGGCCGCATCATGACGGTGGTGTCGTCCGGCGTGGTGCAGCCGATTCCGATTCTGGGGGTCTCCAATACCCTGCGCAATGCGCTGGTCACCTGGTCCAAGACGCTCTCCATGGAAGTCGCCAAAGACGGCGTCACGGTCAACGTGCTCGTGCCGGGACGCATAGACACCGAACGTGTGCGCATGACGGATGAAGCCGTCGCCAGGAAAGACAACATCACGGTCGAGGAAGCCAAACGCCGCTCGACCAGCATGATCCCCATGGGTCGTTACGGCGCGCCGGCAGAGTTCGGCGCACTGGCCGCGTTTGTTGCCGGTGTGCCCGCGAGTTACATGACCGGCAGCATGTTGCGTTGCGACGGCGGCAATATCCGCTCGGTCTGACGATGTCTGCCGCGCATGACCTGAGGCTGGCTGCCCGCCGTGGTGACCACACCGGGCTCACGACGGGCCGCGCGCCCGGCCATGTGCAGGCCAATCTGGTCGTGTTGCCGCAGCGGCATGCCGATGATTTTCTGGCTTTTTGTCATCTGAATGCGTTTGCCTGTCCGGTGCTGGGCGCGAGCGAGGCGGGCAGCCCCTTTATTCCTGTGCTCGGGGAAGACCTCGACGTACGCACGGACCTGCCGGGCTATCTGGTGCATCGCGCGGGCGCGGTTCCCACGGAAGTGGGCGACATCAGATCTGAATGGCGCGACGATTTTGTCGCCGTGGCCCTGGGCTGCTGGTTCTCCATGGAAGACGCGCTGTTGCAAGCTGGTGTGCGGCTTCGCCATGTGGAGTTGGGCATACAGGGGCCACTGTTCAAGACGCAGGTGCTGACGCGTGGCAAGGGTGTGTTCGGCGGGCCGCTGGTGGTGTCCATGCGGCCATTTGAAAAGTCTTCTGCCGCCAGGGTGCATGAGATCACTGCACGGTTTGCGCGTGTGCACGGCGGGCCCGTGCATGCCGGCGACCCGGCGGTGCTGGGCATCACCGACATCAGCCAGCCCGACTTGGGCGAAGTGCTGCTGCCGCTGCCCGGCGAGATTCCCATGTACTGGGGGTGCGGGCTCACTGCCACGGTGGCTTTACAGCAATCAGGCATCGATTTTTTCATCACCCACGCGCCCGGCAAGATGCTGGTCACCGACTGCCTCAATGCCGACCTCGCCAACGAACCGGAAGCCTTATTCGCATGAGCCCTACCTTCAGCCATCTCAAACTTTCCCATGCCGGTGCGCTCCAGCTGCTTCATGCCGCGATTGAAAAAGCGCAGGCCATGAAACAGCCGCAGTGCATCGCTGTCGTCGATGACGGCTGCAACCTGCTGGCCTTTGTGCGCATGGACGGCGCCAAAATCCTGTCCGAAAAATCAGCTGTCCGCAAGGCCATGACGGCGGCGTCCAGCCGCGTCCCGACCGGCGGTGTGGAAGAGGGCCTTGCCGCAAAACTGGCGATTGCGACGGGCGGACTCACGACCAATCTGAAGGGCGGCCTGCCTGTCGTCGTTGATGGCCAGGTCATAGGCGGCATCGGTGTCGGTTCGGGCACCGGCGACCAGGACCGCGAGGTGGGCAACTTTGCACTGGCGGCGTTTGCCGGGGCGCAGACTTTCAAATTCGACTGATAGAAACCACGACCATGAGCACTGACAACAACTTCATCGACTTCCGGGATGTCTGGCTCGCCTACAACGACGAGTTGCTGGTGCAGCAGAAGTTCGCGGTCGAGGCGATTGACCTCAAGGTGCGTCAGGGCGAGTTCATCGCCATCGTCGGGCCTTCGGGCTGCGGCAAGTCGACCTTCATGAAGCTGGCCACCGGCCTGCGCATGCCTTCGAAGGGCAACATCATCATCGACGGGCGCGAAGTCAACGGCCCGCTCAAGGTGTCGGGCATGGCCTTCCAGGCGCCATCGCTGCTGCCGTGGCGCACAACGATGCAAAACGTGCTGCTGCCTCTGGAAATCGTCGAGCCTTACCGCAGCAGTTTTCGCGAAAAGCGCGAGGAATATGAAGATCGTGCGCGCAAGCTTCTGCAGAAAGTGGGGCTGGGTGGCTACGAGGACAAGTTTCCCTGGCAGCTTTCGGGCGGTATGCAGCAGCGCGCAAGCATTTGCCGTGCGCTGATTCATGAACCCAAGATGCTGCTGCTTGACGAGCCTTTTGGGGCGCTCGACGCGTTCACGCGCGAGGAGCTCTGGTGCATCCTTCGCGACCTCTGGACCGAGCAGCGTTTCAACGTCATCCTCGTCACGCACGACCTGCGTGAGTCGGTCTTTTTAGCCGATACGGTGTATGTGATGAGCAAAAGCCCGGGGCGCTTTGTGGCCAAACGCGAGATCGAATTGCCGCGTCCGCGCGACCTCGAGATCACCTACACCAAGGAGTTCAGCGATATCGTGCACGACCTGCGCGCGCACATCGGTGCGAGCCGGCAGGCGGCGCCTGTTCCGGCCTGAACAGTCGCGCAGCGGGGGCGACTTAAAATCAGTCTTCCATGGCTGACTCTGCTCCCCCCAAACCTCCTGCCCCCAAACCTGCCGCTGTCCGCATCCGCGCGGCGGCTGTGGCGCCTGCCGGGTCACCCGGCGCATCCACGGGCACGACCATTCGTCTGAACAAGCGCATGGCCGAGCTGGGCATTTGTTCGCGGCGCGAGGCCGATGACTGGATCGCGAAAGGCTGGGTGCGTGTCAATGGCGCGCCCGCCGTGATGGGGCAGCCGGTGGCCATAGACGCGCGCATTGAAGTGGACCGCCAAGCCGAACAGCAGCAGCGCCAGCAGGTCACCATCCTGATCAACAAACCAGTCGGTTATGTCAGCGGCCAGGCCGAAGACGGCCATGAACCGGCCGTAGTGCTGGTGCAGCCGCAAAACCGCTGGCGCGAGTGCAACAGCCGCATGCGCTGGGGCCATGAACAGTTGCGCGGCCTGGCACCCGCTGGCCGGCTCGACATCGATTCCATCGGCCTGTTGGTGCTGACGCAGGACGGCCGCGTGGCGCGCCAACTGATTGGCGAGGATTCGCTGGTGGAGAAGGAATACCTGGTGCGTGTGAGCCTTGGTGTCGGCGGAGAAAGCAGCAATGTGCAAGATGTGTTTCCGGCAGAAAAGCTGGCGCTGCTCAATCATGGCCTTAGCCTGGACGGCCAGCCGCTTCGGCCCGCCAAGGTCAGCTGGCAAAACCCGGAGCAGTTGCGCTTTGTGCTGACCGAAGGTAAAAAACGCCAGATACGCCGCATGTGCGAACAGGTCGGCCTGTTCGTGACCGGCCTCAAGCGCGTGCGCATCGGCCACGTCAATCTGGGCCATCTGCCGGTGGGCCAGTGGCGCTACCTGATGCCGCACGAGCGCTTTTAGGCTGCGGCGGATCCGCTGCTGGCGCTCGCGCCGTCATCACGCCACAATGGGCCATGTCCAAACCTGACCACGCTAGCGCCGGCTCACGGCCTTCCGGTTTCCCGACCTGGCTGCATATGTCCGATGTGCAGGGCCTGGCGCAACTGGCCACACAGGGTGTGCTGGGCGTGACCGGGCTGGCGGAGAACGTGCAGGCCAACGTCTATAAAACCGTGGCCGCGCCCTTTGGGCTTTTGGGCTCCCGGTTTGTGGACGACACGCCGGGTGCCAGCGGTATCAAACCCAACGGCATCACCGGTTTTGTCTACGGCAGCGTGAAGGCCGTGACGCGGCTGGCCGGTGGCGCAGCCGACTTGCTGCTGGCGACCGCCGCGCCGCTGGCCGGGAACAAGGCGTCGTCCCCCGAGCGGGAGGCCATGCTGTCGGCCATCAATGGCGTGCTGGGCGACCAGTTGCGGGACACCGCCAACCCGCTGGCCATCACCATGAGCCTGCGCCACGAGGGCAAAACGCTGGCACTCGACAGGGCGGGCATGACGTTCGCGTTGCCCCACGCGGGCAGAAAAATCCTGGTGCTGGTGCACGGTCTGTGCATGAACGATTTGCAATGGACATCAGGCGGCCACAACCATGGCAGCGAACTGGCCAGCGCCCTGGGCTACACACCCGTCTACCTGCACTACAACACCGGGCTGCATGTGTCGGACAACGGCAAACTGTTTGCCGATGTGCTGGAGCGTCTGGTTGAGGCCTGGCCGCAACCGGTTGACGAGATCACCCTGCTCACGCACAGCATGGGCGGGCTGGTGTCGCGCAGTGCCTGCCATCACGCGGAAAGCGCCGCTAAAGCCGAGCCGGGCCGCATGGCCTGGCGCCAGAAGCTGAAAAATATCGTCTTCCTGGGCACACCGCACCATGGCGCGCCGCTGGAGCGTGTCGGCAACTGGGTCGATGTGGTGTTGGGCAGCAACCCCGTCACACGCCCATTCGCCAAAATCGGCCAGATACGCAGCAGCGGTATCACCGACCTGCGGTTTGGCGATGCGCTGGGCAGCCAATGGGCGAATGCAGACCGCTTCGAGATGGCACCAGACCAGCGCGAGCCCTTGCCGCTGCCCGACGGCGTGGCGTGCTTCACGATTGCGGCGACGACCTCGGACAAACCCGGCGACCTGCAAGACCAGTTGCTGGGCGATGGCCTGGTGCCACTGGCCAGCGCCCTGGGTGAACATGACAGCACCCACCACAGCCTGGGCTTCGCGCCCGAACGCCAGTGGGTGGCCATCGGCACCAACCACATGGAGCTGTTGAAGAAGCCTGCTGTGACGGCGCAACTGCTCGCCTGGCTGGGCTGACCGTTACGGTCTTAGTGACACGCGCAAGTGTCAATAGAGCAGCACGCGCTGCGCTTTGGCCTGCGAGGACTCTCAGCCTCTCGCCAGTACGTCCCCGGGCGTGAGGCTGCGGCTCAGAACCCGACGGTGATGGTGTGGTTCTGGCTGGCCGTGCAACTGCCGCTGGTGCAGGTGCCTGGCTGGTTCGCGGCGGCTGTGCCGTTGACCGTGTAGCTTTGCGGGCCTGCGGTGCCGGTGCCGGATGCCGCGCTCAGGCCAAGGGAGTAAGCCACGCCCAGCAGGGTGCCTGTGGCCGTGGGCATCGTCAGCGTGTAAGGTGTGTTGTAGGTACAGCTGAGGGCAAAACCCGCACTGCCTGTTGCAGGGGAGGCGCTGAAGGATGTGTAGTTGAGGATCAGCGGTGCGGGGCTGGTGCTGAAATAACACGAGTGCTGAATGCTTGCACTGACCCCGAAGCTGGTGATCCCCAGCACAGTGCCGGTCGCACTGCCGCCCGAGGTGCTCAGGCGAATGGTGGCGGTGACGGCCAGGTCGTCATAAATGCCGGCAGGGGCTGAAGCCTGCGGCGTGGGAATGCGGATGTAGTAGGGAAAAGAAAACGTCTGGGCCGTCGTGTTGTTCGCCATGCGGTAGAACACGCCGCCGCTTGAGTTGGCGGTCGAGGCGACGCCGGTCGCTTCAGTCCATGGTCCCTGGGTAGCGCTGCGGTGGTAAATCTCGTAGGTGAGTAACTCGGTGCCGTTCTGTCGCGTCATGGAACGGCCCGCAGGGGGCTCGCCCTGGTTGACGCCGATGTAGATATAGGGGCGGGTGGCCGCTTCTGTGGCATTGGCGGCTGTGCAGCTGCCGCTGATGGTGCCGGTGACCGAGGTTGCCGTGCCGGTTTTATAGAGGGTCGACAGCGGCACGGAGGTGGCGTTGATGCTGCACGTCACCGCATGGACCGAGCCGCAGGTGCCCAGCACAGCCATTGACAGAAGTTTCAACAAGGGGGTTTTCAACGTTTCACTCCAGAACATTTCAGGGGGCCCACGCGTGCAATGTCATCTTGGTTGACGGCAGCGGGCAAGTCAACCGCAAAGTTGCAGCTGGCGCCTTCCCATTTCAGGCGCAGGCGGTTGGAAGTCTGCAATCCCGTGATGAAAGCCTCACCACGGCGTGCGACAAAAAATTCCTGCTTGTCGCCGACGAGTTCGATCTCCGCGCCAGCAGGGGCGGGTTCGCCATCGTCGAAAACAATTTTGATCAGCGCACCGCGGCCGCTGCGCACCGGGAACCTGACGATCACGCCGCTACGGTTGCCCGGCACGACGACCTGTTCGATGCTGTCGAGCTCGGCACTGATGGGCAACTCGCTCGGGTCCAGCCGTATGCTGTTTTCCTGGTAGGGCAGCATGCCCGGCACCAGGGCCTTGCCGTCCTTGTTGGTCCGCGCCAGCACACGGCCCTGAAAGCCCACGCCGACGTCGCCGTAGCCGGGGACCTCGACCAGCGCAAAACTTTCCTGTACCCGGCGTGACGCAAAGACCTGGCCGTCGATGGCCGCCACCCCGCCCTGCGCGCCGAAACGCACGGTCTGCTGCTGCGCGGACGCGCTGGCATCCGCTGTCCATGTGCCCTTGTTGCCCTGGTAGTAGAGGCCGCCTTCTGCATAGTTTTGCATCGCGCGTTGGCCTGCCAGTGTCCGCCAGCCCAGCCCGGTGTCGCTGCTCAGGCCCTGGCTGGCGCTGATAAAACCGTCTGTCTGCCCGCTGCGGTGCGACAGGCTGCTGGAGATCGTCATCTGGTTTTCCAGGGGGATCAGCAGACTCATGCCAAACGACGTGTTGGACTGCGTGGTGCCTGGCAGGCCCTCCACGCGCACCACGTTGAAGTTGAGCGATGAGCGCTGCCCCAGGCGCATGGTGTAGTTGGCGCTGTAGGTGGTGAGCGGCGCCTGCGTGAAGCTGTTGACCCGCGCATACCCCAGCCCGAGTGAGCCAAACCTGTCCGACGAATAGGTGTAGCTGCCCGACAGCTGGCGCTGGTAGGCCAGCGAGTTGGGCTCCTGGCCAATCTGGCGGTAGCCCTGTGTGGCGGCTTCGTTTCGAACGCTGAAGCCGTGGCGCAGGCTGGTGTGTTCCAGCGCGAACATGTACTGGTAGCCCCGCCCGGAAATCGTATCGTTGCTGACGGCCGCGCCGAGTTGCCCCAGCAGGCTGAACGGCAACGCACGGATCAGGCCGAATGTGGCACCCTGGGTACTGGTGCCGTATTCGCCGTGGCTTTCCACGGTGGTGCTTTTGTCGACACCGTAACGCCACAACCCGGACATGAAACGCTGGCCATAGTCGGCGTTGCTGGTGCCCAGGTTTCGGCGTACCGCGCCGGCTTCAATGCTCCAGTCGCTCAGGCCTTGCTCAAGCAGTTCTGCGCGGCTGAAAAAATCCTGTACCAGCACGGTTTCACGGCCCAGTGAATCACGCACCACCACCCGCGCTTGCCCATTGCCCGTGAGCAGCGGGAAGTTGTCGATAGCAAACGGGCCGGTAGGGACCCGGGAGGTTTGCCGCAGCGCATCGTTGATGTACAGCTCGACCGTGCTGGGCGCGCTCGACAGTCCGTTGATGACCGGCAGGGGCTGGGAAATAAAGCCGGGGTTCAAGCCAAAGTTGCGGCTCAACTGGAAACCACCGAAATAGACCGAGCGGCCCAGGCCGGCGTTGCGGGTGGTGGCGTCGCCCACCCGCAGCGTGAGCTTGTCTTCCGGCAGGTCGTGGGTGAACGTGGTTTCCAGGCGCCGCACCGCGCGCGGTGACAAAGGGTCGCTGCTGCCGAGGTTGAGGACCGAGTAAGTGCTGGTCAGCACGCCCCAGCGGTTGGAGGCCCCGAACTCCAGTAAGGCGCCCAGGTTTTGTGTCGCGCCGAGGTCGCGTTGCCTGGTGCGGGTGAAGCTGATGTCGTAGTTGAGGAAAGTCGCCAGTGCAGGCTCGCTGAGCCTGGGCCGCGCGGCCAGCTCCCGGGTGAGCCGGGTGGCGGCAAAGGACTGTGGCTGGAATTTCAGGTCCACGGACTGGTTCGCAAAGTTGACCTGCGCTTCAAACCCCGGCACCGCCGTCAATGGGTACCAGTCCTGGCTCAAATGTGTGAAGGGGACGGCGCTGGCCCGGCGATTCACGCGCCATTCATCAAACGCGCTGGCCGGGGCATACAGTGTCCCGCCGCGTTCGAGCAGCAACCAGCTGCCCATCTCTGCGCCATTGACCTTGACCTCGAGCGGCATCATGCGCACCGCGGGCAGGGTGCTTTCGATGGGAACGGGCGTTGATGTGGCGGTGCGGGGGGCGGGCTCGGGTTCAGCGGCCCGCAGCGGGGGCGCAGCCAGCAGGGCCCAGCAGCAACCCGCTTGCAACAGGGCCGCTACCGACGGCCGCAGCACATGGCCCGAGAGATGCCGGTCGGGAACAGGGGGCTGTGCAATATGGCGAACCAGCGTGACCAGCGCCGCCGGACTGGCGGGTGGGCGAGCAGGCAGGCGGGCGCGAGGGCGTAAAGGCGGGGCTTTAAGGCAGCGTGATGTCAAAGGTCTGGGACTTGCCATCGTCAAAGCTCACGCTTAGCTGTGCCGCGCCGGCTGGTATGGGTTGTTCGGCCTTGACGCTCATGACCTGTCGCGCACCGGGCAGGATGTAGGTGCCGCCTTCGAACTTGCCCAAGGCCTGCGTGCCGCGCCTGACCTGGATTTCACGCACCTGTGCGTAGGCTGAGCCCGTATTGGTGCACCTCACATTCAAGACGGCGGGTGCGCCGCGGGACGCCTGGCAGCTCACGTCGCGCTTTGCGGGGGGCGGCGTGACGAACACGGGCATGGACAAGGCCAGTGCGATGGGCACCTGTATGGTTCGGTCCCTGCCTGCAACGGCCTCGGGGACTTCACGCATGATCATTCGGTAAATCAGCTGGCGGCTCGCATCGGCCGGTTTGAGCAGCGCCAGGCGCACAACCTGGCGGGCATTGGGTGCCAGCTTGATGACGGGCGGCGACAGGATGAGGTCTTCAGTGGGAACCTGCTCATCGGTGCCGTCCGGTTTCTGGGTCCAGGCGTTCAGGTCTGCCTGTAGCACGACTTCCGTATCGCCCTCATTGGTGATGGTCACGGCCACCGCACGGTCTCGCGGCGTCATGTAGATACGCACCGGCGTGACTGAAAACACACCAGCCCACGCGGGCGTCAGGGCGCTGGACAGCAAGCCCATCAGCAACAAAGCGACAGCTGAGGTGGGCCGGAAAGAGTGCGCCATATCAGGCCTCATGGTGTTGATGCGGGACGTCATGTGCCGAGCTTAACAGCCACAGCCCGGCTTAAAAACTGACCAGCATCTCCAGAAGGCCATCTGTGCCATTCGCGTTGTAAATACGCAATGCAGTGACCGTGCCTGCTCCGATGCTGGCGCCATTTGCGTCAAACATGGACCCACCGGCCAGCCGGTTGCCGCTAAAGCTGTAACGGAAGGCGCCGCCATGGGTTCCGAGAAAGGGTTTACCCGGTAGCGGGGTGATGCTGACGAATTGCCCTGTCTTGCAGACGATCTGCACCAGGGAGTTGGTCTGCTCGCTCAAGGTCTTGCTGACGCAAACGTCCGATGCGACAGCCGTGCTGCCGCCCGTCACCGGGGCCGGCTGAATGACGTCGGGGTCATTCAGCCTGATGTTGACGGTTAAAAAGGCTGAACCGGTTCCCGCGATGGCAACGCCCGCCCACAAGCTCATCACAGCGCTCAGCCATAAACGGCGGTTCAGTGTGTTCACGTGCTGGCGGGGTTAGATGACGTTGGGGAACAGCGGCAAGCTATCAATAAACGACGTAAACAGTGCGGGTGTTGTTGGCCGAACCGCTGTTGGTACAGGCGCCACCGGTGGTAGCGCAAGTGCCAGCCTGGGCGGAAGCCATGGAACCGCTCACGGTGTAAGCCTGGTCCACACCGCTGCCGGTGCCGGCAGCTGCAGACATGCTCAGTGTGTAAGCCAGGTTGACGGCAGCGTCGGTTACCGCATCGGTGGCGGCAGGCGTTGCTGCAGCGCTGAAGCCAATCTTGTAAGGCAGTGTGTTGGTGCACTTCACATTGAAAGTGCCGCCGGTGCTGCTTGCAGCCGTTGCCTGGAAAGAGGTGTAGCTGAAGGCGACAGGGGCGATCGCGCCAAAAACGCACTTGGACGTCAGATTGATGGTGACGTTGACTGTGGCCGAGTCGTTGGCTGCCTGAACGGGCGCTGTCACAAGGCTGGAAATGCCAAAGGCGGCCACTAAAATAAGCTTGATGAGTTGTTTCATGACTTTTCTCCGGATAGGAAAGAACAGTTAAAAAATTGAATGTGACTGTAATGTAACTGCTTGTATCTATTCTTGGGGAATTTGTAACTTGTGATAAGGCTATTTTTGTCTAGTTTTTCACGGCAAGTACTTGAATTCACTGTATTTATTACAAATTGAGAGCCCCGGGATACCGTGTTTTACTTGTAACTATGAGCTGAATAGTTGTAACTTAGCTACTTCGTATTACCGATATTTTTCAAATCGTATCAACCGAGAAACATATTGACCGCTGCCATGTCCTCTACCTCCCAGACCCTTTCATTCCAGGCCGAAGTTGCACAGCTGCTCAAGCTGGTCACACACTCGCTGTACTCCAACCCCGAGATTTTTCTGCGCGAGCTGATCTCCAACGCATCGGACGCCTGCGACAAGCTGCGTTTCGAAGCGCTCAACGACGCCAGCCTGTACGAGTCCGACCCCGAGCTGAAGGTCAAGGTCACCTTCGACAAGGCCGCCAAGACGCTGACCATCACCGACAACGGGATCGGCCTGTCGCAGCAGGAGGCGATCGACAACCTCGGCACCATCGCGAAAAGCGGTACGCGCGACTTCATGGCCAAGCTGTCGGGCGACCAGAAAAACGACGCACAGCTGATCGGCCAGTTCGGCGTCGGGTTTTATTCAGGCTTTATCGTGGCCGACAAGATCACGGTTGAAAGCCGTCGTGCCGGTTTGCCGACCAGCCAGGGCGTGCGCTGGACCAGCGACGGCACCGGTGAATTCGACGTGGCAGAGATCGAGCGCGCCGAGCGCGGCACCAGCATCACCCTGCACCTGAAGGAAGAAGCCGAGGACTACCTCAACGCCTGGAAGCTCAAGGGCGTCATCAACAAATACTCCGACCATATCTCCCTGCCCATCATGATGGAAAAGGAAGAGTGGAAGGAAGGCGAAAACGACCAGCCCGGCGAGATGGCCAAGACCGGCGAATGGGAAACCGTCAACCAGGCCGCAGCCCTGTGGACGCGTGCCAAAAAAGACATCACGCAGGACCAGTACGACGAGTTCTACAAGCAGATCAGCTACGACCAGAACGCGCCGCTGGCGACCACGCACAACCGCGTGGAAGGTTCGACCGAATACACGCAACTGCTGTTTATCCCGTCCAAGGCACCGATGGACATGTTCAACCGTGACAAGGCCGCGGGCGTCAAGCTCTATGTCAAGCGTGTCTTCATCATGGACGACGCACAGGCGCTTATGCCCACCTACCTGCGCTTCGTGAAGGGCGTGGTCGATTCATCCGACCTGCCCCTCAACGTCTCGCGCGAACTGCTGCAGGAAAGCCGTGCCGTCAAAGCCATTCGTGAAGGCTGCACAAAACGTGTGCTGTCCATGATCGAGGACATGGCGACCAATGACGCCGAGAAGTTCGCCACCTTTCAGACGGAGTTCGGTGCGGTCCTCAAAGAAGGCCTGGGCGAAGACTTCGCCAACCGCGAACGCCTGGCCAAACTGCTGCGTTTTGCATCGTCGACCACCGACACCGCGACTGTCGGTTTCGCCGACTACAAGGCGCGAATGAAAGAAGGTCAGGACGCGATTTATTACATCACCGCCGACACGCTGGCCGCCGCGAAGAACAGCCCGCAGCTCGAGATCTTCCGCAAGAAGGGCATTGAGGTCCTGCTGATGGCCGACCGCGTGGACGAGTGGGCACTGAACTACCTGCAGGACTTCGACGGCACGCCGCTGCAGTCCGTCGCCAAGGGCGCAGTCGATCTGGGCAAGCTGCAGGATGAAGGCGAGAAAAAAGCTGCCGAAGAAGCGCAGACCCAGTTCAAGCCCGTGCTCGACAAGCTGAAAGAAGCCTTGAAAGACAAGGCCACCGATGTGCGCGCCACTTCTCGTCTGGTCGATTCACCCGCCTGCCTCGTGGTGCAGGACGGCGACATGTCGACCCAGCTTGCCCGCATGCTGAAGCAGGCGGGGCAGGCGGTGCCTGAGACGAAGCCGATTCTTGAAGTGAACGCGCAGCACCCGCTGGTGAAGAAGCTTGAAGGTACGACGGACGAAGCCAACTTCGCTGATCTGGCCAACATCCTGTTTGACCAGGCCTTGCTGGCCGAGGGCGGTATGCCTGCTGACCCGGCGGCTTACGTGAAACGGGTAAACGCGCTACTGGTTTAAGTTTCAATGTCCAAAGCAGCGATCCTGGCGTATTGAAGTTAAGTCAGATGTCGCAGTTTCCGCGAATTTTCGTAACGGCACTAACCTTGTTGATGCTCGCAGCTTGTGGCCCCTCGGATGTGCAGCTCGCCGAACGGGCTGAGAAAATGCGAATTGAATGCTTGGACAAGATTTGCAACGGAGATGTTGTTCCTGCTGTAGACAACTCGAAGGTAGTTGTTGAGAAAAAGGCCGGGCGCTACTTCAGTGTTCCACGTAGTTACAGCCATGGGGATGGTGCGTTAGTCTTCTATTGGCTTAACAAGAAGCCGATGACTGGGGCTGACCTTCCTGAAAATGGGCAAAACCGGGTTCATGCACTCATTGAGTTTTTTTTAGAGGGTAAACCTGCACCCATTGAACTAAGCGATATGGTGGCAACAGCAGTAAAAGAAGGCCGGCCCGCAGCCATGGTGTCTCGCTCTAAAGATCTGGAAGTAAGAATCGTCCAGTTACGGCCAGAAGTTAAAGATCAAAGCAGCATATTCATCGCCAGAGATGCAACTTTCCCGTCAGGTAAACCTGCAATGTCTGGCTGTGGGCGCAGGCAATCCGATGATAGTTGCAGCGCCTATTTTGCGTGGGACAAAAATCTAAGCATCACAGTCCGATTCAATCAACGTCACGCAGAAGATTGGCCTCAAATTTACGCCGAAATAACTCGCGTGTTGAGCTTGGTAAAACCTCTTTAGTTCATCTATCCATAAAGCGAACGGTTATGAACATTATCAAACTCAGCGTTCAGGGTCAGACCTCCGATTTTGCACTTCTCTGACACCAAGGTGAACTCCTGTAACGGTCGTTTCCTTGCCCGGGGCGCTATAGCGCTCTGCTGAGTTAGGGCTCGAATCCACAATCCCGACGGAGCGCGGCAAACTCTGCGCTTGCCAGCATGGCAATCAAATCATGCGCAGCCTGGGGCTGACCTGCTTTTGTGCAGACCGCTGCGGTGTAGATGGTCGCCAGCTCAAACTCTTTGGGCAGCATCGCCACCAGTTCAACGCCTTCGGTGAACAGAATTTCGGTCGCCTGTGTGCAGCCCACAAGACCCGCTTCCGTGCTGTCTGCCATGACCTTCATGGCCGTTGCGCCATTGGGGTAGGGGCGCAGGCGATCGGCGAGCTCGACATCCAGTCCGAGTGCCTTCAGCACCTTCATCACATGGATGCCGGCTGTCGCCTTCACGGGGTCCGGGAAGTAGATGCCGCGTGCGGCGCGCAGGGTGGCCTTCAATGCATCCGGCGTGCTGACATCTGCAGGTTTGTCGCCCGTCTTCACGGCCACGCCGGTTTTGACGGCGCCCAGCGCTACGTCGCTGCCTGCGAGCAGGTCGCCGCTGGCGGTCAAATCCCTGATCAGCGCCTCGCTGAGGATCATGATGTCGCAGGGCTCGCCCGCCAGCAGCTTGTCTTTCATCATGCCGACTGCGCCAAACGTACCCTTGATGGTGACACCTGATTTTTTTGTGAAGCGGTCCTGCAACCGCGTGACGAGGCCCTGCGCGGCGCCGCCGCTCAAGATGTACAAATCACTCATCAATCACTCCGCCTTGATATTGGCGTTCTTGATCACGCGGGCCCATTTAGCAATGTCGTCCTGCATGTATTTGTCAAAAACGGCGGGTGTCATCACCATGGGTACGGCGCCCTGTTTGGTCCACAGCTGCTTCACATCCGTCTGGCTGGAAATTTTCGACACGGCGGCATTGAGTTTGTCCACCACGTCTTTGGGTGTGCCCTTGGGTGCCATCAGGCCCAGCCAGATGGTGGCCTCGTAACCGGGCAGGCCGGCCTCGCTCATGGTGGGAACATCGGGTAACACATCGGAGCGTGTTTTGCCGGTAGTGGCGATCGCCTTGACCTTGCCGGCCTTGATCTGCTCGACCATGGTGGTGACCGCGTCAAACATCACCTCGACCTGCCCGCCGATCACGTCAGTGCGTGCGCCCGAGCTGCCGCGGTAGGGAATGTGCACGAGGTAAACACCCGACATGCTTTTGAACAACTCGCCAGCCATGTGGTAAGGCGTGCCAGTACCCGAAGACGCATAGTTGATCTTGCCGGGCCTGCCTTTGGCCTGGGCTGTCAGGTCCTTGAGGTTTGAAAATGACGTGCCAGGATTCGCCACCAGGACCAGGTCCGAATAGTTGATGGGTGCCACTGCCACAAAATCGCGCATCAGCTGATAGGGCTTGCCTTGCACCAGCGTTTCGTTCACGGTCTGGGTGTTGGACATCATCAGCAGCGTGTACCCGTCGGCAGGGGACTTGGCCACGGCATCAGTCCCGATCACCGAACCTGCGCCCGGCCGGTTTTCAACCACAAAACTTTGGCCCAGTGCGTCCTGCAGGCCCTTGCCAACAAAGCGTGCGTAGTTGTCAGCCGGGCCACCTGCGGCAAACGGCACGATGATTCTCACCGGTTTGCTGGGATAGTTTTGTGCAGTGGCTGTGGTGGCGAAGAGGGCGGCTGCAACGGTGCCGGCCAGAAGGATGGATTGTTTGAAGTTCATGGTGTGCCTGTGGTTTGGGGTGCTTACTCGACCTTGCCGATGCGCTTGACGACAGCCGACATGCGCGTGGCATCAAGCTGCACATACTTCTCGAAATCAGCAGAGTCCTGGTATTGCACCGGACTGCCTGCGCCGAGGATGACTTCCTTGACCTTCGCGTCCTGCGCTGCGGCTTTTGCTGCGGCACGCAGGCGCTGCGCTACCGGCTCGGGGGTGTCCTTGGGAATGAAGAGGCCGGACCACTGCGCGTACTCGGCGGTATAACCCGCGTCTTTCAGGCTGGGCACATCGGGCATGGAGCCGAGTTGCGCCGTACCCCAGTGCGCCAGCACGCGCACCTTGCCGGCCTTGACCTGCTGCAGCACGGTGGCGGGCCCTGTAGACACCGCATCAATCTGACCACCGAGCAATGCCACCACCGCAGGGCCTGCGCCGGTGAAGGGCACGTGCGTCATCTTGAGGCCGGCGTTCTGCGCCAGGATCTCCATGGGCACATGCATGGTGCCGTAGTTGCCGGACGAGCCGTAGTTGATGGCGCCGGGGCGCTTTTTGGCATCGTCGACAAACTGCTGCACCGTCTTCCACGGCGCATCGGCTCGCACGGCCAGCACGGTCGGGTCGGCGGTGTAACGGGCGATGGGGCGCAGGTCGGCCAGTGCAAACATGGCCGGGCGCTGCAGCACGGCGTCGGCTTCCGGCAGCACGGTCAGCGATGACAGCGCCATGAGGATGGTGTAGCCATCGGGCCTGGCCTTTGCGACCTGGCTCATACCTATGCCGCCGCCGGCACCGGCCTTGTTTTCAATCACGACCGGCTGGCCGAGATCGCGTGACATGGCTTCGGCCACAGGGCGTGCCACCAGGTCTGCGAGGCCGCCGGGCGGAAAGGGCACGACCATGGTGATGGCTTTGGTGGGCCATGCATTTTGTGCCGCGACGAAGGGGCTTGTAGAAAGTGAAATGGTGGCAAGAAATACCGACGCGAGCAAGGGTCTGCGCAACATGTTTTGTCTCCTTTTGAAAGGCGTTTTTTCCGGGCTATGCAATGGTTTGCATCCAATGGAATCTTATTCATTGCATGCTAACATCCGGCTGGATTTCAGGGGGCCATCGCATTCCCTGATATGCACCTTTAACGCATCACAAACCCAGGCGCCAGCGACTGCCGGCGCCGCAGAGACAAGACACCCCAGATCATGAAAATTGTTGCCTTCAGCTACAACGCCCAGAGCGGCGTCGGCCTTGTGTCGAGCGACCTCACGCAGGTGCAGCCCTTTGATCTGCCCCACACGCAGCGCGAACTGGGCGCGCTGCCCATCGTTGAGATGCAGGTGCGTGGCGAGGCCCTGCCGAAATTGCTGACGGCCATCGCCCTGACTGATGTAAAGGTGCTGGCGCCGCTGCCCAAACCGCGGCGCAACATCTTTTGCATCGGCAAAAACTACTACGCGCATGCCAAAGAATTTGCGGGCAGTGGTTTCGACAGCAGCGCCAAATCCGGTGGCGACATCCCGGCCGACCCCATCATCTTCACCAAGGTGCCTGAGTGTGTGGTCGGGCCTGATGCGGTGGTTGAAATGCCGGCTGTGTCCACGGCTATCGACTACGAAGCCGAACTCGCCGTCATCATCGGCAAGGGCGGCAAGGGCATCACTGCTAAAGATGCAATGGCGCATGTCTGGGGCTACACCATCGTCAATGACGTGACGGCACGCGACTGGCAGATGCGCCACCAGCAGTGGCACATGGGCAAGTCTTTTGACACCTTCTGTCCCATGGGCCCCTATCTTGTGAGTGCCGATGAACTTGACGGCACGAAGACGCGTGTGCGTTGCTATGTCAACGGCGAATTGCGCCAGGATGCATCTACCTCTGACCTGATTTTTGACATCCCCAAACTGATAGAAACACTGTCGGCGGGCATCACGCTCTACCCGGGCGATGTGATTGCCACCGGTACGCCTGTGGGTGTGGGCATCGGGTTCAAGCCGCCGAAATACCTCAAGGCAGGTGATGTGATGCGTGTCGAGATCGACGGCATCGGCAGTCTCGAAAATCCTGTCCGTTAGGCGGGTTGTCGCGCTAATTCTCTGGGCGTCGCCCGCGCGGCATACGCATCGTTCGTCGCGTCGCTCACGGACTGGTGGGTCATCGAAGCCGTTGTTTCCTGCAAGTTGTGGGGAGTTGCGACGAGTGTTCCGGCAAAAATCTAAATAAGAGTAATTCTCAACAACTGGGGTATACTGGCCGCCCCAGCCACATGCTGTGGTGCCGTGCTCTCTTTTGCGGAGCACCGTCGCCCCGGGTGCAGCCAGTTTTCAACAGCTGAGCAGTTCCCGTCGCACCGCATGTTGTCCGCCCATGTCATCTGGGTGGCCATGGCATTTCGCGGTGAGGGAGCCCCGGCTCCTACACCCGAAGATCATGCCCAATCAACCGCTCGCGCATGCACGCCATGCGTCCACTGCTTCCCAACGCATCAAAAAATGGATTCCCGTCGCCGCAGCGACCTGCATGTGCTGTGCCACCTGGGCCCAGGAAAGCGCGCCTGCAACCCTGGGTAATGTCACGGTCAGTGGTGCACGTGAAAGCTCGTCGACCCGCCTGCCGCTGACCGCGCGCGAGACGCCGCAATCCGTGAGTGCGGTGGAGCGCGCGCAGATCGAGCAGCAGTCGCTGACCAGCGTGGACACCGTGCTGCGCGCGACTACTGGCATTCACGTCAGCTTCTACGACACACAGCGCCCGCTGTATTACGCGCGTGGCTTCCAGATCACGGACTTCCAGGTCGATGGCCTGCCGACCTACAGCAACAGCACCAACCAGGAGTTCGACACGGCCTTGTATGAGCGCGTCGACATCGTGCGCGGTGCCAATGGCATCCTGACTGGCGTCGGCACCCCCTCGGCCACCATCAACCTGATCCGCAAGCGCCCGCAGCGCACTTTCGGCGGCTCGGTCGCCCTGACGGCGGGCAGCTGGAATTACTATCGCGCTGAACTCGACATGAACGTGCCCCTCAACGCTGACGGCAGTGTGCGCAGCCGCTTTGTGGTTGCGCCCCAAAAACGCGAGAGCTTTCGCGACCGCTACAAGGAAGACAAGTATGCGCTGCTCGGCGTAGTCGAAGCCGACATCGGCAATGCCACGGTGGCCTCGGTGGGATACCAGCGGCAGAACAACGAGCCCATCGCCGGTATCTGGGGCACCATCCCCTTCTTCAACTCCCTGGGTGGCAAGGCCAACCTCCCGATCTCCACCAACTTCTCGCCGTCCTGGACGCGCTGGTCGCGCGAATCGGACACGCTGTTTGCCACCGTCGATCACCAGATCAATGACAACTGGGCCCTGAAGGCCAGCTACAACCACACCGAGGGCAAGACCTTCAGCCTGCGCACCTACGGCTATGGCACCACGGTCAACAACGCACCCTTCGTCAACCCTGTCACCGGCTCGGGCGTGCGCCTTTATGCGGGTGTGGGCAGCAGCACCGAGAAACAGGACACGCTGGACGCCTACCTCTCCGGCAAGTTCAGCCTGCTGGGCCGCCAGCATGACCTGACGCTGGGCGTCAGCACCCTGCGCAACACCACCCAAACCGACGGCTACACCAGCGTGGCGGGTTACAGCTACACCATCCCCAATGTCTACACCTGGGACGGCACAGCGCCCGTACCTGTGTACAGCCGTACCGGCGCATTCACCGAGCAAATCACCCGGCAGGACGGCTTCCATGCATCGACCCGCTGGCGCCTGTCCGAGCCGCTGTCTCTGCTGACGGGGGTGCGTGTCACCAACTGGCGCCGCTACACCGACAACTACAACACCAGTGGCGCCTACACCACCACCACGGCACGCCAGCAGGTCGATCGTCAGGTTTCACCGCTGATCGGCGTGGTGTATGACATCAACAAACAGCTGTCGGCCTATGCCAGCCACACCGGCATCTTCAACCCGCAAAATTACAAGGACAAAAACAACACGCCGCTGGACCCGGTCAAGGGCATCAGCAACGAGATCGGCCTGAAGGGCGAGTGGCTGGAGAAGGGACTCAGCGGTTCCTTCGCGCTCTTCGAGGTCAGGCAGGACAACTACGGCATACGCGACAACACCCAGCCGGCCGGCAGCCTGCCCGATGGCAGTTCAGCTTATGTCGGTGTGAACGGGACGCGCAGCACCGGATGGGAAGCGGATGTGGTCAAGCGCCTGGCACCCGGCTGGCAGGCCACCGCCGGTGTGACGCGGGTGCGCACAACGCGCAATGCGGCCGACCTGACCTACGCCAATCTGCCCGAATGGCTGGTCAAACTCGGCACGCAGTACCGTTTCCAGGGTGCCTTGGCCCCTCTGGAAGTGGGGGCGCAGCTGCTGTGGCAGGGCCGCATGGATGCCATCAATGTGCCCAGCCCGTCGGGCCCGACCACGGTCACCCAGTCACCCTTCGGCCTGCTCAACCTGAATGCCAGCTGGCGTTTCAGCCCGAAAACGTCGCTGAATTTCGCGGTGTTCAACGCGCTGGACAAACGCTACTTCGCCACGCTGGACTATGCGAACTACGGTGATCCGCGCTTCATGAGCGTGACCCTGCGCCACAAGTTCTGAGGGCGGCTGTCAGACCAGAAGCGGTGCTTCCTGCATCGCTTCGGTCTGCTCCTCCAGCATGTCGACCTGGCCTTTCCAGTAGTCACTGGAGCCGAACCACGGGAAGTTGATCGGAAAGATCGGGTCGTGCCAGCGCTGGGCCAGCCAGGCGCTGTAGTGCACCAGGCGCAAGGTGCGCAGGGGCTCGATCAGGGCCAGTTCGCGGCGGTCGAATTCCCGGAACTCTTCATAGCCGTCGACCAGCGCCCCCAGCTGCCGCGTGCATTGCGCGCGGTCGCCGGACACCAGCATCCACAAGTCCTGCACGGCCGGGCCGCTGCGGGCATCGTCGAGGTCGACAAAGTGTGGGCCTGCGCCGGGCAGGCCTTCCGGGGTCCAGAGGATGTTGCCCGGGTGGCAGTCGCCATGCAGGCGCAGTGTGGTGATGTCGCCTGCACTTTCAAAGACAGTCTGCGCCGTCAGCATCGCTTCTTCAAAAGCCTTGAGCCAGCGTGATTCCATGTCCAGCGGCAGGTAACCACCCTTGAGCAGCACATCGCGCGAGGCGAAGCCGAAACTCTGGAGATCCAGTGCCGGCCGGTGCGTGAAAGGTTTTGCGCTGCCCACGGTGTGGATGCGTGCGAGAAAACGGCCTATCCACTCGAGCACCTCCATGTTGTCGAGCTCGGGCCTGCGGCCGCCGCGGCTGGGGGAGACACTGAAACTGAAACCCCCGAAATGATGCAGCGTATGGCTGTGCAATTGCAGGGCGCCCACTACGGGAATCTCGGCGGCCATCAGTTCTGCCGCGAAGGCGTGCTCTTCGATGATCTGCGCTTCGGTCCAGCGATCGGGACGGTAAAACTTGACCACCACAATGTCGCCTGCCGCTGCGGCCTTGCCGACGCTGTTTTCCAGATGAACCTGGTACACGCGGTTTTCGTAGCTCGACAGTGCCATCAACCGTCCATCGCCGTGCAGGCCCACGCTGGCCAGTGCATCCAGCACCACATCGGGTGTCAGGTGCTCATAGGCATGGATGGTGCTGCGCGCCGGGGCTGCCTTGTTGTTCTCGTCGTCGGTCATGGTTTGATTGTCCCCTCATCGGGGATGCCGGGTATAAAAAAGCCCACAGGCTTCATCAGCGTGCGGGCTTTGGGCGCTGCGGTTGCAGCGACGGACGGATTACTTGAGCGTAATGGTCACGTCGATATTGCCGCGCGTCGCGTTGGAATAAGGGCAGACCTGATGGGCGGCATCGATCAGCGCCTGTGCGGCGGCGGGTTCCATGCCGGGCAGGGTGACGTTCAGGCGCACGGCAATGCCGTAGGCGTTCGGGATCTTGCCGAGGTCCACTTCAGAGTCGATGGACACGTCATCCGGCACGGCGATTTTTTTCATGCCGCCGACGGCCTTCATGGCACCGATGAAGCAGGCTGCGTAGCCGGCTGCAAACAGCTGCTCGGGGTTGGTGCCGGTGCCGGCCGTGCCGGGCGAGCTCAGCGTCACTTCCAGGCGACCGTCATCGGTCTTCGACTTGCCATCACGGCCGCCGCTGGTGTGTGCCTTGGCGGTGTAGAGAACTTTTTCGAGAGTGGTCATGCTTGTCTTCCTTGGGATATGCCCCTGTGGGGCGGGTTAAAAATCTTGGGCTATTTGCAGTTACTCACGCCACCAGGTGCTGGCGCAAGGCCTGCACTTGCCGTGTGAGGTCAGAAATTTCGGGAATGGAACACTGGCTGGCACTCAGGATGCAGGCCGGTATTTTGGCGGCGCGTGCTTTCAGCTTGCGGCCAGCCGCGGTCAGGGTGATGTGGACGCGGCGTTCGTCCTCGACATCGCGGATGCGGGTGATGAAGCCCGAGGCTTCCAGCCGTTTGAGCAGAGGTGTCAGCGTGCCCGAATCAAGATACAGCTTTTCACCCAGCTCGGACACCATCAGGCCATCACGCTCCCAGAGCGCGAGCATGGCGAGGTACTGCGGATAGGTCAGTCCCATCTCGTCCAGGTGCGGTTTGTAGACCTTGGTCATCGCCAGCGAGGTGGAGTAGAGCGCAAAACACAACTGGTTGTCCAGTTGGAGCAAGGCGTCGATATTGTTTGGCATGGCTGAATTGTAATGCACAATTAAATTGTGTGCAATCTATATTTTGAAGTGCCATGATCAAGGCGGAATGCCCCTGAAAAGGCGCTTCAGGCACTGCGCCGCTAAACTGGGCGGCCATGGCCAAAAACAGCAAACCCGTGCGCGACGCCGCAACACCAAAAACGCCGCAGGTGATTGAAGAGCTGCGGCCCGGCCAGTCCATCGAGCTGCTCAAGGAGCTGCACATTCTCACGCGCGAGGGCAAGCTCAACCAGGACACACGGCGCAAGCTCAAGCAGGTCTACCACCTGTACCAGTTCATCGAGCCCCTGCTGGAGCAGGTCACGGCCGTCAACCCTCATGCGACCTTGGCAGACCACGGTGCAGGCAAGTCTTATCTGGGCTTCATTCTTTATGACCTGTTTTTTAATGTGACGCACAAGGCCGAAAAATCTGGTGGCCACATCTACGGCATAGAAACCCGCGCAGAGCTGGTCGAGAAATCGCGCGTGTTGGCCGAACGCCTGGGCTTTGGGCGTATGTCCTTTCTCAACCTTTCGGTGCAGGAGGCCACCACTTCACCAGACTTGCCCGCGCAGGTCGACATCGTCACCGCGCTGCATGCGTGTGACACCGCCACCGACGACGCGATTGCGTTTGGCCTGGCGAAGAATGCGCGCCATATGGTGCTGGTGCCATGCTGCCAGGCCGAAGTGGCTGGTGTGCTGCGCAAGACACGCGCGCTGAATCTTTCAAAAACGCCCCTGGCCGAGTTGTGGCGACATCCGCTGCATACACGCGAGTTTGGTAGCCAGATCACGAATGTGCTGCGTTGTTTGCAGCTTGAAGCCAGCGGTTACGACGTAACCGTTACCGAGCTGGTTGGATGGGAGCATTCGATGAAGAATGAACTCATTCTTGCCAGCCGGCCTGTTCGCACAAATGCAGTGAAATCCGATGCGGCCCAGGCGCGCTTGCATCAAGTGCTGGATGAAATCGGGCTCGGCGACCTCAGCCAGCGCTTTGCGGCCGTTACCTGAGCCCCTCACAAGAGTGGTCGGCGCTATCTGATCGGCGAAAACGGCGCTGCGCTCATGAATTCTGACTGCTGACTCACCACCAGCGGCAGGGCCAGCGGCAGATAGTCGTTGATCCACTCGGGATCGGCCCACCATTTCTCACGCGCCTTGCGGCGCTGCTCCAGGTCCCCGAACTCCCAGACATGAACGACCCGGTTCAACACGCCGGTGTCTATCGTCCAATAGCCCACCAGCTTGCAATACCGTGACACCACGGGCAGGCCCTTTTCTTCGAACTGCCGCAGGTAGCGCGCAATTTCGCCCACCTTGATCTGGTATGTCCGCATCTCGTAAATCATGAAATCTCCTTTTAATTTGCAAAATCCAGTTTACAAGACAAATGGTAAAACGGTAAGATGGCATGACAAGAATGCCATTTCGGCAAATAACCGTGCGGGTAACCTGATGGCAAGGGCTCGCCACTAATGGAGATCAACCATGAATTCGAGAAGCATTTTCAGAAGCTGTATGGGTGTTTTGCTTTCTGCGATTGGGTGTTTGCATGGCGTTGCAATGGCGCAAACCTATCCCGACAGGCCCATCACCATCGTGGTGCCCTATCTCGCCGGCACACTGGCCGACTTGTTTGCGCGCACTGTAGGCAACGAGTTGAGCGTGGCGTTGAAGCAGCCCGTGATCGTGGACAACCGCCCCAGTGCAGGCCAGGTCGTGGGCAGTTCGCTGCTCGCGCGATCGGCACCGAACGGGTATACGCTGATGATCTCGGCCTTTCCCAATGTCGTGTCCTCGGCCATACAGAAAACACTGCCTTATAAAAGCAACCTGGATTTCGCGCCTGTCGCACATGTGGTGACTGTGGCCAATCCCCTCATGGTGTCCACGCAGCTGCCTGTGTCCACGCTCCAGGAGTTCATTGCCCTCCTGAAAGCCAACCCGGGCAGGTATTCCTATGGTTCCTCCGGTGTGGGAAGTCCCATTCACCTGTTTGCCGAAATGTTCAACGCCACCGCGGGAACGAAGTCGCTGCATGTTCCCTACAAGAGTTTTCAGACCGCGCTGATCGATATCGGCAGCGGGCAAATCGACTATGGCTTCATGACTTTTTCGGCAATGCAGCAGGTGGCAACCGGAAAAATGAAGGTACTGGGCACGCCGGGCGCGCAGCGGGACCCGGCTTACCCTGCGGTTGCAACACTCGATGAGCAAGGCCTCAAGGGTTTTAATGCCGTCATCAACTACGCGATGGTGGCGCCCCGCAACACACCGCCAGCCATCATCGCGCGCCTTAACGCGGCCATCAACGCGGCAACATCGTCAGAAGCATTTGTCAACAAGGTCAAGGCCGTGGGTGGCGTCAACATCCTCAAGCCCATGACGCCGGCGCAGGTCTCGGCCCTGCTGGCACGTGAGGAAGAGCGTTGGCAAAAACTGGTCAGGGACCAGGGCATCGTTGTTGAATAAGCGCAGCCGGCGCGCGTCGACGTCCGGTTTAATTTGGCACCGTCCCGCTTTTGTCGTGCGTGAGCCGACGCATCATTTCATAATGGCTGCATCTTCCACACTTACCTTGCAAGCAAGACCTCATGACAGACGACTGGATGGTTATCGAGCGCAATCCCGCTCCGCTGCGCTCGCAGATCGTTGAAAAGCTTCGCACCGCCATCATTGAGGGTGTCTACAGCCCCGGGGAGCGGCTCATTGAGCGTGCGCTGTGCGAGGCCCTTCTGATCAGCCGCCCTTCGCTGAGGGAAGCCATCCGGCAACTTGAAACCGAGGGCCTCATCGAGAACGTTCCCAACCGTGGCCCGGTGGTCAGAACGCTCAGTCCGCAGGAGGTCAAGGCGCTTTGTGACCTGTGCATCCTGGTGGAAGGGTTGTGCGCACGTTATTTCGCAGAGCACGGGCTGGATTCGGAAATTGACGCTTTCGAAGCAGCACTGCTGGCGTTCGAGAAATCCTTCGGTACAGGCGACGTGCTGGCTATCCGCCGTGCCAAATACCACTATTACGAGGCATTTGTCGTGGGCACACACAGCGAGGTCCTGCAAACCACATTGCGGCGCCTGAACGCGAGGCTCAGCCAATGCTGGGCGTCGTCGCTGCGCCAGCCGGATCGCGTGCCGGAAGCAATCGGTGAAATGCGCGTCATTGTCCAGGCCATCAGGCGACGCGATGCCGACGCAGCCTGCGCCGCGAGCACGTTGTACGCACAGCATTTCAGCGCGTTTGTGAACCGTGTCCTGGTGGATGGGCCCGTCGCCAAGCCCAAATCCAGACGTCCACGGGCAGTGGCGACCCGCTAGTCCCGGACGACCTCGCCCGGATCGGGCAAACCCTGGCACCCTGACATCAGCCTGAGCGCATGGCGGGTTTTCGCGCGTCTGGCCGACTCCTGGTTTCTCGTTCCAGATGGATATCCCTCTCCCAGACAAGGCCATTGCGAAGGCGCATTTGGTAAAATGGCATGACAAGCTTACAATTTTAACAAGAGCATATATTTCAGCAAAAGCACTGATTCGCCAGGACCTCAAAAAAAGGAGACGAGATGATCAATTCACGCCAGCTCAGCCAGGACGTCGAGCTTTACCAAGTCATTGAATTTCATGGCCCGACACACGATGCGCAATGGATGTTGCCCGGTCTCACGCCGCAGGCCCTGGTGCAAAACCTCGACTGGATGAGCCCTGACTACTACATGCCCATCACCAACCGGCTGGTGTTCACATTTCAGCTGTGGGTGCTGAAGATGCGGGACGGTTTTGTCATCGTGGATACGGGCGTCGGCAACTCGAAGACCCGACTTGCGCCGTCGCAGCACATGCTCAACACACCGGTCATTGACTGGTTGAAGGCGATAGGGGCGGACCCTGAAGGTGTGAAGCACGTCATCTGTACCCACCTGCATGGCGACCACGTGGGCTGGAACACCCAGCTGGTTGACGGCCGCTGGGAGCCGACATTTCCAAACGCCACTTACCACTTGCCGCGCATCGACTGGGAGGTTTACAGCGAGCGCCAGAAGGCGGGCACCCTGCAGAAAGTATTTGAGCAGCCGCTTCAGGACAGCGTGATGCCCATTGTTGACGCCGGCCTCGCGCGGTTCATGGACGACGGTGACGAGGCTGCGGGCCTGGTGGCACATGCCGCGCCGGGCCACACGCCGGGGAACATGGTCTATTCCCTGAAGACCGGGTCTGACGAATACATCTTCACCGGGGATGTGATCCATTCGCCGATCCAGATTTTGCATCCGGAGATCAACAGCCGCTGGTGCGAGCTGCAGGATCTTGCCCGCAGCAGTCGGCTCGACATCCTCAAGCGCGCGGCCGCCAATAAGGCCACCATTCTGCCGGCTCATGCCAAGCTGATGGATGGCTGGAAAGTGGCGCAGCATGGCGCGCAGTTTTCAATCGATATCCAGGCCTGAAAACGGCGGGCTGATCTTGTCCTCTCCAACGCGCTCTCCCCGTTCCGAGCCTGACGTGCTGCGGACGCTTTCAGCCGCATCCATGTACGAAGCCGCCGGCAAACGTGGCGACATGGCGCCGTGTATACGCCATGTGGCGGGTGCCAGACGCGTGGCCGGTTTTGCCTTCACCTTGCGTACATGGCCCGGCGACAACCTCGGTGTGTTTCATGCGATCAGCCAGGCGTCAGCCGGCGATGTGCTGGTCATCGATGCGGGTGGTACCGACAGGGTGACCATTTGGGGGGGTACCTCGACGATTGCCGCACAGGCCAGGGGCATTGCCGGCTGTGTGACCAACGCATCGATCCGCGATGTGGCTGAAGTTGACGCGCTGGGTTTCCCGGCCTTCGCGGCGGGCATCAGCGTGCGTGGCGCGACAAAAAACCATGCCGGCTGGCCGAATGTGCCGGTGTGCGTAGGCGATGTCACCGTCCACCCGGGTGATCTCATCATCGGTGATGAAGACGGCGTGGTGGTGATTCCTGCCGCAGACATTGAAGCCGTCGTCGCACGGGCCGTGAAACTGGACAGTGAGCATGCGCTGCGCGATGCGCGCCTGAGGGCCGGCGAATCGATTGCTGCTGTCATGCAACTCTGAAAAAAAACGGCAAACACCATGGGTCAAACAATTGCAGAAAAAATCCTGTCGCGTGCCGTGGGCCGCGCAGTGAGCGTCGGCGAAACGATTTATCCCGAGCCCGACCTGATCACCTGCCACGACTGGTATGTCGTCAACTTTGACCGGGCCCTCAAGGACCTTGGCGTCAAACAGATCCGCAGCCCCGAAAAGGTGTTAATTTCGACGGACCACGAACCCGTGGCATTGAGCCTGCGCGCATCGGAGCGCCAAAAAGCCGTGCGCGAAATCGTGGGGCGCCTGGGCATCGAGCACTTTTATGACGCGGGCCGGGGCGGACACGGGCATGTGTTTCCGATTGAGCTGGGGTACGTACGTCCCGGCATGCTGGTTCTGGCCTACGACACGCATGTCACCAACTACGGTGCCGTCGGTTGCCTGGGCATTGCCATGGTCACGGAGATCACCGAGGTGTTGGCGTGCGGGTCCGCGTGGATACGCGTGCCGCCCACCGTGCGCGTCAATCTGCACGGGCGGCTGCGGCCAGGCACCTCCATGCGCGATGTCGCGCAGCGCCTGACACTTGATCTGCCTGCCGACCTGGTGGACTACAGCGTTGTTGAATACGCCGGGCCAGCCCTCAAAAACATTGGCATCGGTGGCCGCATGACCTTGTGCAACACGCCACTCGAGATAGGCGCCAAGTCGGCGATTGCCGAGCCTGATGTCGAAATACTGGGCATGCTGGCGGCGCGTGCAAGGGGGCCACTGGCCCTTGTGGCGAGTGATCCGGATGCCGTGTTCAAAGCCGTGATTGACTTTGACATGAGCAGCCTGGAACCACAGGTCGCAGCGCCACCCCGGCCTGACAACGTGATGGGCGTGAGTGAGGTGGCGGGCACCGCCATCCAGCACGCCTTCATCGGTTCATGTGCGAACTGCTCGCTTGAAGACCTGCGGGATGCTGCACGCGTGCTGCGTGGCCGCAAACTGTCTCCCGCCGTGCGCATGATCGTCACGCCGGGCACACAGGAGATCGCGACACAGGCCCATGCCGAAGGCCTGATGCAGGTGTTCTCGGAGGCCGGTGCCATGATGACGCAGCCCGGATGTGGCCCCTGCGCAGGCGGTGTTATCGGCACCTTGGGCCCCGGCGAGACATCCATCAACACCGGCACCCGCAATGACCCGGGCCGTCTGGGGCCAAACGACGGACGAATCTATCTCGCCAGTCCGATGACCGTTGCCGCATCCGCCATTGCCGGCGAGATCACCGACCCGAGGGCATTTCTATGAATGACTTCAACTGGATTTACCAGGGAAGGTGCTGGAAGTTTGGCGACAACATTTCGGTGGATGGTGACCTGATGAGCCATGAACTCGCCGTACAGCGTGAGATCCGTCCTGAAGTGCTGAAAGACCACGTGATGTGCGGCCTGGACAAAACCTTTGCAGCCAAAGTCTCACCGCGCGACATCATGGTGGCCGGACACCGTTTTGCGCAGGGAAATCCGCATATCCAGGGCTTGCTGGGGCTCGCGGGCCTGCAGATGGGACTGGTGGTCGAATCCATACCGCGCGGCAGTTTTCGCAATGCCATCAACGCCGGCCTGCCGATGTTGCCGCATTGCGACGCCGTGACCAGCGCGTGCGACACGGGGGATGAACTGCGCGTCAACTTCCTGACCGGCCTGTTCGAAAACCTGACGCGAGGCACCTCCCGGCGGTACCTGCCACTGGACCCTCCACTTCAAAAAACCATTGCGCTGGGCGGCTGGCGTCCCATGGTCATCCAGCGCCTCAAGGACATGGCTCTTTAAACCGAATGCCGCATCGAAGAACTCTGGCATGCGGTTCACCACTGAAAGAAAAAAATGACAGCAACAAGCATGCAGGCCCTCGTTTTTGAGGTATCCGGCAAAGCAGAAGAAGTTCTCGGCGTAAAAATACTACCCATACCAGAACCTGTCGCCGGCGAAGTGCTGGTTCGCGTCGAGGCCAGGCCCATCCAGCCGGCGGACATGATGTTTATTGGCGGGCGTTACCGCATCAAGCCATCCTTTCCGCAGGTCGCAGGCCTGGAAGGCAGCGGCACTGTGGTGTCAGTGGGCGATGGTGTGTCGCTCCCTGCAGGTACGCGCGTGGCGTTTCGACATCCGGGGACGTGGGCTGAGTACGTCTGCGTGCCGGTTGCAAAGGTCCATGTGGTCCCCGGGGACGTGACCGCCGAAAAGGCCTGCCAGTTTTCCCTCAATCCGCTGACCGCCTGGGCCTTGCTTGACGAAGCCGCGCTACAGCCCGGCGACTGGATCGCGGTCAATGCTGCAAGCTCGGGCATTGCGCGACTGGTCCATGGGCTGGCCACGCGCAAAGGTGCCCGGGTGGTTGGCATCATTCGCGGTGCGCTGAAACATCCGCTGCCTTTTCCGGCGGTGTCTACAGATTCGGCCGACCTCGCCGCAGAAATTCTGGCGAAGACAGCGGGTCAGAATATTGCGGCCTTGCTGGACAGCGTGGGCGGTTCGTCGATCACGCGTGTGTTCCCGGCGATGAAGCAGGGGGCCACGATTGTGAGTTACGGGGTGATGGATGCGACGGCGGCCCAGGTGGGCAATGCAGACATGATTTACCGCAATCTGAAGTGGAAGGGCTTCGGCATCGACTACTGGCTGTCTCAGCTCGGGGAGCCGACCGACCAGGTCGCCGCGCAAATCTGGCAGGCCTTGGCAGACGGCCAGCTGGATTTGCCGGTACGCGGAAAATTTCCGTTGTCGGAATTCAGGGGCGCGCTGGAAGCGGCTGCGGCGGGACCGAACACCGGGAAAGTGTTGCTGGAGGGCCTGCCGGCATAGGCGGTTGCAGCCGGAGTCAACCAGGTCCGGGCGCTGCGGCGCCTTGTTACCCTACCAGTTTGGGGTCGAGCTCGCGCACCCGGTGGTCCACGTAATAACCACCGAACTCGGTGTAACGAAGCATCACCTTGTTGCATCGGCTGCAGCCGTACACATCGCACACGTTGTAGGGGAAGAATGTCACCGCCACGGGCGCATCGGGCGAGGCGTAGCGTGTGCCTTGCGGGTGAAACTCTTCCTGCGTCGGTTCGTAAACATCCGGGTCGCGCAGGGTCCCCAGCGCGGCCATTTGTTCTTTCGGCCAGCGGTCTTCCGTGAAACTCTCCCAGTTGCCGGTGGGACGCAGGGGGCAGGTGCAGGCTTGCTTTTTGTGCTCGTGCTCCATACCCAGTTGGTTGAGCGAGCCGGCGTCGAGTTTTTGCATGGTGTGTTCTATCCGCGAAAACGTTTGCGTGTCAGGGCCAGTGCAATCCAGAACGCGGCCACCGCATAGGCGACCAGCAATACCAGGTGCTGCACGCCGTGGGCCGGCCATTGGTTCATGAACAGGGGGCGTATCAGTTCGACCGCTGCCGTCAGCGGCAACCAGTCGGAGATCACCCGCATGACACCCGGCAACTGGTCACGCGGAAAAAACACGCCACTCAGGAACATGGTCGGCGTGAGGAAGAGCGTGAAGTAATAGGTGAAGAAGTCGTAACCCTTGGCCAGCGCATTGAAGATGAGTGCGATGCACGAGAAGGTGATGCCGACCAGCCCCAGCAGCGGGAGCGCGAGCAACAACAGGGGGCTATGGCTGATGCCCAGCGCCAGCATGACCAGCAGGATGACGGTGGTGGTGAACAGCGACTTGAAGGCGGCCCACAGCATTTCTGCGAACACCACATCGTCGAGTTGCACCGGCGCATTCATGATGCCGTCCCAGGTGCGCTGCACCTGCATGCGCGAGAAGGCAGAGTACAACGCCTCGAATGAAGCGGCGTTCATCGCGCTCATGCAGATAGAGCCACTGGCCAGAAACAGGATGTAGGGCACAGCCGTGCCGTTCAGCTGTACCTGGCCCACGAGCGCGCCGAGGCCGTAGCCGAACGCGACCAGCGTGATGAGGGGTTCGGCAATATTTCCGACCAGGCTCGGAATGGCCAGCTTGCGCCAGACCAGCAGGTTGCGCCTGAAGACGGGTAGCCAGCGCATGCTGATGCGCGGCGCGCGAAAGAGGGAGGGGTTGTTGGCCGACATCATGCGTCTTCCCTGATCTGGCGTCCCGTCAATTTCAGGAACAGGTCCTCGAGGTTCGCGGGCCGGTGCAGGGTGCGCAGCTTGGGGTATGCCTTCAGCGCATTGATGAGTGCGCTGGAATCCTGTGTGTAGAAAAATACCGTCTCGCCGCTGACCTCGGTGCGTGAGGCCATGGCTTTCAGCGGTGAGTTGACCAGTTCCAGCGCGCCCGCACCATAGACCTCGACGACGTCAGGCTCCAGGTTGTCCGCGATGAGCTGGCGCGGTGTGCCTTCGGTCATCTTTTTGCCGTGGTCGAGCACCAGCAGGCGGTTGCACAGGCGTTCGGCCTCGTCCATGAAGTGGGTGGTCAGCAGGATGGACTTGCCCTGTTGCACCAGGCGCTGCAGGCGTTCCCACATCAGGTGCCGTGCCTGCGGGTCCAGGCCGGTGGTGGGTTCGTCGAGCAGCAGGAGTTGCGGGTCGTTGACCAGCGCGCGGGCCAGGCTCAGGCGGCGCTTCATGCCGCCCGAAAGTTCGCTGAGTTTGGCGTTGGCCTTGTGTGTGAGCGCCGCGAATTCCAGCAGTTTGGGAATGCGCTCCCTGATGACCGCATCCTTCATGCCGAAATAGCGCCCGAACACCAGCAGGTTCTCGGCGCACGAAAAATCCGGGTCCAGGCTGTCGAACTGGCTGACGATGCCCAGCTTTGCCTTGATGGCCAGCGCGTCTTGCGGCATGCGGAGTGCGCCGCCCTCCGGCATGAAGGTGATCTCGCCGGCATCGGGTGCCGTTAACCCGAGGCACATGCGTATGGTGGTGGTTTTACCTGCGCCGTTGGGGCCGATGACACCCAGGCATTCGCCGGGGGCGATGACAAACGACAGGTTGTCGACCACCGTGGTCTCGCCATAGCGTTTGCTCAGGCCCTGGATGCGCAGCAGTGAATCGCTCATGCCTTGATGGTATCCACTTCACTGCAGGCCGACTGTCAGGCTTTATCTCTGTCTGGCGTGGCAGTGGCCGTCTTAATTGTCCTCGCCATAGTCGTGATCCGGGTGATTCACTGTGTCGAGCTTCCAGTAACCGCGACCCACGATATTGCTGCGCGTGATCCCGAGCTCATCGACCAGCAGCTGGCGGATGCGCCGCATGGCTGCCGCTTCGCAGGCCAGGTAGATTTTGGTGTCCGCCGCAATGGGGGGCAACGCTCGCAGGGCTTTTTCAAGAGCCTGGCCTGCATGGCGGTGGTCTGTGCCGCGTGGCAGCCACTGCGTCGTTAACTGAGCCGCAGTCTTGAGCGGGCGCTCTTCATCGGCGCTGATCACCTCGACCAGCAACCGCACGCTGGCTGTGGCGGGCAGCTCTGCCAGGATGTTTTCAACAGCTGGCAGGGCGCTGTCGTCGGCGATCAGCAGATGGTGGGCTACGGTTGTGTCCAGCGCATAACCTGGCCCTGGCCCCATGAGGAACAGCACCTGTCCCACTTTGGACTGCGCGGCCCAGGTGGATGCCGGGCCTTCGCCGTGCAGCACAAAATCGACGTCGACCTCATGCACATCGGGTCGCACGGCCAGCGGCGTGTAGGTACGCATGGCCTTGGGGCGCGGTGCGTCCGGCAGCGGGCGCTCGGGCTCGGCCTGGCCGGGTTCCGGGAAGATGAGCTTGATGTAGCTGGCCGGTGTTTCAGGCGCAAAACCTTCCAGTTCTTCGCCCTTGAACGTGATGCGGCGCATGGCCGGGCTGAGCACCTGCACGTTCGTGACTTCAACGCGGCGCGGCGGTCGGCGTTTGCGGGGTGGGGGAGCGATGGTGTCGGGTGTGGCGGACATGAAAAAAGCCTTCCTGCGGTGCGTTTTTGGTGGTCTTTGTTGTTGAGAATAATTATCATCTTTGGGGCATGCCCCGGTTTTGATAGGGGTAAAGGCCGCAGTGGCGGTAGTGGTGCCAAGGTGCGCCCGGCAAGCCGGTGAACGTCCTGCAAGGCGGGTGAAGTAAAGTGTTTGCCTTGCCCCCAAACCCTGATCAATAAACACCATGACCACCTTCGGCACCCCCCTGTCTCCCAACGCAACCAAAGTCATGCTGCTCGGCTCGGGCGAGCTGGGCAAGGAAGTCCTGATTGCGCTGCAGCGCCTGGGCGTTGAAACCATCGCCGTTGACCGTTACGACAACGCCCCCGGCCAGCAGGTGGCGCACCACGCACGCACCATCACCATGAGCGATCCCGCGCAGCTGAAGGCGCTGGTCGAAAAAGAAAAACCCATGCTCGTGGTGCCCGAAATCGAAGCGATCGCCACGCCCATGCTGGAAGAACTCGAAGCCGCAGGCACCGTGCGCGTGATCCCGACGGCACGCGCCGCCCGCCTGACCATGGACCGCGAAGGCATTCGCCGCCTTGCGGCCGAAACGCTGGGCCTGCCGACCAGCCCCTATGTGTTCTGCGATTCGCTGGAAGAGCTGCAGGCCGCGATCGATTCCAAAATCGGTTACCCCAACATCGTCAAGCCGGTGATGAGTTCTTCCGGCAAGGGCCAGAGCAAGATTGCCGGCCCTGATGATGTGAAGAAAGCCTGGGACTACGCGATGGCCGGCGGCCGCGTGAGCCACGGGCGTGTCATCGTTGAAGGCTTCATCGATTTTGATTACGAGATCACCCAGCTCACGGTGCGCGCACTCGGCACGGACGGCAAGATTGAAACCCATTTCTGCGACCCCATCGGCCATGTGCAGGTGAGCGGCGATTACGTCGAGAGCTGGCAACCGCATCCCATGCGCGAAGCCGCACTGAAGAAGAGCCGCGACATCGCCAAGGCCGTCACCGACAACCTCGGTGGCCAGGGTGTGTTTGGTGTCGAACTGTTTGTGAAGGGCGACGACGTCTGGTTCAGCGAGGTCAGCCCGCGCCCGCACGACACCGGCATGGTGACCATGTGCACGCAGGTGCAGACCCAGTTCGAGCTGCATGCGCGCGCCATCCTGGGCCTGCCCGTCAACACGGCGCTGCGCACCCCGGGTGCGAGCGCCGTGATTTATGGCGGCGTCGATGCGAAAGGCATTGTGTTTGACGGCGTGGCGGAGGCACTGCGTGTGCCCAACTCCGATATCCGGCTGTTCGGCAAACCCGAGAGTTTTCTCAAACGCCGCATGGGCGTGGCGCTGGCCTTTGACAAGGATGTCGAAGTTGCCCGCACCAATGCCAAAAAGGCCGCATCGCTGGTCAAACCCCGTACTGCAGGCTGATCGATACGGGATGTTTCAGTGTTGAATCAGCAGTGATTGGAGGGAACTTGAGTCCTCAGGGCTTGTCCCTCATGCATGACACATCTGGAACCCGGATTTCTTGAAGGTACAACCTGGGGCCTGCTGCTCACCGCACTGATCGCGGTGGTGGTGGCCCTGGTGGTGCATCGCGCAGGCGCTGCCGTCGTCCAGCGCTTGACGCGCAACCTGCCGATCGCCAGCGCCGTGGCCAGGCGAAGCTGGCGGCCCAGTCGTTTTGTGCTGCCGCTGATTGCGCTGCAGGCTGTCTGGCAGGCCGCGCCCGACACGGTAGCGCTGATCTCGCAGGTGCGTCACGGCAATGCCCTGCTGCTGCTGGCCACCATCACGTGGCTGGGCCTGCGCGCTATTGACGGCGTGGCCCAGGGCATCACCACCCAGCACTCGATGGAGGTGGAAGACAACCTCAATGCGCGTCGCATCCATACGCAGACGCGTCTGCTGGCACGCACTGCCGGCTTCATGGTGCTGGTGGCGGGCCTGTCGTTGATGTTGATGACCTTCCCCGGTGCACGCCAGGTCGGTGCCAGCCTGCTGGCCTCCGCTGGCGTCATCGGCATCGTCGCGGGTATTGCGGCGCGGCCGGTGTTCAGCAACCTGATTGCCGGCCTGCAATTGGCACTGGCGCAGCCCCTGCGCATCGACGATGTGCTCATCGTGCAGGGCGAATGGGGACGGGTGGAAGAGATCAACGGCACCTATGTGGTCCTCAAGATCTGGGACGAACGGCGCCTCGTCATCCCTCTGCAGTGGTTTATTGAAAACCCCTTCCAGAACTGGACGCGCACCAGCGCACAAATCATAGGCACGGTGTTTTTGTGGGTGGACTACCGTATGCCGCTGCAACCCTTGCGCGATGCGGCGCAGCGCGCCTGCGAAGCGGCCAGCGAGTGGGACAAGCGCCTGTGCCTGCTGCAGGTCGTCGAGGCCGGTGAGAAGAGCATGCAGTTGCGTGTGCTGGTGACGTCGGCCAACTCCAGCCTGAACTGGGATTTGCGCTGCAAGGTGCGGGAGGCGCTGGTGGACTTCATGCAGCGGGCGTATCCGCAGCACTTGCCTTTGATGCGTGCTGAACTTGGGTCAGGGGCCGATGGGTCGCCCCGCACGCCCGCGCAGCCAGGCTAAATCAGGATTTGCCGTTCACGACCAGGCCGGGCTACCCCCGGCTTGGTCGTGAAGGGCACCTCTCGTCGATGCACCACGAACTATCCCGCCTTATTGCAGCTGAAATCGCAGACCAGGTCAGCCGCAAGCCGCCAGGCAGGCGGCAAAAGCCTCATGCCCAATCAGCTCAAACGACTGCGCATCCGGCAACTGGTAGTGCCACCACTCGTTGGGGTGGTGCACAAAACCGGCTTCCAGCATGATGGTCAGCAGGTGCATGCGGTTGAGCATCACGTTGGCTGAATGGGCAGGGTAAAAGTGGTGTGAGGCAGGCGTCATGGTGTCGACCGGCGTCCCCATGTCCAGCTCCTGGCCGCGTGCATCCAGCAGCGTCAGGTCCAGCGCGACGCCGCGTGTGTGGTTGGAGCCGATGGCCGGGTCGGCCACATAACGCGGGTCGGGTACAACGTCCCACAGTGCCTCCTGCGCCTGCTGCGGCCGGTAGGCGTCAAAAATCTTCAGTCGAAAGCCAAAGCCTCCGGCAGCCGCCACCGCCTTGCGCAGCGCCGCCTCGGCCTGCGGGTGCAGAAAGCATTCCGAAAATCCGTAAATCACCTTGCCCGTGAAGTTGCCCGCGCGGGCGTACATCATGTCGATGACGACGTTGTGGGTTTGCGGGGTGATGTGAACCAGGCTCCGGGCGTGTGCTGAAGGCATCGCCTGATTATCTGGTGGGTGGCTGGAGGACTTAATGTTTCTTGAATCAGTCCTTAAGTCTATAGGGTCTGATTTATGACGCTTTAATTCTGAGGAAACGATTTTCGGGCCCATAGGGCAAGAAAAACAGCTCTCAAATGCCTGAAATGGCCCTTTTTAGGGCATCAAATCGGGCTCCAGCCCTTTAAACATGAGCGTGAGCAGCTATGTTTTTAGTAGTAAAGGGCGCCGCATTGGCAGAACAGCCCCGCCGGTTTACTGAAACGCCACTTCCGCAAAGCTGCGCAGCTTGCGGCTGTGGAGCTGGTTGATGCCTTCGGCGCGCAGCAACTCGATGGCGCGTATGCCGATGCGCAGGTGCTGGTCCACGCGTTCGCGGTAGAAGTGATTGGCCATGCCCGGCAGCTTGATCTCGCCGTGCAGGGGTTTGTCGCTCACACACAGCAGGGTGCCGTAGGGCACGCGAAAACGGAAACCGTTGGCGGCGATGGTGGCGCTTTCCATGTCGAGGGCGACGGCGCGGCTCTGGCTGAAGCGGCGCTGCGGCTGGTTGCCGGGCAGCAGCTCCCAGTTGCGGTTGTCGGTAGAGGCCACGGTGCCGGTGCGCATGATGCGTTTGAGCTCCGGGCCCTTGAAGTGGGTCACGTCTTCGACGGCCTGCTCCAGCGCCTTCTGGATTTCGGCCAGCGCCGGGATGGGCACCCACAGCGGCAGCTCTTCGTCCAGCACATGGTCTTCACGCACATAGCCGTGGGCCAGCACGTAGTCGCCCAACTGCTGGCTGTTGCGCAGGCCGGCGCAGTGGCCCAGCATGACCCAGGCGTGCGGGCGCAACACGGCGATGTGGTCGGTGATGTTTTTGGCGTTGGCCGGGCCGACGCCGATGTTGACCATTGTGATGCCGGTGCGGTCGGCGCGCATCAGGTGGTAGGCGGGCATTTGCGGCAGGCGCGGCGGTGCCATGCCGAGCCCGTCACCGGCGTGGGCCTCCAGGCCCTTGCGACGCGTGACCACATTACCGGGTTCGACAAAGCAGGTGTACTCGCTGTCCGGGTCGGCCATGGCTTCATGGCCCAGGCGCACAAACTCGTCGATGTAGAACTGGTAGTTGGTGAACAGCACGAAGTTCTGGAACCAGTCGGGCGAGGTGCCGGTGTAGTGGCGCAGACGCTGCAGCGAGTAGTCGACACGCGCCGCGGTAAAGAGCGACAGCGGCTGCGGCTCCCCGGGGCTGGGCTCGTAGGTCCCGTTGGCGATGCCGTCGTCCATGGCGCCGAGGTCGGGCAGGTCGAACACATCACGCATCAGCGTGCGACGCGCCACGCTCAGGTTGCCTTCGATGTGGTCGTGCTCGGCAAACGAAAAATGCACTGGGATGGGCTGGGTGCTGGTGCCGACTTCCAGCTCGACGCTGTGGTTCTGCAGCAGCAGGCGGAACTGCTCCAGGTAGTACTCGCCGTAGAGGTCGGGCCGGGTCAGCGTGGTTTCATAGCGGCCGGGGCCGGCGACAAAACCGTAGCTCAGCTGCGGGCTGTCGGGCACGGCCAGCGTGCGCGCCACGGTGTCGGTGTGCACACGCACAAAGGGGTAGCAGGCCCGCACATGGCCGGGCAGGGTTTCACCGGCGACATAACGCTGCATCGCGCTGCGCAGATGGGCAATCTGCGCGTCGTAAATCGCACGCACCTGGGCCAGCGCCGCAGCGGGATCGTTGTAGCGGCTGGGGGCGATGAAGGCTGGCAGGTAGGGCATGCAGTGTTCTTATTTTTTGGCGGGAGCAGGTGTGGTGGCTGGAGTGGTGCTGCGCAGGCCCAACTGGTCGGCTTCGATGACGGCGGCCTCACGGGTCTCGCGGTCAAAGAGGCACAACTCGCGGCCGACGCGGTTTTTCATGTGGGGCTGCGGGTAGCGGCCCTGGATGAGCAGCGCCGTGAAACCCACGCGGTCGTCGTAGGCCATGGGTGTGCCAACCGGCTGCGCATCTTTCAGGCCACTGGCCTTGGCGCAGGTCGCCGCTACTTCCTTGTCGTGGTCCGACCAGGCGGCGGGCGTTGACGCGAATGCAGCGCCGCTGGCTGCAAGGACGACAAGGACGGCGAGACGGGCTGCCGTGGAGAAACGAAGGTGTGAAAGATGTTGCATGTCAAAGTGCCTTTACGGGTTCACGCATGGTCACAAACTCCTCGGCCATGGTCGGGTGTATGCCTATGGTGCTGTCAAAAATCGCCTTGGTCGCACCGGCCTTCATGGCCACGGCGAAACCCTGAACAATCTCGCCGGCTTCTGCGCCCACCATGTGCAGGCCCACCACGCGGTCGCTGGCGTCATCGACCAGCAGTTTCATCAGCGTGCGTTCGGTGCTGCCGCTCAGCGTGTGCTTGAGTGCCTTGAAGTCGCTGCGGTAGACCGTGATCTTGCCGAACTCCTTGCGCGCATCGGCTTCCGAAAAACCGACGGTTCCGATATTGGGGTGGGTGAACACGGCGGTGGGAATGAAGTCGTAACTCAGGTGGCGCGGCTTCTTGCCTGTCGGTGGGCCGAACAGATGGTCGACCAGCACCATGGCCTCGCCGGTGGCCACAGGCGTGAGCTGCACACGCGCCGTCACATCGCCCAGCGCGTAGATTGACGGCACTGAGGTCTGGTAGTGCGCATTGACCTTGACGGCGCCTTTGGCGTCCATGGCCACACCGGCAGCATCCAGCCCCAGCCCGCTGGCGTTCGGCACACGGCCCGTCGCGTAGAGCACGGTGTCGACCGTGAAGCTCGCCGCATTGCCCTTGACCTTGACGACCAGGCCGTCCGCCGTTTTGGTGATGGACTCGACTTCGGTCTTGAGCAGCAGGTTGATGCCGGTCTTGCTCATCTCGCTGGCGATGAATCCGCGAATATCGTCGTCAAACCCCGTGAGCAGCATTTCGCCGCGGTGCAGCTGCGTGACCTGTGAACCGAGGCCGTTGAAGATGGAGGCGAACTCGCAGGCGATGTAGCCGCCACCGACCACCAGCAGGCGCTTGGGGAAGGGCGTGAGGTCAAACATGTGATCGGACGTGACGACATGTTCGCGGCCTTCGACCGCAGGAACGGTGGCGGTGCCGCCGGTGGAGATCAGGATGTTTTTGGAGGTGAACTTCTGGCCGTCGATCTCGACGGTGTGTGCATCGAGCAGGCGCGCCCAGCCCTTGACGATTTTCACGCCGGCGTTTTCAAGCAGCTGGACATAGATGCCATTGAGGCGGGAGATCTCGCGCGCCCGGTTGGTCTTGAGCGTGTCCCAGTCGAATGTCGGGGCCTCGCCTTTCCAGCCGAAGCCATGCGACTCTTCGAACGATTCGGCAAAGTGCGCGGCGTAGCTGTAGAGCTTTTTCGGCACGCAACCCACGTTGACGCAGGTGCCGCCCATGTCAGCCACCTCGGCCAGCGCGACCCTGGCACCGCGCTGTGCGGCCATGCGTCCGGCGCGTACGCCACCGCTGCCGCCGCCGACGACAAACAGGTCAAAGTCAAAATTCTGCATGGGGTGTTCCTTGTTTCCCGTGTCTCTCATGTGTTGACGTTACCACCGGCCGATAAATTTTTCAGAATGGGGTTATGGTGTGCCGCGCGTCGCAAGCGCCGTGCGGCTGAGTTGTGACAACTCGTGTTTCATCCATTCAATAAACAGTTTTGTGCGCGACGGCAGCAGGCGTGCATGGGGGTAGACGACGCTCACCGGCCGTTTGGGCGGCTCGAAATCTTCCAGCACCACCTTCAGTTTTTTCTGCAGCACATAGGGTGCCGCCTGGTACGAGATGAACATTCCAAAACCCGCCCCGGCGACGCAGGCATCGACAGCCGGGGCGGCATTGTTGAATTCCAGGTTGCCGGTCACCGGTACGGTAAATGTCTTGCCCTTGTCATGAAAGGTCCACCACGGCCCGCTGGGGCCGCTGAAACGCACGCAATTGCCTTGTGCCAGATCCCGCGGGTGTTTGGGTATGCCCTGCCTTCGCAGGTAGGCGGGGCTGGCCACCACCACGCGGCGAATGCTGAACACCGATTGCGCGATCAGGGTGGAGTCTTCGAGTGCGCCTATGCGCACGCCGACATCCACGCCTTCTTCCAGCAGGTTGACCACGCGGTCGTGCAGCAGCAACCTGCAATTGACCTCGGGATAGCGCTGCACAAAACGCGTTACGGCTGGCGCGACGTACATCTGGCCGAAAAGCACGGGCGCGGTCACGACCAGCTGGCCGCGGGGCTCGCCGCCCTGGTCGGCGAGTGATTCTTCGGCGTCCTGCACGGCACCCAGAACCTCGCGGCAGCGCTCAAGGTAACGGCGGCCCTCGTCCGTCAGTGCGATGCGGCGTGTGGTGCGGTTGAACAGCCGCACACCCAGGTGGGCTTCAAGCGCCGCGAGGGTGCGCACCATGGCCGGCAGCGAGGACGACATCACGCGCGCCGCAGCCGTGAGGCTGCCTTCGTCGGCGATGTGTGTGAAAGCCTGCATGGCCCGGAGTTTGTCCATGCGGCATGGTAAATCAGGATTTGGATTAAACCGTTAAATGGAGCAGTTAAATCCATTTCAGGCCATTTATTCATTCAATCGGTTGAAACAGAATCAGGGCATTCCAGCAAGCCGTTCCATTTATTCAAACCCTTCCATTCACCCGCAACCGAAAGGCGCACATGTCCAACCAGTTACCTCAACCCGGCCCGTCGCAAAGCATCAGGCTGTACCGCGCTGCCATCTCGGGCCACTCGCACCGGGTCGAACTTTTCATGTCCCTTCTGGGTTTGCCGTTTGAGCTGGTCGATGTCGACCTGTTGAGTGGCGCGCACAAAAAGCCGGACTTCCTGGCGATGAACCCTTTTGGCCAGGTGCCGGTGATCGAGGACGGCGATGTCACACTGGCCGACTCGAACGCCATCCTGGTGTATCTCGCACGCCGTTATGCGCAGGATGCGGAGCAATGGCTGCCCAGCGCGCCGGTGGCGGCCGCCCGTGTACAGCGCTGGCTGTCCGTCGCCGCAGGGCCGCTCGCGTTTGGGCCCTCCGCTGCCCGTGTGATCCAGCTGTTCAAGTCACCTGCCAACCCCGATGAAGCCATTGCACGGGCGCATGCGCTGTTCAAGGTGATGGAGCAGCAACTGGCCATCTCTGCCTTTCTCACCGGGGACAAAGCGACACTCGCCGACATCGCCAATTACAGCTACACGGCCCATGCGCCCGAAGGCAATGTCTCGCTCGATGCCTATCCGAAGGTGCGGGCCTGGCTGGCGCGCATCGAAGCCTTGCCGCGTTTTGTGCCCATGGTCAAAACCGCCATAGGGCTGGCCGCATGACGCTGCCGACCTTTCACGAGGGCGAACGTGCCGTTCAGGAGCGCGTGGGTGCCGGGCTCAGTGAAAAACTCGCGGACATCGGTCCCCGCGTGATCCGTGACTTCATGCCCGACCAGCACCGGGCATTTTTTGAGCAGCTGCCGTTTGTGATTGCGGGCAGCGTGGACGCGGCGGGCCAGCCCTGGGCGTCGGTGCTCGCTGCGCCGCCCGGGTTTATCCGTTCGCCCAATCCGCAGACCCTGACACTGAAAGTCGCGCCCATCGACGGGGACCCCTTGCAGGGCACGCTGGTGGACGGCGCGCACATCGGGCTGCTCGGCCTCGAGCCGCACACGCGCAGGCGCAACCGCATGAATGGCCTGGTACACGCGGTGAGCGATGCGGGATTTGACGTGCACGTCGAGCAGAGTTTTGGCAACTGCCCCAAATACATCCAGGCACGTGAGCCGGTGTACGCCAGCCGGCCAGCAGCTTTGCAAAGTCATGACGGCAATCTGCTCGATGCCGCAGCGCGCCGCCTCATACAGGGCGCGGATACGCTGTTTATTGCCACGTCTTATACGGGTCAGGATGCTGGCCGTGCCGGTGGAGTCGACGTGTCGCATCGCGGCGGAAAACCGGGTTTTGTGCGGGTCGATGATGACGGCACCCTGACCGTGCCCGACTTTGCCGGCAACTTTTTCTTCAACACGCTGGGCAATATTGCCGTGCATCCCCGTGCAGGCTTGCTCTTCATCGACTTTGAGTCTGGCGACCTCTTGTACCTGGCGGTGGCGGCAGAGATTGTGTGGAGCGGACCGGAGCTGTCGGCGTTCGAAGGCGCACAGCGGCTGATGCGCTTTCATGTCACGGCCATGCGGCGAATCGAGGCGGCGTTGCCCCTGCGCTGGGGGCCTGCATCGCTGTCGCCGGTGCTTGCGGGCACAGGGCGCTGGCCGGAATAAGGTCTTTGCTGGCGTCCGCTTGGGCCCGGCCACCGATAATCGGGGCATGACTACTGCCTCTAATGCCCCTGCCGACTTCAGCGCGCTCTCCCTGCCGGCCCATGTGCTGGCCAACCTGAAGCAGCTGGGCTACCTCCAGATGACGCCGATTCAGGCGGCCAGCCTGCCGGTGGCCCTGCTCGGCAAGGACCTGATTGCCCAGGCCAAGACCGGCAGCGGCAAGACCGCGGCCTTCGGCATTGCATTGCTGGCCAACCTCAATGCGCGGCGTTTTGCCGTGCAGTCCATGGTGCTGTGCCCCACGCGTGAGCTGGCCGACCAGGTCGCGACCGAGATACGCCGGCTGGCGCGCGCTGAAGAAAACGTCAAGGTGGTGGTGCTGTGCGGCGGTGTGCCGCTGCGCAACCAGACCGCCAGTCTTGAGAACGGGGCCCACATCGTGGTCGGCACGCCCGGCCGCATCATGGACCACCTGGCGCGTGGCCACCTGAACCTCGAGGCGCTCAACACGCTGGTGCTCGATGAAGCCGACCGCATGCTGGACATGGGCTTTTTTGAAGACATCGCCACCGTCGCCAAACAGTGCCCGAAAGAACGCCAGACCCTGCTGTTCTCGGCCACCTACCCGGAAGGCATCGCCAAACTCAGCCAGCAGTTCATGAAAACGCCGCAGACCATCACGGTGCAGGCGCAGCATGAAAAAACCAAGATCCAGCAGCGCTGGTACCAGGTGCCCGACAGCGACCACGACGAGGCGCGGCTGGGCGCGGTGGCGCAGGTGCTCAGGCACTTTCGCCCGGCCAGCACGCTGGCGTTTTGCAACACCAAGTCCCAATGCCGGGCACTGGTGGCCTACCTGAAAGAGCAGGGCTTCAGTGCGCTGGCGCTGTTTGGCGAACTGGAGCAGCGTGAGCGCGACCAGGTGCTGGTGCAGTTTGCCAACCGCAGCTGCTCCGTGCTGGTGGCCACCGATGTCGCCGCACGCGGGCTGGACATCGCCCAGCTGGCCATGGTCATCAATGTGGATGTCACGCCCGATGCCGAAGTGCACATCCACCGCATAGGCCGCACCGGCCGCGCCGATGAAGAGGGCTGGGCCATCAGCCTGGCCAGCATGGACGAGATGGGTTATGTCGGCAAGATCGAGGTGCTGCAGAAGGCCGAGTCCGAATGGCACAAGCTGACCGAACTGACCCCGGCGAGCAACGAGCCGCTGCTGCCGCCCATGATCACGCTGCAGATTGTGGGCGGCCGCAAGGAAAAAATCCGCGCGGGTGATGTGCTGGGTGCGCTGACAGGCGAGGCCGGGAACATCCCGCCGTTCACGCGCGAGCAGGTCGGCAAGATCAACGTCAATGAGTTTTCAACCTATGTGGCGGTGGACCGCGCGCTCGCCAGCCAGGCGCAGCTCAAGCTCGCCAACGGCGGCGTCAAGGGCAAAAGCGTGAAGGTGCGCTTTATGGACGAGGCCTGAGGTGCTTTTGGTGCGTTGGGCGGCCTGGTGCCTTTGCCTGTGCGCGGCAATGCTGGCCCAAAGCCCGGCGGCGGCGCAGGACGCGCCGTCGCGCTACGGCAAGGCCCTGGTGCGCTCCTATGAGTTGCCGGCCGACTTGCTGGACCAGTACAACCTTGTCGCGCATGGCCAGTCTGTCGGACGCACCGAAACCCTGGCGGGCATTCCCGCCTGGACGGGGTCGGAATTTCGTACTGCGGCGGGCGCGGGCCCCTACACCCTGGTGATCAGGATGCTGGGTGCCGCCATTGAAAGCGAGGACGTGGCTGCGCGCTGGCAACTGGCGTGGGGCGGCGCACCGGGGGTGATGCCGGCGCTGGGTGAGCCGGGCGCCAAGAAAGGCGAGTTCCTGCAGTTGGTGCTTGCTTCGGAGCCCGCCAGCCTGGAAGATGGCCGGCTGGTCGCCTTGTCGCTGCGTCTGGGCGATGTCCGCAACATCCGGCTGGAGCGGGTTCGCGTCGAGGTCTGGTCGGGCGCAGGCGAGACGACCTGGCTGGACTGGCTCATGGACTGGTGGAAGCTGCTGGCCACGGCAGCCGTCTGGGCGGCGCTCTACGTTTACTGGCGATACGACAGGCGCGAGGGCTCTGCGGGCGCTGCCGAGCCGCTGGAGGCGGTGCCGTCCCGCCCCGATGCCGGGCCTGAGTCGGTCGGTGATCCGCCCGCCGAAAAATAATTTTCGGGAAACTGCATCCAAAACGAAGTCTGGCGTGTAGTACATGTAGCAGCGTTCAAAAGCTGCGACCTGTTTTCTTTCGCTCAACAACACTTTTGGAGTCCTCCATGTCAATCAAACGCCTCTCGATTCTTGCCGCAGCGTCCGCCGCCGCCTTGCTGACCGCTTGTGGTTCCATGCAGCCGATGATGTTCTCGCAGGACGGCCTGCCCGACACCATCAAGGTGCCGGCCGGCAACCGCGTCGCCATGGAAACCGTCGGTGTGGGCGATATCACCTATGAATGCCGCGACAAGGCCAACGCCCCCGGCATGACCGAATGGGTATTTGTCGGCCCGAACGCCGTCCTCAACGACCGCAGCGGCAAGCAGGTCGGCAAGTACTACGGCCCGCCCGCTACCTGGGAATCGATGGACGGCTCCAAGCTGACCGCCACCCAGCTCGCCGTGGCACCTTCCGGCGCCGGCAACCTGCCTTACCAGCTGGTCAAGGCCAATCCGGCCATGGGCAGCGGCGCGATGACCGGCGTGACCCACATCCAGCGCGTTGCACTCAAGGGTGGCGTGGCACCTGCGACGGTTTGCAGCCCTGCCAACAAGGGCGCCAAGGAAATCGTGAAGTACCAGGCCGACTACATCTTCTGGAAAGCTGCGTAAGCCGCAGCTGAAACATCGGGACGGCGGCCGTGACCATCCGTATGGCCGCCGTGCCTGAGACCTTTGAATGTGTGGGGCAGCAGGGCGCGGGCCGCTCCTGCGGCGCGCAAAAGCCTGGCTTGCCCGCCTGTCCTTCGGCTAATATCGGCGTGATTGATTTCCCGCGCGGCGCCACTGGGCCTGCGGGTTTGTTTCACCGCTTCATGCGCACGAAGCCGACCAGGCCGACAGATCCAGTGACAACCCTGCCCGCTGCCACCGACACTTTCGACTACGAACGAACCCTGCAGGCGTGTGCCGCAGGCGATCGTTCCGCATTTCAAAACCTGTACAAACAGGAAGCGCGCCTGCTTCTCGGCGTCGCCCTGCGCATCGTCAGGCAGCGCCAGCAGGCCGAAGACATCCTGCACGATGCCTTCGTCAACATCTGGAGCAAGGCCGCCACGTTCGATCCGGCCCTTGGGTCGGGCCGCGGCTGGATTTACAGCGTGACCCGCAACCTCGCCTTCAACGCCGTGCGCAACGGCGCGCGCGAAGTGTCGGTCGATGAAGAAACCGCCGAAGCGCTGGACGCACAAAGTTCGATGGACGCTTACGGCCAGATGACGGACGCCTTTGAGTTTCGCGCCAACCTCGGCAAGCTCAACGATTGCCTGTCGAAGCTGGAACCCGCCCGGCGCAACTGCATTCTTTACGCCTACGTGGATGGCTGCTCGCATGGCGAGATTGCTGAACGCACGCAAACGCCGCTGGGGACCGTCAAGGCCTGGATCAAACGCGGCATGGGCTCCCTCAAGGAGTGCATGGCATGAACGACATGCACGACCTCGCCTCGGGCTATGTGCTTGGCACGCTGTCGGCTGCCCAGCGCCGCGACGTCGAAGCGCGCCTGCCGCTGGATGCGGAACTGCGCACCGCAGTGCAGAACTGGCAGGAGCGATTGTTGCCGCTGGCATCGCTGGCCGAACCCGTCGAGCCGTCTGCGCAACTCTGGCAACGCATTGAAAACACGATTGGGCAAAACGCCGCGAAGGCGGCAAAACCCACACCCATCGCTGCCGCAACGGAAAGCTGGTGGAACAGCGTGAAGCTCTGGCGCGGCCTGGCAGGTACCGGCTTTGCCGCCGCCGCCGTGATGGCTGCCGTGCTGGTCACGCGCATTGGCGTGCCTTCGGCAGGAGCCCCGCAATACATGGTGGTGCTGGTCGCACCGCAGGACAAGGCCCCCGGGTGGGTCATACAGGCGAGCAGCCCGAAACAGCTGAGCCTCATCCCGCTGGCCGACACGCCGGTCCCGGCTGAAAAATCATTGCAGTTCTGGACCAAGGGCGACAACTGGAGCGGCCCCGTGTCGCTGGGCCTGGTCAAGCCCGGCCAGACGATACAGATACCGCTCGACAAACTCCCACCGCTGCAGCCCAACCAGCTGTTCGAGCTCACGCTGGAGCCTGTGAACGGTTCGCCCATCAACAAACCGACGGGGCCCATCCAGTTCATCGGGCGCGCGGTCAAGGTCATCTAGGCCAAAACTGCCGCCGTGTAGGCAGTTCCGCCGACGTCCTGTCGGCTCGCTGGGGCATTGCTGTACAGCCAGTGCCGCCACTTGCGTTTCACCCCTGCTTTTGGCTGCCTAATCGGTGGTCTGTACAGGTGCGGTGCCCGCCAACAGGCGTGGCAGGCCATTGACGCCAACCGGCAAAGCCATTGCTGCACCGACCCAACAACACTCCGAAGGCACCATGGTCCGGCTCGAATTTTCAACAGAACTTGGCTACGAGATTTTTGACAATCCCTGCGATTTCATTTTCAACATCCAGGCCGCCTACACACCGCGCCAGATTGTGGTCAATGAGACGCTGGGCTTTAGCCAGAACGTGCCTTACACCACCTACACAGACCCGGCCACACAAAGCCGGTTTTTGCGCCTGCGCGCAAACCCGGGCCTGCTGACCATGCGCTACAACGCCACCGTCGAGCTGGTGCACTACGAGGCGCATACCGGGCAGTTGCCCGAGCTCAGCCCGCAAGACCTGCCGGGCGAGGTGCTGACCTATCTGTACCCCAGCCGCTATTGCCAGTCGGACCGCCTGCTGACGCTGGCAAACCAGGAGTTCGGCCATTTGCCACTGGGTTACAACCGCGCCACCGCCATCTGCGACTGGGTCAAACGCCAGGTGCGGTTTCAGGGCAACACCACGAACAGCAACACCTCTGCACTCGACACCATCGTTGACCGGGTGGGTGTGTGCCGCGACTTTGCACACCTGATGATTGCGTTGTGCCGCGCTGCCAACCTGCCGGCGCGCATGGCCAGCGGCATGGATTACGGCGCCGATCCCATCCTCGGCCCGCCGGACTTTCATGCCTATGTCGAGGTGTTCCTCGGTGACCGCTGGTACATCTTCGACCCCTCGGGCACCGCCATTCCCATGGGCTTTGCGCGTTTTGCGACCGGGCGAGATGCGGCCGATATCGCATTCGCGACGATCTTCGGCAATGTCACGGCGGCTCAGCCCGTCATCAGCATCCAGGCCGTTCCCAACAGCCAGGGCCAGTTGGTCGTGCCGCAGCATGTGCCCTACGCACTGTCGACAGACGGGTTCTGAACGCACATGAAAAAAGCGCCCTCGAGGCGCTTTTTGTGGTGTTGCTGTTGTGCGCTTCAGTGTGCCTTGGCCTCTTCAATCGCCGCCTGACGCCTGCGTTCCCTGAAAGCCAGTACCTCGCCGACCACACCCTTGCGGAAGGCCAGCACGCACAGCACAAAGATCACACCGATGATGACGGTGACCCAGGAGCCGACCTTGTCGGCCAGCAGGTTCTGCAACGCAATCACGATGCCGGACCCCATGACCGGGCCGAAGAAGGTGCCGACGCCGCCCAGCAGCGTCATCAAAATCACCTCGCCCGACATCGACCAGTGCACATCGGACAGCGTGGCAAAACCCATCACCAGCGTCTTGAGCGAACCGGCCAGTCCTGCGAGCGCGGCTGACAGCACGAAGGCCAGCAGCTTGTAGCGGTCGACGTTGTAGCCCAATGAGATGGCGCGCGGCTCGTTCTCGCGAATCATCTTGAGCACCTGGCCAAAAGGCGAGTGCACGATGCGCGAGATGAAGAGGAAGCCGGCCACAAAAACCACGACCACGGCGTAGTAGAGGGAGACGTCTGACTCGAGCGAAAAGAGGCCGAACAGCTTGCCGCGTGGCACGCCCTGCAAGCCGTCTTCACCGCCGGTAAAGCTCGCCTGCAGACAGACGAAGTAGATCATCTGCGCGATTGCCAGTGTGATCATGGCGAAGTAAATGCCCTGGCGGCGGATGGCGACCAGGCCGACCAGCAGGCCGATCAGGCCGGCGGCAATCGCGCCTGCAAGCACGCCCAGTTCAGGCGTCCAGTTCATGGACTTGATGAGCCAGCCCGTGACGTAGGCGGCAGAGCCAAAGAAGGCGGCATGGCCGAACGACAGCAGGCCGGTAAAACCCAGCAGCAAATTGAAGGCGCAGGCAAACAGGGCGAAGCACAGCATCTTCATGACGAAGACCGGGTACAGCCCCAGAAAAGGTGCCACGAGCGCAAAAGCCAGCAGCACCAGATAGGTGATGCGGGTGATTTTGGCGGCTTTGTCCACCAGGGTGTTTGAAGTGGATGTCACGGGATTGTTGACGGGCGTGGTGACAGGAATGGCGGCGGGTGTGTTCATGGTCAAGCCTCTTTACCAAACAGGCCGGCGGGCTTGAACATCAGCACGATCACCATGATGACGAACACGACGATGTTGGAAGCCTCCGGGTAAAACACCCGGGTCAGGCCTTCAATGATGCCCAGGCCCAGGCCGGTGATGACCGAGCCGAGGATGGAGCCCATGCCGCCGATCACGACCACGGCAAACACCACGATGATCAGGTTGGAGCCCATGAGCGGGTTGACCTGGATGACGGGCGCGGCCAGCACACCGGCCAGCCCGGCAAGGGCAGCGCCGGCACCATAGGTCAGCATGACCATGAGCGGCACGTTGACGCCGAAGGCCTGCACCAGCGGCGCGTTTTCAGTGCCTGCGCGCAGGTAGGCGCCCAGGCGTGTACGTTCGATCAGGTACCAGGTGCCCAGGCAGACGACCAGCGAGGCCAGCACGACCCATGCCCGGTAGTTGGGCAGAACCATGAAGCCGAGATTGGTCGCGCCGGAGAGCAGCTCGGGCACGTTGTAGTTCTGGCCGGATGCGCCGTAGATTTCCCGGAACACACCTTCCAGAACCAGCGCCAGGCCGAATGTCAGCAGCAGGCCATACAGCGGATCGAGCTTGTACAGGTGCTTGAGAAACAGGCGTTCAATGATGACGCCGAGAATGCCTACCACCAGGGGCGCGAGCACCAGCGCCAGCCAGTAGTTGATGGCGAACTGGTCCAGCATGATCCAGGCCGCGAACGCGCCCAGCATGTAGAGCGCGCCATGCGCAAAGTTGACGATGCCCAGCAGGCCGAAGATCACGGCAAGGCCCAGGCTCAACATCGCGTAGAACGCGCCGTTGACCAGGCCCAGCATGAGCTGGCCCATGAACGCTTGCAGGGGGATGCCGAAAATTTCCATAGTTGCCTGGCTGTGCACCGGATGAAGGACGGAATCAAAACCAGCCGGTCATGCAACCATGGCCGGCTGGCGTCAACCCTCGTTCTTCTCCAGCCTTCTCCGTTTTTTTACTTTTTACTTTTCAGCTTATTTCTTGATCAGCGAGCACTTGGACTCGGCAACCGTCGTGAACGCTTGATCGCCAGGAACCTTGGCAATCATCTTGTAGTAGTCCCAAGGCGTGGTGGATTCCTTCTGGCTCTTGACCTGGTACAGGTACATGTCGTGGATCATGCGGCCGTCGGCGCGGATCTGACCCTTGTTGTAGAAGTCGTCGATCTTCATGCCCTTGAGCGTGCTCATGACCTTGTCCGCATCCGTCGTGCCGGCAGTCTGCACGGCCTTCAGGTAGTTCGTGGTGGCCGAGTAATCAGCAGCGTGCAGGCTGGAAGGCATGCGTTTGTACTTGTCAAAGAAACGCTTGGCAAACTTGCGTGAGGCGTCGTCCTGGTTCCAGTACCAGCTGTCGGCCAGTTGCAGGCCTTCGGTGTTGCCCAGTCCCAGGCTGTGAACGTCGTTGATGAAGACCAGCAGGCCGGCGACCTTCATGGTCTTGCCGATGCCGAATTCCTTGGCCGCCTTCATGGCGTTGGTGAAGTCGCCGCCGGCATTGGCCAGCGCCAGGATCTGTGCCTTGGACGACTGCGCCTGCAGCAGGAAGGACGAGAAGTCAGACGCATTCAGCGGGTGGCGCACGGCGCCGGCCACGGTGCCGCCGTTGGCCTTGACCACGTTGGAAGCGTCGCCTTCCAGTGAGTAACCGAAAGCATAGTCAGCCGTCAGGAAGTACCAGCTCTTGTTGCCGGCCTTGACCAGCGCGGTGCCTGCCACCTTGGCCAGCGACACGGTGTCGTAGGCGTAGTGCACGGTGTAGGGCGAGCAGTCTTCATTGGTCAGGCGGGCAGAGCCGGGGCCGATGGCGATGAAGGGGCGTTTCTTTTCGGTCGTGACCTTGGACATCGCGATCGCGGTGCCGGAATTGGTGCCGCCCAGCAGCATCTGCAGGCCGTCCTTGTCGATCCATTCGCGGGCTTTGGACGAGGCCACGTCGGCCTTGTTCTGGTGGTCGGCGCTCAGCACTTCGACGGGGCGGTTCAGCACCTTGCCACCGAAGTCGGCTACGGCCCACTTCATCATTTCCGCGCCGGCCGGGCCGTCGATGTCGGCGTACAGGCTGGACATGTCGGTGATGATGCCGATCTTGATCGGGCCGGTGCCTTGTGCGGTGGCGGCGCCGACAACGCCCAGTGCCATGGCGGCGGCGAGTGCTTTGAATTTGAGTTTCATGGATGTCTCCTGTTAGCGGGGTTGTGGTGAAAGGGGGAGTGAAAAAAGATGCGCTGTGTGGTCAAACGCCGAGGTATTCCTGCAGCATGCCCATATTGGCCTTGAGCTCGCTCTGGTTGAACTGCTTGACGATGCGGCCGTGCTCCATCACGTAGAAGCGGTCGGCCAGCGGTGCGGCAAAACGGAAGTTCTGCTCGACCAGCACAATCGTGTAGCCCTTGGCCTTGAGCGTGAGGATCATCTCGGCCAGCTTCTGCACGATGACGGGTGCCAGGCCTTCGGAGATTTCATCGAGCAGCAGCAGGCGTGCGCCGGTACGCAAAATGCGTGCGACGGCCAGCATCTGCTGCTCGCCGCCCGACAGGCGCGTGCCGGGGCTGGAGGCGC
>JAZKDR010000027.1:0-126816 GCA_040387435.1 Pseudomonadota bacterium
TCCTTCTGGATGGCCTTGACCTGCTCGTTCAGGTAGAAGTCGCGCTGGTTCTTTTCCATCTGCCGCTTCACGCGGCCACGGATTTTCTTGTCGACGTTCAGGATGTCGACTTCGCGCTCAAGCTGCTCATAGAGGTTTTCAAGGCGTTCCTTGACGCCTGACAGGTCAAGAATCACCTGCTTGGCGTCCAGCTTCAGGGGCAGGTGTGCCGCGATGGTGTCGGCCAGGCGACCCGCATCATCGATGCTGGAGATGGAGGTCAGGATTTCAGGCGGGATTTTTTTGTTCAGTTTGACGTAGTGGTCAAACTGCTGCATCACCGCGCGGCGCAACGCTTCGATCTCGCTGGTCTTGTCGACTGCCACCACCACTGCCTCAATCGGCGTAACGTTGGCGGTGAAGTGATTTTCGCCATCTTCAATCTTGTTGACGGTGGCGCGCTGCTGGCCTTCGACCAACACCTTCACAGTGCCGTCAGGCAGCTTCAGCAATTGCAGGATGGTCGCGACGCAACCGACCTCGAACATGTCCTCAACCGATGGCTCGTCCTTGGCCGCAGCCTTTTGCGCGACCAGCATGATGCGGCGCTCGGCTTCCATGGCCGACTCCAAGGCCTTGATGCTCTTGGGGCGACCAACGAACAGCGGGATCACCATGTGCGGAAACACGACCACGTCGCGCAGGGGCAACAGGGGCAAGTCGATGGGGGTGGAAGGCAGTGAAGTTTGTCCGGACATATAACCCTTAAAAACAAGCCCCAAATCGGGTTTTCAGGGCAAGGCTAAACACAGTAACTTCCAAAATGGGGAGGAATCGCAGCTTTTCAACCGGCCGAAATCCCCCGCCCTACCTTTGCTCAGGCTTTTTTCGCTGCCTCGTGATACACCAGCAGCGGCGCCTTGTTTTCTTCAATTGTGGACTCGTCCACAACAACCTTGTTCACATTGCTGGCATTGGGCAAATCGAACATGGTGTCAATGAGCGACTGCTCGAGGATGGAGCGCAGACCGCGCGCGCCGGTCTTGCGCGCCAGGGCCTTGCGGGCAATGGCCTTGAGCGCTGACGGGCGGATTTCAAGGTCCACGCCTTCCATGGCCAGCAGCTTGCTGAACTGTTTGACGACCGCGTTTTTCGGCTCGGTCAGGATCTGCACCAGCGCGTCTTCCGTCAGCTCGGCAAGAGTGGCAACCACAGGCATGCGACCGACGAGTTCGGGAATCAGGCCGAACTTGATCAGGTCTTCCGGTTCGACGTCCTTGAAGGATTCCGTCAGGCTGCGCGCTTTTTTGCTTTTGACGGCAGCGCCAAAACCGATTCCCGACGCTTCCGTGCGGTTCTCGATGACTTTCTCAAGCCCCGAGAATGCGCCCCCGCAAATAAACAGGATGTTGGTGGTGTCGACCTGCAGGAAATCCTGGTTCGGGTGTTTGCGCCCGCCTTGCGGCGGCACCGACGCCATCGTGCCCTCGATGAGCTTGAGCAGCGCCTGCTGCACGCCCTCACCCGACACATCACGCGTGATGGAGGGGTTGTCGGACTTGCGCGAAATCTTGTCGATCTCGTCGATGTAGACGATGCCCTGCTGCGCGCGCTCGACTTCATAGTTGCAGCTCTGCAGCAGCTTCTGGATGATGTTTTCAACGTCCTCACCCACATAGCCCGCTTCGGTCAGCGTCGTGGCGTCAGCCATCACGAACGGCACATTCAGTGTGCGCGCCAGCGTCTGGGCCAGCAGCGTCTTGCCCGAACCGGTCGGGCCAATCAGCAGGATGTTGCTCTTGGTGAGCTCGACATCGTCCTTCTTGGCCTTGTCCTTGTGGCGCAGGCGTTTGTAGTGGTTGTAAACGGCCACAGCCAGTGTTCGTTTGGCCGGGTCCTGGCCAATGACGTAACCGTCGAGGGTCGCCTTGATCTCAAGCGGGGTCGGAAGGTCTGTGCGGGTTTCGCGGACGTCTTCGCCGGCGGGCAACTCATCACGGATGATTTCGTTGCAGAGGTCTATACATTCGTCGCAGATAAAGACCGATGGTCCGGCGATCAGTTTTTTGACTTCGTGCTGGCTTTTGCCGCAGAAAGAGCAGTACAGAGTCTTTTCACTGGAGGAGCCTTTTTTTTCGGCCATTGCGTGGGTGCCTTTAAAAAGAAAACTGTTCGCTAATGATAACCAAATAAAAAGGGCGCTTTCCGTTACAGAAAACGCCCTTTTTCAGGTCAAACAGCAGCGTTTTCAGGGGCGTTTGGAAATCACTTCGTCGACCACGCCATAGGTCTTGGCTTCGTCGGCAAACATGAAATAGTCACGCTCGGTGTCCCGCTCGATCTTCTCGATGGTCTGGCCCGTGTTGGCGGCCAGAATGCGGTTGAGCTGGTCACGCGTCTTCAGGATGTCCTTGGCATGGATTTCAATGTCCGTCGCCTGGCCTTGTGCACCGCCTGAAGGCTGGTGAATCATCACGCGGGAGTTCGGCAGCGAAAAACGCTTGCCCTTGGTGCCGGCGGCAAGCAGGAAAGCGCCCATGCTGGCCGCCATGCCCACGCACAGCGTCGACACGTCAGGCTTGATGAACTTCATGGTGTCGTAAATCGCCATGCCGGCCGTGACCGAGCCGCCGGGCGAGTTGATGTAGAAGGAAATGTCCTTGTCCGGGTTTTCGCTTTCCAGGAAAAGCAGCTGCGCCACCACGAGGTTGGCGGTCTGGTCATTGACCGGGCCGACCAGGAAAATCACGCGCTCTTTCAGCAGGCGTGAATAAATGTCGTACGAACGCTCGCCGCGGCCGGACTGCTCGATCACCATGGGGACCATGCCCAAACCCTGGGTTTCAAGCGCTGAGGCCTGTGCGCCGCCGTAAATACTGTTTCTGACCATTGTTTTCTCCAGAGAAGCTTGGGATTGACTTGGGATTAAGGGCTACTGTAACCAAAAAGAAATGGGGCTTGTACGCCGGACTTCAAGCCGGGCACAAACCCCATATTTTCAGGTTCAGGAACCGGTTAGTTCTGGGCCATCAGGTCGTCGAAGGACACCGCTTTTTCGCTGACCTTGGCTTTCGACAATACAAAATCGGTCACGTTGTTTTCAATGACAACCGCTTCGACTTCGGCCATGCGGCGGTTGTCGCTCAGGTACCAACGAACCACATCCTGTGGTTTTTCGTAGCTGGCGGCGAGTTCTTCGATGTGGGCCTTGAGCTGGTCAGGCTTGGCCTGCAGTTCATTGGCACGCACCAGTTCGGCGACCACCAGGCCCAAGCGCACACGCTTTTCAGCTTGTGGACGGAAGATGTCGTCGGGAATCGGGGCCTTGTCGGCATCCTTGACGCCGCGCTGCTTCAGGTCCGCACGGGCCGCTTCAATCATGCGGTCCAGTTCGGCCTGGATGCTTGACTTGGGCAGGTCGAGTTCGGCCTTGCTGACCAGCGCGTCCATCACGGCGTTCTTGTTGCGGGCCAGCACGCGGAACTTGACTTCGCGCTCGAGGTTTTTCTTGATGTCGCCGCGCAGGCCTTCAACTGTCGCATCGGCAATGCCCAGGGACTTGGCCAGTGCTTCATTGACTTCAGGCAGGTGTGCTGCTTCGAGCTTTTTGACAGTGACGAGGAAGTCGGCCTGCTTGCCGGCCACTTCCTGGCCGTGGTAGTCGGCAGGAAAGCTCAGCGGGAAGGTCTTGCTTTCGCCGTTTTTCATGCCGCGCACGGCTTCTTCGAATTCCTTGAGCATCTGGCCGTCGCCGATGATGAACTGGAAGTCTTCGGCCTTGCCGCCGGCAAATGGTTCGCCGTCGATCTTGCCTTCGAAGTCGATGGTGGCGCGGTCACCGTCCTGGGCAGGTGCATCGGCTGCACGCTGCGCGAAGGTACGGCGCTGCTTGCGCAGAATGTCCAGGGTCTTGTCGATGGCGGCATCGCTCACATCGGCGCTGACTTTTTCGATTTCAGCGGTGGCGAGGTCGCCAATCTTCACTTCGGGGTACACCTCGAACACAGCGTCGAACTGCAGGTCGCCTTCAGGCGCGCCTTCTTTTTCGCTGATGCGGGGCTGGCCGGCCACACGCAGCTTGGCTTCGTTGGCGGCGGTGGCAAAGGCTTCGCCGACCTTGTCGTTCATGACTTCGTAGTGGACCGAGTAGCCATAGCGCTGGGCCACGACATTCATCGGCACCTTGCCTGGACGGAAACCGTCCATCTTGACGGTGCGGGCCAGCTTCTTCAAACGGGTGTCCACTTCCGACTGGATGGTGCCGACAGGCAGCGTCAGGGTGATCTTGCGTTCCAGCTTTTCGAGGGTTTCAACATTCACGGCCATGGTGGGCTCCTAAAAAACGAATAAGTCAGTCAAACAAAGGCAGCCGGTCATCGATTTGGGGTCGGCAAGCCAGTAATCTCAGGGGTGGTGCGCGGGGGGGGACTCGAACCCCCACATCCTTGCGGACGTCAGGACCTAAACCTGGTGCGTCTACCAATTTCGCCACCCGCGCGCCGGAAACAGAAAACGGGAATAAGGCCGAACCCTGGAATTGTCCCAAGGGCCGGACCTGACTCCCGCCTGAAATCGGTCAGCCCGCTATTTTAGCCTGTAAAGGCAGACCTCCCAAACAGCCCTTTTCAGGCTGCCGAAGGCTCGGCCGGCGGTTCGCGTTTCACCCTGAACCACGCGGCGTACATGGCCGGCAAGGCCAGCAGCGTGAGCACGGTCGCCACGATCAGCCCGCCCATGATGGCGACGGCCATGGGGCCCCAGAAGACGCTGCGTGACAGCGGAATCATGGCCAGCACGGCGGCCGCAGCGGTCAGCACGATGGGCCGCAGACGCCGCACCGCCGACTCGACGATCGCATCCCAGGCCGGCACACCGCGCGCGCGGTCCTGCTCGATCTGGTCGATCAGGATGACCGAGTTGCGCTGGATCATGCCCATAAGCGCGATCACCCCGAGCAGCGCCACAAAACCAAAGGGCCGGCCCAGCACCAGCAACGCACCGGCAACACCCGCAATGCCCAGCGGGCCGGTCAGGAAGACCAGTAGCGCCCGGCTGAAACTGTGCAGTTGCAGCATCAGCAGCGTGAACGTCAGGAACAGCATGATGGGTACACCGGCGACGATGGAGGCCGAGCCCTTGCTGCTTTCCTCCACGGCGCCCGCCACCTGGATGCGGTAGCCGTTCATCCCTGCGTCGTGCCATTTTTTCTCGAGGGCATTGAGTTTCGGCAACAACTCATTGGTCACCGTCGCGCCCTGCAGGCCCTCCACAATGTCGCCCTGCACCGTGATGGCGTAATCGCGGTTTTCGCGCCACATCACCCCCGGCTCCCAGGTGAACACCGGCTTGGCAATTTGCGTCAGCGGTATCGATTTGCCGGATGCGGTGGGCAGGTAGGCGTTGCCGATGTCGGTGATGGCGTTGCGCTCGTCCTGCGGCTGGCGCAGCACGATGTCGATGAGCTTGTCGCCTTCGCGGTACTGGCCGACGGGCGTGCCCGCCAGGATGGTGCGGGACGACTGCGCAATCGACTGGCTGGTCACGCCCAGCGCACGCGCCTTGGACTGGTCGACTTCCAGCCGCAGCACCTTCACCGACTCGTTCCAGTTGTCGTTCACACCGCGCATATTGGTGTTCTCGCGCATCACTGCCTTCACCTCATCGGCGCGCTCGCGCAACACGACAGGGTCAATGCCGACCACACGGAACTGCACCGGGTATGGCACGGGCGGGCCATTGGGCAGCAGCTTGATACGCGCCCGCACTTCCGGAAACTCCTGGGCCATCAATGCCGGCAACCTGATGCGCAGGGACTCACGCAGTTTCAGGTCTTTCGGCAGGATGATCATCTGAGACACGTTGGACTGCGGGAAGACCTGGTCCAGCGGCAGGTAAAACCGCGGCACACCCGAGCCCACCCAGGTGCTCACCGAATTGACGCCCGACTCTTTCATCAATCGCGCTTCAACACGTTTGGCCACGGCCTCGTTGGCGGCAAACGACGTTCCTTCGGGGAACCAGATGTCCAGCATGATCTCCGGCCGGCTCGAATCAGGAAAGAACTGCTGCTGCACCTTGCCCATGCCGACAATGCCCAGCGCAAACATCAGCACCGTCGCACCGATGGTGATCCAGCGGTACTGCACGCACCAGTTCACCGCCTTGCGGAAAGTGTTGTAGAAGGCCGAGTCGAACATCTCGTGTTCTTCGCCATGCACGGCAGGCGTGTGGTCGTCATGTGCTTTTTCAATCACATGGTCCGGCTTTTTGAGCAGCAGTGTGCCCAGGTAGGGCACAAAGTAGACCGAGACGATCCAGCTGAGCACCAGCGCGATCACCGTCACCGCAAAAATGGCGTAGGTGTATTCGCCCGTGGTGGATTTGGCCAGGCCGATGGGCAAAAAGCCCGCAGCGGTGATCAGCGTGCCGGTCAGCATGGGCATGGCGGTGATTTCATAGGCAAAGGTCGCCGCGCGGACCTTGTCATAGCCCTCTTCCATCTTGCGCACCATCATCTCGACCGCGATGATGGCGTCGTCGACCAGCAGTCCCAGTGCAATGATGAGCGAGCCCAGCGATATTTTGTGCAGCCCGATGCCGAAATACAGCATGGCCAGGAAGGTGACGCTCAGCACCAGCGGAATCGTGATGCCCACCACCAGGCCGGGACGAATGTCAATGTAATAGCGCTTCCACCAGGGCAGCGGCCCATTCGCGCCCTCGGGCCGCTTGTGAAAACCCAGGCTGATGAAACTCACCGCCAGCACGATCACCACGGCCTCGATCAGCACGCGCACGAATTCGTTGACCGACGACGACACCGCCGTCGGCTGGTCCTGGATCTGCACCAGCGTCATGCCGGCAGGCAGGGTTTTGCTGAAGTTGGCAGACAGCGCTTTGAGGGACTTGCCAAGAGAAATAATGTCGCCGCCCTTGGCCATCGACACACCCAGCGCAATCACTTCCTTGCCCTGGTGGTGCACCTTGATGGCCGGTGGATCGACATAGCCCCGCTTGATTTCGGCGAAGTCACCCAGTTGCAACTGGCTGCCTGTTGCACCTCGTATGGGCATGGCACGCAATTGCTCCACCGCGGTGAACTGCCCTGCCACCCGCACCTGCACCACGTCCAGCGGCGTCTGCACCGCGCCCGCAGATTCGACCGCATTTTGCTGGCCCAGCTGCTGCAGGACCTGGTTGAAGTCCAGTCCCAGCTGGGCGAGACGTTTTTGCGAAATCTCGATGAAGAGTTTTTCGTCCTGCGCGCCGAACAATTCAACCTTGGCGACATCGGGCACGCGCAGCAGCTGCTGCCTCACATCATCGGCAAAGACCTTGGTCTCTGCATAACTGAAGCCGTCGGACTCCAGCGCGTAGATCACACCATAAACATCACCGAACTCGTCGTTGAAAAACGGTCCCTGTATGCCGGCCGGCAAGGTGCCGCGCATGTCGCCGATCTTTTTGCGCACGCTGTACCAGACAGCGGGCACGTCCCCGGGTTTGGAGGAATCCTTGATCTGGAAAATGATCTGCGACTCGCCGGGCTTGGAGTAGCTGCGGATCTTGTCGGCGTACGGCACTTCCTGCAGTGTGCGTTCGAGCTTGTCGGTGACCTGCTCGGCCACCTGCTGCGCCGTCGCGCCGGGCCAGTAGGTGCGGACCACCATGGCGCGGAAGGTAAACGGCGGGTCTTCATCCTGGCCGAGCTGGAAGTAGGATGCAAACCCCAGCAGCATCAACACCACCATGAGGTAGCGGGTCAGCGCCGGATGGTCCAGCGCCCATTTGGAAAGGTTAAAACCTTTGGAAGGCTGTGCCTGTGTCATGCCAAGCCCCGCTTACTTTGAGGCGGGCGCAGATGCCGCAAGCCTGACCGCCGCAGCATCGCCTGCAGCGGGGTTGACCGCCGTCTGCGCTCCTGGCGGCGGCGGTACAGCCGCTTTCTCCTGGTAGATGGTGACCTTTTGCCCGGGCGACAGCACATGCACACCGGCACTCACCACCAGCAGGCCGGGCTGCAGGCCGGCGGCAATCACCGCGTCATTGCCATCGGCGGTGGCGATTTGCACCGTTTGTGACTTCACCGTCATGGTGGCTTTGTCCACCACCCAGACCGCACTGGCCTTGCCCTCCTGGCGCAAGGCGCTGGTCGGCAGCTTGATGACCTGCAGGCCTTCCGGCGTTCCGGCCAGCCCCTGCGGCACCACGTAGACCGTCGCGCCCAGCGGCGGCGTGGTTTCTTTCACTTCAAGCGAGACCTTGACCGGGTAGGTGCGTGTCAGCGGGTCGGCACTGGCACCGACTTCCCTGACTTTGGCCGCCAGCTGCGCGTCCTGCGTCCAGCCGCGCACCTTGACCGGCATGCCGGGTTTGAAAGACATGACCTTGTCTTCGGGCACCGAGAACACCACGTCACGCGGGCCGTCGGCAGCGATGCGCACGACCGGTGTACCCGCCGTCACCACCTGGCCCGGGTCGGCTTCAATCGCCGTGACTACTCCGGCCACATCGGCCACCAATGATGCATAACTGGCCTGGTTACCCTGCACGGCCAGTTGAGACTGCGCCTGCTCGTACTGCGCCTGCGCGGCCTTGAGGGTGGTTTCGCGGCGCTCCAGTTCGGCGCCGCTGATGAAGTTCTGCTCTTTCAGCTCCTTGTAGCGCTTGAAGTCTGCGGCGGCGAGGTCGCGGTTGGTGGCGGCTGCCTGCAACTGGGCGCGGGCCGCATCGGCTGCGAGTTTGTAATCCTGCGGGTCGAGCTGCGCCAGCACCTGCCCGGCTTTTACGCGCTGGCCGAGTTCGGCCTGGCGCTTGATGATCTTGCCGCCGACGCGAAAACCGATGCGGGATTCGACCTGCGCCCTCACCTCGCCTGCATATTCATGACTGGAGGAAAACGCGTTGACACCCACCGTCAACACCTTGACCGCACGCACCGGCTCTTCAGGCGGTGCCGAGGGCGAGCACCCGGCCAGCAAAACCACGGAACTCAGGAGGGACGCGCTCCCCAGCGCAAGCATTGTTTTTTTCATGATTTTGGTAAGGTAAAGGCTGATAGGCCATCGACTAATGACTGACTGGTTAGTAATCTATGAGAAAGCAGCAACCTTGTCAAGCGACAATCTGCGCCATGACCCAAGGCAGTACCCCCAACCCGCAGCACAGCCCTGTCCACGCTGCGGCCGGCCTTGCCCAGGGCGTCAGTCACTACGAGAACTTCCCAGTCGCGTCCTTCCTGTGCCCGTCCGCCCTGCGGCCCGCCATCGCCGCGATTTACTGGTTTGCGCGCACCGCAGACGACATTGCCGACGAAGGTGATGCCAGCGACACCACCCGGCTGGCCGACCTTGCGGCCTACCGCGCCGACCTGCAGGCCTGCGCCGCCGGCTTGCCCCCCTCGCCACGATGGCCTGCCGTGTTCGAGCGCCTGGAACCCGTCATCCGGCAGTTTGCCCTGCCCGTCAATTTGCTGGACGACCTGCTGCGCGCGTTTGAACAGGACGTCGTCAAGAAGCGCTACGCCAGCCAGGCCGATGTGCTGGACTACTGCCGCCTGTCGGCCAACCCGGTCGGCCGCCTGCTGCTGCATCTGTATGGCGTCAAGGACGAAGCATCGCTGCGGCAAAGCGACTGCATCTGTAGCGCACTGCAACTCATCAATTTCTGGCAGGACCTGAGCAGGGACATTCCCAATGGCCGGATCTACCTTCCTGCCGACAGCTTGGCCGCGCATGGCGTGAGCGAAGCCGAACTTCTGGCGCGCGAGATCAAGCCCACCACCACCGCACTGGTCGCCGCCAACAATGCCTGGGCCCAGGCGCTGATGCACCAGGGCGCGCCGCTGGTGAAAGCCGTGCCGGGCCGCGCCGGCTGGGAATTGCGGCTGGTGGTGCAAGGCGGTTTGCGCATCGCAGAAAAGATTGAGCAGCTCGGATTCACCACCCTCCGGCAGCGGCCGAAACTCAACGCCTGGGATGCGGTGGTCATGGGCTGGCGCGCCCTGTGGATGTGAGATTGCCTTCTCAAGTCGGTCATACAGTCATGCAACAATTCGGGCTATGACCCCAGAGCAATACGTGCAGGAAAAAGCAGCCGCCTCAGGCAGCAGTTTTTACTACGCATTCCTGTTTCTGCCGAAAGAGCGCCGCGCGGCCATCACGGCTTTTTATGCCTTCTGCCGCGAGATAGACGATGTCGTCGACGAGGTCGTTGACCCCGGCGTGGCGCGCACCAAACTCGCCTGGTGGCAGGCAGAAGTCAGCAAGTCCTTTGCCGGCCAGCCGACGCACCCGGTGATGAAGGCGCTGATGCCACTTGCCGACGCCTACAAGATCGAAGAGCGCCACCTGCAGGCCGTGATTGAAGGCTGCCAGATGGACCTCGAGCAAAACCGCTACCTCGACTTCATCGCCCTGCAGCGCTACTGCCACCTGGTGGCGGGCATCGTCGGTGAAGTCGCCGCGCGCATCTTCGGCCAGACACAGGAAGAAACCACCGCCTACGCCCACAAGATGGGCCTGGCTTTCCAGCTGACCAACATCATCCGCGACGTGGGTGAAGACGCCATGCGCGGCCGCATTTACCTGCCCGTCAACGAGCTGCAGCAGTTCGACGTCAAGGCGCACGAGATATTGAAACGCCAGTACTCGGACCGCTTCACCGCGCTGATGAAGTTCCAGACCGACCGCGCGCTGGCCCTGTATGACGAGGCCATCGCCATCCTGCCAGCGGCTGACCGCCGCTCGCAAAAGCCCGGGCTGATGATGGCCAGCATTTACCGCACGCTGCTGCGCGAAATTGCAGCCGACAACTATCAGGTGCTGCACCAGCGTGTCAGCCTGACGCCCTTGCGCAAGTTCTGGCTGGCCTGGAAAACGCAGGCCTTCGGCCGGGTGGTCTGAGCATGACGACCACGCGCATCGCGCTGTGAAAATCGCCGTCGTCGGCGCAGGCTGGGCGGGTTGCGCGGCAGCGGTGGAGGCCACGCGGCGCGGCCATCAGGTCACCTTGTTCGAGTCGGCACGCACGCTGGGCGGGCGGGCACGCCGGGTGGAGGTCGAAGGGCCGGACGGCGCACTTTTGCCGCTGGACAACGGCCAGCACATCCTCATCGGTGCGTACACCGATTCCCTCAAGCTCATGCGTGACCTTGGCGTGGACACCGGTGCCAGCTTTTTGCGCATGCCGCTCACGCTGCAGTTTCCCGATGGCGACGGCCTGCGGCTCAACAATCTCCCTGCCCCGTTCGATGCGCTGTTCGGCATTCTGGCCGCGCGTGGCTGGTCATGGGGCGAAAAACTCTCGCTGCTCAAGGTTGCCACGGGCTGGCGCCTGAAGAATTTTGAATGTGCGCCGCAGCTGTCGGTGGCCGCCATCTGCGGCGGCCTGCCGCCCCGCATCATGGCGACCTTCATCACGCCTCTGTGCGTGTCGGCGCTCAACACGCCGCCTGAATGCTCCAGCGGCCAGGTGTTTCTGCGGGTGCTGCACGATTCGCTGTTTTCAGTCAGCGGTGGTTCCAACCTGCTGCTGCCCAGGCGCGACTTGTCTGCGCTGCTGCCCGATGCCGCCGGTGCCTGGCTGCAGGCCCACGGGGGTGAGGTGTTTGCAGGCGCGCGCGTGCAGGCGATCACCGCCCTGGATAGCGGCTGGCAGTTGCTGGCCGACGCCGCATCCGCACAACTGTTTGACCGCATCATCCTCGCCTGCCCCCCGCAGGAAGCAGCCCGGCTGGCAGAAAGCGCGGCCCTCCAGGACGATGGCGATAGCTGGCTTGCGCGTACGCGAGGCCTCGCGCATGAAGCCATCGCCACCGTCTACGCGATGGCGCCGGGCGCACGTTTGCCGATGCCCATGCTGGCACTCCGTTCAGATGAGCACTTCCCGGCGCAGTTTGTGTTCGACCGCGGCCAGCTCGGCGGGCCCGCCGGGCTGCTGGCATTTGTCGTCAGTGCGAGTAGCGGCGGCAGCGCCGCCATCGGCGAGCAGGTGGCGAAGCAGGCGGCAGCGCAACTCGGGCTGCCGGGCGTGCAGGTTCTGCAGACGATTGTGGAAAAACGCGCCACCTTTGCCTGCACGCCCGGCCTGCAGCGGCCTGCGATGACGGTGGCGCCCGGCCTGCTCGCCTGCGGCGACTATGTAGAGGGCCCCTACCCTGCCACGCTGGAAGGGGCGGTGCGTTCAGGACTGGCAGCGGCTCGGATCTGAGCCCATTTTGCTATTTAAATCGTAGCTGCTCACGCTCATGTCTATTGGTCAAAATGCCGATTTGATGCCCTAAAACAGGCCTTTTTTGATCATTTAAGCGTCTAAAAGCAGTCTGATTTGTGGCCGCCCAGCAATTTTTAACGTACACGTTAATAATTTAACTTATACGTTAATTTTTTAATGCAGATGTCAAAAATGCCGAAGCAACGCTTCAATTGGCGCTGATCAGGTCACACAGTTCCGTCAGGCTGGTCACCGACAGGTGCGGCTGCTCCTCGTGCTTCCAGACGTAGTCGGCGCGGTTCACCCAAACCGTCTGCATGCCCACATTGAGCGCACCCAGCACATCCAGCATAGCGTCGTCACCAATGTGCAGCACGTTCTGCGGCTGGGTGTCGACGGCACCCGCAGCGGCCACAAAAATGCGGGGATCGGGCTTCGCCGCACCAAAGGCCTGCGCGCTGATGCTGGCCCTGAAAAAATGGTCAATGCCAATGCGCGTGATGTCGGCATTGCCGTTGGACAGTGCCACCATGGGAAATCGCTCGGCCAGAAAAGCCAGCGACCCCAGCGCATCGTCAAACAACGTGACGCGGTTGCGCTCGGCAAAAAAAACGTCGTAGCCCTGTTCGGCGAGCAAGGGGTTTTCCTTGGAGCGGTAGAGCGCAAGCCGTATGGCCTCACGCCGGATGGCGCTCATGTTGTGCTTGAGCTCGGGGCGGGTGCGCACGATGTGCTCGCGAATCTCGTTGCGAACCTGGGGGTTGGAAAACAGCGCCGCCGTCATGGGGGCACGTTCACTCAGCCAGGCTTCAAGCGCCTTTTCGGCCCGTTCAATCACGGGCCACACCGGCCACAGGGTGTCGTCAAGGTCGAGGGTGATGGCCTTCACAAGGCTCAGGTCAAGCGTATGGGTCATCTGGTAAGCGAGAATAACCCATGTCTTTTGCGACCGAACCCAGCTTCAAACACGGGCAGATGCCTGCCGCCGGATCCGGTACGGCCGTGCTGTTCTGCAATCTCGGCACACCCGATGCGCCGACGGCGCCGGCCCTGCGCCGTTACCTCGGCGAATTTTTAAGTGACCACCGCGTGGTCGAAATCCCCAAGGCAATCTGGTGGCTGATCCTGAACGGCATCATCCTGCGCACACGGCCCGCCAAATCGGCCGCCAAGTACGCCAGCATCTGGACGAAAGAAGGCTCGCCGCTGAAGGTCTGGACGTCGAAGCAGGCCGCCCTGCTCGGCAGTGAACTCACGGCACGCGGCCATGCGGTCGACGTGCGTTACGCGATGCGCTACGGCAACCCGTCCATCGCCTCGCAGCTCGATGCCCTCAAGGCCGATGGCGCCACGCGCATCCTTATCCTGCCGGCCTATCCGCAATACAGCGGCACCACCACGGCCAGTGTGTTTGATGCCGTCTACACATGGGCGGCCAACATCCGGCACATTCCAGAGTTCCGCTTCGTCAACCGTTACCACGACGGCGCCGGCTACATCAACGCCCTGGCGGAAAAGATCCGCGCGCACTGGGCCGTGAACGGGCAGGCAGAACAACTGGTGATGAGCTTCCACGGCGTGCCTGAGCGCACCCTCAAGCTCGGCGACCCCTACCACTGCGAGTGCTACAAGACCGCCCGCCTGCTGGCTGAAAACCTAGGCCTCAACAAGACCCAATACAAGCTGACTTTCCAGTCACGCTTCGGCAAAGCCAAATGGCTGGAGCCCTATACCGAACCGACGCTGGTCCAGATGGCCCAGGCCGGCATGAAAAGTGTCGATGTGGTTTGCCCCGGCTTCACCGGTGACTGCCTGGAAACACTGGAAGAAATCAACATGGAAGCGCGTCACGCCTTCCTCGACGCGGGCGGCACGACGTTCAGCTACATCGCCTGTCTGAACGACAGCCCTGAATGGGCCACGGCACTGGCGGACATCACGACGCAGCAGCTGTCAGGCTGGCCCCTGCAACCGGCCGATGTCGGCAAGCTGGCGGCATCGCGTGAAGCCGCCCTTTCGCTGAGTGCTGCGGACTAGTAGCAGGCCGAGCGCGCGGCGCACTCGCTGGCCTCGAGAAACGAGGACACCTTTTCCAGCTGGCCCAACACATTAAGCGCCGGCGCATGGCCACAGCCTTCGATCTCGACCACCCGCGCCAGCCCCAGGCTGCCGGGGCCGCGCCGCAGCATCTCGGCCGTGGTTTCGCGCAGCACCAGGTCGGACTCGGCACCGCGCAGGCACAGCACCGGGATGTTGATGGCGTCGTAGTGGTCCCAGATCAGGTAATCGTCGGGGTGGCTGGTGAACTGCTGCACCATGGCCGGGTCGTAGTGCGGCGTCACGCGCCCGTCAGGCAGGCGGCGTGTGGAGGTTTCTGTCAGCCGCTGCCACTGCGCATCACTGAGCCAGCCGAACGGCTTGTACACCACACGAAAAAACGCTTCCAGCTCGGCCACCGTGGCAAAGGTGGGCGGGCTGCCCGCATAGGCCTTGATGCGCGCAATCGCGTCGTCGGCCAGCTGCGGCGCGTTGTCATTGAGCACCAGGCTCTTGATGCGTCCTTTCATGCCCGGCTGGTAAAGGCCGGAAGCGCACACCGTGCCGATGGCGCCGCCCATGGACGTGCCCACCCAGTGCGCCTTTTCGATGCCGAGCTGCTCGAACAGCGACGCCGCGATGCGCGCATAAAACCGCAGGCAGTACTCGTGCGTGGGCCGCGGGCTCCACTGGCTCAGGCCACGGCCTATGGTGTCCGGGCAGATCACGCGGTAACCCGCACTCAGGTAGTCGGCCAGTTCATCCATGTCGCGGCCGGTGCGCGCCAGCCCATGCCATGCGATCACCACGTCCTGGTGCTGCGCGCCCCACTCGGTGTAGTGGATTTCGCGTCCTGCGCAGGTCAGGTAATGCGAGGTAAATGGCATGGACGCGTGCTTCCTGTAAAAACGGATTGAGGGCTTACTTCAGCAGCTTGCCGGTGCTGCCGATGACAGTCACCTCGACATAACGCGAGCCCACCCGATTGCTCGGCGAGTAGCCCACCGTGATGCCACCGGTGTCAAAACTGCCCATGGACTCCAGCGCCTTCACGACTTTTGCCCGGGTTGGGTTGGGGCCGGCGCGCTTCAGGGCTTCGACCAGCACCTTGGCACCAACGAACTCCTCAAAACTGGTGTAGTTCACCTGCTCCCTGGGCGCATATTTTTTCAAGAGGGCCTGGTACTCGCGCACCACGGGCAGGTTGGCCATGAAGGGATAAGGCACGACCTGGCTGATGCCCAGGCCGTGGGCGTTCTTCAGGCCGGCCAGCTTGACGAGTTCTGCCGGGTCGACCACCGAGATGTTGTAGAGCTGCGCGCCACCACCGCTCTCGCGGTACAGCTTCATGAAGGCAGCTGTGGATTTGTTGACCGACACCATGATGACGGCCTGCGCATCCGAGGCCTTGATCTTTTTGACGGCATCGTCCACCTTGTCAGTGTTGCGTTCGTAGCCCGCCGCCACCGCCAGCTTCAGGTTGCGCTTGGCCAGGGCGTTGGTCACACCGAGCAGGCCGGCCTTGCCGAAGCCATCGTCCTGGTACATCACGGCAATGCGGTTCATGCCCAGCGTGGTCAGCTGCTGCACCATATGTTCGGCTTCGTCGGCATAGCCGGCACGCACATGAAATATCCACGGGTTGAACGGCGTACGCAGCGCTTCTCCACCGGTGTAGGGCGCGACCAGCGCCGCACCACCCACATCAAGAATGCCGTCTTCCAGCAGTTTGGTCACATTGGCCGTGCCGGCAAAACCGAACAGCGCGACGACATCGGGGCGAGCCAGCATCTCGCGTGTGAGGCGGGAAGTTTCTTCGACCTTGTAGGCATCGTCCACGACCACCTGTTTGATCATGGCGCCGTGAATGCCTCCTTGCTCGTTGATGGCATCAAAATAAATCTTGCCACCCACCACCATTTGGTGCCCGGTGCTGGCCAGCACGCCGGATAGCGGCGCCACCTGCCCAATCACCAGGTCTGCCGCCAACGCCATTCCTCCCAGCCCCGTCGCGCTGCAAATCGCCATCGCTGCAGCCGCCTTCAAACCCCATTTTTTCAATGTTGTCATGGTTGTCTCCTGTGTGGCCTTTTCAGGCCCTGCCGGTTGTTCCCTGAACCCCTGCGGCCCTCAGCCGCCCCACTACGCCGGTGGGAAAGTAATACACCGAAAGCACAAAAAGAACACCCAGCCAGAGCAGCCAGCGGTCGGGCGACAGCAAGGCGGCAAGCCAGGGAATGGAAGATGAAGCCTCACTGCCCAGGCGCAGCAAATCCTGCAGGTAGCTTTGCGCAACCAGGAAGGCTGCGGAGCCGAGCGCTGCGCCGTAGATGGTGCCCATGCCGCCGATGACGACGATGAGCAGCACGTCCATCATGATTTCGAAAGACAGAGAGGTGTCGGGCCCGTTGTAGCGCAGCCAGATCGCCAGCATGGCACCGGCCAGGCAGGCGAATAGCGCGGAGAGGACGCTGGACAGCGTGCGGTAGACCACGACCCGGTAACCGATCGCCTCGGCGCGAAACTCGTTCTCGCGAATCGCCTGCAGCACGCGGCCGAAAGGCGAATTGACGATGCGAAGCATGGCCAGCAACAACACCACGGCGACCACAAACAGCAGGTAATAACAAAGCAGCCGGCCGTCGAGCGTGACGCCGAGGAAAGGTGTTCCGGAGAACTCGAAACTGGGCGACAGGATGTCAGGCAGCTTGAAGGTCAGACCGTCTTCACCACCGGTGATGTCCGACAGCTGCGATGCCAGCGTGAGGAATGCAGAAGCCACCGCCAGCGTGATCATGGCAAAAAAGATGGCCCGTACACGCAGCGAAAACAGACCCACCAGCAGGGCCAGAACAAAGGACAGCAGCAGCGAACTGACGAGGCCTACGCCCAGTGCAGTCCAGGTCGGTCCCATGCGTGTGGTGGCAATCGCAATGCCGTAAGCGCCTATGCCGAAAAACATGGTGTGCGCAAAACTGACAATGCCGGTGTAGCCCAGCAGCAAATCAAAACTGGCCACCAGAACGACAAAGATCAGCACCTTGGCCGCGACGTTCAGCGCCTTGATGCCGGGGAATATGAAAGGCGCGGCGGCCAGCGCCAGCAGCAGCAGCACCAGCATCACGGCCAGTACGCGGCTGCGCGGGAAGTCGTCGGAGAGAAGTCGTTTCAGCATCATTAACTCCTCAGCGGTTTGCGACTGGATAGACGCCTTGCGGACGCCACAACAAAATCGCCATCATCAGTGCGATGTTCGAAAACAGCGCCACCTTGGGCAGCAGGAAACCGGTGTAGTTGGCCATCAGGCCGACCAGCAACGCGCCAATCAGCGCACCGCCTGTGGAGCCCAGTCCGCCGATGATGATGACAATGAAGATCAGCACATTGACCTGCGCGCCCATTTGCGGGGTCACGTTCTGCTGGTACAGGCCCCACATCACGCCGCCCAGACCGGCCAGCGCACTGCCGACCACAAACACACCCACAAACAGGCGGCGTATGCGGTAGCCCAGCGACTCGACCATCTCGCGGTCCTGCACGCCGGCGCGAATCAAGAGGCCGATCTTGGTGCGGCCCAGCGTCCACGCCAGCAGCGCGAACACCAGCAGTCCCACCAGCACAGCCAGCAGACGGTATTTCTCGATGGCTGCATCGCCCAGCAAGAGTGAGCCGCGCAGCGCTTCAGGCAGCGGCAGCGGAATCTGCTGCGGACCCCAGATGACCTTGATGAGCTCTTCACCGATGATCATGCCGCCCATGGTGATGAGGATTTGTTTCAGGTGCTGGCCGTAAACCGGCCGCACGATAAAACGCTCGAAGGCCAGGCCCAGCGCACCCGACACCGCCATCGCCACCAGCATGGCCGGGAAGACGGCCACAAGGTTGCGCCACAGCTGCTGCGAGCCCGTCCAGTCACTCATCAGGCCCAACACCGTGGTGGCGACAAATGCGCCCAGCGCAATAAACACACCGTGGCCGAAGTTCAGCACGTCCATCAGGCCGAACACCAGCGTCAGGCCGGAAGCAATGATGAAGATGATCATGCCCATGGCAAGGCCCGCGACCGTCAGGGTAAGCCAGGTCGAGGTCGAGCCTATGAACGGTAAAACCAGTACAGCGAGAAGCGGCACCAACAGGAGCGGCTTCCAGTCGAAATCAAGCTTGTTCATATCGCCAACCCCAGCAATGACTTCTGCAGTTCTTCGTCTTCGGCCAGCGCCTGCATGGTTCCGGCATGCACGACACGGCCGTTGTCCATCACCGCGACCTGGTCGCCCAGGCGTTTGGCGAAGTTAATGTTTTGCTCGACCAGCAGGATGGTCGTGCCCGTGGCCTTCAGTTGCGCGAAAGCGTCGATCATGTTGTTGATGATGGCGGGCGCCAGGCCCTTGCTCGGCTCGTCGACGATGAGCAGTTCACGTGGTTCGACGATGGCGCGTGCCACGGCCAGCATTTGCTTTTGCCCGCCCGACAATTTGCCTGCGGGGTGGTTCCAGAATTTCTCGACAGCCGGAAAGAGTGAAAAAATCCACTTCAAGCGGGCCTCGTCCATCTGCTTCGCGGTACCGGCCTTGCGGGCGGCGAGCAGCATGTTTTCCTTGACCGTCAAATCAGCAAAGATGCCCATGTTCTCGGGCACGTAAGCGATGTTCAGCCCGGCGATGCGCGGCGTCTCCATCGCCGTGATGTCCTTGCCGTCGAAGTGCAACTGCCCTTTGGAGGCCTGCCACAAGCCCATGATGGTTCGCAGTGTGGTGGTCTTGCCCGCGCCGTTGCGGCCCAGCAGCATGGTGAGCTGGCCACGTGCCACGGCCAGGTCAACGCCGTGCAGGATGTGGTACGCGCCGATGTGCGTATGCACACCATTGAGGGTGAGAAGGTTGTCGCTCATGCGGCCTCCGCTTTTGCAGGGGCCACGCCAAGATACGCCTCCTGCACGACAGGTGAAGCAATCACTTCAGCCGGTTCGCCATCGGCGACCAGCGTGCCGTTGTGCAGCACGATGATGCGGTCGGCGAGTTCGCGCACGACATCCATCTTGTGCTCGACCAGCAGGATGGTCTTGCGTTTGTCGTTCTTGAGTTTGCGGATGAGGTTCAGGATGACCGGCGCTTCGTCGGCACTCATGCCGGCCGTGGGTTCATCGAACATGAACACGTCGGGCTCAAGCGCCATCAGCAGCGCGACTTCGAGTTTGCGCTGGTCACCGTGCGGCAGGCTGGCGACGGTGGTGTGACGCTTGGCGGCCATGCTCACCGCTTCCAGCACTTCTTCAGCCAGTTGTGTCAGCGCCTTGTGATCGCTCCAGATGCTCCAGAGGTTGAGTCCGCGCAAATGTTTGCCGGCACGTGCGGCCTGCACGGCAAGGCGCACGTTCTCCAGCACCGAGAGATTCGGAAAAAGATTGGTCAGCTGGAACGCCCGGCCCAGCCCGGCACGCGTGCGGGCCGACGGGCTCATGCCGGCCAGGCTGCTGCCATTGAGCAGCACCTCGCCGCCCGTCGCCCTGATCTGCCCGGAGATCAGGTTGAAGTAGGTGGTTTTACCCGCGCCGTTCGGGCCAACGATGGCGGTCAGCGTGCCCGGCTGGAAAGTACAGCTGACAGCATTCACCGCCACGTGCCCGCCGAAGCGAACCGTGAGATCTTTGGTTTGAAGCATGTGTGTGACCTGTCAGTGCGACAGGCAATGCCGTCCAGGCGCAGCCTGAACGGCGATTGTTTTAACGTTTATTCCGGACAGGAACGCTCATCTCTTCGGCTTTGATTTCTCGCACCAGCTCAGGCACACCCCAGGCAAACGCCGGGTCGACCTTGATCTTGAAGTGGTACATGCTTTGCATCGCCTGATGGTCGTCCTTGCGGAAGGTCATCTTGCCCTTTGGCGTGTCGAAGCTCATGCCTTCCATGGTCTTGATCAGCGTGTTGGCAGAGGCATCGCCCTTGCTGTTTTTCAGCGCGGTGACCACGGCCATCGCGGCGGAGAAACCACCGGCGGTGAAGAAATCAGGCGGTGCCTTGTACTGCTTGTAGTGCTGGGCGACCATGGCCTCATTGACCGGATTTTTGGGGATGCCGAAGTAGTAATACGTCGCGCCTTCCATGCCCGGCAGGTTTTTGTAGCTGGCCATCGCAGGCAGGATGTTGCCGCCGGTGGCAATTTCGATGCCGTAGCGCTTGAGGTCCATGTCGGCAATCTTGAAGGGGTTGCCGGCACCGGCCCAGACAATCCAGATGATCTTGCGGCCGGGTTGGTCCTTCAGCTTGTCGATCAGGCGCTGTGCGCCGGCGGTGAAGTCGGTGGTCGCTGCAGGCAGGTACTCATCATGCGCAAACTTCGCCTTCTTGATGGACTCCTTGAACGCCTTGACGCCATCGCGGCCGAAGGCGTTATCCTGCGCCAGCGTAGCGACCGTGACGCCGGCCTTGTCGATAGCGACCGCATTGGAGATCGCGTCCTGGCTGCTGTTGCGACCGGTGCGGAAAATGTATTTGTTCCACTTGTCGCCGGTGATCGAATCGGCCACGGCGGGCTCGACCAGCAAAATCTTTTTGTACTCTTCAGCGACCGGCAGCATCGCCAGCGCAACGCCCGAAGACGTCGGGCCAACCGCCATGTCGGCCTTGTCGTCCGAGTAAGCCGCCGACAACAGCGACTTGCCAAGGTCAGGTTTGCCCTGGTCGTCTTTTTCGATGATGACCAGCTTTTTCCCAGCCACCATCATGGTGCCGCCGGTGGCGTAGTCCAGACCCATCATGAAGCCGATGGCGGTCTGCTTGCCGTAGGCCTCGAGCGGGCCGGTCTTGCTGTAGATATGGGCAATCTTGATCTCGCCGCCGGACTGGCTGAAGGCGAAAGGCGAAACAAGGGAAGTGGCGACCGCGGCGAGGGCGATCAGGTTGCGACGATGCATGAATGTCTCCTGTTATGGGCTGTGCACCATGATTGCACAGGTCGTGCCAGATACAAGCCATTGATTTATAACGATATTTTTTTAACGCCCTTGATATTGCCTGAAATAAATACAAATATTTCGTCTAATTATCAGACATTTGTATTATTTTCGATCAGGGTTATCCAGACGTTCGTAGAGCTTGGCGCGCGAGATCCCCAGCATGCGCGAGGCCGCCAGCTTGTTGCCAGCGGTCGCCTCCATGGCCGCGGCGATGGCCCGGTGCTCGAGTTCGGCCACCTGCTCTGCCAGCGGCCGCAAGGGGTCTGACATCGTTGCCGCGCCGTCTGTGATGGCGAGGGCCGGCACGATACGCTCGATGCCCGATTCTTTCAGCACCTCTTCCACCTGCGCGCGGCCGATGCTGGCCGAATCGCTGCGCATGGCCGATTGCTCGAGCACGTTGCGCAGCTCGCGGATATTGCCGCGCCAGGCTTGCGCCGACAATAGCGCCAATGCCTCGGCCGACAGTTCGGGCTGCCGGTCACCGCTGCGCATTGCCATTTCTTCACCCAGCACCTCCAGCAGCGCGGGAATGTCGCTGCGCCGTTCGCGCAGCGGCGGCACACGCACCGGCAGCACGTTGAGGCGGTAAAACAGGTCTTCCCGAAACTTGCCTTCGCGTACCAAAGCGGCCAGGTCACGTGAGGTGGCGGCAATCACCCGCGCATCAAACGGCACCAGCTTGTTGGAGCCCAGAGGTTCAATCTCGCCCTCCTGCAACGCACGCAAGAGCTTGGCTTGCAGCGCCTGCGGCATGTCGCCAATCTCGTCGAGGAACAGCGTGCCGCCGTCGGCCAGGCTGAACTTGCCCTCACGCCCCTTGCGGTCAGCGCCCGTGTAGGCACCGGGGGCCACGCCAAAAAACTCAGCCTCCAGCAGGGTGTCGGGCACGGCGGCGATGTTGACGCTGATGAAGGGGCCGCGCGCGCGCGCCGAAGCGGCATGAATGGCATGTGCGAGCAACTCCTTGCCGGTGCCGGTTTCACCCAGCAGCAACACCGGGCTCGAGGTCTGCGCTGCACGGCGTGCCTGGCGTTTCACCTCGACCGCTGCCGGGCTGGTGCCGATAAAACTGGCGAAGGTGTGTTTGGACTGCCGCTGCCCACCGGTATGCCGCAGCCGCTGGCTGGCCAGTTCGCGCCGCGCATCGTCGAGGTCGCGATGGAGCAAGGCAAACTTGCTGATCAGCGGCTGCAAGGTGGTTTCGGGGTGATCAAACAGCACGATGCCGATGGCACCAATCACGTCACCGCCGCTTTCATCGCGCAGGGGAATGCGGCTGACCACAAAGGTGCCGGCCTGGTTGGTCAACAGGTCGATCAGGAAGGCCTCGCCGGTTTCCAGCACGCGGCGCATCTGCGTGTTGGGAATGACCTCTTCCACCATGTGGCCGACAAATTCATCGACCGACGAAAACCCCAGCGCCGGCAAAAACCGTTTGTAGCCATCGTTGACCCAGACGATGCGTCCGGTGCGGTCGACCAGGAACATGCCCTGGCTGATGGTGGAAAAAAGCTGGAACATGGACCGCGCCGCCAGCTCCAGGATGCTCTGGGCATCGCGCGGCAGGCCTTGCGGCGTGGTGACGGTCGGTTGCATGCGGTGATGGTAACGCCCCTGCCCGGCCCCAATACGGGCGGCGGCAAGGGTGGTTGCAGGCTCGCTGCAATGGGCGGGTCAGGCCTCTGCGGACACCTTTGCGTCCTTGATCACCTTGGCCCACTTGGTCTTCTCGACCCGCATGAAATCTGCAAAGCGTTCCGGGGAACCGCCGCCGTCTTCTGCGCCGTATTGCTCGAACTTCTCCATCACGTCGGGCATCTGCATGACCTTGTTGATGTCCTCGTTCATGCGTTTGGCGATCAGCTGCGGCAGCTTGCCGGGGCCGACCAGGCCGTACCAGGTCGTGGCATCAAAACCGGGAAAGCCGGACTCGTCCATGGTGGGCACAGTGGGGTGGCCCTTGGCGCGTTTGGGGCGGGTCTGTGCAATGGCAATCGCCTTTCCGTTCTTGACGTGCGGTGTGGCCGACGTCATGGTTTCAAAACAATAGTTGACCTGCCCGCCTATGAGGTCAGTCAGTGCGGGGCCGGAGCCCTTGTACGGCACATGCAGCGCGTTGATGCCGGCACGCAACTTGAACATCTCCAGCGCCAGGTGCTGGGCCGAGCCACCACCGGCAGAGGCAAAGCTGATCTTGCCGGGCTGCGCCTTGCACAGCGCCACCAGGTCCTTGACGGTTTTGGCAGGCTGGGCTTCGTTGCAGATCAACAGGTTGGGCGTGACACCCACCAGCGCGATGGGCACGAAGTCGCGTTCGACCACATAGCCCAGTTTGGGCACCAGGCTGGGCGCGAGGGCGTGGCTGTTGATGTGGGCCATGAGCAGGGTGTTGCCGTCGCTGGGCTGCTTGGCCACATAGTCGGCCGCGATCACACCTGCAGCGCCAGCCTTGTTTTCGATCAGCACGGGCATGCTCCACATGACCGAGAGCTTTTGCCCGACCACGCGCGCGAGGGCATCCGTGCCGCCACCAGGTGGAAAGCCGACCACGATGCGCACCGGGCCATTGGGCAGGTTTTGTGCCCTCAGCCAGGGTGAGGCGACGAGCGCTGCGCCGGCGGCGGCAGCGGTAATGATGGATCTGCGTTGCATGGTTTGTCTCCGGTCTTGGTTTTGAAACTCGCAGGGGAAATAGAACTCAAAAATCAGGAAGGCATGTTCACGCCGCTTTGCGCATGGGCACCACGGCCGCATGGGCCGAAAAATAATCCATGGCAGCCTGCACGCCCGAACCGGCCAGCTTGACGCCGGAAAGTTTCAGGCCCATCTCACAACCGGCCAGGGCGGCCATCAGGGTCAGATCGTTGCAGTCGCCAAGGTGGCCGATGCGGAACATCTTGCCTTTGACCTTGCCGAGACCGGTGCCCAGCGAGCAGTCAAAGCGCTCATAAATGATCTTGCGTACAGCGTCGGCGTCAACGCCTTCGGGCGTCATCACGCCAGTGAGGATGGGCGAGTACACCGCCGCATCGGCGCACTGGATCTGCAGGCCCCAGGCCTTGACCGCACTGCGCACACCCTCTGCCCAGCGCTGGTGGCGCGCAAACACGGTGTCCAGTCCGTGCTCGAGCAGCATGTCGCAGGCTTCGCTCAGCGCATAAAGCAGGTTGGTATTGGGTGTGGACGGCCAGTAGCCGGTCTTGTTCATTTCAATCATCTCGTCCCAGGCCCAAAAGGCCTTGGGCAGCGTCGCCTTCTTGCTGGCCTCGATCGCTTTGACGGACAGGGCGTTGAAGCTGATGCCGGGCGGCAGCATCAAACCCTTTTGCGAACCGCTGATGCTCACGTCCACGCCCCATTCGTCATGGCGGTAGTCGGCAGAGGCCAGACCCGAGATCGTGTCGACCAGCAGCAGCGCGGGGTGCTTCGCCGCATCGATGGCCTTGCGCACGGCAGCAATATTGCTGGTGACGCCGGTGGAGGTTTCGTTGTGCACCACGCACACGGCCTTGATGGCGTGATGGGTGTCGGCCTTCAGGCGCTCTTCAATCAGCGCGGCCTGCACGCCGTGCCGCCACACATCTGCCCCTGGGTAGCCCATCACCTCGGTCTTGAGCCCGATGCGCGCCGCCAGCTTTTGCCACAGCGCGGCGAAATGGCCGGTCTCGTACATCAGCACATGATCGCCAGCGTTCAGGGTGTTGACCAACGCGGCCTCCCAGGCGCCTGTGCCCGAGGCCGGGTAAATCATCACCGGTTGCTTGGTCTGGAAGATTTTTTTGATATCTGCCAACACCTTCAGGCCGAGTGCCGCGAACTCGGGACCGCGGTGGTCGATGGTCGGGTAGCTCATGGCCCGCAGAACACGGTCGGGCACAGGTGACGGGCCGGGAATTTGCAGAAAGTGCCGGCCGGTGGGGTGAAAGTCAAGCGTCAACATAAAACAGCAACTCCATGAAAGTCAGTGATTTTTTGCATACAAAATTCATTTGTCAACATCAAAGCCATCAAATTCAGGGTAAATACCACCGTGAAGAGGCATTTGACAGCCCAACTTTTTGCATACAAAATTTACACATGACTGCCGAAATCATCGCCATCCCGCGCGCCGCCCTTCACGAGCAGGTCGCGCACAAGCTGCGCCAGATGCTCGTCGAAAACCGCATTGCACCGGGCGCCAAACTCAATGAACGCGAACTGAGCGAGGTGCTCAATGTCTCCCGCACCCCGCTGCGCGAGGCCATCAAGATGCTGGCCGCCGAGGGGCTGGTCGAGTTGCTGCCCAACCGCGGCGCGATCGCCGTCGAGCTTTCCGAAGCTGATGTGCTCAACACCTTTGAAGTGATGGCCGGGCTCGAGGCGCAATCGGGCGAGCTGGCCGCGCAGCGCATCACCGATGCCGAGCTGATGGAGATCAAGGCCATGCACTTCGAAATGCTGGCCGCCTGGACGCGACGCGATTTGCCCACCTATTACCGACTGAACGCAGCCATCCACAGCGCCATCAACGCGGCGGCCAAAAACCCGGTGCTCACCCTCACCTACCAGCAGGTCAATGCCCGGCTGCAGGCGCTGCGCTTTCGATCCAACCAGGATGGCGAAAAATGGAAGGCCGCCGTGAACGAACACGAGCAGATGATCAGCGCACTTGAGGCACGCGATGCCGCCGCCATGCGCGACGTGCTGCTGGCGCACCTGATGCACAAGCGCGATGTCGTCATCGATCAGTTGCGCGCCGCCAGCAACATAGACACAAGCACCGCCAAGGCCTGAACAATGAACGCCCCCCTCCCCATGAAAGTCGCGCGCGCAGCCGCCGCGCACGACCAGAACACCAATTACGACGGGGTGGCCCGCGTCACCAATGAAGTCGCCGGCCGGCTGGCTGCCCGGCTGGCCGAAGAAACGGGCGGCGAAGTGCTGTTTTCTGGCGCCGACCGCGGCCGTTATGCAACCGACGCGTCCATCTACCAGATGATGCCCGCCGGCGTGTTTGTGCCGCGGACCATGCCCGATGTGAAAACCGCGCTCGACATCTGCCGTGACATGGGCGTGCCCATCGTCGCGCGAGGTGCCGGCACCTCGCAATGCGGCCAGACCGTGGGCGCCGGACTGGTGATCGATTATTCGAAGCACCTGCGAAACATCATTGACATCGACATCGCCAACCGCACTGTCGAAGTCGAGCCCGGCATCGTGCTGGACCACCTGAACGCCGCGCTGAAAAAACACGGCCTCTGGTACCCGGTGGATGTCTCGACCAGCGCGCAGGCCACACTGGGCGGCATGGCGGGCAACAACTCCTGCGGCAGCCGCAGCATTGCCTACGGCAACATGGTGCACAACGTACTCGGCATGCAGGCCTGGACATCCGACAGCACGCTGCTTCAGCTGGGCCCTTATGCAGGCAGCAGCGGCAAGGCACGCGAGCTGGGCGACCATGTGCGCGGACTGGCGCAGCAACTGCAGCCGGAGATCACAGCACGCTGGCCCAAAGTCATGCGGCGGGTGGCGGGCTACAACCTGGACATCTTCAACAACCAGAGCGAGCGGCCCTACACCGCCGATGGTTCCGTCAACCTGGCGCACCTGCTGATCGGCAGCGAGGGCACGCTGGGCCTGACGAAATCACTCAAGCTGCAGGTGAGCGAATTGCCCAGGGCCAAGGTGCTGGGCGTGGTGAACTTCCCGAGTTTTTACCGCGCCATGGATGCAGCGCAACACATCGTCAGGATTGGCGAGGGCACGCTGACCGCAGTCGAACTGGTCGACCGCACCATGATCGATTTGTCGCTGCAAAACCCAGTGTTTGCACCGACGGTGCGCAGCGCACTCATAGGCAGCCCTGCAGCGGTGTTGCTGGTGGAGTTTTCAGGGGCGAGCAAGACCGAGCTGCTGCCAAAACTGAAGCGCCTGGGTGAGCTGATGGGTGATTTGCTGCTGCCGGATTCGGTGGTTGAACTGGTCGACGACGCGGCGCAGAAAAACCTCTGGGAAGTGCGCAAGGCTGGCCTCAACATCATGATGAGCCTGAAGGGCGACGGCAAACCGGTGAGTTTTATCGAGGACTGTGCGGTGCCGCTGGTGCACCTGGCCGAGTACACCGATGCGCTGACCGAAGTCTTCAAAAAATACGGCAGCAAGGGCACGTGGTATGCCCATGCGTCGGTGGGCACCTTGCATGTCAGGCCCATCCTCGACATGCGGCGCGAGGGCGCGCCCAAAATGCGCGCGATTGCCGAGGAGGCCTCGGCGCTGGTCAGAAAATTCAAGGGCGCCTACAGCGGCGAACACGGTGACGGCCTGTGCCGGGGCGAGTGGATTGAATGGCAGTTCGGCCCGAAGATCACGGAGGCGTTTGCAGCCATCAAACACACCATGGACCCGATCAACCTGCTGTGCCCCAAACGCATGATCGAGCCGCCACGCATGGACGACACGCGGCTGATGCGTTTCCCGCCGAACTACAGCGTCATCCCTATCCGCACTGCGCTGGACTGGCGCGCCTGGGATGTGCAGAACGACCCGGTGACTGAACTGACGAGCGCACCAGGCAGTGGCGGCGACCCGGCCAACGGCTTTGCGAAGGCCGTGGAGATGTGCAACAACAACGGCCACTGCCGCAAGTTCGACGCCGGCACCATGTGCCCGAGTTACCGCGTCACGCGCGATGAAAAACACCTTACGCGCGGCCGAGCCAACACCCTGCGCCTGGCGCTTTCCGGCCAGATACCCAACCTGAAAGCCGAAGACGCGCTGGCCAGTGAAGCGGTGCACGAAGCGCTGGACCTCTGTGTCGGCTGCAAGGGCTGCAAACGCGACTGCCCGACCGGCGTGGACATGGCCAAAATGAAGGTGGAGTTTTTGCACCACTACAAGGCCAAACACGGTCATACCCTCAAGGACAAGCTGGTCGGCCACCTGCCCCGCTACGCGGCACTCGCCAGCCGGCTCGGCCCCCTGCTCAACCTTCGCGACCGCATTCCGGGCCTTGCAGCCTTCAGTGAAAAGTTGACGGGTCTCTCGGCCAGGCGCACGCTACCGAAATGGCAACGCAGAAATATCTTCAACACACCGCCGGCCTGCGCCACGCGCGAGGAGGTGCTGACCGCTGCCAAACCCGCCGTGTTGTTTGTCGACACCTTCAACGGCTACTTTGAGTCCAGCAATGCACTTGATGCGTTGAAGGTGCTGCAGGCTGCGGGGTACACCACCCACATCGCCACCAAAAAGAAAGCTGATGGGCAGGCACTGTGCTGCGGCCGCACCTATCTGGCGGGCGGCATGGTGCAGGAGGCCAAGCTCAAGGCCGCCGAACTGGTGAGCGCCCTGCTGCCCTTTGCAGACAAGGGCATTCCCATCGTCGGGCTGGAACCCTCCTGTCTGCTAACGCTGCGCGACGAAACCCTGGTCATGGGCCTGGGCCAGGCGGCCGTCACCGTGAGCGAACATGCGCTGCTGCTGGAAGAATTTCTGGCGCGTGAGGCAGCCGCCGGCAAGCTGGACACGCTGAAGGCGGCGCTGCAACCGGTCACCGAACCCATCCTGCTGCACGGGCACTGCCACCAGAAGGCATTCGGCGCGGTCAGCCCCATCATGGACGTGCTGAAGCTGATCCCCGGCGCGAAATCCGAGCTGATCGAATCCAGCTGCTGCGGCATGGCCGGCAGCTTCGGCTATGAAGCCAGCCACTACGAGGTGTCGATGCAGATGGCCGAATTAAGCCTGCTGCCGGCCGTGCGCCAACAGCCCGGCGCCATCGTGGTCGCCGACGGCACCAGTTGCCGCCACCAGATCAGGGACGGTGCGCAGCGCGAGGCGATTCATGTCGCAGCACTACTGGCCAGACAACTGCCCGAGGTGATCGCTACAGAGTAAAAGCAAAGTCGATCTGGAATTCAACATCCAGTTTTGCAGTTGAGGCTCAAGCCGCGTAGTAAAACACGGCAATGCAGTGGCAAGCCGTGCCGGTCGCCACAAAAATGTGCCAGACAAAGTGGCCGTATCGCACGCGGGAGTCAGTCGCAAAAAAGCCCACACCCAGGGTGTACGCCACGCCACCTGCCACCAGCCAGAACAGGCCCCAGCCGGGTATCAATTCCCACATGGGTTTGATGGCGATCACGGCGATCCAGCCCATGGCCAGGTACAGGATGGTCGAAAGCCGCGGCCAGCGTATGCCTGCAAAGGCCTTGACCGCGACACCGGCCAGCGCCATCGCCCATACCAGGCCGAACAGTGTCCAGCCCCAGGGGCCACGCAGCACGCCTAGGGTGAACGGGGTATACGTACCCGCAATCAACAGGTAAATGGCGCTGTGATCCAACACCTGGAACACGCTTTTGGCGCGCGTCGCCCGCATCGGCAGCGCGTGGTACAGCATGGAGGCGCTGTAAAGCAGCACCATGCTCAGTGCAAAAACACAGGCCGCCGCGATATCAATGGTGTCGCCATGACGCACAGACGAGACGATGAGGAATGGCGCAGCGACCAGGGCCGCCAACAGCGCCAGCCCGTGGCTGATGCTGTTGGCGATCTCTTCACCCAATGTCTGTTGTCGTTCCTCAAGCGCCGCAACGCTTGCGGGTTGCGGCACAGGCACGTCGCTCATCGTTTGAGCAACGCCTTCAATGCGTTCTGCACGCGCCTGGCCTTCGCGGCGTCGAAATCGCCAGCCAGAACCTGTGCGGCGTCTTCACCCCAGGTCTCGGTGGGTGCGGGTGCGTTGCGTTTGGTCAGCAGTTGCAACTGCAACATGCGGCGCGCGCTGATGTGCTCGGCCGGTGTCGGCAGCTCGGCGGCGATTTCCATGCGCAGCAGGGCTTCAGAGGCGTCCTTGCCCGATGGTGTGCTGACGGCCTTGACCCAGCTGCTGCGTACTGCAGGCGTGACGACCTTACCCAAATCCTGCGCGCTCGGCAGTTGCTCGGGGTCACGCTTTTCCCAGGCGGTCAGCAGGTTGGTCAGCACCTCACCGTGCGCCTGCATGGCGAGTTTTTTCAGCGCCGTGTTGGCGGCCTCAAAGGCTTCACGCTGGGCACGGAAAGCGGCGTCACCCAAACGCGGGCCGCGCTCTTCGAATGCAGGCCTGTCGTTGCGGCGCGGGCCGCGGTCGTCGCGGTCACCCCGGCCTTCAGCACGCTCAGGGCGGTAGGGCTCGAACTTGTTGTCGGTGCTCTGGCGCGGGCCACCGGGTTTGCCGCCGGGGCCGCGTGAATCCTTGCGGTCACCAAACTTGCCGCCGCGTCCTGCAGGCGCTGCTTCGGGCTTGCGCATGCCGGGTCGGTCGTCCCCGCGCATGGCGACGATGGGTTTTGGTGGGGCCTTGGGCGCAGGCGCAGGTTCGGCCGCCACGGGCTCAGGATTGGCGGACTGGCCAGCTTCTGCAAATTCGGCAGCAGCCGCATCGGCAGCAGCTTTCTGGACGGGCTGCGCTGCTTCATCCGCAGGCGCGCTTCCAACAGGCGGCACTTCTGCAGCAGCCAGCACGGCCTCGACAGAAGGTGGCGATTCAGGCTCGATGGCCGGCGCAGCTGCAGGCGTAGCGGCTGCAGGTGCCGGCACGGGCATCTTGCCGGCGACGATGGCTTCAAGTGCTTTTGCAGCGGTGTGAATCTGCTGCGCATCACCGCTGGCGGTGGCAGCGGCGACAGCTCTGGACGCCTCGAGCACCATGCGGTCGTATTCGCCCAGTGCGGACGCGGCTTTCTCGCGCTCGGCCGTCTTGCGCTGGAAGGCGTCGTCGATCGGCTTGCGGAAAGCGTCCCAGAGTTTTTGCTCCTGCTTGCGCTCGATGGGCACACCCTGTGCCTCATGCTGCCAGCGCTGCTGGAGCGACTTTACGGCATCGATGCGCAGCATCGGTTCGGCTCCCATCGCCGTGGCCTCTTCAATCATGGCCTTGCGGCGCGCCAGGCTTTCGCTGCGTGCAGCCGTGAGGGCGGAATCGGCGGTTTCCATCGCAGCTTTCCACTGCGGCTGGATTTCAGCAAACGCTTTTTCGCTCAGGTGGCCGGCTTCGCGCCATTTCTCGACAAAACCGTTGAGGCTGCGAATGTGCATCTTCCAGTCGGTGTTGCCCCTGTGGGCTTCTGCCCAGGCCAGCACTTCGTCAATCAGCGTCTTGCGCTGGGCCTTGGTGGCTTCGGTCTGTTCCTTGACGGTTTCTAGCCAGGTCTCGACAACCTTGTGCGCTTCGTTGCAGGCGTCGTCAAAACGCTTCCACAGCGCGTGGTTGGGCGTGCCGCCCTGGTCGCTGGTCTTCCATTGTTCGCGCATGTTGCGCAGCGCGTCCTGCTGCTTGCGGCCACCTAGAGGCTTGGCCACCAGCGCTTCGGCTTTCACGACCAGCTCTTCACGGATCTGGTCCGCACGCCAGCGCTGCCAGCCTTCCAGCTCACCGGCCGCGGTCAGCGCAGCATGGGCTGCAGCTTCCAGCTTGGTGTCGATGTTGCGAATATTTTCTTTCAGCGCCTGACGCAGGTCGGCGGCAACTTTCGGCGTCGACTTGCCGTGGCCTTCACCGACTTCGCGCTCAAGGTTTGCCACAGCCTCCTGCACGATGGCCGACGCTTTTTCACGCATCTCTTTCAATTGCGCCGGGTCAAGCCTGGCCTTGGGCGCACGGCCAGCCTGCTCGCCTGAAACGGCGGGCGCAACGCCACGCGCCACACGCAACTCATCAGCCCACACGGGTACGGCAGGCAAAGGCGCAGCCGCATCGTCAGAGGCCTTGAGCGTGACGGCCAGGGCTTCCTGGAAAGCACCCCACACGGCCAGCAACTGCGCACGCGAAGCATCCAGCAACGGCGGGAACTTGCCATCGACGCTGGCCCAGTTGGCATCCTGCGTGATCTCGTCGGCCTGGGTTTGCCAGTGCGTGACATCGGCGCGCAAGGATTCAAGCGCAGCTTCTGCATCACGCCAGGGCTTGAGCGACAGCACATCAGTGCGCTGCGCCAGCAACACGGCGGCTTCACGTTGCACCTGCGTGCGGTGCTGCAGGTCTTCAATCGTCTTCACGCGCTCGGCCAACTGCGCCTTGAAGCCGGCCAGCGGCTCTTTCGACAAAGGGGCGCCCGCCTTGGCCGCATCGCGCTGCCAGGCCAGGGCATCGGCCAGGTTGAGTTTGGAGGTTGCCAGCAAGGCCTGTGCTTTTTCAGCCCATTCGGCGGCCACGGCTTCCTGGCCCTTGCTGCGCTTGAGTTCGTCGAGCTTTTCTTTCAACGGCTTGGCCGCGCCCTTGTCGCGGTTGGCGAGGTCCTTGTAGACATCGGCCATCTGCTCTGCCGTGGGGTCGGTGGCAAGCCAGGTGCGAATGCGTGCTGCGCGCTCGCCGGACGTGGGTGCAGAAAACGCGCCGCCGGTCAGGCCGTCGAGCGGATGTGCGTCTGCGCTTTTGGCATGGCCCTTGGCGGGCGCTGCTGAGGTTTCGGTTTGGGATGGTTTGGACATGGGAAAGCGCAGCTTTAAAAGAGGTTCAAATCAGTTCGGAAAACCAGCCGCAAGCCGGGACCTTGCGGCCACCGCGTTCTGCGGATCTGGTGAAAGGGGCGATGGGCGCTGAAAGGTGTTTACGGCGCCAATGTCTGTATTTTCGCCGATTTAGGGGACTGCCAGTACAAGCTCTGCACGGGGCGTCCATTTCGCGTCCGGGGCCACTGTTTTTGAAGCCCCCAGAAACAGCCTGTCGGTGGGCAAACTTTTGCCAGACAGGTAGTCCTTGACCACCACGCCGCGCTGCACCGCGAGCTCGCGCATGGCGTCGTCGTTGACCTTGATGTCAGCCAGCAGAAGCGCCTCCATCTCGGGCACGGGCAGGTCTTTCGCCATGCCGACCAGGTTACGCGGCTTGGACATGTCGGCATGTTTATAGACCTCCCTGAGCATGGCCGGGTAATCGGCCGCGCTGACCTCCACCGCAGCGGTCGCGGCGCCGCCGTCTTTCACCAGGCTGCGGCGCTTTTCGGCGCGCACCAGGTCATCAAGGCGTGCGCGCTTGAAACCTTCGCGCTCGGCCTCCGTGCTGCTGGTTCCGACCACCGTGAGGCGCAGTGATGGCCGGTCCAGCAGGGCCTTGGCCACCTTGTCCAGCCCCGCCTGCGCATCGGGCGCGAGGCGCGCGCTGCCCGGCGCAAACGCGACACTGGAGAGTTCATCACCCCCACCGCCAAATGCACTGGCCAGCAAGCTGAACGGCGCGGTAATAGCTTTGACGATGACGTTGATGATGACCTTGACGATGATCGGCCCAAGGCTGAACTGCGGATCGCTGAGCGAGCCGCTGATGGGCAGATCAATGTCGATCACACCGTTACGGTCGGCGAGCAGGGCCACGGCCAGCTTGACCGGCAAGCTGGCCGTGGCACCCTCAACCTTGTCGCCAAAACTCAGCTGGTTCAGGATGACCTTGTTGTTGGCCGTGAGCTTGCCGTCGGGCTGCACGAGGTATTTGACGTCGACGCTGAGCTTGCCGCGGTTGATGCCGTAACCGGAATACTTCACCGAATACGGCGACAGCGGCGGCAGTTCCAGATCACGTACCTTGCCGGTGATGTCGAGCGCAATCGGTTTGGCGAGTGGGTTGAGTTTGCCGAGGATTTCCAGCGAGGCCGTGCCTTCCGCCCTGCCCCGCAATTCAAGGTCGGCCATGTTGGGCACGCTGGCCGAGCCTGAGGGCACCGAAGAAAACGCACTCAGCTTGCCCGTCAGGTCACTCAGGTTGGCCGAGTAGTTCGGCTTTACAAAGCGGTCAGAAAACAGCACCTTGCCGTTGACCAGGCTGATGGGGCCGAAACTGATAACCGGTGCCAGCCCCGCCGGAGTTGCAGCTGAAGCGGGAGTTGCGGAAACTGGAGCGGCTGCTGCCGCGGTAACGGTCGGTGTCCCTGCCATCACCGGGCTAGCGGACGCCGAACCCTTGACCAGATCCTGCAGGTTGATGCGCCCTTCGGGAAGCACGATGACGCGTGCAAAAAAGTCCTGCAGCACAGTTTCCTTCACGTCAACGCGTGTGGCTTTCGCAGGGTCCAGCACGACATTGAGTCCACGAAGGTTCAGCGCTTTCCAGGCCAGCAGGTCCTCGCTGGGTGCGAGCGTGTTGGCCTTCATTTCCTCGATGGCAACGTTGCCCGCGAGCTGGGCTTGCGGACCGGCCGGAGTTTGCCGATAAGCGACGCGCCCACGGAAGCTCGCGTCGGCACGCAACAGTTCGATGTTGAGGAGGTCGGCGAAATAAGGCTCAAAGGCCTGGGCGGGCAACCGGTCGGCCAGCATCTGGCCCTGAGCCTGAATTGGCGCGAGTCCGAGGTTGCCGCTGAAGCTGAGTTTGCCGGGCTCGAAACGCCCGGTCGCCAGCCGCAGGGAAGCCTTGAGCGGCATCAGCTTGCTGGCTGCCGCCTTGGCCGAAGCGCGGTCGTCGAGCACAAGGCCGCCCAGTTGTGCGTTGAAAGCACTCACTTCAAAAGTGACAGGTTTGGCGCCCGCACGGTCGGAAAACGACATCGCACCGCCTTCTATCGCCACGTCATCGATGGCCACGGCCCACGAAGGTGCCGATTCCGGGGTGGCGGCTGTCGTCGGAACGGGCACTGGCGCGGTAGCGGCGCGCTGGCCGACCAGCCAGCGCTCGTACATCCAGCGCTTGTCGGCATCCCTGTCCACCAAGGCTTTGGGCTGGCTGAGTTGCATCTTCGCGGCCCGAAAGGTCTGGGCGATGACATTGATATCGACTTCAGCCACGTCAACCCGTTTGACCGAGACCAGCGACACCTTGCCCTCGGCCAGCAGGATGTCACTGACCGCCACTTGCGGCGCGGTGATCTGAAGCGTCCTCGTTTTGCCCGCGCCAGCCGCCTGCCAGTTCAAGCCGAGCCGCGCGTCCAGCTGGCCACCCAGCGCTGGCAGCAGGAACTGCCCTAGATATTTGGCAGCCATGTTCAGCGGCCATGCTGTCAGGGTGGCCGTCACGCTGGCCACCTGATCGGTCGCGGTGCCACTGAAAGCCAGCCGCGCGGGGGTAAGGGCCACGGTTTTTTTGGCCGTGGGCGACGGGGTCACGGCACTGTCCAGCCCCATCGATCCGCTGAACTGCAGGGGCGAAGCGGCGACAAACGGGTAAGCAATGGCCGAGGCGTCCAGCGCCATATCGGCCAGCCGCACCTGGGCCGGCGACGCCAGGGTTTCGTCGAGCCAATTGACCCGGCCGTCACGGACGGTGATGCTGGCGACCTGCACGTTCCAGGGTGGGGCCGCCGCTGCGGATGGCGAGGTTGCAGTACCTGCAGCACTGGATTTGGCAGGTGCACCCGCAGGCGGAGGCAGAAGATTCAGCCGCCCGGCGCGGTCGCGCGACACACTCAAACTGGGCGCCATCAACTGGACCGACGATAGCTTGACGGACTGGTCGAGCGGTCTAACGTCTTCCATCTTGATGCGCAGCTGCTCAAAAGCCAGCAACTCCTGGCTAGCTGCTGCCGCCTTGTCACCCTTTGCAGGTTTGACGGGCGCCGGGGCCAGGCCTGCGCTCATCAAACGAACCTTGTCGGCCGTCAGCAGGCCCGAAACCTTGACCACAGCGGCCGGGGTTTGCTCAAAAGACACCTTGGTATCGGCATTGAGCACAGCACTTTGCAGCCTGAAGGGCAAGCCCGCAGGGAAATAACCGAGGTAAGGCGTGAGGTCAAAACCGCTCAGTTTGAAGGTCGCGTCGGTTTTGCGGGTCTGGGCGAAGGGCGTCCCCTCGGCGGCCGTATCAAAACTGCTGCCATTGAGTTTGAAGGCCAGGTGCGGTGCCGTTTTGACATCCCGTTGGGAATTCAGGTTGCTCAGGAAGGGAATGGACAGGTCCAGCGCGCGCAGTTCGTGCAGTTTGCGGACCGACTGGTCGTCAAAATCCAGCTGGCCGTCCTTGACCACGATGTTGTAAAGCGCAAACCGGGGTGGGTCCCCGGCGGGTGGTGCCTCAGCGGCGGGTTTGAGCCGATCCAGAATATCGTCGATGTCGTAGCGGCCCTGGCCGAAATGGGTCAGCGAGACTTGCGGGGCGTCGACCTCGATGGCATCGGCCACCGGGGCCAGTCGCAGCAGGGACTGCAGCTCGCCATCTATATATATGCGCTTGATGGCGAGTTGGGGCGTTTTCTGGGGGGAACCTTGGGAGGCGGGGGTTGGACCAGCCCCGCTTTTGGCGATCGCGAGGTTATGGATGGTGAGTTCCAGCGACCACGGCTTGAAGTCGATGGCACCCACCGTGACGACCCGGCCGAGCTTGTCGGAGGCCCGCTTTTCGATCTGTGACATGGCGATGCCCGGGAACAAAGCATAAGCCAAAGCCCAAAGCAGCAGCAGGCTCGCGACAAACCAGGCCGCGCGACGCTGCCATTTGGGAGATTTCACTGCCTGCACAGCTGCTGACGGAAGCTGCCTGCCCCTTGCCAACCATGGATGAATCGTTTTTTGCTCTGCTTCAGGCGTCGTCATAGGCCTCGAGTCTTGAACGCCTCTGCCCAAACGTCAATGCTTTATTGAAAGATTCAGACGCGCTGTTGGCCGTCTCGCAGGGCACATTCGCCAGCCACAAAAAAACGAAAGCCAAAAAACGATCGCCACAAAGCAAAAACCCCGGCCAGCTTGACTGTCCGGGGTTGGCGGCGGGCGATAAAGCTCATGCCGTCGGGTTTCGCAAAAGGAGAGATGAATCGTCCCCAGTGCGATTGAAAGCAAGTGATTGCCTTCAGGTTTGCCGGGGTTGGTTACCCGGTAGAGTCCGATTGATTCGGACAACTGCAGATTAATCCTGCCGAAACGCGAACGCAAGTCAAACTTTTAAATCACATCCCTTGCTGTGATTGGCTGCGTCTGTGCTGGACAAAAAGACAGTCCCCTCTGCCGTTCCGAACAGGCACGGAGGTACGCCGTCATCTTGTAGGCGAAGTGCCCAATTAACTTAGAGCATCTCTTCAAAAAACCGAGCTAAGGTCTTGATTTTGGGTAATTCGGTGCAAATATACCGTTTTTATGCGCCTTTTCAATATAAAAAATAGGTACCTTATTATTGACAGGTTATTAAAGGTCCCCATAGAATTCGCCAGTCCCAAAAATACTGGGGCAAACCCGAAGCCGCTGCCGAGCTCAATCTGAAGCAGGCAACGTCAAACCAAGGGTCAACACAGCAAGGGCCAACGACGGCACAACCTGGTTTGATGGCGACCCAATCCACGCTCAACAGGCTCCGACCTACAACGGAACCTGCTGGGCAGCAGAGAAGGAGTGCTATGACAGCGCTAGTAGATTCCAGCCTGAGGCTTCGCCTTGGCAACCATTTGAAGAACGTGCAGGCGAGCGCCGCCAGCATTGCCGACGACATCGCCCAGGGCTTTTTTGAAATCACGCACAACGGCTTCGCCCTTCTGGGTCTGGCCGTGGTGTTCGCCGTGATCACGCTGACCGCCCGGCAGGACCTGCGCCAGGCCGGCGAAGGCAAACTGATTGCATGGCTGCAGGCGCGGCAGGAAGCCGCCATCGGTTTTACCGAGCCTGATGCCGTGGACCGTGCCACCGCATCCAATCCAAAAGACCTGCCCAAACAGCAGGCCGCCGTCGCCTACTGGCTGAGCCGCAAATACGGCGTGGCACCAGAACCCCTGAGCGTGCTGGTTTCAGAGGCTTTTGAAATCGGCCAGAAAGCCAAGCTGGACCCGACCCTCATTTTGGCAATCATGGCCATCGAATCGGGGTTTAACCCCTTCGCGCAAAGCCCGGTGGGCGCCCAGGGCCTCATGCAGGTCATGACCAAAGTGCACCACGACAAATACGACAACTTTGGCGGCAAGCTGGCGGCTTTCGACCCCGTCACCAACCTGCGTGTCGGCGTCAAGGTGCTGCAGGAATGCATCAGCCGCGCCGGCTCCGTCGAGGGCGGCCTGAAGTTTTACGTCGGCGCCGGAAACATGGACGATGACGGCGGCTATGCAGCCAAGGTCATGGCCGAACACGCCCGCCTGCTGGCCGTTGTGGGCGGTAAAGGCATGTCACCATTCCATGTCGCGCCTGCCCGCGGCATTCCGGTCAAGGCCGAGCAAGCGGATCCCGCCGATCACAAAGCCAGTGACAAGGTCGCGCTGGCCACGTCCTGAATCCCCCTTTTGGTATCGGCCCGGCGGCTGTCGGGTACACTTCACAGGTGCGCAACTGGCGATAGGCACGGCGCCTGCAGAGCTTCTGACAGGACCTGATGCTGACGTGGGACACCACTGGGAAGCGCACCGCTTGAGCGGCCCAAAAAAACCTCTCCAGCGTTTAGCCGTTCGCCTGGGCAGCCCTTGTTTCACTACTTAAATGGAGTGACAGGGACCACGTCTTAAAGGACTGCCATGTACGACCGCAACATTCTGGTTGAACAAACCGACCCCGAAATTTTTGCCGCCATCCAGGCCGAGCACGCGCGCCAGGAACACCACATTGAGCTGATCGCCAGCGAAAACTACGCCTCACCTGCCGTTCTGGCGGCGCAAGGCTCACAGCTGACCAACAAATACGCAGAAGGCTATCCCGGCCGCCGCTACTACGGCGGCTGCGAGCATGTGGACGTGGCCGAGCAACTGGCCATCGACCGCATCAAGAAAATCTTCGGTGCCGATGCCGCCAACGTTCAGCCGCATTGCGGTGCCTCGGCCAACGAAGCTGTTTTCCTGGCCTTCCTGAAGCCCGGCGACACCATCATGGGCATGAGCCTGGCAGAAGGCGGTCACCTGACACACGGCATGGCGCTCAACATGAGTGGCAAGTGGTTCAACGTCGTCAGCTACGGTCTCAATGAGAAAGAGGAGATTGACTACGAGGCGATGGAACGCAAAGCCCATGAGACCAAGCCCAAGCTCATCATTGCCGGTGCCTCTGCTTACAGCCTGCGCATTGATTTCGAGCGTTTCGCCAAAGTGGCCAAAGCCGTCGGCGCGATCTTCATGGTCGACATCGCCCACTACGCCGGCCTGGTGGCTGCGGGCGTGTACCCCAATCCGGTGCCCCATGCGGACATCGTGACTTCCACGACGCACAAAAGCCTGCGCGGCCCGCGCGGCGGCATCATCCTGATGAAAGCCGAGCACGAAAAAGCCATCAATAGCGCCATTTTCCCCGGCCTGCAGGGTGGCCCGCTGATGCATGTCATCGCCGCCAAAGCCGTGGCCTTCAAGGAGGCTATGGCCCCCGAGTTCAAGGTTTACCAGCAACAGGTCGTGAAAAATGCCCAGATTGTGGCCGACACCCTGATCCAGCGTGGCCTGCGCATCGTCAGCGGCCGCACCGAGTCGCATGTCATGCTGGTCGACCTGCGTGCCAAAGGCATCACCGGCAAGGAAGCCGAAGCCGTGCTGGGCAGTGCTCACATGACAATCAACAAGAACGCCATTCCCAACGACCCTGAAAAGCCGATGGTCACCAGCGGCGTGCGTATCGGCACCCCCGCCATGACCACCCGCGGCTTCAAGGACGAGGAGGCCCGCGCAACGGCCAACCTGATTGCCGATGTGCTGGACAACCCGCGTGATGCCGCCAACATCGAGGCCGTCAGGGCCAAGGTCCAGGCGCTGACCAGCCGCTTCCCTGTCTATAAGTAAGGATCGGACTGTGGGCAATCCGCCAAATTGGGGCCTTCAGCTTGAATTTGCGGGATTGCACGGATGAAATGCCCTTTTTGCGGCCACCTCGAAACCCAGGTCGTTGAAACCCGGGTGTCCGAAGACGCCGACTTCATACGCCGCCGCCGTCAGTGCGGCGCGTGTGAAAAGCGCTTCACCACCTATGAGCGGCCGGACGTGACCTTTCCCGCCATTGTCAAAAAAGACGGTCGCCGCATCGAGTACAAACGCAGCAAGATTCTCGGGTCCATGACCCTGGCATTGCGCAAGCGACCCGTCAGCACCGAGCAGATTGACTCCGCCATCGAGCGCATCGAGGAAAAACTGCTCAGCCTGGGCGTGCGCGAGGTGGTCTCCAACCGCATCGGTGAATTAGTGATGCGTGAGCTGAAAAAACTCGACAAGGTGGCCTACATCCGTTTCGCCAGCGTTTACCGCAGTTTTGAGGACATCGACGAGTTCAAGACGCTGGTCGACGAGGTCAGGCGCTAAAACCGCGTCCTGGCGTTCCGCCATTGGTCAAGCCCAGACTTCCGCCTGTCTGGCCTTCCATCCTGCCCCGCCCAACACGGGCAGAATCGGGTTTATGCAAAAAAGCCGGGGATTTACGCTGCTTGAGGTCCTTGTGGTCCTGGCGATCATCGCCATCCTCACATCGCTGGCTGCCCCTTCTTTTATCGGTCTTGTGCAGTCCAACGCCGTATCCAGCAATGTGAATGCCTTCATGGCCGACTTGCGGTATGCGCGCAGTGAAGCCATACGCCGTGGTGGGTCAGTGGTGATGTGCCGCAGCGATGATCCCGAAGCAGTTGCGCCCACATGTGACGGTGGTAGCGGGCCGGGAGGAAATGGTTGGGTGAGTGGCTGGATCATTTTCGAAGACCGCGACGGATCGGGCGGCTACACCAGCGCCGGCGATCAGGGTCAACTCCTCAAGGTCCAGGGGCCCATCACCAATCTTGACACCATGGTGGCGTCCAATAACACCACGTTCCAGTTTGTGGCAACGGGCCGCATGAAGAGCGTCGGCTCTGCCAAATCGCTGCAATTCGGAACCAACATGCCAAACAGCCGTCAGCGTATGGTGTGCGTCAACAGCTCAGGCCGAGCACGTGTCGCCGGTGATGGCACGACATCATGCACAACAGACCAATGACCTACCTCGCCCGCTTTCGTCCCCAGCGTGGCGCCACGCTGATTGAAGTGCTCGTCACCATACTCATCCTGTCCCTCGGCCTGCTCGCCATGGGTGCGATGATGTCTTATGCAACGCTGTTGCCAAAATTCTCGGGAAACCGTTCGGTGGCTGTCAGCACGGCCACCAACATGATTGACCGCATGCGGGCAAATTCGGGCACCGAAAGCCCGTCCTTTTCGATCACAAGCTACAACACCACCACCTTCGTCGCCAGCTTCGTGAGTTCAGCATCGCTGCCCGCCGGCAGCACCTGCAGCTTTCCGGCATGCACACAAGCCTCAATCGCGAAAATGGACATTGCCATCATCCAGCAACAGCTGCAGCAGCAGCTCTCGCCTGCAGGCATCACGATTGCAGCCACGGATGCAGCCAACAACGAAGGCAATTTGTGGGTAATCTGGCAGGAACCGTCCAGTTTTGGGAGTCTTGCGACCGGCAGCGACAATTGCCCGGCTGCCGTGGCGGCACTGGGGCTCTCGCCCGCGCCGCGATGCGTCTACATGCCGTTCAAACTATGAGTTCCTCGTCCTTGCTCCAGCACCGGTCAGCTCTTCGCCAGCGCGGCGTGTCGTTGATCGAGCTCATGATCTCGATGACCATAGGCCTGATCATCATGATTGCGGTGATCAGCGCTTACATCGGGGCTTCCGGCGCAGGCCGTACCGCCGAAGCCATCGCGCGCATGAATGAAGACGGTCAGGCCGCGCTGACCATTCTGACCCAGCAGTTGCGCATGGCAGGTGCCAATCCCTCCCAGCCCGATCGCTGGAGCGTCAGCTTTACGACGGGCAGTGCACGCGGCAACAGCGTGCCACTGCACAACTCTGTGACCAATGCCTACGCCATCCGCGGCTGTGACGACAGGTTCACCGATGTCACCACGGCGAATTCAACGACCCTCCTCACCTGCAACCATACCGCAGGAAGCACCGGCCCTGACTCCATCTCCATAGCCTACGAAGCAGATCGCTACAACACCATTGCTACTGCTGCGGGTGTACCCACAGACTGCATGGGCAACGGCATTACACCGCTGACACTGGCCCCTGGCTATTTGAACGGCGCGGGTGTTGCAGCCGGCAGCACGCTCATTTACGAAGCTGAAAATCGCTTTTATATCGGGACATCCGCCTTTGTGATCAACCCGACTCTTTATTGCAGGGGCAACGGCACCACCACCGGACAACCGCTGGTTGAGAATATTGAAAACCTTCAATTCAGCTATGGCACCGTAGACCCGAAGACGACCACTGCCCCCATCTACGTGACTGTCACGCCCACCTTCACCACCACCATGGTTCTAGGCTACCTGTCCGCTTTCGGCGTGGACAACGACGTCACCACACTACAGGGTGCAGCTGGCACGGCGACCCCCGCCCGCTGGAATGCGGTCAGAGCTGTGCGCGTCTGTGTGGTTGTCCGGAGCGAGCAGGCCATAGCTGTCACTGCAGACGGCACCAACGCTTCCAAATACCTTGATTGCACGGGCACGCTGGTCACCCCGCCTTCAGACGGGCGATTGCGGCGATCCTATACGACCACTGTGATGCTCAGAAACAAGTAGCGACCATGACTGCAAAACTCATCATGCGACCCTCGCGACCAAGAAAACCGGCACGGACACAGCGCGGTGTTGTGCTCATCATGGCCCTCATCATGCTGGTCATCATTTCCCTGCTAACGGCGGTCACCGTTCGCAGCGCGACATCGAGCGAGAGCATCAGCGCCAACGCGCGCCAGACCCAGATGGCCAGCCAGGCGGCAGAGGCAGCGCTGAGGTATTGCGAGCAGGGTGTGATCGAAGCACTCTCCGCCAGCACAAGTACGTTTGCTTTTAACGTGGTATCTCCGCCGAGCGCGACTACCGCGACGATTTCGTCGATCCATTTCCAGACGGCCGTCACGACGACTCCCGCCTCCATGATCACCGCCAACTGGGACACCAATACAGGCACGGCCAACACGATTCTTGTGCTGCCCTCCTCATCGGTCAACCGTAACGGCATCACCACCACATTTTCACGGCCGCCCGAATGCATGATCGAGCGCCTGTCCCCGTCGACGTCAACCACATACTCCAAAAACTTCACGATCACAGCGCGCGGTTTCGGGCCAGAGGTTGGGGCAGCCGACGCTAACCGAAGCCGCCCCACCGGTAGTGAGGTGTGGATGCAGTCCACACTCGAAGCGAGATAAGCCAGCATTTTGCGGAGCCTTACCATGATCCCAAACACTCCATCCTGGCTCACCCGCTTTTTGCGGGCCATGGGCATGATTTTCGGCTTGCTGATGTTTCAAGCCGGGCTGGTGCAGCCTGCAAACGCGCAAATGTCGCAAACGCCATTGCTCACGCAGGCTGGCGCAGTTGAACCCAACCTGGTGTTCATGTTCGACGACTCGCTGTCGATGTCAGCCCAGTTTATCTACCAGTTTGGCGGTTTGACCAACGGCTTCGGCAAAACGGGGCCAGGCGTCAACGCGGCGACATCGACCATGTGCCCGCAAGATTACGCCGGCATCACTTGTACCGGGAATTACACCGGTGCCGGTGCCGGTCTGGGCAACTATCCCACGGCACCATCGATCACCGTCACAGCCACGTATAACCAGCCAATATCGAGCTGGTACTGGGAGCAATCCCCGGATGTCAACGGCCTTTATTACGACCCCAGAAATCTCTACACCCCCCGGGTCAACTCGACAGGCACATATACAACGGCCGGAACGACATCCACCACTGCGTTCTATGTTTACTTTTATAAAAACGGCTCAAACGCCAATGTGACCTGGCCAGGAACATCACCCGGAACCACGGCGTTCCCGACGCCAACGCTCGCGGCCAGTTTCTTTTCCACCACCACGCCCTACATTCCCTCTTCGTCGCTTCTGGCGGGCGGCGCAACCGTCGGTTTGACGTACCCAACGGTGGTCGACAGCCTGTCAGGGCCGTTCCCGAAATTCTTCAATCGGACGGATTGCAACGCCGGTATCGTAGGCGGCAGCTGCTCGCTGGCAGAGGAGCGGCAAAACTACGCGAACTGGAAAAAATACCACAGCAACCGCATGGACCTGGCCAAAACCGGCATCGGGTTTGCGTTCAAGGACATGACATCCGCCATAAGGCTGGGATGGGCCACGATCAACAACCTCGACCTCAGCAACACCATGGATTCCGGGGTCGGCTTGTACATCCAGGCGCAAAAAGACCTGTTCTATAACTGGCTTTATGCCTTGAATGTGACCGGCGGTGGCACGCCAAACCGCAATGCACTGAACAATGTCGGCCAGTACTATGCACGTTCAGACAATCTGGGCCCTTGGGCCCACGTCCCGGTTGTTACATCGAAGGGCCTGAGTACTTTGGCCACCAGTACCACCGACACGGTCGCCATTCGTGCGGCCCAGTATTCGTGCAGGCGGTCGTACTCTATGCTGATGACGGACGGGTACTACGACTCCGACACCACGAACGTGGGCAATGTTGACGCGACGGCCATCTCCACCATCAGTGGCACCACGGCTACCGGCGGTACCATCACCTACAGTTACAACGGCACGACAAAACCTTATACCGATGCCGAGTCGGACCGGATGGCTGATGTCGCCATGAAGTACTGGATCACCGACCTGCGAACCGACCTGAAAAACAACGTCAAGCAGATTCCGGCCACCGTCATCAATGGCGCGACGACGACCTACGCCAATGAATCCTTCTGGCAGAACATGAGTTTTTATGCCGTGGGTTTGGGTGTGTACGGCAACTACCAGCAGAACACGACGACCCTGGCCCAACTGACGGCAGGCACGTTGAGTTGGCCCACAATTCCGGCGGCAGGCAATGTCCTCGGAACCATCGATGACATGTGGCACGCCACCATCAACGCCCGAGGAAGGATCCTTAGCGCAAAAAACTCAAGCACGCTGAGTGATGCTGTTGAGGGCATGCTGGCCGACATCAATAAAAACACAGCATCTCAGTCAGGCGTGGCAGCGTCCACAGCTAGTCTGAAAACAGGCACGCGCAAATACACACCGAAATACACCACCGGGTCGTGGACCGGAAATGTGGTGGCCACCGCACTTGACCCCTCATCAGGTGCAGAGATCTCGGTCACCTGGCAGGTCGTTGGAACCAATGCAGCAGGTACGTACACGTACAACGGAATACCCGCTTATGGTTCACGGAATATTTATTCACGCAATTCAATCCTGAGCTCTACGAGCTTTGGCAGTTTTGATGCATCAAACCCGTATGTCCTGGCCAACGTTGTGGGTGCCAACACCAATCTGATCAACTATTTGCGCGGTGACCAGACAAATGAAGATCCCAACGGGTTGGCACTCTACAGAGCGCGTGAATACCTGCTCGGCGATATCGTCAACTCCACGCCCGTCTATATCAAGGGCGGCCTCGACTCCAGTTACGACCAGTTTCCGGCAGGCACTTACGGCCAGTCCACGTATGCGGCATTTGTGGCCACCAAGGCTGCACGGACGGAAGGTGTCCTTTTTGCGGGCGCCAATGACGGCATGCTTCACGGCTTCCGGGACACCACAGGCGCCGAAGTGTTTGCGTTTGTGCCCCAAACCATCATGCCCAAATTGCACCAGCTCGCGAGCCGGAGTTACGACCACAAGTATTACGTCGATGGCCCGCTTAAGGAAGCTGATGCATGCCTGACGGGCCTGGCCTGCACTGTCTGGACCAATATGCTGCTGGGAACCACCGGTGCCGGCGGTACCTCTGTATTTGCCCTTGATGTCACGGATCCGATGAACATGTCGGCCGCGAAGGTCAAATGGGAGGTCACGCCGTCCACCACCGGCTACGCCAGCATGGGAAACATCATTACCGAAGTTCAGACAGGGCTGACCGCCAGCGGCGAGTGGGTCGCCATTTTTGGCAATGGCTACTATGGACCTGGCGGATTTGCAAGCCTCTACATCGCCAACCTGGACACGGGCGCACTGATTAAACAGATCAGCACCGGTGTTGGCAGTTCCAATGGCCTGGGTGGCGTGAGCCTGGTCCTGGATGGAAACCAGAAAATCGTCGGTGCGTATGCGGGTGACTTGAAAGGGAACATGTGGAAGTTCGACCTGTCATCCACCTCGTCTACAGGGTGGAAGCTGGGGTTGTCAAACTCCCCCCTGTACAACGCAGGCACCACCAAACCGATCACTGCACGCCCTGCAGTGGTTGCGCATCCCAACGGCGGAAACGTGGTCGTTTTTGCAACAGGCAAACTTTTTGACTCCACCGATGTCACCAACACTGTGACCCAAACCACTTACGGCATTTGGGACAGCGTGGCGTTCGGCAGTTCGACCACCCCTGTGGGCGTCACGCAAACCGGCACGACGACACTGGTTCAGCAAACGACATCAATCGTCGCCATCACCGGTACGCTGGTCATCACCAACCCTGACCTGACGACACAATCAACGACGATCAACTACTATGCCCAGTCCAGCTTCAACGTTGACTGGACAACAAAACGCGGTTGGTATCGCGACATGCTGTTTACCGGGCAACGGGTCATTTATCCCTTTAACTCGCTGGGGGGAACGTATCTTCTGCAAGATACGATGTCGCCCACCAATGTGTCCACGGATCCCTGCATTCAATCGGGTGCGGCCAAGGCATGGAACTACGTCATTGATGGTGTCAGTGGGGCGGCCCCCACTATTCCCATCTTTGATACCAATGGCGACGGCTTGGTCAATTCGAGTGATTCGGTTGTGTCCGGCTATGAAAATTATGCAGACGGCAAATCCATCGTTGTGAAAAATGAATTTAAATCAACCGATGATTTAACCTGCCAGGCGATACTTGCAGCTGGTCAACAGCTCCCGCAGGCCTGCCTGACTTGTGCGTTAACCGGCACCTGCAAGAGTCCGGCCATTTCAGGTATCGTCAAGCGCTCCTGGCGCCAATTGTTCCTTCGTTAAATCACTTTGTAATGTTTAACGATCAGGCATAAATTTAATGAGGGAAGACAAATGCACGCCATCTCACGCCACCAGTCAAAAAAGCAAAAGGGTTTCACCCTGATCGAGATCATGATCACGGTGGTCATCATCGGTATTCTGGCGAGCATCGCCTTGCCCTCTTACCAGAACTACATCGCCAGGGCCAGGCGTTCCGATGCCAGAACCCAGTTGCTCCAGGCAGCACAGTTCATGCAGAAATTTTACGCAGCGAATGACAATTACCTGCAGGACCGTTCTGGTAATTCCGTCATGGGAACGTCTGTCGGCATGCCTGACGCCCTCAGGGTGTCGCCCGCCGACGGCACCGCGCTCTACCAGTTGAATACGGCCATCACCACTGTTGGTAACTACACCTCGACGGTCAGCGTGGGCAGCTTTACGCTCTCCATGTCGCCCATCAGCGGTCGGGCTGCGGCCTCCGACGCGTGCGGTATTTTCACAATCACCTCCACAGGCATCAAGGGTGTCACGGGCAATACCAAGACCCGCGACGAATGCTGGCGATAGCTGCAGCCCCGCCTGTCCTTGTACAGGCCTGCCAGCCCGCGTTTCTGCAGACAGCATGAATTCGTCGGCTGGAGACTTCATTGGTCAGGCACTCGCGCTGGCCCGGTCGGCGCGCTACATTACTGCCCCCAACCCCCGCGTGGGATGCGTGCTGGTGTCTTCTGCCGGTGACGTCATCGGTCAGGGCCACACCCAGAAAGCAGGTGGGCCGCACGCAGAAGTGATGGCGTTGCGGGATGCTGCAGCGCAAGGTCATGACACCTCAGGTGCCACCGCCTACGTCACGCTGGAGCCCTGCTCGCACCACGGTCGCACCGGGCCCTGCTGCGATGCACTGATCGCTGCCGGCATCAAAAAAGTCGTCGCCTCCCTGCCCGATCCAAACCCCCTGGTGGCAGGTGAGGGTTTTGAGCGCCTGCGTTCTGCCGGTGTCGAGGTAGAAGTCGGCCCCGGCGCCGCAGAATCACGCGAACTCAATATCGGCTTTTTCAGCCGCATGATCCGGAAAACACCCTGGGTGCGGATGAAAATCGCCGCCTCACTGGACGGCAAGACCGCACTCATGAATGGCCAGAGCCAATGGATCACCGGTGAAGCCGCCCGCACGGACGGCCACGCGTGGCGCGCATGCAGCAGTGCCGCGCTGACGGGCATAGGCACCGTGCTGGAAGACAACCCGCGTCTCGACGTGCGACTGGTTGACACACCGCGTCAACCCCATCTGGTGGTGGTCGACAGCCGGCTCGAAACGCCACTCGACGCGCAACTTTTCATCACCGGCCGCAGCACCTACATCTACGCTGCCGTCCAGAACGATGCGAAACAGAAGGCGCTGGAGGCACGCGGCGCCACGGTCATCTACCTGCCCAACGCTGGAGGCAAGGTCGATCTCGCTGCCATGTTGCGCGACCTGGCACAGCGTGAGGTCAATGAGCTTCACGTCGAGGCAGGCCACAAACTCAACGGCTCTTTCCTGCGCGAAGGCCTGGTGGACGAGCTCCTTCTCTACAGCGCGCCGCAGCTGTTGGGTACCGCCCAGGGCATGGCCTCTTTCGGGCCGCTTGAAAGCCTGAATGATGCCGTGAGATTGCGCTTTTTATCGACTGATAAGGTCGGCGACGACCTGCGCATTGTCGCCCGCGTGGCCGGCCGCGACCAGTTCTGAGGTTTGCCGGGATGGCCCCGGTACCAACGACCTTCCGGCCCAATTCGGTCGAATCTGGGGTTGAATCGCCTGCCAGCGGCGGGCGGGCCCGAATCCCTGCGAAAATAGCGCATGTTTACCGGAATCATCACCGGCTTGGGGCGCATCGTCGACATCCAAAGCCTGGGCAGCTCTTCAGACCATGGCAAGCGTCTCACCATTGAAACGCCAGCTGCTTACCTCGACGATGTGGGCCTGGGAGACAGCATCGCCCTCAATGGCGCCTGCATGACGGCCGTCTCGCTGGACCTTCCCGGCAACCGCTTCACCATCGACATTTCAGCCGAATCGCTGGACAAGACCCGTGGACTATCCGAGCCGGGCATCATCAACCTCGAAAAAGCCCTGCGCGCCCATGACAGGCTGGGCGGCCACATCGTCTCCGGCCATGTTGACGGGATTGGCGAAGTCACCCACTTCGCAGAAGTCGGTGAAAGCTGGGAACTGCGCATACAGGCGCCGCTCGAGCTCGCCAAATACATGGCCTACAAAGGCTCCATCACCGTCAACGGCGTCAGCCTCACCGTCAACCGGGTCCGCGACCTTGCGGACGGCAAAGGCTGCGAAATCAGCATCAACCTGATCCCGCACACCGTGCAAAACACCGCGCTCGGCCAGCTCAAACAGGGCTCCGGCGTCAACCTCGAAATTGATTTGATCGCGCGTTATGTCGAGCGCATGCTGCAGGACACCGGAAAGAACCCACAAAAATGACAGTTGCCTCCATCGCCACCCCCATCGCCATTTCACCGGTAGAAGACATCGTCGCCGAGATGAAGGCCGGCCGCATGGTCATCCTCATCGATGAGGAAGACCGTGAAAACGAAGGTGACCTGGTCCTCGCGGCAGACCACGTCACGCCCGAAGCCATCAATTTCATGGCCCGCTACGGCCGCGGCCTGATCTGCCTGACCCTGACACGCCAGCGCTGCGAACTGCTGCAACTGCCGCCCATGGCGACCCGCAACGGCACCAAACATTCGACGGCCTTCACCGTCTCTATCGAGGCCGCTGAAGGCGTGACGACGGGCATCTCTGCAGCCGACCGTGCGCGCACGGTACAGGCCGCCGTCGCCAAAGATGCAAAAGTCAGCGACCTCGTTCAGCCCGGTCACATCTTCCCATTGCAAGCTGTCGATGGTGGCGTGCTGATGCGCGCAGGCCATACCGAAGCAGGGTGCGACCTGGCCGCCATGGCTGGTTGTTCCCCGACGGCGGTGATCTGCGAGATCATGAAGGACGACGGCGAAATGGCCCGTCTGCCCGACCTGCTGGTGTTTGCAGCAGAACACGGCCTCAAAATCGGCACGATTGCCGACCTGATCGAGCACCGCAGCCGCAATGAATCGCTGGTTGAAAAAATCGGCAGCCGTACGCTGAAAACCGCCTTCGGCGAATTCACCGCCCATGCCTTCCGCGACAAGCCCAGCCTGGGCCTGCACCTCGCCCTGGTCAAAGGCCAGTGGTCGCCTGAAGAAGCTGTGGCGGCGCGTGTGCATGAGCCGCTGTCAGTGCTCGACGTCCTGGAAACCGGTCGCTCCATGCATTCGTGGAATCTCGACGAGAGCCTGCAATACATCGCCGATGCCGGCAAGGGTGTGGTCGTGCTGCTCAATTGCGGCGAGAGCGCTGCCCAATTGCTGGAGCAGTTTGAAGGCACGGCACGCGCCAGCCAGGCACCCGAGCGCGGCCGACTGGACCTGCGCACCTATGGCGTAGGTGCGCAAATCCTGCTGGAGTGTGGCGTGCACAAGATGAACGTGCTCGGCAACCCGAGGCGCATGCCCAGCATGGCGGCCGGCTACGGGCTTGAGATCGTCGGCTACATCAACAAATAAGCGAATCAAAAGGGGAAGTCATCATGTTTGGTGCAGACAAAGGAACGGCCGACAGGCTGGACGGCAAAAAACTCGTGATCGGTATCGTGCAGGCGCGCTTCAACGAGCCGGTGACCAACGCACTGGCCACTGCATGTTTGCAGGAGCTGGCCGCACTGGGCGTTGAAGCCAAACACATCAAGCACGTGAAGGTGCCCGGCGCACTTGAAGTCGCCAGCGCCCTGCAGGTCATGGCCGAGAGCGACAAGTACGACGCGCTGGTGGCTCTGGGTTGCATCATCCGCGGCGAGACCTACCACTTCGAGCTGGTTGCCAACGAAAGCGGCGCAGCTGTCACGCGTGTCGCGCTCGACTACCAGTTGCCGATTGCCAACGCCATCCTGACGACTGAAAACCTCATGCAGGCCGAAGTGCGCCAGACCGAAAAAGGCCGCGACGCTGCCCGCGTTGCCGTCGAAATGGCCAACCTGCTCAACGACCTGGCCTGAGGCATTTATGACTGAACCAGGCACCAAAACCGCCAAACCCAAACGTCCGCCGCAAACCCGCACCGGCCTGACCGACACCGGCGTCAAGAAGGCTGCAGACAAATCGGCTCGCACCCGTGCACGCGAATTCGCCATGCAGGCGCTGTACCAGCACCTGGTGGGCCGTAACGCGGCCGACGCCATCGACACATTCACGCGCGACCTCGTCGGCTTTCACAAGGCCGATTCGGCGCACTACGACGCCCTGCTGCACGGCTGCATCGATGACGCGTCGGCACTCGATGCCGTCATCACACCACTGCTGGATCGTCCCATGGCGGAAATCTCGCCCATCGAGCACTCGGTGCTGTGGATAGGCGCTTATGAATTCAAGAACTGCCTCGACGTGCCCTATCGCGTCGTGATCAACGAATGCATTGAACTGGCCAAAGCGTTTGGCGGCACCGACGGCCACAAGTACGTCAATGGTGTGTTGCACAAGATGGCGCCTTCGCTGCGTGCGGCCGAGGTCGCAGCGGACAGCAGCAAGTAAAACGGCACCATGAAAGGCCAGCTGTGAGAATTGCCCGGCGGGCCCAAAAAATAGAGCCCTTCTACGTCATGGAGGTCGCGAAAGCGGCGTCCCTTCTTGCGGGCCAGGTTGCGCAATCGGCCGACCCGATGATCTTCCTGAACATCGGCGAACCGGACTTCACCGCCCCGCCACTGGTACAGGAGGCCGCGGCTCGCGCCATCAGCAAGGGCGCCACGCAGTACACGCAGGCCACCGGCCTTTGGGAACTGCGCGAAAAAATCAGCGGCTGGTATGCCTCTCGCTTCAAGGTCGATGTACCGGCCAGCCGCATCGTCATCACCGCCGGTGCGTCGGCCGCATTGCAACTGGCCTGCCTGGCACTGATCGAAGCCGGTGATGAAATCCTCATGCCGGACCCGAGTTACCCCTGCAATCGGCATTTCGTCAGCGCCGCAGAAGGCCGCTCGACGCTGATCCCGACGACAGCGGAGGAACGCTTTCAGCTCACGCGCGAGAAGGTCGAGGCGGCGTGGAATGAACACACCCGGGGCGTGCTGCTGGCCTCACCCTCCAACCCCACAGGCACATCGATTGCGCCCGAAGAGTTGCAGCGCATTCATGAGTTTGTGCACAGCAAGTGCGGCATCACGCTGATCGACGAGATCTACCTCGGCCTCAGCTACGAAGAACACTTCGGGCACACCGCACTGGGCATGCCCGGCGATCTGGGCCAGACCCTCATCAGCATCAACTCCTTCAGCAAATACTTCAACATGACGGGCTGGCGCCTGGGCTGGCTGGTCGTGCCTGAAGCGCTGGTACCAGTGATCGAACGCATCGCGCAAAACCTCTTCATCTGCGCGAGCACCGTGGCGCAGTATGCTGCACTGGCCTGCTTCGAACCCGACAGCCTGGCCGAATATGAACGCCGGCGCAGCGAGTTCAAGGCCAGGCGCGACTATTTCATTCCCGAGCTCAACCGGCTTGGCCTCACGGTCCCGGTCATGCCCGATGGCGCGTTTTACGCTTATGCCGACTGCTCGGCCGTTGTCAAAAAATGGGGACTGGCCGCACATAAACCGGACGGCACAGGCGGCAGCTGGGATTTTGCATTCGAGCTGATGAAGCGTGCCCACCTCGCCGTTACACCGGGCCGCGACTTCGGCCATGCCGCGCCGGAAAAATACATACGGTTTTCAACGGCAAGCTCGATGGCCCACCTCAGGGAAGCCATTGCCCGGCTGGAGAAGGCCATTGGATAGTCAGGACATCCGGCCCAGCGGCCGCCGCGCCGGGCCGCCTCAAGCAAGGCCAGCCGCCTCGGGGGGCAGCGCAGCACACGCAGTGGCAAGCGTGGGGGCGACATTCAGTTGGCCCTTGCGTGTTTACTGGGAAGACACCGATGCGGGCGGCATTGTTTTTTACGCCAACTACCTGAAATTTTTTGAACGTTCACGCACCGAGTGGCTCAGATCTTTGGGCATCGAACAGCAGAAACTGAAGGACAGCACAGGCGGCATGTTTATCGTCAGCGACACCAGCGTGCGTTACTTGCGCCCCGCCCGCCTGGACGATGAACTTCTTGTTACGTCCAGACTGCTTGAACTGGGCCGCGCATCCATAACAATCAGCCAGCAGGCGCTCTTAAAATCAGGCCAGGACACCAGCCTGCTCTGCGAAGGGACGATTCGTATTGGATGGGTCAGCGCAACGACGCTGCAGCCGACCCGAATTCCCGCCAGCATCATCGACAGCCTCAACACCTGAAGCATCCAACCAGCATGAACCAAGACCTCTCCATCGTCAGCCTCATCCTCCACGCGAGCTGGGTCGTCCAGTTCGTCGTCGTGCTTCTGGTGGGGGTCTCCATCGCCAGCTGGGCGGCCATCTTCCGCAAGATCATCTCCATCAAGCGGGTGCAAAAACTCAATGAAGAGTTTGACCGCGAGTTCTGGTCCGGCACCAGCCTGAACGATTTGTTCGCCAGTGCCACACAAAACGCCAAGCACTCCGGTCCCATGGAACGCATTTTTGCCGGCGGCATGCGCGAGTACCAGAAGCTGCGCGAGCGCCGCATCACCGACCCTGGCACCCTGCTGGACGGCGCACGCCGTGCCATGCGCGCCGGCTACCAGCGAGAGCTGGACGCCATCGAGTCCAAGCTGTCTTTCCTCGCCACGGTCGGCTCCGTCTCGCCTTATGTGGGCCTGTTCGGCACGGTCTGGGGCATCATGCACGCCTTCACAGGCCTGGCCGCGCTGGAACAGGTCACGCTGGCCACCGTCGCGCCCGGTATCGCCGAAGCGCTGGTGGCGACGGCCATTGGCCTGTTCGCCGCCATCCCTGCCGTGGTGGCCTACAACCGTTTCGCGCACGACATTGACCGCATCGCCAACAAGCTGGAAACCTTCATCGAAGAGTTCTCCAACATCCTGCAGCGCAACCTCGGGGCGCAAAGCCCCTCGGGACATTAACCGTGCCAGGCGTTGTTTCCCGCGGCCGGGGCCGCCGCACCATCAATGAAATCAACATGGTGCCCTTCATCGACGTGATGCTGGTGCTGCTCATCATCTTTATGGTGACGGCACCGCTCATCACCCCCAGCATGATTGCGCTGCCCAAAGTGGGCAAGGCTCCGTCCCAACCGCAAAACCCGATCCAGATTCTCATCAGCAAGGACGAGACGGTTCAGATCAAGGTCAAGACCGATTCCGTGCCCAGCAACGTCAACAACGTGGCCGCCGACATCGTGAAGATGGATGCCAACGTCAAGGCCGGCGCGAACGCCGTGCCCGTCGTCATCAGCGCCGACAAGTCCATCAAGTACGAAACCGTGGTCAAGGTGATGGACAACCTGCAAAAGGCCGGTGTCTCACGCGTCGGCCTGTCCGTTCAAACTGGCAAATAAACAGCACCATGCCCAGCGCAGCAGACCGCATCGAGTTCGGCCCGCCCCGCGACCCGGGCTCGGTGCGTTCGTTCGGCTTTGCGCTGATGGCGCACGTGCTGCTGATTGCGGCGCTGACCTGGGGTGTGAACTGGAAGCGCTCTGACCAGTCGGTCGCCTTTGAGGCCGAGATCTGGTCTGCTGTGCCGCAGGCCGCGGCGCCCAAACTGGTCGAGCCCCCTCCCCCGCCACCGCCCGAACCCGCGCCCAAAGCGCCTGAAGTGAAAGCAGCTCCACCCCCCACGCCCAATGTAGACATCGCGCTGGAGCAGGAGAAAAAACGCAAACTCCTGCAGCAGAAAAAAGAACTTGAAGAACTTCAGGCCAAAAAAGAGCGTGAGCAAAAGCTGAAGGAAGACCAGGCCAAAAAACTGGCGGCCCAGCAGGAAGCCAAAAAGCTCGAAGACCAGAAGCTGGCGAAACAGCGTGACCAGGACAAGCAGGCCCAGGCATCGACCGCCAAACAGCGCGATGAAGCCATGAAACGCATGATGGGTCTGGCGGGTGCTTCAGGCTCAGCCGAGTCAACCGGCACCGCGCAGAAGTCCAGTGGCCCGTCGGCGACCTATGGCGCCAAAGTGAGGGCTGCGGTCAAGCCTAACATCGTGTTTACCGAAGACGCCGCGGGCAATCCCATCGCCGAGGTCGAGGTCCGGACCAACCCGAGCGGCACCATCATCAGCCAGAAGCTGGTCAAGTCCAGCGGCAATGCGGCCTGGGACGACGCCGTGATCAAGGCCATCATCCGCACCGGCACCATGCCCAAGGATGTGGATGGACGGGTGCCTTCAGCCATGGTCCTGAGCATGCGCGTGAAGGATTGAGCGGGTTGCCTGTCCTGCAATTGCTACCAAATTAATAGCTGCTCACGCACGTATTTAAAGGGCTAGAGGCCGATTTGATGCCTGAAAATGGTCTTTTTTTGGCTTTTTCAGGCATCGGAAAGCGATTTTGGGCCTGCTCAAACCAAAAAGTTAATACCCATATTAACAATTGGGCCAAAAGTTAACACAGGTATTAACTTTTTGGCGGCGATGACCCACCAAGCCATCAGAGCCCGATCACAGGCGGGAACACCCCACCTTTACTCGTAAACGATGTGCGCCTGCCCCTTGTCGGCCTGCGCCATCCAGCTCGCCAGCGCGGCATCGGTGGGGAAAAATTTGGCGCGCTCGTCCAGCACCAGATCGGCATTGACGGTGCCAAAGTCCGCCTCTCGCCGCAGGCTGAGGCGCACGGGCAGGCCGCGCACGAGTTCGCCCTGCTCCGACATCTCCCGACGCGGCGGGAAGTCGCGCACCATGCGTGAGATGTCCGGCGCGCTGCCGTTCACCGCTACGCGCAGGTACTTGCCGAACTTGCAGCGCGCGGTTTCCAGGTCCCAGACCTGCGTCACCTTGAGGCGGTAACCCCCCGAAAACCGGTCTGGTTGCAGCACGCCCTGAACGATGACCAGTTCGTCGTCTTTCAGCAGGTTCCGGTTGGCGTTGAGCGTGGCCTCATCGGCAGTCGCCTCGATCATGGCCGTCTTGTCGTCGAGCTTGAACAGCGCCAGCTTGCCACGCTGGCCGTTGATGACACGCAGGTCGGTGACGATGGCCGCCAACAACTGCTGGTCGCGTGAATCGATGAGGTCTTCGATCTTGCGTTTGGCGAACTTGCGCACCTCGAGTTCAACCTCGTCAAAGAGGTGACCGGAGAGATAAAAGCCGATGGCGGTTTTCTCCTGCACCAGCCGCGCCTTGACGCCGAAGGGCACGGCAGGCACCAGCGGCGGCTCCTGCGTGCTGGCGGCGTGCGAGTCCATGTCGAAAAGACCGCTCTGGTTGGCATTGGCTTCGGTGGCGGCAGCAAATTCAAACGCACGGTCAATCGAAGCCAGCAACTCCGCGCGGTTCAGGTGCAGGTTGTCAAAGGCGCCGGCCTTGATGAGCGCCTCGACCGTGCGCTTGTTGAGTTTTGACTTGTCGACACGCACGCAGAAATCAAACAGCGAGGTGAAGGGCCCGCCCTCTTCGCGGGCGGCAACGATGGCGGCGATTGCCTGCTGGCCCGTGCCCTTGACGGCACCGAGGCCGTAGCGAATGCTTTTGTCGATGATGGGCTCGAAGCGGTAGTTGCCACGGTTCACATCGGGCGACTCGAAGCTCATGCCCATCTTCTGCGCATCGCCGAAAAGAATTTTCAGCTTGTCGGTGTCGTCCATTTCCACCGTCATGTTGGCGCAGAAGAACTCGGCGGTGTAGTGCACCTTGAGCCAGGCCGTGTGGTACGCCAGCAGCGCATAGGCTGCGGAGTGCGACTTGTTGAAGCCGTAGCCCGCAAACTTTTCCATCAGGTCAAAGACCTCGTCGGCTTTTTCCTGGCTCAGGCCGTTTTCACCGGCGCCCTTGCGGAAGATTTCGCGCTGCGACGCCATCTCCTTCTCGTCTTTTTTACCCATCGCACGGCGCAGCATGTCGGCGCCGCCCAGCGAATATCCGCCCAGGATCTGCGCGGTCTGCATCACCTGCTCCTGGTAGACCATGATGCCGTAGGTCTCTTCCAACATGGGCTTGACGCGCGGGTCCGGGTACTCGGGCTCCTCGCGGCCCTGCTTGCGGGCGATGTAGGTCGGGATCAGGTCCATTGGGCCCGGCCGGTACAGCGCGTTCATCGCAATCAGGTCTTCAAGCCGGTTCGGCTTGGCGTCTTTCAGCATGCGCTGCATGCCGGTACTTTCAAACTGGAACACGGCTTCGGTCTGGCCCCTGGCGAACAGGTCATAGACCTTCGCATCATTGAGCGGCAGGTTCTCGAACGCAAAGTCTTTTTGCGTCGGGTGGCGGGCGATGATGAATTCGCGCGCGATCTCCAGAATCGTCAGCGTGGCGAGGCCCAAAAAGTCAAACTTGACGAGGCCGATCGCCTCGACGTCGTTCTTGTCGTACTGGCTCACGGCGGAGGTGCTGCCCGGCTGCAGGTAGAGCGGGCAGAAATCGGTGAGCTTGCCGGGGGCAATCAGCACACCGCCGGCGTGCATGCCGACGTTGCGGGTCAGGCCTTCAAGCTTGCGCGCGAGTTCCAGCAGCGTGTGGACGTCTTCTTCCTTGGCTTCACGCTCTGCCAACAGCGGCTCGGCCTCGAGTGCATAAACCTGTTTGTCACTCTTCTTGCGCTCAGCCGGCAGCAGCTGCAAGGTGACGGCCTGGCCCGGCTTGTTGGGAATCAGCTTGGAGATGCCGTCGCAAAACCCGTAGGGGAAGTCCAGCACCCGGCCCACGTCGCGGATGGCGGCGCGTGCAGCCATGGTTCCGAAGGTGACGATCTGGCTGACGGCCGAGTGGCCGTATTTGTCCTTGACGTAGTCGATGACGCGGTCACGGTTGCTCTGGCAGAAGTCAATATCGAAGTCGGGCATGGACACCCGCTCAGGATTGAGAAATCGCTCGAACAGCAGGTTGTACTGCAGCGGGTCGAGGTCGGTGATCTTCAGGGCATAGGCGACGAGCGAACCCGCGCCCGAACCCCGGCCCGGCCCCACCGGGCAGCCGTTGTTCTTGGCCCAGTTGATGAAGTCGCCCACGATGAGAAAGTAGCCCGGAAAGCCCATCTTCAAAATCGTCTTGATCTCGAACTCCAGGCGCTCGACATACACCGGGCGCTTTTCATTGCGCACGGCCTCGTTGGGGTACAGGTGCGCGAGGCGCTCTTCCAGGCCCTCGAACGAGACCTGGCGGAAATAGTCATCGGCCGGCATGCGCACGCCATTGACCTCGGGCGTCGGGTAGTCGGGCAGCATGGGCTTGCCGAGTTCGAGCTTGAGGTTGCAGCGTTTGGCGATCTCGACAGTGTTGGCAATCGCGGTCGGGATGTCGGCGAACAACTCTTCCATCTGCGCCGCCGACTTGAAATACTGCTCCCGTGTGAACTTGCGCACGCGGCGGGCATTGCCCAGAATCTCGCCCTCCGAAATACACACACGGGCCTCATGCGCCTCGTAGTCGTCGTAGGTCAAAAACTGCACCGGGTGCGTGGCCACCACCGGCAGCTTGAGCCGCGCGGCCAGCTGCACCGCAGCCGTCACATGGCGCGCATCTTCGGCCTGCTCCGCACGCTGAAGTTCTATGTAAAAACGGTGCGGGAAGATGCCGGCCAGGTGCAGCGCGCTTTCAACCGCACGCGCATCGTCGCCTTGCACCAAGGCCTGGCCAATGGCGCCGCGCTGCGCGCCTGACAGCGCTATCAAACCTTCATTAAGTTCTTTCAGCCACTCCAGGCTGATGATGGCCTGGTCGCGCACCACACCACGCGTCCAGGCGCGGGTCAGCAGTTCGGAAAGGTTGAGGTAGCCCCGGTGGTTTTGCACCAGCAACAACAGGCGCGCGGGCGGCGATGCGGCATCCTTGCCGGGCACCTGCACCCAGACATCGGCTGCGATCAGCGGTTTGACGCCCTTGCCGCGGCACTCCTTGTAAAACTTGACGGTGCCGAACAGGTTGCTCAGGTCACTGATGGCCAGCGCGGGCTGCTGGTCGGCCGCTGCGGCGGCCACGATTTCATCTATGCGGTTGGTCCCGTCGACGACTGAAAACTCGGTGTGGATGCGTAAATGGACAAACATGGTTCATTTTAGGGGTCAGGCAAGCACCGAAAACGCTGGCCAGACCAAGCGGCCGCTGCGCCCTGCCTACAATTCCGGCCATCATGAAAGTTCTGAACATTGCAGCGTACAAGTTTGTATTGCTGACCCAGTTGCCCGAAATGCAGGCCGCCATCCTGGATGCCCTGCAAACACGCGCTCTCAAGGGCACTGTGCTGCTGGCTGAAGAAGGCATCAACCTTTTCCTCGCCGGTCCTTCAGCGGCGATTCATGATTTTTTGGCATGGCTGCGACTGGATACGCGATTTGCGGATCTTGAAGTCAAGGAAAGTTTTTCCAACACCCAGCCCTTTCGCAAGCTGCTGGTCAAGGTCAAGCCAGAGATCATCCGTATGAACCACCCGGCCATACAGCCGGCCTCCGGCCGCGCCCCGGCCGTTGATGCCGCCACATTAAAGCGCTGGCTGGATGCAGGCGTTGATGACGACGGCAAGCCGGTGGTCACCCTGGACACCCGCAATGATTTTGAAGTGGATGTGGGCACCTTCCGCAACGCGGTTGACTGGCGCATCACCAAATTCACCGAATTTCCCCAGGCGCTGCTGTCGCACCGCGATGAACTTCATGGCAAGACCGTGGTGAGTTTTTGCACCGGCGGCATTCGCTGCGAGAAGGCCGCCATCTTCATGCGTGAGGCAGGGGTGCAGGACGTCTACCAGCTCGATGGCGGCATCCTCAATTACTTCGAAGTCAATGGGCACGCGCACTATGACGGCGAATGTTTTGTGTTTGACGAGCGCCGGGCGCTGGACCCCACGCTGGGCGCGCGGGTCGACCCTGACTCGGGGCCAGCCGCGACGCCCTGAAAGCCGCCCGGCCTGCGCCCCAGCAGGTTTCGGCATCTTGTCTGACAATGGGCCGATCGATAGTCTGCGAGGCTTGCTTTTTGTTCCTTTTCATCCTGAAAATGAACACTCTCGAGCCACCCCAGCCACCACCGACAGGCACAGGCCCATGAAGAACTCCCTGCCCTCCAGCGCAACGCCGCTGCCCAGTCCCTACACCTCAGCCTTGGCCGCGCGCTTTATCGCCGTGCGGCAGCAGACCGAGCATCTGGCGAAACCACTGAGCGCCGAAGATTGCCAGCTGCAATCCATGCCGGACACCAGCCCCACCAAGTGGCACCTGGCCCACATCACCTGGTTTTTTGAAACCTTTCTGCTTGAGCGTTTTGAAGAGAATTTCAAGCCCTTCGACGCAGGGTTTCGGGTGCTGTTCAACAGCTATTACAACGGCGTCGGCGACAAATATCCACGGCCCAAGCGCGGCCTGATCAGCCGCCCGTCCCTGCGGGAAGTGCTGAACTACCGCGCCCAGGTCAATCAGCGCATGCTGGAAACCATGGCACATGTACAGGCGCACGGTTCAGCCCAAACGCAAAAGGAATTGGAAGAACTGGTGACGCTGGGTCTGCACCATGAACAGCAACACCAGGAGTTGCTGCTCACCGACATCAAACACGCGCTGTCGTTCAACCCGGGGCGGCCTGCCTACGCCAAACGCTGGCCGCTGGCGGGTGTGCACCCGCAGCCCGCCAGCTGGATTGCCCACGCAGGCGGACTGATAGAGCATGGCTTTGATGCCACGCGCGACGGCGCTTTTGCTTTCGACAATGAGACGCCCCGGCACCGCTACTTCGTACAGCCTTTTGAACTGGCGAGCCGGCCCGTCACGAATGGCGAGATGATGGCCTTCATGGCCGACGGTGGTTACGAACGGCCCGAGCTCTGGCTGTCCATGGGGTGGGACTGGGTCCAGGCCGGGGCGCACGACATGCCGCTGTACTGGCAGCGCGCCGAGGCCGAAGACGCCGTAGGCTATCGGCATTTCACCCTGCAGGGCCTGGTCGACGTTGATGCCAATACGCCGGTGTGCCACCTGAGTTATTTTGAAGCCGACGCCTTTGCGCGATGGGCCGGGGCACGCCTGCCCACAGAGTTTGAATGGGAACTGGCGGCCAGAAGCCTGCCGCCAACCCCGTCACCGCAAGGCAACTTTGTGGAGAACGCCGCCTTCCACCCGCTGCCGCAGCATGACGGCCACAGTGGTCATCCCATGCAGATGTTTGGTGATGTCTGGGAATGGACGCAGTCGAACTACAACCCCTACCCCGGCTACAAACCGTGGGAGGGTCTGGTGGGTGAATACAACGGCAAATTCATGTGCAACCAGTTTGTGCTGCGCGGCGGTTCATGCGCCACGCCACAAAGCCATATACGCGCCAGCTACCGCAACTTCTTTCCACCGGATGCGCAGTGGCAGTTCAGCGGCTTGCGGTTGGCGCGGGATGCAGCCTAACCCGGGATAAACCGGCGCTCCGGCAGCGGAATGAATTCCGTCTCGCCTGCCACCTGCCCCATGGTCTGGGCAAGCCAGTCGTCCGATGCCTGAACAATGCGCTCCTTTCGGCTGGAAACAAAGTTCCACCACATCAGGCGATGGCCATCGAGCGGTTCCCCGCCCAGCACCATGAAGCGTGTGGCCTGCGACGCGCTGACACGCGCGGCAACGCCGGGCTCCAGCAGCACAAGGGTGTGCGCTGCAACCGCCTCGCCATCCACCTCGAAATCACTGTCGACCGAATACATGGCCAACTCGGGCGCCAGCGGCGGCATGTCAAACGTGCCGCCGGACTTGAGCTGCACATCGAGGTAAAGCGCCGGCGCAAAGGTGGCAACCGGTGAGGTCTTGCCAAAGGCCTCGCCGATCAGCACACGCACTTCTGCGCCCCCGACCGTGAGTTCAGGAATGTCTCTGGACGGCGTGTGCACAAACGCAGGTGCCACTTCCTCGTTGGCCACCGGCAAGGCGGCCCACAACTGTATGCCGTGATTGACGTAGGCCTTGCCGCGCAGGTCATCAGGTGCGCGCTCGGAATGCACAATGCCGCGCCCTGCCGTCATCCAGTTGATGGCGCCGGGTTCGATGCGCTGCTCAAACCCCAGGCTGTCGCGGTGCATGATGGCGCCCTCGAACAGGTAGGTGACCGTCGCCAGGCCGATGTGGGGATGGGGCCTGACGTCATGGTTCTCGCCGGGCTGGATGGTCACAGGGCCAAAATGATCGAAGAACAGGAAGGGGCCGACCGCCTGCTTTTGTGCCGCCGGCAGCAAGCGGCGCACCATGAAGCCACCACCCAGATCCTTGTCGTGGCCCGTTAATTTGGTCTGCACACTCATGCCATTTTCTCCACGCTGGTTGTAATTTCGGTCGTTACCGTGGTCATGAGTTTATGCACCGGGCATTTTTGTGCAACGGCCGACAGCTCGCGCAGTTGGGCATCGGTGAGGTCACCGATGATTTGCAGGCGGGCGGCGAGTTTGTAGACGCCGGCACGCTCCTGCGAATCATCACGTTCGACGACGGTGTGGATGTTATCGACCTTGATGCCTTTTTTATTGGCGTACCACATCACCGTCAGCGCCTTGCAGGCGGCGAGGGCTGCGTCGTAAAGATCGTGCGGGCTGGGGCCGGTGTCGGCCCCGCCCTCTTCCGCGCTCACGTCAGCGATCAGCGAATGCGTGCGCACCTGCAGCGACTGCGCCATTTTTTCGCCATAGGCACGTTTGAGTTCGATGGTCATGCGCGGTCTCCTGCAATTTTGAAAGATTGATCTTTAGCGGTTGAACTTGGCCGCGACTTCGACCACGCGGCGGCCAAGGTTGCGCGCGTTGTCGAGGTCACCGGCAGCCATCTCGGCCGCACCGGCATCGGACGGCGACTGCGCCATGGCACCGCTGTAGGAACCAAGGTAGTTCGCGTCATTACGCTGCGCAGCCTTGCTGTTGCTGGGCAACACGCCCTGGCTGACCCACAGGCCACCGTGCTGCATGGCCAGCGTGAACAGGTAGGTCAACGTGGACGACTTGTCGCCGTTCAGGCTGGCGCTGTTGGTGAAGCCCGCGAAGAGTTTGTCTTTCCAGGCCTGGGTGTACCAGGTCTTGGACGACGCATCGGCAAACTTTTTGAACTGCCAGCTAACGGTGCCCATGTAGGTGGGTGATCCGAGGATGATGGCGTCCGCAGCATTCAGCGTTTCCCAGGCACCTTCGGGCAGGTTGCCGTCGGCGTCAATCGCCAGCAGGTCGGCGTTCGCGCCTTCTGCGACGGCCTGCGCCATGCGTTGTGTATGGCCGTAGCCGGAGTGGTAGACAACTGCTATTTTTGGCATATGAGCTTTCAGTAAAACAGGGTTGAAAATCAGGCGCCACGCTTAGCATCAACGCTCCACGCACCGCCGCCAAATGCTGCAATGCTGAAGAGCCCACCGACGATGGCGAGGTTCTTGAAGAAATTCATCTGCTGCATCATGACTTGTTCTGCGGGCACAGACCAGAAGGCGTGAAAGATAAAGGTGATGACCAGTGTGAACAGCGCAATGCCGAGCGCAGCCCAGCGCGTCTGGAAGCCCACGAGCAAGAGGAGGCCCAGGCCAAGCTCTACGAGGATGGCGATCGCCGCAGCGACTTGCGGCAGGGGCACGCCCTGTGACGCGATGTAGCCGACGGTACCGGCAAAACCGGCGATCTTGGCGAAACCTGCGGGCACAAAAAGCAGCGCCAGAAGTACGCGACCCAGCAGGGACAGGGGGTTTTGGAGAGTGTTCAACATGATGAGTCCTTGTAAAAAATCAGAAAAATAAAAAGCTGCCGGCGAAATCATGCTTCGCCAGCAACATCACTTAAGCGCTCAGGTCAAATACCAGCACTTCGGCATCCTTGCCGTGGCCGAGCTCGAGTTGCCCGTCCTGGCCTTCAATCAGGGCTGCATCGCCGGCTTGCAGCTTCTGGCCATTGACGTCCAGCTCACCGCGCACAAGATGCACGTAGGTCTTGCGCTTCGCATCCAGCGCCAGCGAGGACTTCTCCGCGCCGTCGATCAGGCCGGCGTAAATCCTCGCATCTGCATGGATGGTGACAGAGCCCTCATCGCCGCCATTGGACGCCACCAGTTTGAGCTGGCCGCGCTTTTCAGGTGCGCTGAAAGTCTTTTGCTCGTAGCTGGGGGGAATGCCCGTGACATTAGGCTCGATCCAGATCTGCAGAAAGTGCGTGGTCTGGCCTTCAGCGTGGTTGAACTCGCTGTGCTGCACGCCGGTGCCGGCGCTCATGCGCTGCACGTCGCCGGGCGGGATGCCCTTGACGTTGCCCATGTTGTCCTTGTGGGCCAGCTCACCGCTCAGCACGTAGCTGATGATTTCCATGTCACGGTGGCCGTGCGTTCCAAAGCCCCGGCCTGCGGCGATGCGGTCTTCATTGATGACGCGCAGGTTGCCGAAGCCCATGTGCTCGGGATCGTAATAACCGGCGAAGGAAAACGAGTGAAAAGATTTGAGCCAGCCGTGGTCTGCATAGCCGCGGTCTGCTGATTTGCGCAGGGTGATCATAAAAGCTGCCTTTCGGTATTGGCTTCTGCTTTGGGGCTTCAACAATGGCCCCTAGCGTCCAACAACTCCAATGTAGGTTTAAACATCCTTCTGGCGGTTGCAGGCGTTTGATGGCATCATTCAAATTATTTGAATGATTAAGCCCGCCATGGCAAATAACACGATACGCGACGTCCTGACGCCGGAAGCCCTGAATCTGATTGACGCTGTGCATCGCAACGGCAGCATGGCCGCTGCGGCCCGCGAGCTGGGCGTCGTCCCCAGCGCCCTCACATACCGCGTGAGGCTGGTCGAAGACGCGCTCGACGTGTTGCTATTTGACCGCTCGTCCCGCCAGGCACGGCTGACGGAAGCGGGAAAGGAGTTGCTGCGCGAAGGCAACCGCTTATTGGGCGAACTCGATGCCATTGCCAACCGCGTCAAGCGTGTCGCCACGGGGTGGGAGCCGCAACTGACGCTGTCCGTCGACAGCATCATCTCGCGCACCACCCTGATGGAGCTGTGCGAGGCCTTTTTTGCGCTCGAACCACCAACGCGCCTGAAGATCCGCGAAGAAGCGCTGTCGGGCACGCTGCAGGCGCTGACCTCGGGCCAGGCTGACCTCGCCCTGGGTGTCACCCTGGATGTGGGGGCCGGCACGGCCAGTGAACCATCGGCGGTGATGGCCGTGCAGAACAAGCTTCTCGGCAACGTGCGTTTTGTTTATGCGCTGGCACCCCACCATCCTCTCGCCTCCATCGACCAACCCATCACGGACGAGATGATGCTGCAGCACCGGGCAGTGGCCGTGGCCGATTCAGTCCAGCGCGGCAGTGGCATGTCCGTCGGTCTGCTCGGCGGACAGGACGTCTTCACCGTGCCGGGCATGCTGGCCAAGCTGGACGCGCAACTTCGCGGCCTGGGCGCAGGTTTTTTGCCCGAGTACCTGGCGCGGCCGCACATCGCCACCGGCAGGCTGGTTGAAAAGGCCGTGGCGAGGCCGCCGCGCATTGTGCGCGCCGGTTATGCGTGGCGCACCAGCGCAGGCGTCAAGCCGGGGCGCGCCTTGCAGTGGTGGCTGATGCAGCTTGAAAGCACAAAAACAAAAACCGCCCTGCTCAATCGTTAAATCACCGCCATCGGGTGTACACGCAGGCCTGCGCCGCCCAACTGCGTGTAGAGTGTCTTCATCGGCAATTTATTGAGCCCATTTAAAAACTTCAGAAAAAGTACAAAGACATGACTCAAAAGATCCGCAAAAAACCTCCGGCGAAAACTTCGGCAACCTCGGCAGCAGCCAGACCGTCCGCGCCACCGGCGGCGCGCCACATTGCCGTGATTGGCGCAGGCATAGCAGGCATTGCCTGCGCCCGGACGCTGGTGCAGGCCGGCCACCAGGTCACGGTATTCGAAAAAAGCGCAGGCGCCGGTGGCCGGATGGCGACACGCGTCAACGAATTTGGCGGGTTTGACCACGGCGCGCAGTATTTCACCGCGCGCGATGCCCGCTTCATACAAGTGCTGATGCAGACACCCGCCACCGTCAGGCCATGGAGCGCCAACACGGTTCGCATCCTGGATGAGCTGGGGCGCGTCGTTGCCTCAGCGCTGCCGCCCAAGGAGGCCCACTGGGTCTCCACGCCCGGCATGAACGCACTGGTGCGCCACTGGGCAGCGCCGCTGGATTCAGCGCAGCGCCTGCTGGTCAATACCCAGGTCACGCGAATAGAGGCCGACAAGCTCGACCCCACACGCTGGCAAGTACAAACTGAAGGCAGTGGCGCAGGCAGCCGCGTGCACTCGGGTTTTGATTCGATTGTGCTGGCCATCCCCGTAGCCCAAGCCAAGGCGCTGCTGCTCAGCTCGCAAACCGGCCAGGGCCTGATCGATGCCGCCGCTGCGGTCACGGTGGCACCCTGCTGGACGCTGATGCTCGCCTTTCCGCAGGCCATACAGCCCAATCTCGCGCATCTCGGCCCGCACTGGAATGCTGCCCGCAGCACGCACCACCGCGTGGCCTGGCTGGCACGCGAGTCGTCCAAGCCCGGTCGCAGTCCCATTGAACGCTGGACGGTGCAGGCCAGCCCCGACTGGTCGGAGCGTCATATCGAGGACGACGATGAGCGCGTGAAGGCCAAGCTGCTCAAGGCCTTCACCGAAGTTACGGGCATACGCGCCACACCGGCGCATGCCGAGGTGCACCGCTGGCGTTACGCACAAACCATGGAGCCGCTGGGCAAGACGCATTTGTGGGATGCGCGTTCCGGCATTGGTGTCTGCGGCGACTGGTGCATAGGTCACCGTGTGGAAGACGGTTTCATCTCCGGACTTGAAATGGCGTTGGCCATTCTTTAGGGCCTGTTCACACTATTTTCAGGAGGTGCGTTGTGAGTCAAAAAGGCTGTGAGCAAGGCGCAAAACGCCGCCGGGGTGAACCCCGACAAGGCTTTGCAACGCCGCGCACGGCCTTTTTGATCACAACCCGCAGGGAACGGGGTGAAAACAGCGCCACTCTGCGTTGCACTCCTAGGCAAGGCATGAGCCTTGCCGTCGTCGCACGCCTTGATTGGCGCTGTTTTCACCGCGTTCGCACTCCTGAAAATAGTGTGAACAGGCCCTAGTCAGCGGCGAGCCGGCGGCAGCTGGAATGGAAAACAAGGGATATCGAGGACGTTTTGCGCCCTCCCCCACTGGTCCGCTTCATGCAGGCTCGCTGGTCGCAGCACTCGCCAGCTGGCTGGATGCGAAAGCCCATGGCGGCCAATGGCTGGTGCGCATTGAAGACATCGACACACCACGCTGCGTCCCCGGCGCCGACGCCATCATCCTGGCGCAGCTTGCCGCATGCGGACTGCATCCGGACGAAACACCGGTGTATCAGTCGCAACGTGGCCACCTCTACCAGCACGCACTCGACAAGCTCATCGCGCAAGGCATGGCCTACCCCTGTGGGTGCACACGACAGGACATTGCCCTCGCACTCGCGGCCAGCGGGCAAACGCGACCAAGACACGGTGAGCTCATCTACCCCGGCACCTGCCGACATGGCCTGAGGGGGCGACCGGCCCGGGCATGGCGTTTCCTGACCGATGCGCATGCGCACAAGCTGCCTGCAGACGGTGACATCTTATGGGACGACAGGCGTCTTGGCCCTCAAGCACAAAACGTCGAACGTGATGTAGGCGACTTCATTCTCAAACGCGCCGATGGCCTGTGGGCGTACCAGCTGGCGGTGGTGATGGACGATGCAGAACAGGCCATCACCCACGTGGTCCGCGGTGAAGACCTGGCCGACAACACGGCGCGTCAAGTTTTGCTGCAGCACGCGCTGGGCTACACACAACCGCAGTATTTGCATACACCCCTTGTCCTCGCGGCCGACGGTGAAAAGCTGTCAAAACAAAATGGCGCCCGTGCGCTGGTGCTTGAATCGGAGGAGGATGTTCTTTCTGCACTCACCATCGCCGCGCGAGCGATTGGGCTCCAGATTCAAGGCAGCAGCGTCGCTGCACTTCTTTACACGGCCGTCGCTCAATTCGGCAATCATTCACGGAATAGCTGAACGTTCTGGCGAGCTTTTTGTTTACACTTGGTCACAACTTGTCCACTTGAGACAGCCACCCACCCAGAGGTGCGCGCTCAAGAATAAAACGACCCCTGACAGGTCATCCGGAGTAATGCGGACCCGCGCTTTTTTTCGACGCTGTTTTTTGCTTTTTGCGCTGCTGATGTGCAGCGTGACCGCATTTGCGCAGACCTGCGCCCTGCCGGGCTGGAGCGGCGCGGCGACGATACCGGCCGGCGTATCCACCACGAATGCCTACTATGGCGGTGCAAACAGCCCGGCTCTGGGTGCGACCAGCATCACCGTGGCATCGGCCACGGGCCAACGCACCAACACCCGCGCCCTGATTGCCGGAGACATGATCCTCATCATGCAGATGCAGGACTCCAGCGGGGGCACCGCCGGCCAGCACGAATACGCACAAATCGCCTCCATCACAGGCACTGCCGTCACGCTCACCAAGGGCCTGACCTACAGCTACAACCAGGCCATGGGCCCCTCCAGCGTGCGCAACTGGCAGGTGATATGGGTTCCGCAATATTCCGCACTCACCGTCACCGGGTCAGTCCGGCCTGACACGTGGACCATCGCCACGGGCACCGGGGTCGGGACAGGGGGCGTCGTGGCGCTGGACGTGGCAGGCAGCCTGGCGCTCAACGGCACGGTCACGGCATCAGGCATGGGCTTTCGGGGCGCATTTGGTCTGGCCGGTAGCGCGACAGTGACCGCAACTGTCACCACCGCCAACATCACCTTTGACCCCACCAGCGGAACCACAATTAATGGCGGCCAAAAAGGTGAGGGAACCTTGGGCACGCCGCCGCGTGTGTTTGCCGGCCTTCTTGCGGCGCTGAATTACACCACCCTGCTGGGCCAGGGTTATGCGCTGGGCGCCGGCGGTCAGGCATCCATAGGCAATGCCGGTGGCGGTGCAAACGACGGTTGGCCGACAGGAGGAAACGGGACCAGTACCAACTCCCTCAACGCAGGCGGCGGTGGCGGCGGCAATGGGGGCGCCGGTGGTCAGGGCGGCAACAGCTGGAACAGCGGTGCCCTGGGCGCCGTCCTGAACAGCAACCAGACCGTCACGCAGACCGGCAACATTGCCGGTGGCAAGGGCGGTAATGCGCAATCACTGGATGCGACAAAGCTGACGATGGGTGGCGGTGGCGGTGCAGGTGCAGCCAACAATGCCACGGCTGATGCATTGGGCACATTCCCGCCTACCAATACCAGCACAGTCGCCAACGGGGCGGCGGGCGCCATCACCTCAAGCGGTGGGCTGGGGGGGGGCGTCGTGCTGATCCGCGCAGGCGTCGTGACGGGTGCCGGCGTGATCGATGTCAGCGGGTACCGCGCGTACAACAAATCACTGGCAGCCGACACCGACTCCGCCGGTGGCGGTGGCGCGGGCGGAGCGATATTTGTCGTTGCTGCCTCAGGCGCAGGTACAGGCATCAGACTGCAGGCCAACGGCGGTGCAGGCGGTTCGTCAAACTACTACAACCACGGCCCTGGCGGCGGCGGCGGCGGTGGCTATATCCTGACCAACCTGACCGGAGCATCGCTGAGCGCCACAGGTGGTGCCAACGGTACAGACGGCTGTTGTGCCGGCACGGCGGGCAACGGCAGCCCGAAGGCATGGAACTCCGCGCCAGGCAGCTCGGGAGTCACGTCAACCGCCGGTGGCACACCGGCAGGGCTGGGCGGCGGCGGTGGCAGTTGCCTGCCCAATATCGTCGTCACCAAAAGCACCTCGACGCCCAACATCACAACAGCGACCGGCGCAACGGCAACCTACAGCATCAACCTGAGCAATACCGGCGGAGGGGCGTCAAACGTTTTTATACTGGACAGAACCCTGCCGCCCGGATGGCTGTATGCCAGCACACCCGCAAGTACCTATAGCTACAGCCCCTCACCCGGCGCAGGTGGCGCCAACGCGAGCGCATCGGGTGCAGAAACAACCTTGGCAACCATTCCAATCGACCTTCCCGTCGACACCGTTCTCAAGACGAATTCGATCACCGCGGTGAGCCTTCGTGCTGCGGCCACGGCACCGGCAAGCGCCACCACCACGGCGGTCAACACGCCCACGTTCGGCAATTTTTACCTCCCCAGTGCGGGCAGCCTGACGGTGAGCTTCGTCGTCACCATTCCGAACACTGCAACGGTGGGCACGTATCACAACCCGGCAGGCGTGGTCTTTCTGGACCCTACACGCACCAGCGCCGCTGTTGCACGCATGGTCACCCCGGCCACTGGGGTGAGCGCCAACCGCGCGGGTGCCGCTTACAGCTCCAACACAACGTATGCCAGCGGCGTGGCCGTGGCCGGCTCCAATTACAGCGGGCTGGAAGTCGGGCCAAACACTGAAGACATCGACCTGCTGCCCGACCTGTCAGTGGTCAAAACAATGAATACGCCAACCTTCACACTGGGGGTTTCAGGCTTGCAATACATCATTGCGGTTCGAAACAGCGGCCGGGTCATCGCCAACCAGGTTTTCGCCAACACGCAAGCCACCAGTCAGTCCGCCACCGCCATCATCGGCAACCCCGCAATCAGCGACACCATGCCGCCCGGCATGACCATCACAGCGCTCAACAACAACGACCCTGCAGACTGGACTTGCACCGCCAACGCCACCAGTACCACCTTCACCTGCACGGTCGGCAATGGTGCCTTCCCCCTGGCGGCGGCCAGCAATGTCGTGACGGTGACGGCCACCATCACCGTGTCTTCCCCCGCGTGCCCGGGTCCACAGGTCAATACCGCAACGGTGGTGATCAGCACCTTGGGCGACAGCGTGCCGGCCAACAACACGGCCACCTTGTCTACTCCCATCAACTGCCGCGTCAATCTCACGGTCAGCAAGGTCAACTCCGTGACGACGGTGGTGGCAGGCGGCACCACCGCCTACACCATCACCTTCGCCAATCTGGGGCCTGCCTCCGGCGACGGAAGCGTCTTGCTGGACACGCCGAGTACGGGTCTCAGCTGTACAGTGACCAACTGTATTGCCAGCGGTACCGGTGTTTGTCCCGCGTCCGGCCTATGGCCCAACCTGCTGGGCGGCGGCCTGACGCTGCCATCGGTTTCAACAGGTGCCACGCTGACCTTTGCATTGAGTTGTACGGTCACAGCCACCGGGCGTTAGCTGTCCTGCAGGACAGCCTCGGCGACAATAGAGGGATGAGTGAGCATCCCGACCTTCCCCCAGAAACCCCGCCACCGCCGCGTACCATCCGCAGTTTTGTGCGCCGCACCGGCCGCACCACCGTCGGCCAGGCCAAGGCCTTTGCCGATGTCGGCCCGCAATTTTTGCTGAACTACGCGCAAGGGCCGCTGGATTTCCCGGCCGCCTTCCAGCGCGAGGCACCCGTCATTCTTGAAATCGGCTTCGGCATGGGTGAGGCCACCGCGCATATCGCGGCCGTGATGCCCGAGAAAAACTTTCTCTGCTGCGAAGTCCACACGCCCGGTGTGGGCGCGCTGCTCAAACGCATTTCAGAACAGTCGCTCACCAACATCCGCATCCTGCAGCACGACGCCGTCGAAGTCATAGACCACATGCTGCCCTTGCAAAGCCTGGACGGCGTGCACATCTTTTTCCCCGACCCTTGGCACAAGACCAAACACAACAAGCGCCGGCTCATCCAGGCGCCGCTGGTCGCCAAACTCGCAGCACGCCTCAAGCCCGGCGGCTACCTGCATTGCGCGACCGACTGGCAGCCCTATGCCGAGCAGATTCTTGAAGTGCTGAACGCCGAACCCCTGCTGAAAAATTCGGCTTCCGCAGGCGGCGACGGCTACGCCCCCAAACCCGCCTACCGCCCCCTCACCAAGTTCGAGAACCGCGGCATCAAGCTCGGTCACGGTGTGTGGGATGTCGTGTTCACGCGGATCTAGCCCCGACACCTGCCGATGACACGGCCCCAAAAATCAGAAGACTTGTTGACACGAAACGGTGTGGGCCCGAGCTGCGTCAGCCTCCCCGGCGGCCACTGGCCCACCATCACCGATTTTCTGGTCGAGCGGTTTCCGGCCATTCCGCGCGAGACCTGGCTGGGCCGCATGGAACACAACCTGGTGCAGGACGAATTCGGCGAAGCCGTCACGCCGCAACGGCCATACCAAGGGCACATGCGCGTTTACTACTACCGCGCCCTCGACGTCGAGGCCCGCATTCCGTTTGAAGAAGCCGTGCTGTTTCAGGACGAGCACCTTGTCGTCGCCGACAAACCGCACTTCCTGCCCGTCACGCCTTCGGGCCACTACCTGCAGGAGACGTTGCTGGTGCGCCTGAAAAACCGGCTGAACATCGACTCCCTCACCCCGATTCACCGCATAGACCGCGAGACCGCCGGGCTGGTTTTGTTTTCAACCCGTGTCGAAGACCGCAACGCCTACCAGGGCTTGTTCCGCCAGCACACCATCCACAAACACTACGAGGCCATCGCGCCCTTTCGCGCTGACCTCGCCCTGCCCCTCACACGCAAAAGCCGCATCGTCGAAGACGAGCCCTTCTTCCGCCAGCGTGAGGTGCCCGGTGAGGCCAACAGCGAAACGCTGATTGAAGTGATGGAAGTGGCGGGCATGACGGGGAATATGGCGCGTTATGCGCTCAGCCCCATCACCGGCAAAAAACACCAGCTGCGTGTGCACATGAACGCACTGGGCCTGCCGATCCTGAATGACCGCATGTATCCGCCTGTCGCCAGCACACCTGACGACGACTACGACAGGCCCTTGCAGTTGCTGGCGAAATCAATCGCCTTCACGGACCCGGTAACAGGCCAGCCAAGGCGGTTTGAAAGCAAGCTGCAATTGCACGACTTCAATCAGCCTTGAAACCCGTTGCGGCCACAGCCTTGCCCCAGGTCACGGTGTCGGCTGCCATGATGCGGGCAAACTCTTCTCGACTGGTTCCGGTGACCCTGAACCCCGCATCTTCCATTTTGGCCTTGCCTTCTGGCGCCTTGACCGCTTTCTGGATGTCGGCGCTGAGCTTCGCAACAATGTCAGCCGGTGTTCTGGCCGGGGCAACAATGCCAAACCAGGAGGTGAATTCCAGGTTGGAGTAACCCTGCTCCTTGATGGTAGGTACGTCGGGGAGCGCCGCTGCGCGGGTGGCACCCGTTGTTCCAAGCGCCAGCAACTTGCCGGCCTTCACATTCGGCGCCGCCAGTCCGACGCTTGCAAAGACGCCCTGCACATCGCCGCTGAACAGGCCCCCCAACGCATCTGCCGTGCTTTTGTAGTGCACCGGCTCGGGCTTGATCTTCACGGCATCGCCAAACATGTAGGCACCAAAATGCCCAGGGGTTCCTGCACCAAAAGTTGCCATGAAGAGGCCTTTTTGCTGCTCTTTCTGGTTGAGCCAGGTGACGAAGTCCTTCACATTTTTTGAAGGCACTTTTTGCGGATTGACCAGCAGGACAAAGTCAGAGCTGACCACCTGACTGACCGGAATGAAGTCCTTCACCGGGTCGTAGGGCAACTTGTTGTAGCTGCTTGGCGCAATGCTCAACTGCCCTGTTTCACCCAACATCAGTGTGTAGCCGTCAGGTGCCGCACGCGCAGCTTCGGTGGCTGCGATAAGGCCGCCAGCGCCAGGCTTGTTGTCCACGATCACGCCCATGTTGCCCCAGCCTTCGGACAGCTTTTGCGCCAGCAGGCGCGCCACGATATCCGGCCCGGTTCCCGCCGGGAAGCCGACGATGATGCGCACCGGTCGGCTCGGGTAGGCGCTTTGGGCCTGGACGCCGGTGCAGGCAAAGCCGGCCAGCAAGGCGAAGGCCGCGAGGGCGTGGCGGCGGGCGGTCAGGGTAAGTCGCGTCATGGTTTGTCTCCTGTGGTCTGATTTGAATTGGGCGGAAATAAAAGGTTTGACATGAAACTGGTCGAGCTGAATTGCCTCGGTCAAGCGAGCTCAAAAAACCGCATCACCACACGGTCCGGCAAACGGGCACCCGTGCCGACGAACAGGCGTTCGCTGATCCAGCCCAGCGCCGGTGAAGCGGTCTCAAAGCGCGGGCTGCAGCGAAAGTAAATCTGCGCCGGGTCCACGGCTTCCCCACGCACAAGCCTGACCATCACGTCGGGTGCGCCGGAACGCACGGCATGGTTCTGCACAAAGATCAGGTCACCGGCATCTGTTTCCATGACGTAACGCGCGTCGAGTTCTGCCAGCCGGTCATTCACGATGAGCTGAAAATCGGCCCCGCCCGGCAGCACACGGGCACGCCAACCGTCACCCACCGCCTCGCCGCCCGCAATGGGAATCAGCCGGCGCAGGCCATGAACGGTGCGGCCAACCTCCTGCGGTGTGTCCACCAGCACAGACAGGTCAGCAAAAAATTTGAGCGAAATGGCAGGCAGGTCGGGGGCGGTGGTCATCGACCTAGCGTAAATCCGGTAGCGCGGGCGTGCTGTCATCCCTCAAGATGACAGCATGTGGAGACACTTTCCGTGAGAACCTGGGCCCTGGACGGCAGCCATGCAGCCGCTTTGCCCGGCCACGCCTTGGCCGGCATGATCAGCCAGCTCGGGCAGCCGCACTTCGACAAGTTCCTGCTGGCCAGCCTGCACCCCGTGATTCCCGCGGCCTCGTGTGCCATCTACCGCACCGGGCACGGCCTGGCCCCACACCTTTTCATGTCGGCGAGCTACGGCGTGGCAGATACCACGCGCGCGTGCTGGCAGGCCTACCTGTCGGGGCCGCAACAAAGCGACCGCACGCTGGCGTCGGCGGCACCCCAGCGTGAGGCGACGGCCGTCTGCCACATCACCGCAGCAGAAGTACCCGCCGAGCACCGCGCACGCGTGTATGAAGCGCATGGCGTATCTGAGCGCATATCGGTCGTGCAGCAAGACGGCGACTCACTGTTTGCCGTTAATTTTTACCGGCACCAGCACCAGCGCCCCTTCAGCGACGGGCAACTGGCTGATTTTGGGGCGATGGCACCGGCGCTGCTCGCACTGACGCAAAAACACATCGCGATGGCCAGCCATGCCCACAGCCTGCAGGACGACCCGGTGCGCCACTGGCATGAGCGCTTGCTGCAGGCGGATTCAGCCCTGACAGTCCGGGAGCGCGATGTCTGCGCCCGCCTGCTGACCGGCATGACACAGGACGGCATTGCCGCAGACCTGGGCCTCACGCTGCCAACAGTCAAGACCTATCGCAATCGCGCGTTTGCACGGCTGGGTATTCATTTCAGGAACGAGCTGTTCGCCCTGTTCCTCAAAACGCACTAGGGGCCTTGACTTACCCGGAGACGGTCGAGCCGCCTGGCCCCAGACCCTTATTTCTTTTGTAGTGATCTGGTAGTTGATTTCTGCTTTCGGGTTCATCAAAAAGTCCAGCTCCTCGCCAGTTCCCTGGAAGCGCCACATCGTGCGCAGTGTTGCAGGCCATCCAGCTGCCTGATCAACCACCGAACAATTTTTTTAAAAACGGCCGCTAGCGGCTTGATGACGGCGTTGGCCTTTGCGGCCTTATCGTGCGGCTTGTTTTTTTGAGGTGACCGACGGCCGTGAGGTCGTCCGGTTGACTGCCCAGCCAGGCACGTTGCGCTATAAAGTACACATGGGCTTGTGGATGTTGGTCGTATTCAAAATGCCGGAGACTACATCCAGCTTCGGTCAACAAACTGCATAGTCGTGGCACACCAAGGCTTGCCGTGTACATCGGCACGCCCATGTGAGCGTCTCGTCGCTCGCCTGAAGTTTCGACGCCGCCGGCGGTGAAAATAATGACGCCTCCTGGAGCCAAGGCAGTACAAAGCTTGAGCAGAACGGATTCCTGAAGAAGCAGTGGCACGTGCCAGATACTGTCCCAGGCGCTTATCAAGGCATATGAGTTGGGCGCGACCCAATCGCAAATATCAGCTTGATACAGCGTGACATGAGGATGTGTCTCGCGCGCCAATCGCAACATCTCGGGTGAGATATCCAGTCCTTCGGCAGTGAAGCCCTGAGCGTGAAGCAAATCGAAAAACCTGCCACCGCTTCCGCAACCGACATCAAGTGCAGCGCCTTGATGTGCTGAAAATTCGATCGCACGCTTGAGTTGTTGAATACCATTACTGCGGTCGAACTTCGCACTGGTCCATCGCTCGGCGATGCGGTCATAGCTATCGGCGACTTGCGAAGGGTTCACGGTCTTTCGCCTAACGCCATTCAGCCCGCAAAACCCGCGGTGTATATCGACGACTGAAATCTAATCTGGCCACCAAAATCCCCGCAAGCGGCATGACGTGTCGTGTGTGTCGCGCGTCTTTTCAGGCTGGCCAGACGCATAGAGGCTTCAGGCCTTGATCTCTTTAGCCGTAATCTGATACTTGAAATCATCCGGCGAATACGGATCAAACCGCCCCGCCGCCGTCTCGGCCATCGGGTACATCAGAAAGCCCAGCTTCTCGCCAGTGGACTTTGGTAGTGCCACATCGTGTGCTGTGTTGTAGGCCATCCAGTTGCCTTCCCAGCCGCCGAAGAGCGCCTTGTTGACCGGGGCGACCACGGGGTTGATGGTGGTTTTGATCCAGTCTGCGGTCTCCAGCCGCATGACCTTGGCGACGTCGGCCGGGTCCATGGCTACCCAGCCGTAGCCCTTGAGGTAGACCTCGGAGCGGCAATGCTGCGCGCCCTTGAGGCTGGCCGGGTTGCCCGAGAGTTCCTTGTAGCCGAAGGCTGAGGGCACGAGGCGAATGCCGTACACGTCGCGTGCGGGCACACCGACCGAGCGGCACAGGCCGACGAAGAGTGCATTCAGGTCGGCGCACTTGCCGCCCAGGTTGCCGGTTTCCAGCATGGTCTTGATGTCGCCTTCGCCGCAGCCGCGCACCTTGGGTTCGCGGTAGGTGTTGGCGACGATCCAGTCGTAAATGCGGCGTGTTTTTTCAACGTCGGTCTTCGCATCGCCGACAGCACCAAGCGCGGTCTTGCGCACGATGCCGTCGGTGGGCACCCACTTGGTCGCGCGGGTGAAATAGGCCAGCGTGTCGGCGCTTTCGGCCTTGGCGGTTTTTTGCGACCAGTCGAGGGCGCGGCCTTGCGTCTGCACGCGGCTGGTCAGCTCGACAAAAGGCTTTTTCTCGGTGGCGGGGAATTCGACGTACAGCATCTTGGCGCCGTCCTGGCCGTCTTGCGTCATGAGCGTGGTGCCGTTGCTGGAGAAGCTGTTGTCCATGGACTTCTGGTAGTCGCTGTTCACGGAAGGAATCGGCAGCCAGACCTTGGTCACGCCTTCAGGCTTGAGGATGTCGACGCGGGTGGTGACATCAAACGTGCGCCATGCGCCGCTTTGCGGGGCGAACAAGGTGCGCGAGGGTGCGGCGCTGGCGACCGGGGCCTGGGCGAACCCGAGCGTCGGCAAGGCAGCGGTTGCAGCGGCGGCTGCGCCGGTTTTAAGAAAGGTGCGGCGTTGGGTGGTCATGAGGCGGTTTCCGTGAAAGTTGAAAAGTGATTCGTCAAGGTGATGTGTAGCGCTATGCGGTGGCCATGTCGTTAAAACAGGGCAAGAGGGCAATTATCGGCCCAGGCCAGGGTGGGAAAAGGTGTTCAGAGGTGTGCCGAGGTGTCCGGACAGTTTTCAGGCGGCCATCAGCGGCGCAATCAGTTTTTCAGCGGCGGCGCTGGTCCAGTCGACCTCGCCCATCACGCGCTGGCGTGGCCGGCCCTTGTTGTCCAGCATCAGCGTGGTGGGGAAGACCTTCACGCCCCACTGCCTGGCCTTGCTGCCATCCAGGTCCAGCAACACAGGCAAGGTGACGCCGGTGGTTTTGGCGAACTGCAGCGCCCGCGCGGCGGGCTCCTTGAAGTTGACGGCCAGCACCAGCATTTTCTCGGGGCCGTACAGGTCGGCCAGTTGCTGCAGCGTGGGCATTTCGGCGCGGCAGGGCTCGCACCAGCTGGCCCAGAAATTAATCAGCACGGCACGTCCGGCCAGGTCCGCCGGCCGCCACGTCTTGCCTGTGGTGTCGAGCAGGCTGAAGGCGCCGAGCGGGCCTTTCCAGGGCGAGACCTCGAACGCCGGCCCCGTCAGGCCCTGGGCCGAGGCGGCACCCGCCAGCCAGGCAGCTGTGCCGGCCAGCGCGCTGCGGCGTGAAAGGAGAAGGTCAGGCATGAAGTGGCGGTAAGAAAAGTGCTGGTGGCGAGACTAACAGAGGTGGCGGTACCGCAGAGCTTGCGCTCAAAGCGGTTCAGTCCTACAAAGGCGTCTGGGCACCTGTTCTTAAATCTGGTTTATTACAAATATAGCTAACCATAAAGACACGCATCTTGAACCTCCCCCTCAATATCTCCGCCCTGGCCATCCCCCTGCCAACGGCCTCCCCCCAGTTCATCAACCTCTACGACGCCGCCAACGACGCACCGCCCGGCGACACGTCCAGCCAGACACCCGGCATCGCGCAGGAACTCCGCGCCGGCCTGCTCAAGCCTGCCGCCAGCCTGAGCCCCAAGTTTCTCTACAACGAGATGGGCTCCAAGCTGTTCGAGGCCATCACCAAGCTCGACGAGTACTACCCCACGCGCACCGAGGCGGCGATTTTTGAAGCCTCGTCGCCGCAGATGGCGCAGACCATGAACAGCACTGGCATACGCCACGCCTGCCTGATCGACCTGGGCGCCGGCAACTGCGCCAAGGCGGCGGCGCTGATACCACACCTGCAGCCGCGCCAATATGTGCCGGTCGATATTTCGGTCGACTTTTTGCGTGACGCGGCCGAGCAGATGCAAAACACCTTCCCGGCGCTGGACATCGTCGGCGTGGGCATGGATTTTTCAAGCGGCCTGGTGCTGCCCAAGGAAGTGCAAACCCAGGAGCGTGTGTTTTTCTACCCCGGCTCCAGCCTGGGCAACTTCCACCCCGACGAAGCGCTGCAGTTCCTGACCCACATCGCCGACCCCGCGCAGGGCAAGGCGCGCGGGCTGCTGCTGGGCATAGACCTGGTCAAGGACACCGCCACGCTGGAGGCCGCCTATGACGACGCCCTGGGCGTGACCGCCTCGTTCAACAAAAACATGCTGCTCAACGTCAACGACATCATCGGGTCGGACTTCGACGTGCGGCAATGGAAGCACATCGGGCTGTTCGACACCGGCAAGTCACGCATCGAGATGCACCTGGAGGCGATGCACGACCTCACCGTCACTTGGCCGGGCCATCAAGGTTCTGGCCGCGCCTTCAAGGCCGGCGAGCGCATACACACCGAGTGCTCGTACAAATACACGCTGGAGAGCATGACCGCCATGCTGCAGCAGGCCGGCTTCAGGCACATGGAGCACTGGACCGACCCGAAGGGGTGGTTTGCCGTGTTCTGGGCGGCGGTTTGAGCTGAAGTTGAGCCAGCCGGCACACCGGCAACGCTATCAATTCAGTAGCTGCTCACGCTCATGTTTAAAGGGATGGAGGCCGATTTAGGGCGTAAAAATGGCGTTTTTCGAGCCATTTTTGGGCTTTTGGAGCCCCCTCCAGGCATCTTTAGAACCAAAAGTTAACTCCCATATTAACTTTTGCCCTATTTTTAACGTACACGTTAAATTTTTGCCGTACACATTAAAAAAGGCCGCTCCTTCACAGGAGCGGCCTTTTTGGCACTTCGCTTTGACGTGTTGAGGGATCAGGCGCGCTCGGCCACCCAGCCCTGCACCGACTTGAGCGCATCGCCCAGCTTGCTCGCATCCGTTCCGCCAGCCATCGCCATGTCGGCCTTGCCGCCGCCCTTGCCGCCCACCTGCTGCGCCACAAAGTTGACCAGCTCGCCGGCCTTGACCTTGCCGGTACTGTCGGCCGTCACGCCTGCGGCGATCTGCACCTTGTCGCCGTCCACGGCGGCCAGCACGATGACGGCGGTCTTGAGTTTGTCTTTCAGCTTGTCCATGGTGTCGCGCAACGTTTTGGCGTCAGCGCCTTCCAGCTTCGCGGCCAGCACCTTCAGGCCCTTGATGTCGACGGCCTGCGCCATCAGCTCATCGCCCTGCGACGACGCCAGCTTGCCCTTGAGCGCGGCGATTTCCTTTTCCAGCGACCTGACCTGGTCCAGCACCTGGCCGATGCGGCCCTGCAGCTCGGACGGGCTGGCCTTGAGCGAGCCTGCGGCCGCTTCCACCGTGGCCTCCAGGCCCTGCAGGTAAGCCAGCGCGTTCTCGCCCGTCACCGCTTCAACGCGGCGCACACCCGCCGCCACACCGCTTTCGGCCACGATCTTGAACAGGCCGATGTCACCGGTGCGCTGCACGTGGACACCGCCGCAGAATTCCTTGCTGGAGCCAATCGTCAGCACGCGCACGGTCTCGCCGTACTTCTCGCCGAAGAGCATCATCGCGCCGGATTTCTGCGCGTCTTCCATCGCCATCACGCTGGCATCCGTCGCCACGTTGGAGAGGATTTCGGCGTTCACACGCGCCTCGATCTCGCGAATCTGCGCGTCCGTGACCGGTGCGTTGTGTGCAAAGTCGAACCGGGTGCGCTCGGCGTTCACCAGCGAACCCTTTTGCTGCACATGCTCACCCAGCACTTCGCGAAGCGCCTTGTGCATCAGGTGCGTCGCGCTGTGGTTGCGCACCGTGGCCGCGCGCACGGCCGTGTTGACCTGCGCCTTGACGGTGTCGCCCACCTTGAGCGTGCCTTCGGCTTGCGTGCCGTGATGGCCGAAGACATCGGCCTTGATCTTGAGCGTGTCGTCGACCGTGAAGTCGACGCCCGCCGCTGTCAGCCGGCCCTGGTCACCGACCTGGCCGCCGCTCTCGGCGTAAAACGGCGTGGTGCTGAGCACGACGACGCCGCTCTGGCCAGCGGTCAATGACTGCACCGCTGCGCCGTCGGCATACAGCGCGACGACTTTGGCGGGCTCTTCCAGCAGCTCGTAGCCGGTGAAGGCGTGGCCCTCGCCGGAGTATTCCAGCGCGCGATCCATCTTGAACTTGCCGGCGGCGCGCGCCTGGTTCTTTTGTTTGTCCATCGCGGCCTTGAAGCCGGCTTCATCGACCTCGACACCGCGTTCGCGGCAAACGTCTGCCGACAAGTCCAGCGGGAAGCCGTAGGTGTCGTGCAGCTTGAAGGCCACCTCGCCGGGCAGTACTTTCGCCCCGCCAGCCAGGGCCGTGTCCAGAATGGTCATGCCGATTTCGAGCGTCTCGAAGAAACGCTCTTCTTCAGCCTTCAGCACGGAAGTGATACGCGCTTCATCAGTCTTGAGCTTGGGGTAGGCGTCGCCCATCAGGCGGGCCAGGTCGGCCACCAGCTTGTGGAAGAACGGCGTTTTCTTGCCCAGCTTGTAGCCGTGGCGGATGGCGCGACGGATGATGCGGCGCTGCACGTAGCCCCGGCCTTCGTTGGACGGGTTCACGCCATCGCTGACGAGGAAAGACGTGGCGCGAATATGGTCGGCAATGACGAACAGGCTCTTGTTGCCCAGGTCCTTCTCGCCTGTCTCGCGCGATGCCGCCTTGATCAGCTCGGCAAAGATGTCGATTTCGTAGTTGCTGTGCACGTGCTGCAGGATGGCAGCCAGGCGCTCCAGCCCCATGCCGGTGTCGACGCAGGGTGCGGGCAGCTTGCTGACGCTGCCGTCGGCGGCCATGTCGAACTGCATGAACACGTTGTTCCAGATTTCGATGAAACGGTCACCGTCTTCATCCGGGCTGCCGGGCGGGCCGCCTGGGATGTGCGCGCCGTGGTCGTAGAAAATTTCCGAACACGGGCCGCAAGGGCCGGTGTCGGCCATCATCCAGAAGTTGTCGGACTTGTAGCGGCCACCCTTGTTGTCACCGATGCGGATCACGCGCTCGGGCGGCAGGCCGATTTCTTTCGTCCAGATGTCATAGGCCTCGTCGTCTTCTTCATAGACGGTGGCCAGCAGGCGCTCGGCCGGCAGCTTGTAGACCTCGGTCAGCAGTTCCCACGCCCACTTGAGCGACTCGCGCTTGAAGTAGTCGCCAAAGCTCCAGTTGCCCAGCATCTCGAAGAAGGTGTGGTGGCGGGCGGTGTAGCCGACGTTTTCAAGGTCGTTGTGTTTGCCGCCGGCACGCAGGCAGGCCTGCACAGAGGCAGCGCGCACGTATGGGCGCTTGTCGCTGCCGAGAAAGACATCCTTGAACTGGACCATGCCCGAGTTGGTGAACATCAGGGTCGGGTCATTGCCCGGCACCAGCGAGCTGGACGGCACCACCGTGTGGCCCTTGGACGCAAAAAAGTCCAGAAAGGTCTTGCGGATATCGGCAACCGACATGGTGGGGACGTTGGACGTGGGGGTGGATGTGCTCATGTTCTGCCAGTTGGGGCCGGCCGCAGCCAATACAACATGGCACCAGGCACGGCTAATAGGGGACTGATAGGGGCTAAAAGCCCGATTTGTCTAAACCCTTGATTATAGTTTTGGCAGGGGGAACGCCCGTGGCGGGGAAAAGGCCGAAAGGCTATGCTTGGTGACGGCGCGGACCAGCCGTGTACAAGCCCGGCAAACCGCCAAGATCAGGCACCAGGCACCCTCCGCAGGTTTCCCATAAAACAACTTTCAGGAACAAACCATGAACCGCAGACTTTTCATCCAGGCCGGCGCCCTCGCCTCGCTGGCAGCCGCCGCCCCCCTGCTGATGGCGCAAACCGCGGCCGCCAAACGCAACCGCATCGTCATCCAGGTCAGCGACAACGACCCGGCCAAATGGAACCTGGCGCTGAACAATGCCAAAAACCTGCAGGAAGACGTGGGCGCGGCCAACGTCGACATTGAAATCGTCGCTTACGGCCCCGGCATTGGCATGCTGAAGCTGGAATCACCTACCGGCTCGCGCATTGCCGATGCAATGAAGGCCAATGTGAAGGTAGTGGCCTGCGAGAACACCATGCGTGGCCAGAAGCTGACGAAAGACGACATGCTGCCTGCCATCAGCTATGTGCCGGCTGGTGTTACTGAAATCATGAAGAAGCAGACTGAGGGATGGGCTTATTTGCGGCCTTAGTCGTTTTCAGAACTTACTAAAGCCGGGTGGGCGGAGAACGCTTAACCGGCTTTTTTATGTCCTTCAAAGCCTGGGCTTGCTGCTGATTTGATACTTTGCCCCTCACGTAGAGGCCGGGGTGGCCCGGCTCGGTAGTGAAGGGCAACACCCTCAACTCAAACGCAGAATCACTCAGCCCGAATACCAGCCTGCTTCACGATCGCCCCCAACAACTGCGCATCACGGTTGATGGTGGCACCGAAGGCCTCGGCCGTGCCGCCCACAGGTTCAAAATATTGCGCCGCCATCGCTTTTTTCATTTCAGGCGAACGCAGTGCCTTGTTGATCTCGGCGTTGAGTTTGTTGATCACATCGGCTGGGGTGCCTTTGGCGACGATGATGCCAAACCAGGCTTCGACATCAAACTTCGGAAAGCCTGATTCGGCAATCGTAGGCACATTGGGCAGCAATGGAGACCGTTTCTTGCCTGTCACAGCAATCGGCAGAATCCGGCCGGACTTGGCATTGTTGATCAGGTGCGGAATGCTGGCAAAAAACAGCGGCACTTCATGCGACAGGACATCGGGCAAGGCGGCGCCGCAACCCTTGTAGGGAATGTGCACGAGGTCAATCTGCGCAACGGTCTTGAGGTATTCAGCCGCAATGTGCTGCGGTGACGCTATGCCGCATGAGGCGTAGCTCACGCTGTTTTTCTTCGCGTAAGCAAAAAGCTCCTTGATGTTCCTGACCGGCAGTTTGTCTGTCACCGAATTGCCGGCTGCGATCGAAATGCCCACCGGCGATGAACCCACATTGACCACGGGCACAAAATCTTTCAAGGGGTCAAACGGCAGCTTGTCATAAAGCGCACTCATGACAGAAAGATTGGCGGGCATCATGACGAGGTTGTAGCCGTCCTTCGGAAGGCGCGAGACCTCTCCCATGCCAATGCTGCCGCCGGCACCGGGTTTGTTCTCGACAATAAACGGCTGGCCCACCTGTGTGGACAGCTGCTGCGCCAACACGCGGGCCATGATGTCTGTCACGCCGCCTGCGGCATAAGGCACCACGATACGCACCACCTTGTTGGGATAGCCTGCTGCGGACGCCTGGGCGTGGGCCATTGAAATGCCCAGTGTGATAAAGCCCAGCGCGGCGATGAGCCGGCGGGAAGTTTTAAAAATCTGCTTGTACATGTTTGCTCCTGAATAGTTATGAAATCGATACCGACGTGACTGTCCCCGTCTCTCCGGCTGGAGAAACGTCCTGTTTTTTTAATAAGGCCGGGCGCTGAACGCGCCTTTGTCTTACCCGCCCGGCGGGGCGAGCCATTCTTCGTACAGCTTGGCGCGGCTGACTCTCTGCATCACATCCGGCGATGCCAGGCTGCCCTCGGGCAGATCCTGTCCGTCGCGCAAGGCACGGTAGGTGGACTGCAGCGCCTGCACCACGGCCGCCATGCTCTGGTGGCCCTGCAGGCAGATGGGCACACCAAAGCCTGCCAGGCGCTCGCGGTCCATCAGCGCAGCACCGGCGCCACCCAGCAGGATGGGCAGCTTGATGGCTGCTCGGACTTCTGCGAGTTGCTCCCAGGTCTTGAGGCCGACGAAGAAAACAGCGTCTACGCCTGCGGCCTCGTAGGCTTGGGCGCGCAGCACGGTGTCTTTCATGTCGGTGATCTGCGGCGCGCTGGTGCGCCCTATGACGGTCAGGGCCGGATCGGTTCGGGCAGCCAGCGCTGCACGCATCTTGGCCACGCCCTCTTCCACCGGAATCATCGCGGCCTTGCCGCTGCTGCCGTAAGGTGCGGGCAGCAGCGTGTCTTCAATCGTCAACGCAGCGATGCCGGCGTTTTCAAGCTCTTCGACGGTGCGACGCACATTGAGCACACCGCCGTAGCCGTGGTCTGCATCCACCAGAATCGGCAGGCTGCTGGCGCGGCAAACGCGGCGCGCCTGCTCGGCAAGCTCGGTCAGGGTCAGCACGATCAGGTCGGGCGCCGCCAGCACAGCCATCGCAGCAGTCGAACCGGCAAACATGCCGACTTCAAAACCGGTGTCCTGCGCCAGGCGGGCAGAGATGGGGTCGAACACCGATGCCGGATAGACGCAGGCGTTACCCGCCAGCAGCTTGCGGAATTCGGCGCGAGCAGTCTGGGCTTTCATGCTTTTGCTCCTGAAGGTGTGGTGATAGGCGCACCGCCCTTGAACACGGGCTTGAGGAAGTGCGACTTGAAGCGCCACAGGCCATCGCTGCCGCGCACGCATTCAGCGACTTCGTCCGCAATCAGGATGGGCGGGCTGGAAGGCAGCACCGGCACGCCGTCTGCGGCGTAGAGGCAGAGAATGCAGTCGAGCTCGGCATGGTCTGCGCCACGGCTGATCACACGCAGGTTTGAAATGACATGCCGGGCCTCGCGTGCACCACGGCTTTCACGCCAGTTGTAGAAAGCCTGCACGGCGGCCGGGCCATTCATCCTGTCATCGCCGATGGCAAACACACCTTCCGCTGTGTACAGCTGATGGGCGTTGCGGCCCCAGTGGTGGTCTACCTCGTACCAGTAGTCGGCCAGCAAGGCACCAAGGTCGGCGAGCAACTCCGGCGCGCTGGACGAGCGAACGGGTTGAGCCTGCATCTCAGACCTCCCCGTCGATGTCGAGGTCATGCAGCGTCTGGCGTGTCAGTGCCCGGGCAGATTCACGCGCGGCGTCGGCATTGCCAGACACGATGGCGTCGATGAGCTGGTTGATGTGTTTGCGGCTCTCTTCGCCTGCATTGGCACGCAACGAGAGGTTGACGTAGACCAGCGTGCGCAGCATGGCGGTGTTCCAGAGCTGCTGCATCATGGCATTGCCGGCCACGGACAGCAGCCATTTGGACAACTGGCCGCTGAACGAAGGGTGCGACGACGCATGGCTGCTGATGTCATCGAAGGTCTGGTTCAGCTCTTCCTTCAGCGCCTTGCCTTGCGCAATGCCGTTGGGCGTGATCTTGCGCGCAGCCAGTTCGGCCGCGTATTCCAGCAGCGCCAGCCGTACCTGAAAAAGCTCGATCAGCTTGCCCTTGTCGAGCTCGACGATGCTGACACCGCGCCAGGGCGCGCGCTCGGCAATGCCGTCGGCGACGATCTGCTGCAGGGCTTCACGCGTCGGCCCATTGGAAATACCGAATTCCTGCTGCAGAGCTGACTCGCGGATGCGTTCACCGGGTTTGTAGACGCCCTCCATCACCCGCTTGCGCAACACGTCGGCCAGCCAGTCTGCGCGCGTGGCGCTGGGCATGGTGTCGACAGGCTGCTCGTCGCGTTCAATGCTGCCCGCGGCGCTGGTGTTGAAGGTCGTCATGAGGGGTCCGGATTCCGATGTTGATTTATTTGAAGTATCGGTCCTGATAGGTGTGCTCGTCGACGGACTGCTTCAGCGCCCAGTCACCCAGTTCTTCATGACGGGCAAACCAGACGTCGGGGTGCTTCTTGAAGTACTTCAGGATCTGGTCGAACACCGAAACAATCATGGGACGGCCGCCGAAATGGGCGTGCAGGGTCACGACCAGCAGGCTGCCCGGTTCGTTGTTGTAGAGGTAGTCGAAGGTGTTCTTGTAGACGTCCATCAGGTCATTCGGGCTGGAACGCAGCACCCGGCTGTCGGTGAAGTCGCTGTTGGGGACACCGGCGATCACGCCACTGGCGGTTTGCACCTTGTGCGGCACATCGGTATAGGTCACGTCAGCATGCCATTTGAGGCCGGCGCCGGCGAGGAAGCCGGCGGTTTCGGGCGTGAAGGCCAGCACCGAACTGAGCCAGCCCGTCGGACACTTGCCGCCCACGGAGGTCAGGATGTCCAGCGATTTTTTGATCGTCGCCTGCTGCTCTTCATCGGACATATAGGTGAGCAAGCCGTCCTGCGTGTAGTTGTGGCCGCCGAGGTCGTGGCCGGAGGCGACGATCTGCTTGACCGATTCCGGCGCGAGTTCAGCGCAGCGCGCATTGGTGAAAAAGGTGGCAGGCACCTGGTTGTCATCGAGGTTGCGGATGATGCGCCAGATGCCGTTGCGCGTACCGTAAGTCGACCAGGCTTTGCCGGCGTGGTCGACGGTGCCGGGTTTCAGGCCGGTGGCCTGCACGGTATACGAAGGCGCCTTGCCTTCGGACCAGGTTTCGTACATCACGGTCACGGCGACGGCGATACGTTTGCCGTTGGGCCAGTTTTTAGCTTGCGTCATGGTTGTCCAGTCTCAAAAAAATGTGAAAAGGGCCAAATGCCCACGGTTTCGTCTTTCGCGGCTGAGCTGAATCAGCCCTTCGATTCGTGACATGGCTAAAGTTTAATCATTAATAATGAGGTGAATACCGGGGTTTTCCCTGAATTGAGTTTTTGTTGCCCAGACGCATCTATCCGGTAGGCCGTCCAGCAACGAGAACGCTGCGTCCATCGAAATTTGTAACTGCGATGCAGGAAAAGCTGTAAATTCAGAGTCCTGCGGCTGCCCACTGTGCAGTCACTGCGTATGAACCGTGCGTCCGAACGCAGGCAGTCGGCACCCTCTCATGCCGAATGCTCCGCCCGTGTATCGCATCCGTCCAGGACATTGATGAAAAGGTTTGTTGCCTTCAGCTTGAGTCTTTTGCTGTCTACCGCCTGCCTGGCGGAGGACGGAGACTGGCTGACCGTGATGGGCGACAAAAAAGACCCGGCGATCGACACCATTGAGGTGAACCCGATTCCCGTCAGCACGACAGAAGACAGGCGCGTGATGAAAATTCGCGTCAGCCGCTCGGAGCAAAGGACGAACTGGGATGGCATCCCCTTTCGTTCATACCAGGCCACGGTCGAATTTGACTGCATCAACAAGGTCGGGCAGTTCCAGCAGATCAGCTACTACCGACTGCCGGTATGGGCAGGCGAGTCGCATGTCACGACCAATTACACCAAGGCAGACCCGAGGTTGATGCAGTTCAGGGGCGTGGTGCCCAACCCGGTCGAGCGCATCATTCGCGCGGCCTGCAGGCCGCTGTCGCGCTAACGCGCCAAAAGGCGCGCGGCCGTTTTGTGGTCCCCGTACTGGGGGCTTGGTTCAACTGCAGAGCTTCTACCCCGCGGCTACACGCACGGGGCCGACTCCCATCACTCGTGCAAGCACCGTACAAGCCACTGGTTTTCAGGCATTCCTCTCAAAATAAGCGGCCGGTTTTGGTTAGCAGCTGCCGTCGCTCAAAGCCTAACGAGGTTCACCGCATGTTGGTGACCATGCCTTTTCTGTTCATGGCCTACCTCACAGGCATGCTCGCAGTCAGCATCTACCCGCCGATTTTGTCTAGACCGTGGCGGCGTGGTTTGCGATTTTTTGCCAGGTGCTGGCTCTCGCAATGGCTTGGAGCGCATGGCGACAAGCCAGCAGCAAAGAAACTGTGAGCAGCTAGGTCCATGTGCTCGAATTACAGACCAGTCAGCCGATCAGACCGGATGCACCGCTGCTGAAAACAAAAAAAGCCATGTGGACTTCTGTTCACATGGCTTTTATTTTTTGAGCGAACTCAGATCAGGCGATCGCCACGATACCGGCGATCAATTGACCAAAACGTGAAATATTTTTCCAGGTGAAGATCTGAAAAACATTTTGTGACAATTTTTGGTCACAATCTGACTTGGCATCTTTCTAAGGCTTTATGCCCTTTCGGCATTTCATCCAGCGCCTGCTTCGCGCTACGCTAACCACCTTATGTCTTTTCGGGAGTACCTGGGTTCTGGCACAGGTGTGCGCGATTCCCCAGAAAGACGGCAGCAAGACATCGGCCGCAGGTGAGGTTGTCAACGGCTACTACGCTCCCGCGACTGGCAGTTATATTGCCGGCACCCTGCCCACCATAGCCCTGAGCAACCCGCGCGGTACAACCACAGCATTCGCAGCCGGCGACATGGCGCTGGTCATTCAGATGCAATGCGTTGATCTGAACATGACAGACACCGACAGCTATGGTGACGGCGTGGCGGGGTTTCCAGCCAGCGGCTACGTTGATCCGACGGGCACCTGCAGGGCTGGCCAGTACGAATACGTTCCGGCAGGTGCCGGTACGACTCCGTCAAGCTTTGTAGCTGGCGCGGCGCTTCAAAATACCTATGTGCAGGCAGACCCCACCGCCACTACCACGCGCCGCAGCTTCCAGATTATTCGTGTGCCCCAGTATTCGAATCTGACACTGGGCGGCCAGCTCAATGGACTGGCCTGGGACGGCCGCAACGGCGGCGTGGTGGCCGTTGACACAGCAAAAAACACCAACTTTGCGGGTCAGACCATCTTCGCGGGGGCGCAAGGATTTCGCGGAGCCGGTGGGCGACCCAGCAACGTTAACGGCAACAACCCGTTTCGCTATAACGACGGCCCGGGAGTCGCACACGCCGGAAAGGCTGAAGGCCTGGCTGGAACGCCTCCACTGCTGTTCGCCGATGGTTCGCCCTTTGATCGCAACGACTCTGCTGGCACGGTCACCCTGAACGTGGGCACCCTCTATGGCTACCCGGGTAACACAGGCACAGTGGCCGACTACAACTACGCCAAAGGCGCGCCAGCCACTGCCGGAGGCGGAGGCACCTATCGGGATGGGGCGTATCACAACGGTGGTGGTGGCGGCGGCGGAAATGGCGGAGCCGGAGGCCGCGGAGGTTTCGGCTGGCGCAGTGCGGGCTGGGCGGGCGTGGCTAGTGACTACTCCAACATCGTGACGGTCACAGGGGACAACCTTGCTGCATTCGGGGGTAGCCGTTTTGGTGGAGCGGGTGGTTCGCGTATTGCGCTTGGTGGTGGCGGTGGCGCGGGTGACCAGAACGGAAACTCAAATAACACCCGGGAGATGGCTGGAGCTACAGGTGGCGGCATTGTGATCATCCGATCCGGCTCACTCAGTGGCGCAGTCACGATTGACGTACGCGGCGGTGTTGCCAATACAAATCCACTCAATGATGCGGCCGGTGCGGGGGCCGCTGGCGGAAGCGCCATCCTGATTTCACCCAACTGGACGACAGGCGTGGTCACGATTAATGCGGGGGGAGGCCAGGGTGGGGACGCGTGGTTATCAGGGACGGGCGGCGCACACAGCGGTGGTGGTGGCGGTGGCGGCGGGGTCGTTGTGCGATCAGGATCGGCTGGCGTCGATATTAGCGGTGGCACCAACGGCATCACCAACACAAGCGACAACCCGCCGGGCGGCGCTTCCCACGGCGCGCTACCGGGCAACACAGGTCTCGATCTGCTGATCGCCGAGTCTGCTGACCCGATGACCAACTCGGGCTATAGGTGTCTCCCACAAACAGACCTGTCCATCGGCAAAAGCGCCAGCCCCGCATCAATTTCAATCGGGCAAACCACCACCTTTACCCTCACCATAGGAAACAGTGGGCCAGCACAGGCCACCGCAGCAGCGGTGATTGATGTATTGCCCCCCGGTCTCGGTACGCTGACCTTTGTGAGTGCCGCAGGCTCCAACGCAGCTACCACATTGACGGCCAGCAGCATCACGGGCTTGAATACCTTCACGGGGACCGTGACAATTCCAGCCAACCAGACTCTCACCATCCTGCTCAATGCAAAGGCCGCTGCCAACGGTGCGCCGGTCAACACAGCCACCGTCGTTGCCCCGGCAGCCTCAAGCGATTCAAGGCTCACAGACAACACATCCTCCGTAGCAGTCGTGATAGGACCCAGCGCCGACCTCTCAGCCACCAAAGTGGCTAGCACACCCTCTCTGGCGTTGGGGCAGACAACCACCTTCACGCTGACCTATATCAACGCGGGACCGAGTGCGGTAACTGGCGCGATTCTCAAGGACACCTTACCTGGCAGCATGAAGTCACTGACCTTCGTATCGACCAGCATTGCTGGTGGCAGTACGCTGACCAATAGTGTCACAACCAGCTCCGCATTCAACGGCACTGCCACGCTTCCAGCAGGCAGCACACTGACGGTGGTATTGCAGGCTGTTGGTGGAACGGCGGGTGCCGTATTCAATACAACAACCATCGCCGTTCCTGCAGGCATCACAGACCCCACCCCGGGCAACAACACGGCGACGGCGCTCATCAACATCGGTCCGCAGGCGGATCTGAGCATCAGCAAATCGGCTTCGCCGACGGTAATTCTTTATAACCAAACCACGACATTCACGATTACGGCATCCAATCTGGGCCCGAATGCTGCAACGGCGGCAAGAATACTGGACGTCCTGCCAAGCGGACTTTTCGCCTTCAATCTGCTATCTGCCACAGGGGTGGGCGGCGGGACACTGACTGCATCCGTCGTCGCATCAACACAATTTGACGGAACAGTGACGCTGCCGGCAAATGGAACTGTGACCTTGCTCCTGTCCGCCAGGGCAGGCGCGCTAGGAACGCAGGTCAACAACGCGACCATTACGGCGCCGGTTGGCGTGATCGACCCGGTACTGACCAACAACACAACGCAGGCGGCAGTCATCATTCCGGAAAGCACAAGCCTGAGCATCAGCAAAACCAATCTCGTCGCTTCGGTGGCCGCAGGATCGACGACCGCCTACTCAATCACGGTGAACAACAATGGGCCCGCTGCGGCAAACGGAAGTATCCTTAAAGACCCGGCAGCCGTCGGATTGAGTTGCTCGACACCCACATGTACAGCCAGTGGAGGTGCTGTTTGTCCAACACCGCCCCTGTCGCTAACTGGCTTACAGGGCACGGGCATCAATCTGGATGTTTTTCCGGCAGGCTCCTCGATGATTTTCACCGTGCCCTGTTCTGTCACCGCCACAGGTCTATAGCTCTCGCCCTTGAGTTCAAACTCTTTGGGAAAACCTGTCAGATCCAATAGAGGCATCGCGACGCTGAAAGCGACAACATTGCGGCTTATCAGGCCCTCCTATAATCAGTGAGTGGCGGGTGTAGTTCAATGGTAGAACTTTTGCTTCCCAAGCAAATAGCGTGGGTTCGATTCCCATCACCCGCTCCACACACATAAAAAAGGCCCTCACGGGCCTTTTTCTTTGCTTGCGGGCGATGCTGTTGCCCTGACTCAAGAAAACTTCAGGTTCACATTCTTGGTATACGTGAACTCAATCAGTTCGGCAAAACATTCTTCACGCCCGATGCCCGACTGCTTGACCCCGCCAAACGGCGCGCCCATGAAGTGCTGGCTGGCGTTGTTGATCCAGACGTAACCCGTGTGTATGCGTTTGGCAGCACGGTGTGCCGTGTTGAGGTTCTGCGTCCAGATGGATCCCGTCAGGCCGAAGTCGACGCCATTCACGTCATTCCACAAGATGTCTTCATCGCTCCACTTGAAGACGGACATGACCGGGCCGAACACTTCTTCCTGCGCGAGCCGCATGTTGGGTTTCATGTCTGCAAACACGGTGGCCTCGTAGAAAAAGCCGTCCTTGAGCGATGCATCGCCCGGCTGTTTGCCACCGCACACCAGCCGGCCGCCATCCTCCAGGCCCACTGCGACATACCGTTTGACCTTGTCGAGCTGCGCCTGGCTGACCAATGAGCCCATGGTGGTTTTCGGGTCAGTAGGGATGCCGGGCTTGTGCCGCTCGGGTAGCAGCTTGATGACTTTTTCCAGCACCTGGTCATGAATCGACTCATGCAGAAAGACACGGCTGGTGGAGCCGCAGCTCTGGCCCGACCAGGTGAAGTTCATGCCGGCGATGATGCCGTTCACGAGCTTGTCGAGATCGGCATCCGGGTAAGCGACCAGCGCATTCTTGCCCCCAAGTTCCAGCAGCACGGGCTTGAGGTTGTCAGAGGCCGTCTTCATCACCGCCTTGCCCGTGGGCACACCACCAATCAGCGTAATCTTGCGCACCAGCGGGTGCCTGCCCAGCGCCTCGCCGCACTCACGGCCACCGCACAGGAAGTTGGCCACGCCGGGCGGAAAGATATCGCCCACCAGTTCTGCCAGGCGCAAGGTAGACAGCGGTGCCTGGTCCGGTGCCTTGATGACCACGGTGTTGCCGGCTGCCAGTGGGGCTGCCAACCTCGCCGCTGCGAACATGAAAGGATGGTTGTAGGCGACGATGCGGGCCACTACCCCCAGCGGCTCCTGCACCGTGTAGTTAAAGTTGCCGTCGCCCATGGGGATGGTCTCGCCCTTGATCTCGGTGGCGAGGCCAGCGAAGTATTCCAGGCAGTCCGCAGCGAAACCGGCATCGTGTGCCAGCGCCGACACCGGGTTGCCGTTGTTCAGCGAATCGAGTTGTGCCAGCGGCATGGCGTGCTCGCGCAGCACAGCGGCGGCCTTGCGCAGGTAGCGACCACGCTCGACGGGCGGCGTTGCAGCCCATGATGCGAAAGCGGCCTGTGCGGCCTGGACTGCAGCGTCGACGTCGTCCGCGTTGGCAACCGGCGCCGTGGTGATGACTTCGTTATACGTCGGGTTGATGGTGTCGGCCAGCACGCCCGACTTGGGGGCGTGCCAGGCACCACCGTAATACAGCCCTTTTTGCGTGGGCAGTATGCCGGCCGGTATGTCTTTTGCGCGCATGGGGTGTCGTCCTGAAAAAATCGGCCGGCATGAAGCCGGCCTTGAAGTTAAAAAGAAGCGGCCTATTCAGATCGGGTCAGGCCCGCTGTCATGGCGGCACTGTAGCCCGTGGCGACGATCACATCCAGCACGATGGCCTTGCCGCCGCGCACGACCTTGATGGCTTCGGCCAGCGCTTTTTCAAGATCGGCACCGGTCTCGATGGGGCCGATACCTTCCATGCCCTGCCCCCTGGCCATCATGGCGAGGTCGGGATTGGGGTTGCCGATGCGCTGGCCAATCCACTTGTTCTCGACGGGCCGGTTGCGCTGGCGTGCCACGCGCTCCTGGTGCACCTCGTCATTGAAGAAGGAGCGGTTGTTCACAACGATGATGAGCAACGGGATTTGTGCATTCGATGCCGTCCACAATGCATTCACACCCATCATGTAGTCGCCGTCACCCATGACGGCCACGGGCAGGCGGTCCGTGCCCTTGAGCGCGAGTGCCGAGCCAATCGACACCCCGGGGCCGGCACCGACACCGCCGCCGCCTTCATAACCCAGATAGTCGAGCGGGTGCTCGATGTCCCACATCTCGCCGCTCCAGCTGAGGGGCGCACGGATCAGGCTGACCTTCTGGCCCTTGACCGCTGCTTTCAATGCTTTGGACACCATGGGCACCGTCAACGGCGCGCCCTGGACCAGATCAGTCACATCGGGAATCGGTGGGCGTGGGTGCGACACCAGCTTGCGCGGCTTGACACGTTCGGCCAGCAGCTTCACCGCCGGTTCGGGCTCGCACATCATGTAGACGTCCATGGGCGGCAGTCCCTGGTGGTCCATGCTCCAGCCGTTGTGGATGTACTGGTCCACCGACACCTGGATCACCTTGCTGCCGACCGTTTCATTGCCCCAGGCCTGCTTGAGCGTGCCTGCAAGATCCGTCCAGTCGAGGCTGAGCACCACGTCGGCGTCTTTCAAGACGGCCATTGCACCGGCAGAGAGAAAGGTACCTGCGGGGGCCGCGTAGAGCGGGTGCGTGGTCGGGAAGGCAGCGCCCACCTTCAGGTCTGTCAGCACTTCGGCGTTCAGTTTTTCTGCAAGCCTGATGCGGTCGGCCCAACCCTCTTCACTGCGCGAGACGCGCCCCATCAGCAGCACGGGCCGGCGTGCGTTCGACAGCAGTTGCGCTGCCTCTTCCAGCGTTTCATCCGAAGGGCGAGCCGGTGGCGCCGGCTTGTAGCGCGCGTAGTCAGGCAACTTGGGCCGCGCATCGAGTTTCGATTCCTGCAGCGCCGCATCAAAACAGACATAGACCGGACCCTGCGGTGCCGTGGTGGCAATTTGCAGCGCACGCAGCAATGCTTCCTGTGCGGCGGGTATGGAGGCGGGCTGCGCATCCCATTTGATGAAGTGGCGGATCAGTGCGGCCTGGTCCTGGGCGGTGTGAATCCAGTCAATCCACGGCCGGCGTTTGGCAGCATCCACAGGCCCGGTGGCGCCCAGCACGATGACTGGCATGCGGTCCGTCCAGGCGTCAAAGATGCCCATGGAGCCGTGCATGAGGCCGACATTGCTGTGGAGGATGGCGCACAGCGGTTTGCCCGTCACCTTGGCGTAGCCCTGCGCGATGGCTACCGCGTGCTCTTCATGCAGCACCACAATCATCTGCGGCTTTTCATTGCCGAGGTGATTGACGAGGCTGTCGTGCAGGCCGCGGAAGCTGGCGCCCGGGTTCAACAGGACATAAGGAATGTCCATGGCGCGCATCATGTCGGCGATTGCATCGCTGCCCCACACCGTTTCGTCAGGCTGGGATGGCTGTGGAATATCGCGGCGCACGACGGAGCCGGGGGAAACGGTCATGAAAACTCCTGGAAAGACAGTTGAAATATTGTTGTGATTTATTCAGGGACGATGTTCGCGGCCTTGATGACGGCGGCCCAGCGTTTCTGGTCGCTGGCGATCAGCCTGTCGAAGTCTGCGGCCGTGCTGCTTTCAGCAAAGATGCCCTGCTCGGCCAGCTTGGCCTGTACATCCGGCAGGGCCAGCGTACGACGCAGTTCAGCATTGAGCTTGTTGATGATGGCGGGCGGGGTTTTCCGCGATGCGATCATGCCGATCCAGATATCGCTTTCATATTTGGGCACCGTCTCGGCGATGGTTGGCACACCCGGCAGCAGCGCCACGCGCTTGGCACCGGTGGTACCCAAAGCGCGGATCTTGCCGCTGCGAACGTGGGGCAAGGCAGTGTTCAGCGGGCAGAACATGATGTCGACCACGCCGCCCAGCACGTCCACCATGGCAGGGGCAGATCCCTTGTAGGGAATCTGCGTGATGCGCGTGCCGGTCATGGACTTGAACACCTCTGCAGCCATGTGCTGCGGGCTGCCTGAACCTGCCGACGCATACGTGAGGCGATCGGGCCTGGCCTTGAGTTGCGTGATGAGCTGGTCCACGGTTTTGGCTGTGACATTGGAGGAAACGACCAGCACCATGGGCACCCGGCCCAACATGCTGATGCCCTGCAGGTCCTTGATCACGTTAAAAGACAGCTTCGGGTACAGCACCGGGTTGACGGACACCGTCTGGTTGGGGGCGATGGCGATGGTGTAGCCGTCGCCTTCTGTCCTGGCCATGTACTCGCTGGAAATATTGCCGGCAGCACCCGGCTTGTTTTCAACAATCACCGGCTGGCCCAACGACTCGGACATCTTCTGGCCCAGGACGCGTGCCAGCACATCATTGGACCCGCCGGGTGGCAGCGGCACGATGATGCGGATGGGCTTGTTCGGGTAATCCGCCTGGGCGAAAACGGACGAACTGCCCAGCGCGGATGCGGCAAGCGCGCAACCGGCAGCAAGTGTTGAACGACGGGTGATGGTCATGGTTGTCTCCTGTATTTATGGGCACACGCAGGCATCCTAATGAATGTCCCGCATTGATTCAATCTTGAACTTTGAATCAATGTGAGGATGGCCCCACGGTTGTTCACTTCGTGTAACACCCTGCCCCCCGAGGGGGTCGTCGCCTGCGGTCTGGCATAGCCAGTCCCGCGGCTGGATGGCCCCACGGCTGTTTACTTCGTGTAACACCGTGCCCAGAGAGGATGTCGCCCGAGGTCTGGCTACGCCACCGCCGCCGGTGCGCATTTGGCGGTTTTAAACGGGCTGCCCGGAAACTGGTGCCACAAACTTGGCGCGGGGGCGCAGCAGGCTGCCAGTCGTGCGTTGCTCCTGCACGTGCGCCACCCAGCCGGCTAGGCGACCGAGGGCAAACAGGGCTGCCGGCCCCTGTGGTGGAAGCCCCATGGCGCGCGCCAGGACGACCAATGCAAACTCCTGGCGTGGAAAGATGCCGTGGCTGGCCTTCATCTCGTCCAGAAACTGGAAGATGGCACGTGTCTGCCGTGTCTGGTGTTCGCGCCGACGGGCGATCTCGAGCAACTGGGCCGCACGCGGATCACCTTTGGGGTACAACGGGTGATCGAAGCCGGGCACACTCTGCCCCTTTGCATGGAGTTGCGCCGCCCGTTTCACCAGAACAGCCTTGCTGCCGGGCTGCCCGAGAAAGTTTTCCACGCGGTCATACAAGCGGCCCACGTCCACCCCCGAGGTAGCGCAAAGCGCGGCAGACAGACAGGCGTGCAGGGTACCGCCCGTTGACGCCACCACGCGCGCACTCAGCGTGCCGGGCGGCAATTCATGGTCTGCCATCAACACCAGAATGGCGCGCAGGGCGGCGTTGTTTTCGTCGCTGGCGGGAATCGCCAGCGCGTGCATGAGTCCTTCCGCGATCGACTCGCCTTTTTGCATCGGCCGATATTTCCGGGCGAGCCCCGCGAAGCCGCAGCAGGCCACCACGGTCTGCATGATCTCCCGTGCAGCCGGCAGCGTCTGCCCCTGCGACAGCCGGTCCAGTACCGAGCCGCGCCGCATGCCCAGCAACAAGACGACGAGGGAGAAAGATTCCAGCACGTTATCGCCGGCGCGCAGCGCTGCAAGTGTCTGGGCAAGTTTGACAAGTTCGGCCGACGGCTTGCGTACGGGCCACGCATCGGTCTTGGTATTCAGGTGGCCAGTCCAGAGCAGTTCGGAAACTGATTCAAAGGAGGTGCCCGAACGAACCAGGTCGGCCGCCAGCCAGCCACGGTAACGGGGGCCTTCGGGTGTGATTTCGGTGATGGATGTGGGGAATATCGGCTCCCCCCAGTTCATGGCCGACGCTGCGACAGCGCCATGGCCTGAGCGGGCCAATGAACGCATCTCTACCCGCTGGATGTCATCGCGAAGGTAGAGTCTTTCCTTCAGGCCTTTTTGGGCAATACTGCGTATCCACCCGCGGCTGACATAAGCGTAGAGGGTTTGCGCACGGACGTTGAGTATCTTCATGGCCTCTGCGGCGGACGCATAGTCGCGGCGAAGCAGCTTTTCCGTGTCGTCCATGCAATTCACTCCAGTCCAAATGACTTTAGCGCAACACGATGATGAAGATCCCCAGCAAGGCCAGCGCACTGCCGCCGAGCACGGCAGGTGTCATGTCGGACTTGTTTTTGAACAGCAAATAACTCAGCGGAAATACCAGCACCGGCGTGCACAGCGTCAGCAATGTGGCGATGGACAGCGGGATGTAGCGCATGGCTGCTATGCCCAGAATCTGCCCGGAAATCGTGCACACACCCAGCGCCGCATAGAGCCAGACGCCACTGCGACTGGCCGTCCGGAAACGCTGCAGAAGCTGTATCTTGGCAGGTGTGAATGCCAGATGCAAAAGCAGGCCGCAAGCCGCACCGAGAAAGCCGCCGAGCACCGGCTCATTCCACTCCCGCACGCCCGACCCTCTGAGGAAGTTGCCGATGGCATAGGCCAGCGCGCTACCCAAACCTAAAAGCAGTATTGATTTCGGCAAAAGGCCAGCAGGCTCTTTTTCACCCGGAAGCATGGCAGGGACTTTCTTCGAGAAGAATCCGGGGGTGTAGCTGACCAGCATGAGTCCACCCACGGTCAATAACATCCCGACGGCGACCAGCATGCCCAATCGCTCACCAAGAAAAAGCCAGGCCATCAATGCGGTGAAAAGCGGGCTGCTGACCTGGAAAACGCTGGCCCTGGCCGGGCCGAACCGGATAACAGCCTCATAGAAAAACCAGCGCCCGAAATAGGTTGCGAAAACGCCCGCGCCGAGGAACATCCAGAAAGCGTAGGTGTTCCAGCCGACAGCATCCGGGCGAACCAGCAACTGCACCAAAAATGCAAGGCCAGAAAAAACCACGTTGACCGTCGTCGCCACGAGAAAGCCCAGACCGAGATCAATGCGACGGGACGCCACCTTCGTGATCAGGATGCCCGATGTAAAAAACAGCAAGGCACCCAAAGCCAGGGCATAACCCAACAGGGCATCAGACATCAGGGCCGGCCATGTTGAATGCTGGCACCCGCGTCAGATCTTGAAAGCTTCCATCGCCTCCGGGGCAAACAGCTCTTCGGGCGTAAGCAGTTTCTTTGAAAGGCCCTGCTCATGGTGGTAACGCAGGAAGGTGCGCAGGGTTTGCTCGTTTTTCTCGAAGCCGTAAGGCCAGAAATCTTCACCCATTTCGCTCTTGACCTGCTCAACATGGGACGTGAGCCAGGGCAACATGGCCTTCAGTGCTGCAGTCTCGTATAGGTCTTCATACGTACGCTTTTGCGATTCTTCCAGCGCCTTCATCATCGAACGTGCCACCCAGCGGTTGGCCTCATAGACCTCACGGCGAATGGCCACGGTATGCATGATGGGGAAAATCTTCGTCTCTTTGAAATAGTTGCGCTCAACCTGCTCGTAATCTTCAAAGAGGCGTTTGACTTTTCCGCCGCCCTTCAGAAAACTCGAAGGCATGCGCGCCGTGTAGAGCGCATCGATCTCGCCGTCGAGCAGCATCTGCGCGAGTGTCTGTTCGGGCCCTATGCTCACCACCTTGATATTGGGCGGCAGGTCCAGCTTGATCTTTTCCGAACGGCCGGGTTCTTCCTCACCCCCGGTGTAATAGGTCACGCTGTCGACAGGAACGCCATAGTGGTCCGACAGGATGCCGCGAATCCAGACCGGGGCCGTCATCTGGTATTCGGGGTTGCCGACTTTCTTGCCGATCAGGTCTTTCGCCTCGCGAATGCCGGATTTGGCATTGACGTAAATGCAGGAGTGACGGAAAAAACGCGAGGGGAACACCGGGATCGCCACAAAAGGCCTGGGGTCACGTGACATCGACACGCTGTACGAGGACAACGACATCTCCGCCACATCAAACTCCTTGTGCCGCAGCATGCGGAAGAAGGTTTCCTCCACCGGCATGTTGAGGTAGTTCAGGTCAATGCCATCGGGCTGTACGCTCCCGTCCATGAGAGCGCGGGTGCGGTCGTAATTCCAGCAGCCGAAGGTAAGTTTGAGTTTTGACATGCGGTGGCAGATAACAGTTTAGAAAAGTTTGAAAGATCGAATGAAAGGTTATTCAGGCTTGATGCCGGATGCGACGATGGCCTTGGCCAGTCGGTCGTTTTCCCCGAGGATGGCGCGGCCGTAATCTGCGGGGCCGCTGCCGATGGCCTCAATGCCGGCATTGCTCAGCGTCTGTAGCACTTCCGGCATTTTGGCGATCTGCGACATCTCGGCACTGATGCGTTCGATGGCGCTGGCAGGGGTACCGGTTGCCGCAAGCACACCAACAATGGGCGCGAAGTCGAAACCGGGAATGGTTTCTGCAATGGTCTGTACATTTGGCTCCTGGGGAGAGCGCGTCGCCGCGTTGTTGGCCAGCAGCTTGACCTGTCCACCTTTCACAAACCCCACCAGCGACGGCAATGCGGAGAACAACACTTCGACCTGCCCACCAATCAGCGCCGGCACCGACTGGCCCGTACCCTTGAACGGAACGTGCGTGATCTGCAGGCCCAGCGAAGCCTTCAACGCCTCCATGGTGAGGTGGTGTGTGCTGCCGATGCCGGACGAGCCGTAGTTCAGCGTGCCTGGTTTGGCTTTCGCCAGGGCGACAAATTCCTGGAAGTTATTCACCGGCACCTTGGGGTGTACGGCAAGGTACAACGGCGCGCGCGCCGCCAGCGATACGGGCATGAAATCACGCTTGTAGTCGTAACCCAGATTTTTGTAGATCGCAGGATTGATGGAGAACATCGAGCCATCCGTCACCAGCAAGGTATAGCCGTCCTTGGGGGACGAGGCCAGCACTTGCGCGGCGACAACCCCGTTGGCGCCGGGACGGTTGTCCACCACCACCGACTGGCCCAGCCTGTCACCCAGCCGCTGCGCAAAAATGCGGGCCACCGTATCAGGCAAACCACCTGCGGCATAGGGCACGACAAACTTGATGGGCCGATTCGGGTAGGCCCCTTGGGCGCTGGCCGTCATGGGCTGTAGCGCGCCAGCGGCAATCGTGAGGGTGGCCAAAGCGAATTTGGCCAGTGTGAGGCGGCGGGATGTTTTCATGGGTTTGTCTCCTGATGGTTTTTTGGTGATTCGCGCGTCGAAAGCAAACAGGCAGTGAATTTACGGACAGGGTCAGGTGGAATACGAAGGCTCCAGCGCCGGTTCTTTTTTGTCCCAGACATAGCTGCCCGAAAAAGCACGCCAGTCGCTGGTCTTGGGAATGATGGTCTGATAGGCCACCACGCTGGAGGGAATACACAGATCGCCCGTGCCTATCGCAGCCGCGCCCGACTGGAAGGCACGCACCGCCTCCAGCATCTGTTTACGGAACTCCACCACCGCCATGTCGCTGGCGCCCAGGCGTTCATGGGTGCGATCTGCAATCGGCCCCATGGTGACCCACATGGCAATGTCCTGATTCGGGAAACCGGTGATGCCGGTGAAATTGCCGGCCTTCATGGCATCGCGGTCCTGCCAGAAATTATTGGAACGATTGCGCAGCGGCACATATTTTTCGTCGAGGTCCGGGCCCACCTGCTGGCCCAGGAATTTGCGCCAGGTGTCGGTATCCGGCGTCGTATCGGGATGGCCCCAGGCGATGAAATAAAAGGCCGTGTTCGTATCGTCCATCGGCACGTTGATGTTGGCCACGTTGTACAGGTTGTTCGGCGGAATCAGCACCGCCGAAGGCGCTACAAAAACAGTGGAGCGGATGTAGTCGTTCACCGCCGCGTTCTTGATCGGGCGGCGTATGGCCGCATAACGGAAACCGTAAGCGCCCTTCTCCACCTGCATCCGCGGTGCCTTGTCGGTTGATGGGCGCAGCCAGTTGGTGTCGGTCGCTTCTGCGCCTTCCACCCGTGCGGGCACCATGTCGGATGAATGCAGACTGGAGCTGTGGGCGGAGTCAATCGCACCCTCCAGGATTTGCGCCCAGTTGCAGGGGATCAGCGCTTTGGCAATCGTGACTTTCGCATCTGCGGTCGGTGCCCAGGCCGGCGGACGGAACTCGGGCATGGTCTCTTTAGGGCCCATGTAGGCCCACACAAAACCGCCCCACTCCTGCACCGGATAAGCCAGGTGTTTGACCTTCTGCGCAAAGCCGCTGGCCGCCGGCTCGGAAACCATCTCCAGCACATTGCCCTCAACGTCCATCTTCCAGCCGTGGTACAGGCAACGCAGGCCGCAGTCCTCGTTGCGCCCGAAGACCAGCGACACGCGCCGGTGCGGGCAATACTCGTCCATCACGCCGACACGGCCATTGGTGTCACGAAACACCACCAGGTCTTCACCGAAAACGCGCGCCTTGATGGGCGTGCCGTCAGGCTCGCTGACCTCTTCAATCAGGCACACGGGGGTCCAGTGGCGGCGCATCAGCTGGCCCATGGGGGCCTGGCCCTCTACGCGGCACAACAATTCATTTTCTTCGTGGGTCAACATGTGTCATATCCTTCAAGCCAGTGAAATGGAAATCTCCAAAACAGCTTGCAAATGGGTTTTAACAGGATTATTCTTAGTCTCCTAAGATTATCCGGCATGACCGGGCTTGTCAAGATTTTTCACGGAGGCAAAGATGAGCGTTAACCCTGTATCAGGGGCTGGTTCGACCGCAGGCCAAACCCCGGAACCTGATTTTTTCAGTCTCAAGGTAGCACAGAAAAAGAAATTGGCAGAGGGTGTTTACCTGTTCGAGCTGCGCCATCCCGAAGGTGCCGAATTACCCGCATTTACAGCCGGTGCGCACCTGACCGTGGCGGTGCCCAGCGGCGTCAAGCGCAACTATTCACTGTGCAGCAACCCGGCCGACCGGGACTTCTACCAGATTGCTGTCAAACGCGACGCGGCCGGCCGTGGCGGTTCCATCAGCATGGCGGATGAGGTTCACGAAGGCGACCTGCTGTCGGTCAGCGCACCGCGCAATAATTTCGAACTTCATCCCCGTGCGACGAGCTTCCTGTTCGTCGCCGGCGGTATCGGCATCACGCCGGTGCTGTCCATGATGAGGCACCTGAAAACGCAGGGCAATGAACAGTTCAAACTGATCTACTGCACGCGCGACCCTGAAAGCACAGCCTTCCTCGATGTACTGGCGGGGCCGGAATTTCAGGGTAAGGTGCAGGTCCATCATGACCACGGCGACATCAACAATGCGCTGGACTTCTGGCCGGTGTTTGAGTCCCCCGCCAATGCTCATGTTTACTGCTGTGGCCCGCGCGGGCTGATGGATGCTGTTGCCGACATGTCGGGACACTGGCCATCGGGAGCGGTGCATTTTGAAAGCTTCGGCGTCGATGCCAGCGCCTACGCGGCCAACGCGCCCTTTAATGTGAGACTGGAAAAAAGCGGGCGTACCGTGCCTGTGGCGGCCGATCAGTCCATCCTGGAGGCGCTCCGGGGCGTCGGCGTTCGCGTGACGAGTTCGTGTGAAAGCGGCACCTGCGGCTCCTGCAAGACAACACTGCTGGCGGGCGAGGTTGAACACCGCGACATGGTGCTCAGCGACGAGGAAAAGGAAAACCACATCATGGTCTGCGTGTCGCGCGCAAAATCAGCCGAACTTGTACTGGACCTATGAGCAAAAAAGAAAGCACACTGAGAATTGGCGTGGTGGGCCTGGGCCGGGCCTTCACACTCATGCTGCCCACCTTTGTGCGCGATAGCCGCGTGAAACTTGTCGGCGCAACAGATCCGATTGCCGCCGCACGCGCACAGTTTGAAAAAGACTTTTCGGCACCCACGTTTGACTCGATAGATGAGCTGTGCGCCGGTCCGGATGTTGATGTGGTCTACATCGCATCCCCGCACCAGTTTCATGCAGACCACGCGTGCATCGCTGCATCACACGGCAAACACATCCTGGTTGAAAAACCGATGGCGCTGTCCATGGATGAATGCACACGCATGATCCAGGCAGCCCGAGCTGCCGACGTCCACCTCATCGTCGGCCACAGCCACAGTTTCAACACACCGGTCAAGCGCACGCGCGAGCTGATAGACAGCGGCCTTTACGGTGGCGTGAAGATGATCACGGCCATGAATTTCACCGACTTCCTGCTGCGCCCCCGCAGGCCGGAAGAACTGGACACCAGCGCTGGCGGCGGCGTGATCCACAGCCAGGCGACACACCAGATCGACATTGTCCGGCTGCTCGCGGGTGGCATGACGCAGTCTGTACAGGCGCAAACCGGCCAATGGGATGCAAAGCGCCCCACTGAAGGTGCATACAGCGCCCTGCTGGGCTTTGAAGGTGGTGCTTTTGCGACTGCAACGTACAGCGGCTATGGCCATTACGACACGGACGAATTGATGGGCAACACCGGGGAGATGGGGCAGGCCAAATCGGCACAGGACTATGGCGCTGCGCGCAAACGCCTGCAAACCGCAACCAATCCTGAAGAAGAAGCACTCTTGAAAGCCGCCCGCAACTATGGCGGCCGCCTTTACGTGGCACAAGCCACCAACACTGACACGCCCCTCGCCCACCAGCATTTCGGGCACATCATCGTGAGCTGTGAGAAAGCTGACTTGCGTCCAACACCGACGGGCGTCGAGATTTTTGCGGATGCGCAGCGCAGCTTTGAAGCCCTGCCCCCGCCGGCCATCCCGCGCAGTGAAGTCATCGACGAGTTGTATGCAGCAGTCATTGACGGCAAGCCGCCCCTGCACACCGGTGAATGGGCCAGGGCCACGACGGAGGTCTGTCTCGCCATCCTGGAATCGGCACGCGGCCAGCAGCCGATACACCTTCATCATCAGGTAGCATTACCTGGTCATGAAAACAGAAACACATAACATCCTGAGACACTGGAGGGAGGCGGTTCCCAATGACCGCCTTGCCCACCTCATCCGCGATACCGAACGTGCATTCAGGCGCGCCCTGCAGATCCGGCTGGCTGAATATGGTGTGCCTTTCGGGCACTGGAGTTTTTTGCGCATCCTCTGGGAAACCGACGGCCTGACGCAGAAAGAACTCAGCGTGCGCGCCGGGGTGATGGAGCCCACGACGTTTGCGGCCATGAAAGCCATGGAAGCACAGGGTTACATCCTGCGCAAACAGCTGCCCACCAACAAGAAAAACATTTACGTGCACCTGACCGAAACAGGCCGGGCGCTCAAAAAACGCCTGGTGCCGCTCGCAGAAGACACCAATCACATCAGCACCAGGCAGGTCAGTGCAGAAGACCTGGCCACCACGCGCAGGGTGCTTCTGGCCATGATCGACAACCTCGCCAAAGACGAAACGGAAAGGGCCGAGCTGGAACAGGCGGTTAAAAAGAACAAAGCCAGCGGCAGGGCTGGCTGAGCTGTATAAGGCATAAGGCGCGCCCCAACGGACGCGCACCTTCAGTCGAGAAGGCGGCGTTGCGCCATCCAGTCGATGTAACTCGTCGCAGCCAGCGCCAGCAAGTCGGGCTGTCCCACAAAATAATGCGTGGCACCCTTGATGCATTGCATGGTCTTGTCGGCACTGCCCGCAGCATCGTAAATACGCTGTGTATGCGGCTGGGGCACGGCGTCATCGGCACTGTGCTCTATCGCCAGCATGGGCACTGAAATGCCCGCAGCGCTTTTTTCCCCATGCGCATTGGTCTCGGGCGACCATTGCGACATCCATGAGCGCAGGGTGGAGAACCGTGCAGACCCCACAGGACCGTTGTTGACGGTTTCCGGGTTGCCCATGAAACAGGTACCGATTGGCCTGTCGTTGGGGTCAATGGAGGCATCGAGGAAACGCGGCTCTGCCATGGTGCGGTGCGTGACGAAACCGCGCTCCATTTCAAGACCGCCCTTCTTGCGCAAATCCTCAAGCACCTGCTTGACCCAATCCGTCCGCCGGCGAATGCGGCTCTGCTGGCCAGCGCGGAACTTTTTAAGAAATTCCGCCGTGTAAGGTGGTTTGATGTCGGGGTTGTAGAGGTTGAGCTCGGGGTCCACACGATCCGGGTCGTTCTCATCAATCACGGACGGGTCGATCCAGTCAGCCAGCACGACGGCGCGCGAGATGTGTGCGGCCTGGAAAATAAAACCATCCGCAGGGATCAGCTCTGCAGCAATGATGTTGCACGGGTCACCCGCTGGGGTGTGCGTGACGGTCGGCTTCTCTGCCTGCGACTGATAAAACAGTGAGAGTGAGCCGCCACCCGACCATCCGGCCATGACGATCTTTTCGTAGCCCCACACCTCTTTGGCATGTCGCACATAGGCACCAAGGTCGACCACCACGTTCTCCATGATGAGGGCGCTGTCGTTTCGGGCATAGCGGCTGGCGGCACACAACACATGCACGCCGCGCTCGGCCATAGCACGCGGCATGGGCAACAGCTGCAACGTCGACGCCGGGTGCATGTAGATCACCAGCGTCTTCGATGGACGGCCCTTGGGCAGGTAACGAATGCCCTCCAGGTTGATCACGCCCTGGTTGCCTGCAAAACCGTAGACCTCCTTGAAGGTGGTTTTCTCGGCAAACTTGACATGTACCCACTCGGCCTGAACTTCAAACTTCTGCACTGAGGACATCAACAATATTCCTTGAACTGGTTTAAGCCGAAGCGGTGGCGCTGATAAGCGCATTTTTTTCGCGCACCCACTCGTCGCAGGCGGCGCGTGCGTTCTTGCGGAAGGCCTTCAACTCTTCGGCGCTGGTTGTATTGACCGTCAGTTCCAGGCGTATGCCATTAGGGTCAAAGAAGTAGATCGACCGGAACTGCCCGTCGTGCAGCTTGGGTCCCAGAACCTCGACGCCGGCGGCTTCCAGACGTTTCTTGGCTTCATCCACCTTGGCTTCGGATTCGACCTGCAACGCGAGGTGGTTGACCCAGCCCGGGGTGTTCGGGGACGGGTCGGCTGCGGTGTTGTCGCCCAGATCAAAAAACGCAACGCAGCTGCCGTCTGTCATTTCAAAAAAGAGGTGGGCAAATGAACCCCGCTCGCCAGTGCTGACCACATCGCCTCGCACCACATGCGTGAGGGGCAGTCCCATGATGTCTTCATAAAAATGACGCGTCTCTTCTGCGTCGCGGCAACGATAGGCCACATGGTTGAGGCCATTGACGGCTACAAAATTTGCCATGACTTTCTCCTTGTTTATGCAGCTGCGCGCTGCGTTGGTAGATGTTGGGTGACCCGGTCAAGCCAGGCCTGGTCGCTGGACAGCGATTTCAGTTCTTCAAGTGCCTCATCGCGGGTCTGCGTCCAGCGCTCGACCACACGGACGTCTTCGCCGTCATCCTCCTGCCAGGAGAACTCGAGGCGAATGTTGTTGGGATCCATGAAATAGACCGACCAGGTTCCGGCGCCAACGGGAATCGGGCCGATGATGGGCAAGTCCGCCTGCTTCAGGCGCTCCAGCAACTGGTCGAAGCGCTCTTTGGTGGTGGTGAAAGAGCAGTGCTGCATCGACCCGATGGCATCCCGGTCACCGTTGTCCTTCGCACCTTTGGGCATCTCGAAGAACGCCACCATGGTGTCGCCGCCCGCATCGAAAAAATAGTGGCGCAGGTTCTCGAACGGCGGGTTGCCGCGATTGCCCGTCCCGGTACCCAGCCCAGGTGGCACCTTGAGCGCGTGCACCATGGGCATTCCCAGTACGCCGGTATAGAAATCGATGGTCATTTTCATGTCATCGGTGTTCAGCGCCAGGTGATGGATACCGCGTGTCATCGGCTTTTCAGCATGCTGAAGCCGGGTTGAAACATTCGCCATGGGATTCCCTTTCTTTCAGGAATGGGTCTGTGCAAGATTGAAATACAGCTGGCCGAGGTCGGCACGCGTGGCGAGGCTTGCACTGGCTTCTGTCAACGCAATGCGGCCCTTGATCATCACGTAAGCCCTGCTGGTAAATGGCAGGGCGATGTCCAGCTTCTGCTCGACCAGCACCATGGTCAGGCCGCCGTCCCTGAGCATGTTGAGCGTGCGGCGTATCTCTTCCACCACCTTGGGGGCGAGCCCGAGAAAGGGCTCGTCGAGCAACAGCACGCGCGGAGAGGACATGAGCGCGCGACCTATCGCCACCATTTGCTGCTCCCCGCCAGACAACGTGCCCGTCAGCTGGTTGCGCCGTTCTGCGAGTCGCGGGAACAGCTTGTAGACGTAGTCGAAGCGCTCCTGCACGCTGGCTGTATTGCGGCCGGCCAGCCGCACCGTGCCCAGTCGCAAATTGTCTTCGACCGACATGGGTGCGAACATGCGGCGGCCCTCAGGCACCTGTACCAGACCATGGCCCACGATGTCGTGGGTCTGCATTTTCATCAGGTCTTCGCCGTCCATCATCACGCGACCACTGCGCTCACGCAGCGTCCCGGAAAGCGCTGCCAGCAACGTCGATTTGCCTGCCCCATTGGGCCCCAGCAGCGCAATGGTTTCACCCCTTGCGATCTGAAGGGTCACCCCTTGAACAACAGGCCCGTGGCCGTAGCCCGCACAAAGATCAGAAATTTCAAGCATCGCCAAGCGCTCCCACGTCGCCAAGGTAGGCGGAGACCACGGCCGCGTCGGCCTGCACTTCGGCAGGTGTGCCTTGCGCAATCTTGCGGCCGAAATTGAGGACCACCACCCGGTCAGCCAGCGCCATCAGAAAACGCATGTCATGCTCAATCAGCAATACTGCGATTCCGCGCCCCGATATCTGCCGGATGATGTCGGACAGGCGTTCGCACTCGTGCGGTGTTAGCCCCGCAGCCGGCTCGTCAAACAACATCAGTTTGGGTTCCGCTGCCAGGCCGCGTGCAATCTCCAGCAGGCGTCCCTGGCCGAAGGACAAGGTGCCGACGTCTGCATTGCGCCATTCACCCAGGCCGACAAAATCGACCAGCTCGTCGGCACGTTTCGCAGAGTCACGCTCGGCCTGCGCTGCACCGCGCGTGCCGGCCAGCACTTTCCACAGCGAGCCATGAAAGCTGGTGTGCATGCCGACCATCACGTTCTCGCGAACAGACATGCTCGCAAAAGGTTTGTTGTGCTGGAAGGTACGCACAATGCCGCGCGCGGCCATCGCATGGGTAGGCAGGCCGGTAAGCACCTCGCCGTTAAAACTCAAACTGCCGGTGGTCGGGGCAAGCGCGCCGGCAATCATGCTGAAGGTTGTGCTCTTGCCGGCACCGTTGGGGCCAATCACGCCCAGAATTTCGCCTGCGCCTACTTCGAGGTCCACATCGGCCACGGCCTGCAAACCGCCAAACCTCTTGCCCAGCCCCGTGACTGTCAACAATGCAGCGGCGCTCATGACTTGCGCCCCCCTGCCATCCAGCGCGAGGTAAACCAGTCCCAGATACCGATGATGCCTTTGGGCTGGAACAGCACGACAGCCACCATGAACACACCGAATACCAGCGCATGGTGGTGCCCGATGATGGGCGACAGCACCAGCGGCATCAGGTACAGCAATACCGCGCCGACAATGGCGCCCGCGTGGCGGCCACTGCCACCGACGATGACCATGAACAGCAGCAGGAATGAATTCTGCAGGCCGAAAATGGGCGGATTGACCGTGTTGTCGACAAACGCGTAAACCATGCCGGCAATGCCCGCCATCGCACTGGTGATGGTGTAGGCGATGATTTTGGTGCGTGCCACATTGATGCCCATGGCCTTGGCAGCTTCGGAATCATCACGCACGGCGCGGCAGGCACGGCCAAACCACGAACGGTCCAGCCGCCAAAGTATGGCCAACGTCAGAAGCATCAGCACCACGATGACGGCGGTATACCAGGGGCCGCTTACCTTCATGCCGAACACATCGGGCAGGCGGTAGTTGGCGAGGCCGCCCGCCGAACCCGTGACCGAACCGCCTTCATCCAGAACAACAATGAACAGCTGCGCGAACGCCAGCGTGGCCAGCGCAAGGTAAAAGCCCTCGAGCCGCGTGGCTGGTATCGCCACGATGAGCGCCAGCACGATGCAGATCACCACAGACGCCAGGATGGCCAGAGGCAAAGGCAAGCCCGCCTGGAAAGTCAGGATGACGATGGCATAAGCACCTATGCCGTAAAACGTGAAATGCGAAAACGCCACCTGCCCGGCGATACCGAACAGGAAGTTGTAGCTCAGGGCCAGCGTGACCCACAGCAGCACCTTGCGGTACACGTCCGTCTGGTAAGAACCCAGCGTGAAGCCAATCGCGCCGAGGACCAGCGCGGCCACCACAAAACCGATGACCTGTTTCATGCCCGTGCCTCACGTGCACGCAGCAAGCCGGTGGGCCGAAGCAGCAGGAAAAAGATAAGAAGCAGCAGTGGCACGCCCATGGCAAGCCCCGGCGGGATAGGCGCATAACGAACAGTGAGCTGTTCGACGAACGCCAGAATGATGCCGCCGAGCAAGGCGCCTTCGACCCGGCCGACACCGCCAATCACCAATGCGGTAAAGCCCTGTATCGCCAGCGGCAAGCCCATCAGGTAATGGGCTGAGACATTCGGGGCTACAAGAATGCCTGCCAGCCCGGCTACCACGCCGCTGACGGCGAATGCGAATGCGGTCACGCGGCGCAGGTTGATGCCCATGAGCGAGGCGGCACGCCTGTCAATGGCCACGGCCTCAAAGGACTTGCCGGCCAGCGTACGTTCGAAAAAGTACCAGACGGCGGCAAATACGGAAAGCGCCACGACGATGATGAAAAAGCTCTGGTAAGAACCGGCCACAGGGCCCAGTTCAAGCCGTCCGAAACCAAATGCAGGCGGCACAGGCTGAGGGTCGGGGCCGACACCCAGCGACACGATTTCACGAAACACAACCAGCATGCCAAGCAGCGCCAGGATGGGCGCAAGCGGCGGCGCTCCGCGCTCGACCAGCGGCCTGACGGTCAGGCGTTCAGTCGCCCATCCAACCAGGAACATGAACACCAGCGTGACCGCCATGCCCACGATGTAAGGCAGGCCCGCCTGCGTCAACAGCAGGAAGCCGCCAAAAGCACCGAGCATGGACCACTCACCCACCGCAAAATTGATGATGCCGGTGGGCCGGGTAATCAGCATGTAGGACAGCGCAGCCAGCCCGTAAATACAGCCACTGGCCAGCGCGCCCACGACCAGTTCCAGAAAATCATTCACCTGAAGCCCTCATCACCGATTGGTTCGATCAACTATTCCGCCCGCCATCCATCAAGGAAATGGGGGTATTCAAAAAACAGGGCAGGCAGGGCCCGCGGAAGCCGGCTGGTTCGCAACCGGCTTCAGTCCGGAAAGGCGGCGGGACGCGACTGGCGTCCCGCCCGTCTCTGGTTTTTACTTGGTGCCGACGTGGACGACCTTACCCTGCTTGTCGCCTTCATACACACGCACGACCATGCCGTTGGTGTCAAAGCCGGTACGCTTGCCATCGGCAAAACCGTAGGCTGCGTCGGTGCTGCCCATCACGCCCTTGAAGCTTTTGGTGGCCTGCATGGCAGCGCGGACTTTTTCCTTGTCGGTGCTGCCTGCGCGGGTGATGGCATCTGCCACCATCATCACGCCGTCATAGCCGTAGCCGATCAGGTTGTAAGGCTCGGTGCCGGTGTCTTTTTTGTAGGCCTCGACAAAACGCTGCGTTGCTGGTTTGGCAGGGTCAAAAGCATCGACAAAGGTGATGCCGTCGATCAGGCCCTTGGCAGCCGTCATGTAAACCGGCACGGACATGTTGTAGTTGGCCAGCACCGGCGTCTTGATGCCCAGCTGGCGATAGGACTTCAGAATCAGCAGGTTGGGGCCGGTGGTGATGCCGGTCATGAACAACGCTTCAGGATTTGCAGCGCGAACTTTTTGCATCTGCGGATCGGCCGTCGTCGCACCTCCGGGAACGATTTCCTCAGCCACGATCTGGATACCGGCTTTTTCCAGGCCAGCCTTGAAGAACTTGTTGGTCAACTGACCGAGGTCAGAGTTCTCGCCGATCAGCGCGACGCGTTTGTAGTTCTTGTTTTTGGCATATGACAGCAGCGTATTGATCTGCGTGGAGGCCAATGGTCCGGTCTGCCAGAAGTTGGGGTTGTCGACCTGCGTGGTCAGCGTGTCGCCGCTGTTGGACGGCGTCATGTGGGGGGTCTTGCTTTCCTTGGTGACCGATTGGGCCTGCTGCGTGGCAGGTGTCAGCGACACCGAAAGAATGAACACCGCACCGGCATCCACCAGTTTGCGTGCCACTGTGGCAGACACGTCAGGCTTGGCCTGGTCGTCTTCCACCATCAGTTCGATCTGCTTGCCCAGGATGCCGCCCTTGGCATTGAGTTCCTTGACCGCGAAGCTCACACCGGCCGCGACGGGCTCGGCATAGGCTTTGGCCACGCCCACCTTGTCGGTGATCATGCCGATCTTGATGGTGTTTTGGGCAAAGGCAGGTGCCGCCATGACGGCACCCAGCGTTGCGACGGCCAGCATGGAAGTGGTGAGGTTGAAAAGTCTGCGTTTCATTTGTTGTCTCCTGTTTAACTGTCGAACTACCTGAACTAAAAACTGTCGCGAGAAAAAGCTGCGCCAATGGCACGAACCAGGTCGTCGCTTTTGCGCAGGTTATGCATAGGCCGGCGCAATGCGAATAGAGAATTGCCCTATGGACTCCACCCCGCAATCAATCACGTCACCCGGCTTGACCGGGCCCACACCCTCAGGCGTGCCGGACATGATGATGTCGCCGGGCATCAGCGTGTAAAACGACGATGCAAACTCGATAAGGCGCGCCACGTCGTAAACAAGAAAGCTGGTATTGGACTTCTGACGTGCCTCGCCATTGACCGTCAGCCACAGGTCCAGCTTGTCGGGGTCGGCGACTTCATCGGCCGTCACCAGCCACGGGCCTGCCACCGAATAGGAGTCAATGGATTTGCGAAAGCACTGGAACTCGGGGCCGCGCAAGGTCATGTCCAGGGTGACGCAGTAGCCGGCGATATAGCCCATCGCATCGGCTGCCTTGATCTGGTTGCCCTGCTTGCCGATCACGATGCCCAGTTCGATTTCATGGTCGTTGCGGCGCTCTGGAAAGCGCAAGACAATTTCATCACTGCAACCAATCAGGGAACTGCCCGCCTTGAGGAACATGCCCCAGTCACCGATGGAGGTGATGCTGCGGCCGTGGCCGATGTTGGCATCCGCCTTGCTCTCTTCCACGTGCGCCTTGTAGTTGATGGGCGCCCCGATGATCTTGCCGGGGTTGGCGACCGGCGACTCGAACTTCACGTCTTTCACGGCGTAGCTGGCGCCTTTTTTGGCCTCGGCCTCAATCGCGCCGCGCAGTTGCGGCAGTGCTTCAACCAGCAGGTCTTTTTGCGGCAGCGGGTATTTTTGTGCCGGGAGCAGCCCAAGAACCGGCGTCACGTCAATGACCTTGTCACCCTGCACAAGCCCCAGCTTGCCGCCGTTAAACCTGCAAATTCTCATACTTGTGCTCCTGTGTCTTTTTCTTCCTCGCGCAGATAGCCCATATTGGCTATCAGTTCGCGATCACTCATGAAAAACAGCTTTGCGCTGTCGCTGGTCGCCGTATGCGTCACCCACTGCCAGTGCGGCACGGTAAAAACATCGTTGCGTTTCCAGGCGATGCGGGCGTCACCCATTGTTGAAACGCCCTCGCCTTCCGCGACCACACAAATCGCGCTTGAGGTGCTGCGTCGTGCCCCCGTCGGTTTGTTTTTTTCCAGTCCAAGCAGATAGCAGTCGAGCGTCGGCAACACGGCACCGCCGCTGACGCCATCAACATAGCGCAGCAATCGGCTGCCGTCTTCACGTGCCCGGCTTGCCGCCAGTGCGGCCGCAGCCCGCTCAGCACTGAAACGAAAGCGGCTGGAGGCGTCCGGGCCCAACGTGACGCCCTCACTGGGTGCGACGGGCGCGCGCGTTTGCGGCGGCTCCACAGTCTCAAGGCCGGGAGCGGCCATTTCAAAAAACATGGTGTCGAAGTGGTGCGACAGCGGCAGGTCCAGGCCGTCAAACCAGACCATGCGGCCCGTGCCGGGATGGGTGTGTTCGTGCCAGGTCCATGAGGGTGTCAGCACCAGGTCGCCTTCGCTCATCTCGCAGGCCTCTCCATTGACGGTGGTGACCGCGCCATGGCCCTGCATGACAAAACGCAACGCTGCCAGCGTGTGACGGTGTGCGTGGGCAATCTCACCCGGCATCAGGGTCTGCAAGCCGCCTGAGATGTTGCGCATGGTGGCGACGGAGTTCGGCGCAGAAGGCGAAGGATCTGCAAACAGCAGCACACGCCGCTCCGCATCAGCCATGGTGACTTCATCAACAGCGCGCTGGATTTGCGGCTCCATCGTTTCCCATGCCCACAGGTGCGCCGGATCCGGGCTTTTCGGATGGCGCGTGGTGATACGGTGGTACCTGTCCCACAAAGGTTGGGATTGCACCGTTTCCAGCGAGGCGATGAAGTCGGCGTAAGGTGCCGGCGAAACTGCTTGGTCCATTTGTCTCCACGTCGGAATTGCGCGTTTGGTCCCGCTTTTATGGATGCAGTCTAGTGCGAGGTCATATAAATTCCTAATCAAACTATTTATCAATAAAATCAATTTGATTGATATCTGAAAAAGCACAGGTTAACCCTTAAGGGCTTACCTTTAAGCGAGCTAAAAAAATGGAACTACTCGACTTCGACATGAACCTGCTGCTGACATTTGATGCCATTTACCGCCATCAAAACCTGTCGACTGCCGCCATGGAACTGGGTTTGACACAGCCGGCGGTGAGCGCTGCGCTCAAGCGTCTGCGCGAGCGCTTTGACAACCCGCTTTTTGTGCGCACCTCGCATGGCATGCGGCCCACACCCTATGCAGACACCATGTCAGTCAAGATCACGCGTGCGCTGGACATCGTCCGCGAAGTTGACCAGCAAGCCGACTTCTCGCCGCAAACCACGACGGTGAATTTTCGTGTCTACATCAACGACATCGGCATGCTGCTGATGATGCCGCAGGTGATGACCTGGCTCAGCGAACACGCACCCGGCGCGCGCCTGTCCATTTTCGATTTGCGGCCTGACGAGGTCATCCCCGCGCTGGATAACGGCTCGATTGACCTGGCCGTCGGTTACTTCCTGGGCATGCCCAACTGGGCACACCAGCAGGTGGTGCGGAACACCTCTTATGTGTGCGCGGTGCGGGGAGATCACCCCGTTATCAAAAACAGCCTCTCGCTGGAGCAGTTTGTGAACGCGAAACACGGCATGTACTGGACCAGCGGCTCACCGCACAGCGCCGTCGAGGAAGCACTGGCCCGGCTGGATCTGACGCGCGACGTGATGCTGCGCCTGCCACGTTTTTCTGCATTGCCGTTTTTTATCTCGCAGTCAGACCTCATCATGACCATTCCCGAAGACCTGGGCGTGGGCTTCAGCCGCATGATCAACATCAAGCTCTTCAAGCCGCCACTCAAGTTGCCGAACTTCGAAATCCGCCAGTACTGGCACGAACGGCATCACGCCGACCCGGCCAACAAGTGGCTGCGCAACGTCATCAAGCGGGAGACCGCCGACATGCTGTTGCTGCGCAAATAAAAAAAGGCACTGGCCTTCAAGCCAGCGCCCTTTCGGGAATTGCAAAAAACTAGTGAAGCTTCACACCGGTCTTGGCCTGCAGCGATTCCATCGTCACGCCGGGTGCCAGCTCGATCACCTTGATGCCTTCAGGCGTCACGTCCATCACGGCCATGTCGGTGATGATGCGGTCGACCACACCCACACCTGTCAGCGGCAGTGTGCACTCGGGCAAAATTTTCATGTCTTCGGTGCCGTCCTTCTTTTTGGCCACGTGTTCCATCAGGATGATGACGCGCTTGACGCCGGCCACCAGGTCCATCGCACCGCCCATGCCCTTGACCATCTTGCCGGGGATCATCCAGTTGGCGAGGTCGCCCTTCGCGCTGACCTGCATGGCACCGAGGATGGACAAGTTGATCTTGCCGCCGCGAATCATCGCGAAGCTGTCATGGCTGCCAAAGATGGACGAGCCCTTGATGGTCGTGACCGTCTGCTTGCCGGCGTTGATCAGGTCGGCATCGACCTTGTCGTCCGTCGGGAATGGGCCGATGCCCAGCATGCCGTTCTCGCTCTGCAGCCAGACTTCCTTGTCGCCGGTGAAGTTCGCCACCAGCGTGGGAATGCCGATGCCGAGGTTGACGTAAAAACCGTCTTCGAGTTCCTGTGCCGCACGTGCGGCCATCTGGTCTTGGGTCCACGGCATATCAGTTACCTGCTTTCTCGGTGATGGTGCGTTTTTCAATGCGTTTTTCGGGATTCGGATTGCAGACGATGCGGTGGACATAGATGCCGGGCAGGTGAACCTGGTCGGGCTCCATCGCACCCAGTTCAACCACTTCTTCCACTTCAACGATGCAGACCTTGCCGGCCATCGCGACGGCCGGGTTGAAGTTGCGCGCGGTAAAGCGGAACTGCAGGTTGCCCGAGGTGTCTGCGCGCCAGGCCTTGACGAGGGAGACATCCGGCACAATCGCGCGCTCCATGATGTAGGTCTCACCGTCAAATTCACGCACTTCCTTGCCCTCTGCAATGAGGGTGCCGACGCCTGTCTTGGTGAAGAAGGCAGGAATGCCTGCACCGCCGGCGCGCAGGCGCTCGGCCAGCGTACCCTGGGGGGTGAATTCGAGTTCGAGCTCCTTGGCGAGGTACTGGCGCTCGAACTCCTTGTTCTCGCCCACGTAGCTCGCAATCATCTTTTTGATCTGGCGTGTTTCGAGCAGTTTGCCCAGGCCGAAGCCGTCCACGCCGGCGTTGTTGGAAACACAGGTGAGGTCTTTTGCGCCGCTGTCTTTCAGCGCCTCAATGAGCGCCTCGGGAATGCCGCACAGGCCAAAGCCGCCGACGCCCAGAAGCTGACCGTTCTTGATGACGCCCTTGAGCGCCTCTGCGGCGGAGGGATAAAGTTTCTTCACAAAAGTCTCCTTGATGGAATTCGCACACTGCCTATCCAGTACGATACTACTTATTCCAATACGTAGTTTTTCTTAAAGGGTTAGTACCATGAAAATGGATTACCAGCTCGCATTCGACATGGCCCCTGTAGGCCTGGTGCTGTCGCGCAACCGTTCGATTGTGGACTGCAACCAGCATTTGTGCGAGATGTTTGGCGCCTCGCGCGAGCAGCTCACCGGCCAGTCCTTCATGGTGCTCTACCCCAGTGCCGACGAGTACGAGCGCATCGGTGCGCGCATGCTGCCCTTCCTCAATGCCAAGGGCATTTACGCCGACGACCGGATCATGAAGCGCGTCGATGGCCGCAACAAGGGCGAGACCTTCTGGTGCCATGTCACCGGCCGCGCCCTCAACCGCAATGCGCCGCATGAGTCCGGCATCTGGACGTTTGAGGACCTCAGTTCGCGCCGCCCCGTCACCGCCGAACTCACGGCCCGCGAGCGCGAAGTCGCGGCACACCTGATGGACGGCATGACCTCCAAGGAAATTGGCCGGGCGCTGGTGATCAGCCACCGCACTGTCGAAATTTACCGGGCGCGGCTGATGCGCAAATACAAGGCGTCGACCACGGCCGACCTGGTGCACAAGCTCATGGCGGGTTGATCGGCCGGCGGCCTGCACGATCATGCGGGCTGCTACACAATGCGTGTCTTTCAGTGCGTCACCACCCAACCGGATACAGCATGCCAATCAGCCTTTACCAAGCCTCCATTCCCGCATTCGTGCGCGGCCTCACCAGCCTGGCCGCCGTCCTCGAAAAAGCCAAAGCCCATGCGGCCGCCAACAACGTCAACCTGCAGACGTATGTGGATGCGCGTCTGGCGCCGGACATGCTGACGCTGGCCGGCCAGGTGCAGTCAAGCAGCGACGGCGCCAAGTTCGGTGCGGCGCGCCTGGCCAGGGTGACGGCACCCAGCTTTGCCGACACTGAAACCACGTTTGCCGAGCTTGAAGAGCGCATTGCCAAAACGCTGACCTTCATCAGCAGCGTCACCGAAGCGGAGATCAATGCCAGCGAGGGCGGCACCGTCACGCTCAAGCTGGGCGGCAAGGAGCACACCTTCAACAGCGAACCCTACCTGCTTGGTTTTGTGCTCCCCAACTTTTATTTCCACGTCACCACGGCCTATGACATCCTGCGCAACCAGGGGGTGCCGCTGGCCAAGATGGACTACATAGGCGCATTGCCGGCCTGAGCAGGGCGTCAGTGTTGCAGCGTCATGTGCGTTGCGCCGGCTCACGAAGCGTCAGGGCACAAGACCCCATCCATCATGCGGGGGGTCGATCCGATTTATCTTGCTCGCCCGCTCCTTGTCAATCTTGCCCGCCGTCAGCCGGGCCGTGAATTGCAAGCGCTGGAGGTCTTTGGGATCCGGGTTTTCCACCGGGCTGAAGCTGAAGCAGCACAGGGTGCCATAGACTTCGCCGCTCTTCAGGATGATGGGTGTACTGATGTGGGTGCCGATACGAAAGGGCAGCGCTTTCTCCAGCGGTGCGGATGCAGGCTCTCTGGAAGCATCCGGGATATAACCGGGCATGCGGCCGTCCACCACGCGCTGGCACCAGCTTTCTTCCAGCGGATCAGAGGCGCCCACTTTCAGAAGGTCGTTCTGCGGCAGCGAACTCACGTGCCGGAAGACACGCTGTCCGGCAGTAAATTCAGACACAAACACCACGTCCATCTGCATCTTCTCTCGCAGCAGGCGCAGCACTTCAGGCACGGCGTCATCAATCAGCTCATCCGAGTCGTCCGCTGTCGCCACCAACAGCTCTGAGACCTGCACCTCCAGGTCGTCCGGTTCGTAACCAAGATCCTGCAAATTCACTTTATTCATTAACCATTCCAGTTCATCATTGGATTTTGTTATACCTTCGCATCAAAGCTGTGGGATGTACGGCAAGCGTCAATTTGCGACCAAACGTAATGCGGCCGCCATCATGACAACACCATCAGGCCACGCATTCAGGCCGCGCATTTTGCGGCAATGAACTCGCGCAGCAGGCGCAGGCCCGGCGTGAGCTGGCGCCGGCCCGGCAACACCATGTAGAGATGCGAAGGCTCGCCCAGCCAGCCGTCCAGCAACCGCACCAGTCGCCCAGCGGCCAGGTCGCGCGCTACATCCATCCCCGACTTGTACGCGATGCCACGCCCGGCCAGTGCCCAGCGACGCACCACATCACCGTCATTGGCAATGTTGCCGCCGGACACGCGCACCGTCACCTCGTCAGACCCGCGCGAAAATGTCCATTTGTCATAAACGTCTTCCCCCAGCATGAAACAAAGGCAGCGGTGCTTGTCGAGATCCTGGGGAGAAGCAGGCGCGCCCTGCTGTTCGATATAGGCCGGCGAAGCGCACAACACGCGGCGGTTCTTCAGGTCCAGCGGCAGGGCCAGCATGCTGGAGTCCGGCGGCTCGCCTTGGCGGAAAGCGGCATCGACAAGGTCGCTGTAAACATTGCTGACCCGGTCGGCCACATGCAGGCGGTACTGGATGCCCGGGTGCAGTTGCTGGAATTCATCCAGCCAGGGCAACAGGATGTTGCGGCCAAAGTCGGACGACGCCGCCAGCTGCAGCATGCCGCGCACCTGCTGGCGGCCGCTGGCCAGTTCAAGCTGGCCGTCACGCAGCGCGGCCAGCGCCGGTTTGCAGTGCGCCAGAAACACCTCACCCTCGCGCGTGATGCGCAGGCTGCGGGTGGAGCGCACAAACAGCGGCGCGCCCAGTTCCTCCTCCAGCCTTTTCAACGCCGCGCTGGCTGCAGCCGGTGTCAGGTCCAGGCTGCGCGCGGTGGCCGACAGGCTGCCTGTTTCCACCGTACGGACAAAGATTTCCAGATCCTGAAGGGCTTTCATTTACAAATTTTATTTGTAAATAGCTTCAATCGACAAGCCGTTTATCTTCACTTTCAAACGCCGTACAGTTCACCCATCCCGATCTCAACGTTAACTCCATCGCTCACATCCCAAGGAAGAAACATCATGAAAGCCATCGGCTACAAACAACTCCACGCCCTCGCCGATGCCACGGCAGACAACGGCCTTACCGACATCGCGCTGCCCGATCCGACCCCTTCCGGGCATGACATCGTGGTCGAGGTGAAGGCGATTTCGGTCAACCCGGTCGACACCAAGGTCCGCATGCGGGATGGCGCAGCGCCCGGTCAGGACTACAAGGTGCTGGGTTACGACGCCAGCGGTGTGGTGAAGGCCGTCGGCCCCGATGTCACGCTGTTCAAGGCCGGCGACAAGGTCTGGTACGCGGGCTCCATCGCCCGGCCCGGCACCAACAGCGAGCTTCACCTGGTCGATGAGCGCATCGTCGGCCATATGCCGGCGTCGCTGGGTTTTGCGGAAGCCGCTGCCCTGCCACTGACCAGCATCACCGCCTGGGAAATGCTGTTTGACCGCCTGGCCATCCCGAAAGGCCCCAACGCAAGTGACGCCGCCGGCAAAAAACTGCTCATCATCGGCGCGTCTGGCGGGGTCGGCTCCATCATGACCCAGCTGGCCGCGCAGCTGACGGCACTCACCGTCATCGGCACCGCTTCACGCCCAGAGACGCAGGCATGGGTGAAAGCGCTGGGTGCCCACCACGTCATCGACCACAGCAAGCCGATCGCGGAAGAACTCAAGGCCATAGGCATCCCGGCAGTGGACTATGTCGTCAGCCTGACGCAGACCGAATCCCACATCCAGCAAATCGTCGAAGCACTCGCCCCACAGGGCAAATTTGGCCTGATCGACGACCCCCAGAACATCAACATCAACCTCTTCAAGCGCAAGTCGCTGTCCGTGCACTGGGAGTTGATGTTCACGCGCCCGGTGTTCGGCACAGCGGACCTGATTGAACAGCACAAGCTGCTGGAAGAAATGGCGAAGCTGGTCGACAGCGGCCGCGTGCGCACCACCGTGACCGAGAAGTTCGGCAGCATCAACGCCGCCAACCTGCGCAAGGCCCACGCGCTGCTCGAGTCGGGCAAGGCCTGCGGCAAGGTGGTGCTGGAAGGCTGGTCCTGATCAGCTTTGATGATTCCAGCATATGCCGAGGCATATGCTGGAATTTGGACCCAGAAACAAGGCTTGCAAGACGAAAAAGCCTCTAAAAAGGCCATTTTCAGACCTCAAAACAGGCTGTAGACCAATAGACACGAGCGTGAGCAGCTATCAATAAAGTAGCACCCCGGAAATCCGCTGCGCTGGCACGCCAAGCCATGCAAGCCGGCTCGAGCCGCGTCAGGGCTTTTTGGGGCCGTCCACCACCTCTGCAGCAGACCGGAAGGCCTCCACGGCCGTCGGCACACCGCAGTAAACGCTCGCATGCAGCAGCACTTCCTGGATTTCCTCCGGCGTCGCGCCGTTGTTCAGCGCCCCGCGCACATGGCCCTTGAGCTCATGCTGCTTGCCCATGGACGTCAGGATGGCGACCGTGATCAGGCTGCGTGTCTTCATGTCCAGCCCCGGCCGCTGCCACACGTCGCCCCAGGCGTTGCGGGTGATGTAGTGCTGCATCGGCAGCGTAAAAGGCGTGGCATTACCAAAGGCATTGGCAACGAAGTCCTCGCCCATCACCTGTTTGCGGGTGGCGAGGCCGGCGTCGAAATCCTTGTTGGTCGTCGTGTTTGCAGTCATGTGATGCCTTTTAAAAAAACAGAAATTAACGATCGGGAAGCGCGACCCGTGAAACAGTGATAAGACCCCTCGCATCCAGCTCACTGAACTCCTTCCACACCCTACTTCCAGAGGCCGTGGCGCTCTGAGGGATAAAAATGGGCATCACACCACCGCCAGCGATGGGCATGAGTCCACCGAAGCCTATCGATCTCTCTGTCACCCCTGAGATGGCATAAAACACACGCTGATCCGGGACCAACGTGACATCCAGTGGCGGGGCAACCGGCGTATTCGATACAAAGGGAGAGGTGGAAAAGGTGGTGAACACATGCCTTCCTGCCGGAACCGACAGGGCGGTGTACGACTCGGCAGGCAGTGTGATCAGCGTCTTGTCGCCGCTCTGAACTCTGATCTGCATCCCGTCGTGCGGGGCCCTGAGCAAATACACCAGAGCCTGACCCGGGAGTGCGTCTTGCAGCACAACGGCGTCCGGGTGCACGGATGGCGTCGAGGCACAGCCTCCGACAAAAGAGAAGACCGCAAACGCCACGAATGCAAGGGGAACGGATTTGACTTTTGTCATCGCGCAGTACTCTAAAAATTCAAAGAATAGCCTAGACCGGCCCGCAAACAAAAAAACCCGCCACGACTTTCACCGGGCGGGTTTTATATGCAGCCGCGGAGCTGATCAGGCCAGGTCGAAGCGGTCCAGGTTCATGACCTTTGTCCACGCGGTGACAAAGTCGCGCACGAACACGTCCTGCGAATCGCTGCTGGCGTACACCTCGGCCAGTGCGCGCAGCTGGGAGTTGGAGCCGAACACCAGGTCGACCACAGTGCCGGTGAGCTTGAGCTCGCTGGTCTTGCGGTCACGACCTTCGAGCACAAACTCTGCATCTGCCGACTTTTTCCATTGGGTGTTCATGTCCAGCAGGTTGACGAAGAAGTCGTTGGTCAACTCGTCAGTGCGTTTGGTGAACACGCCGTGTTTGGCCTGCCCGACGTTCGCACCCAGCGAGCGAAGGCCGCCCACCAGCACCGTCATCTCTGGCGCGGTCAGCGTCAAAAGGTTGGCCTTGTCGACCAGCAGCTCGGCCACCGCCGCTTCGTTGCCCTTGCTCACGTAATTGCGGAAGCCGTCGGCCAGCGGCTCCAGCACGGCAAAGGCTTCCACGTCGGTCTGCGCTTGCGACGCGTCGGTGCGGCCAGGCGAGAAAGGCACGGTGACCTTGTGGCCCGCCTTTTTTGCCGCAGCTTCCACCGCTGCAGAACCGCCCAGTACGATGAGGTCGGCCAGCGACACCTTCTTGCCACCGGATTGCGCCGCGTTGAATTCCTTCTGCACCACTTCCAGCTTCTGCAGCACCTTTGCAAGTTCGGCGGGCTGGTTGACTTCCCAGTCTTTCTGCGGTGCCAGGCGGATGCGTGCACCGTTGGCGCCGCCGCGTTTGTCACTCCCGCGGAAGGTCGAGGCCGAAGCCCAGGCCGTCGTCACCAGCTGCGACGTCGTCAGGCCAGAAGCCAGTATCTTTGCCTTGAGCGCAGCCACATCCTGCTCGTTCACCAGCGGGTGATCCACAGCCGGAACGGGGTCCTGCCAGAGCAGCTCTTCCTTCGGCACCAGCGGGCCGAGGTAGCGTGCGATGGGGCCCATGTCGCGGTGGGTCAGCTTGAACCAGGCGCGGGCGAAAGCATCGGCAAAGGCCTGCGGGTCGGCCATGAAACGGCGCGAGATCTTTTCATATGCCGGGTCCATACGCATGGCCATGTCGGCCGTCGTCATCATGGGCGCGTGGCGCTTGCCCGGGTCGTGGGCATCCGGCACGGTGCCGTCGCCAGTGGCGCCCACGGGTTTCCACTGGTGCGCGCCGGCGGGGCTTTTGGTCAGTTCCCACTCGTAGCCGAACAGGTTCTCGAAGTAGCCGTTGTCCCATTTGATGGGGTTTTTGGTCCACGCACCCTCGATGCCGCTGGTGGTGGTGTGCACGCCGTGACCGGTCTCGAAAGTGTTGACCCAGCCGAAGCCCATGTTCTCGATGTCGCCACGCTCCGGCTCGGCACCCAGGTGTTTGGCATCCACCGCACCGTGGGCCTTGCCGAAGGTGTGGCCGCCGGCCGTCAGCGCCACGGTTTCTTCGTCGTCCATGGCCATGCGGGCAAAGGTCTCGCGAATGTCGCGCGCCGAACCCAGCGGGTCGGGCTTGCCGTTGGGGCCTTCGGGGTTGACGTAAATCAGGCCCATCTGCACGGCGGCCAGCGGCTTGGCGAGTTCGCGGTCACCAAAGTAGCGCTCGTCACCAAGCCAGGTGGTCTCGGCACCCCAGTTGATGTCTTCGGTCGGTTCCCACACGTCCGGGCGTCCGCCGCCGAAGCCAAAGGTTTTAAAACCCATGGACTCCATTGCGATGTTGCCGGTCAGGATGAACAGGTCGGCCCACGACAGCTTGCGTCCGTATTTGGCCTTGATGGGCCAGAGCAGGCGCCTGGCCTTGTCGAGGTTGCCGTTGTCGGGCCAGCTGTTGAGGGGTGCAAAACGCTGCTCGCCGCTGCCGCTGCCGCCGCGGCCATCAAAGGTGCGGTAGGTGCCTGCGGCGTGCCAGGCCATGCGTACGAAGAATGGGCCGTAGTGGCCGTAATCGGCAGGCCACCAGGCTTGCGAATCCGTCATCAGGGCATGCAGGTCCTTGATGACGGCATCGAGGTCCAGCGTCCTGAATTCTTCTGCGTAGTTGAAGCCGGGCTCCATGGGGTTGGACTTCGGCGAATGCTGGTGCAGCACCTTGAGGTTCAACTGCTCCGGCCACCACGCCGAATTGGTCGTACCGCGCGGTGCGGGCTTGTGTGCACCAGAAAACGGGCAACCGCCTTCGCTCTGCATTTGTTTCTCGGACATGGGATTCCTTTCGATGGATGTGGGGACCTGCGGCAGCGTTACTTGTCTCGTCGCGTCGTCGTGCAACGCTGCACCTGAACTGCCAGTCTAGGTTTCAGGGTTGAATATTAAAAGACAATTAAAAATATATATTTAATAGTTTTTATCAATGACTCCCGTGTGAGTGTCATCCGGCTCCTTGGCAATCGTCTTGCAGTTAATCTTGGGGAAGCAACATCCCGACGCTTTTAAGGAGACAAGAATGAGCAGATACCCCGCCCCTGAACTGAAAGACCTGCCGGACGACATCAAAGCCAAGGTGCTGGAGGTGCAGGAGAAAGCCGGTTTTGTCCCGAACGTATTTCTCGCCCTGGCACGCCGCCCGCAAGAGTGGCGCGCCTTCTTCGCGTACCACGACGCGTTGATGCTGAAGGAAGAAGGCTCCAACCCTGCAGGTTCATTGACCAAGGGCGAGCGCGAGATGATCGTCACCGTCACCAGTGCGGCCAACAAGTGCCTTTACTGCGTGGTTGCCCACGGTGCCATCCTGCGCATCTATGAAAAGAAACCGCTGGTCGCCGACCAGGTCGCCGTGAACTACCGCAAGGCACACATCACGCCGCGCCAGCGCGCCATGCTGGACTTTGCGATGAAGGTGTGCCTGCAGGCCGATGCCATCGACGATGCCGACATCGATGCGCTCAAGCCACACGGTTTTGACGATGAAGACGCATGGGACATCGCGGCCATCACCGCGTTCTTCGGGCTGTCGAACCGCATGGCGAGCTTCAGCGGCATGCAGCCCAACCCCGAGTTTTACCTGATGGGGCGTGTGCCCAAGGTCAAGCCGGCCTAGGCCTGCACCATCGCGCGCAGCCAGTCCGGCATCGTTTTTGATTTTTGCGCGGGGAAGTCCACCCAGATGGTGGTCGCGCCACCCGCAGCGCAAATCACGCCCGGGCTATCAACACGTTCCATGGTGCACCAGCTCTCGAAAGTCGAACGCCCTGGCTCGCTCACATACATCTTCGTGAGCACATCGCCGGGGTGCTCGAGCTGTTTGTAGAAATTACAAAACGCATTGACGATCACCGGCCCTTCCCCGTTTGGGTCCGGCTTGATGCCGGCCGCCACAAACCATTCAATGCGGATGGTTTCCATGTAACGAAAGTAACTGCCATTGTTGAGATGGCCCATCGCATCCATGTCGCCCCAGCGGATGGGGATGACCATTTCGTGGACGAGTTTTTTGTTCTCGGGAATTTCAATTTTCATGGTGCTGGATGCCGGTGTTAACGATGTGCGCGAATGGAAGCAAGGATACCTGCGACAAAAAACAGGCATGCCATGCCCTGCAGCAAGCTGGGCAGCGCCCCTTTCCAGATGAAGGCGTAGACCAGCGCAAAAATGGTTTCACTGACGATGAGCTGGCCGCACAGGCTGGCGCTCAGGCGCTGGCTGGCGATGTTCCACAAGATCGTGGCCAGCCACGCCGACCCGATGCCCGTCGCCACCGCCAGCACCACGGCCGGTACCAGCCCGGGTGTGCGCTGCAACTGCTCCACATCGGTGCCCGCCAGCAGCCACAACAGCAAGGCACCCAGCCCGGTCGCCACGCCCAGCCAGTTGGCCCAGGTGGTGGCGTTGACTTCGGAATGCTTTTTCAGCCAGGCCGCATTGAGCAGGCCAAACGCCGTCCAGCACACCATGGCTGCCAGTGCAAAGCCGACGCCGCGCCAGAAATAAACACCGGACCCATCGGCCGCCACCGCGCCGCTGGATGCCCGCATCATCAGCGCCAACCCCAGCAAGGTCAGCAGTAATCCCGGCAACAGCGTGCCCCAGCGCAAACCGGCGGGCTTGCCGAGCAGCATCATCCACAAGGGGATGGTGCCAATGATGAGGCTGGGTACTTCAGTGCCGGCATCACGTATCGCCAGAACCAGCAGCAGGTAGTAGCCGGTAAACCCCAACAAGCTCAAGCCGCAGGCCGCCAGGGCCTGCTGCGATGTGGGCCAGCGCGATGTGCGGAGCAGCAGCATCAGGCCAAGCGACAGCGCGCCATAAGACAGGAAGCGCCCGGCCGTGAAGTCCAAGGCCGAAAAGCTGGGCGCCATCAGCGGCGCGACAAACACCAGCCCCCACAACGCGCCTGCGGCCAGCCCCGCAAGAATGCCTGTCAGCATTCCAGAGCGATAGCGACGGGCCGCAGCGACGGGCCGCCCCAAGCAAGGCCAGGCCCCACGGGGGGCAGCGATGTACACGAAGTGACAAGCGTGGGGGCCATATTCAGGTCCCAAAGCCGTCGTCTGCGGCAATGACTGCACCGTTCACGAAATGGCTCTGGCCGCTGGCCAGCATGACCAGCAGCGCGTCCAGGTCTTCAGGCTTGCCGACGCGTTTGCGCGGCAACATCTGCACCAGCTTTTTGCCCTGTTCCGTTTCCCAGTGGTGGTGGTTGATCTCGGTGTCGATGTAGCCGGGGCAGATGGCATTGAC
>JAZKDR010000028.1:0-41194 GCA_040387435.1 Pseudomonadota bacterium
TCACTCATAATCGTGGGCTTCGCTCTAAAAAAGCGGGGAATTCTGCCCTCATGGAAACGCTGCAAGTGGTTTGCGGCGCGGACAACGGGCCCAAGACTGATTGGTTGTGCAGCGTAAATCCACATGATTTAAGCGGCATCTCCGGTGCAAGTTGGGAACACATTTAAATGATTCAAACGCAATCCAAGCTCGATGTTGCTGACAACACGGGTGCCAAATCCGTGATGTGCATCAAGGTGCTCGGTGGCTCAAAGCGCCGGTACGCCAGCGTCGGTGACGTCATCAAGGTCAGCATCAAGGAAGCCGCTCCACGAGGCCGCGTCAAAAAAGGCGAGGTTTACAGTGCAGTGGTCGTTCGCACCGCCAAGGGCATCCGCCGTGGCGATGGTTCGCTCGTCAAATTCGATGGCAACGCAGCAGTGTTGCTTAACGCCAAGCTGGAGCCCATCGGCACCCGCATCTTCGGACCGGTCACGCGCGAACTGCGCACCGAGAAGTTCATGAAGATCGTGTCCCTGGCTCCTGAAGTTCTGTAAGGACACGCCATGAACAAGATTCGCAAAGGCGACGAAGTCATCGTGATCGCGGGCCGTGACAAAGGCAAGCGCGGCACGATCACCTTGCGCACCGACGACAGCCACGTGCTGGTCGAAGGCATCAACACGGTGAAGAAGCACACCAAGCCAAACCCCCTCAAGGGCACGACCGGCGGCATCGTTGCCAAAAGCATGCCTATTCACCAGTCCAACATCGCGATTTTCAACGCAGTGTCGGGCAAGGCTGATCGTGTGGGCATCAAGCTCCTGGCTGACGGCAAGAAGGTTCGCGTCTTCAAGTCCAGCGGCGAAGAAATCAAGGCTGCATAAACATGGCTAAAACCGCACCTACCCAAGCTGCTGTTCCTCAGGCTCGCCTGCAGGCCCAGTTCCGCGAAAAGATCGCCCCCGCGCTGATCGAGAAATTTGGCTACAAGTCGCCGATGCAGGTTCCCCGCATCACCAAGATCACGCTCAACATGGGTGTGAGCGAGGCTGTTGCCGACAAGAAGGTCATGGACAACGCCGTCGGCGACATGACCAAGATCGCCGGCCAGAAGCCAGTCGTGACCAAGGCCAAGAAGGCTATCGCCGGTTTCAAGATCCGCGAAGACCTGCCTATCGGCTGCATGGTGACCCTGCGCGGCGTGCAGATGTATGAGTTCCTGGACCGTTTCGTGACCGTGGCCCTGCCGCGCGTGCGTGACTTCCGCGGCATTTCCGGTCGCGCTTTCGACGGCCGTGGCAACTACAACATCGGCGTGAAAGAGCAGATCATTTTCCCTGAGATCGAGTACGACAAGGTTGATGCCTTGCGCGGCCTCAATATCAGCATCACCACAACGGCCAAGACCGATGAAGAGTGCAAGGCACTCCTCACCGCCTTCCGTTTTCCGTTCAAGAACTGAGGCGGGACATGGCAAAACAAGCATTGCTGCAACGTGAACTGAAGCGCGAAAAACTCGCCGCCAAGTTCGCCAAGAAATACGCTGAATTGAAGGCAACTTCCAACGACGCCAAACGCTCCGATGAAGAGCGCCAGCTGGCCCGTCTGGAATTGCAAAAATTGCCCCGCAACGCGAACCCGACCCGCCAGCGTAACCGCTGCGAGATCACGGGCCGCCCACGCGGTACGTTCCGCCAGTTCGGCCTGGCTCGCGCCAAGATCCGTGAACTGGCTTTTGCAGGTGATATCCCCGGTATCACCAAGGCAAGCTGGTAAGCAATAGGAGAACCACAAAATGAGTATGAGTGATCCTATCGCCGACATGTTGACGCGCATCCGCAATGCACAAATGGTTGAAAAAGCCGTTGTGCAGGTGCCGTCTTCCAAAGTCAAGGTTGCAATCGCGCAGGTGCTGAAGGATGAGGGCTACATCGATGGCTTCTCCGTCAAGACCGACGAAGGCAAGTCCCAGCTTGAAATCGCCCTGAAGTATTACGCAGGCAAGCCCGTGATTGAGCGCATCGAGCGCGTCAGCCGCCCAGGCCTTCGTGTATACAAAGGCCATGGCGCCATTCCCCAGGTCATGAACGGCCTTGGTGTGGCAATCGTCACGACGCCCAAGGGCGTGATGACTGACCGCAAGGCACGCGCGACCGGCACCGGTGGCGAAGTTCTTTGCTACGTGGCCTAAACGGCGGCATTGAGGAGTAACTGAAATGTCTCGTGTAGGAAAAATGCCTGTCTCCATCCCTTCGGGCGTGGATGTGGCTTTCAAGGACGACCAGATCAATGTCAAGGGTGCCCTCGGCGCCCTGGCACTGGCTCAAAATTCACTTGTCACCATCAAGAACGATGCCGGCAAGCTGACGTTTGAACCAGCCAATGATTCGCGTGAAGCCAATGCGATGAGCGGCACGATGCGCCAGCTCGTCAACAACATGGTGACCGGTGTCACCAAGGGCTTCGAGAAAAAGCTGAGCCTGATCGGCGTGGGTTACAAGGCCCAGGTCACGGGTGCCAAGCTCAACCTGACGGTTGGCTACTCGCACCCCGTCATCATGGACATGCCCGCAGGTGTCACGGCCGCAACGCCAACGCCTACGGAAATCCTGATCAAGGGTTCTGATCGTCAGCGTGTCGGCCAGATCGCCGCTGAAGTCCGTGCTGTTCGTCCTCCCGAGCCTTACAAGGGCAAGGGCATCCGTTATGCGGATGAGAAGATCACGATCAAAGAAACCAAGAAGAAATAAGGAGCTGCATCATGTTGACCAAAAAAGAGCAGCGCCTTCGTCGTTCACGCCAGACCCGCATCCGCATTGCCACGCAAGGTGTTGCCCGTCTGACCGTCAACCGCACCAATCTGCACATCTACGCCAGCGTCATTTCCGGCGACGGCTCCAAGATCCTGGCATCGGCTTCTACTGCAGAAGCCGATATCCGCAAGGACCTCGGCGCGTCCGGCAAGGGCGGCAATGTGGCGGCAGCACAAGCCATCGGCAAGCGTATTGCTGAAAAGGCAAAAGCCGCCGGTGTTGAAAAAGTTGCGTTTGACCGCGCTGGTTTTGCGTACCACGGCCGCGTCAAGGCGCTGGCTGATGCGGCCCGCGAAGCTGGCCTGCAGTTCTAAGCAGACTGGAAATATATATGGCCAAGTTTCAAGCTAAATCAAACAACGACGCTCCAGACGATGGTCTGAAGGAAAAAATGATCGCGGTCAACCGCGTGACCAAAGTGGTGAAGGGCGGCCGTATTCTCGGTTTCGCAGCACTCACGGTGGTTGGCGATGGTGACGGTCGCGTCGGCATGGGCAAGGGCAAGTCGAAAGAAGTGCCTGCAGCCGTGCAAAAAGCCATGGAAGAAGCGCGCCGCAACATGACCAAGGTGTCATTGAAGAACGGCACGATTCACCACAACGTATTCGGCCACTGGGGTGCCGCCAGCGTCATGATGATGCCGGCAGCCAAAGGTACCGGCATCATCGCCGGCGGCCCGATGCGCGCAGTCTTTGAAGTCATGGGCATCACCGACATCGTGGCCAAGAGCCATGGTTCGAGCAACCCTTACAACATGGTGCGTGCAACGATGGATGCGTTGAACAATTCCACCACGGCCTCCGACATTGCCGCCAAGCGTGGCAAGTCAGTCGAAGAAATCTTCGGCTAAGCGTCGCCCAGGAGCATTGAAATGACGACAGAGAAAAAACTCAAGGTTCAGCTGATCAAGAGCCCGATCGGTACCAAGGAATCCCACCGCGCCACCGTGCGTGGTCTGGGCCTGCGCGGTATCAACAGCACCAGCGAACTGGAAGACACGCCCGCAGTGCGCGGCATGATCAACAAGATCGCCTATCTGGTCAAGATTGTCTAAGGACGCATCATGGAATTGAATGGAATCAAGCCCGGCCAGGGCGCCAAGCATGCCAAGCGCCGTGTCGGCCGTGGTATCGGCTCCGGCATCGGCAAGACGGCTGGTCGCGGTCACAAGGGTCAGAAGTCCCGTGCTGGCGGCTACCACAAGGTCGGTTTTGAAGGCGGTCAAATGCCTATGCAGCGTCGTCTGCCAAAACGCGGCTTCAAGTCGCACCTGCTGAAGTTCAACGCTGAAGTCACGCTGTCTGCCCTCGAGCAGCTCGGCCTGGCCGAAGTCGACCTGCTGGCGCTGAAAACCGCCGGTCTGGTGGGCCAGCTCGCCAAGAACGTCAAGATCATCAAGTCCGGCGAACTGACCAAGGCGGTCAAGCTCAACGGTATTGGTGCGACGGCTGGTGCCAAGGCAGCTATTGAAGCTGTCGGCGGCGCGATTGCCTAATCAGTAACAGCGAACTGGAAAGAATCAGTGGCAACCAACCCGGCTCAACTGGCAAAATCCGGCAAGTTCGGCGATTTGCGGAACAGGCTCGTGTTTTTGCTGCTGGCGCTTGTGGTGTACCGCATTGGTGCCCACATTCCGGTGCCGGGCATTGACCCCAACCAGCTCAAGGAGCTGTTCAAGGGCCAGCAGGGCGGCATATTGAACCTGTTCAATATGTTCTCCGGTGGCGCCTTGTCGCGTTTCACGGTGTTTGCGCTGGGCATCATGCCCTACATCTCCGCATCCATCATCATGCAGCTGCTCACCTATGTCCTGCCGACATTCGAGCAACTGAAGAAGGAAGGCGAAAGCGGACGCCGCAAGATCACCCAGTACACGCGCTACGGCACGCTGGGTCTTGCCCTGTTCCAGTCGCTGGGTATTGCGGTGGCGCTTGAAAGCTCCCCCGGCCTGGTGCTCGCACCTGGTTTTGGTTTCCGCATGACGGCTGTGGTCAGCCTGACAGCCGGAACGATGTTTTTGATGTGGCTGGGTGAGCAGATCACCGAGCGCGGCCTCGGCAACGGCATTTCGATCCTGATTTTTGCAGGTATCGCGGCTGGCCTGCCAAGTGCAGTGGGTGGTTTGCTGGAGTTGATCCGCACCGGTGCCATGAGTATTCTGGTGGCCATTGTGATCATCGCAGTGGTGGTTCTGGTGACCTACTTTGTGGTGTTCGTCGAGCGCGGACAGCGCAAGATCCTGGTGAATTACGCCAGGCGCCAGGTGGGCAACAAGGTTTATGGTGGCCAGTCATCGCACTTGCCACTGAAGCTGAACATGGCCGGTGTGATTCCGCCCATCTTTGCTTCGTCGATCATTTTGCTGCCGGCGACGGTCGTGGGCTGGTTCAGCAGCGGTGAAAGCATGCGCTGGTTGAAGGACATTGCCAGCACGCTGACACCCGGCCAGCCGATTTATGTTCTGCTGTATGCCAGCGCGATTGTGTTTTTCTGCTTTTTCTACACGGCACTGGTGTTCAACAGCCGCGAAACTGCAGATAACCTGAAAAAGAGCGGTGCCTTTATTCCAGGCATTCGTCCGGGCGACCAGACGGCTCGCTACATCGACAAAATCCTGGTGCGTCTGACGCTGGCAGGTGCGGTCTACATCACCTTCGTGTGTCTGTTGCCCGAGTTTCTGATTTTGAAGTACAACGTGCCGTTCTATTTTGGCGGTACGTCCCTGATGATTATTGTCGTGGTGACCATGGATTTCATGGCCCAGGTTCAGAACTACATGATGTCGCAGCAGTATGAGTCCTTGCTCAAGAAGGCCAACTTCAAGACATCACCTGGTAATTAACCGCACAACGTATTTGGTTTGCGCAAGCAGGCACAGCAGAGAAATTTAGGAGAAAGCAATGAGAGTTTCAGCTTCGGTCAAGAAAATTTGCCGCAACTGCAAAGTCATCCGCCGCAAGGGTGTTGTTCGCGTGATCTGCACAGATCCACGTCATAAACAGCGCCAGGGCTGATTCAAGAGTTTTAGAGGACGAACATGGCACGTATCGCTGGTATCAATATTCCGCCGCAGCAACACGCTGAAATCGGCTTGACCGCAATCTTCGGCATTGGCCGCACGCGCGCACGCAAAATCTGCGAGGCATGCGACATCGCCTACTCGAAGAAGGTCAAGGACCTGACCGACGGCGACCTGGAAAAAATCCGTGACCAGATCGCACTGTTCACCATCGAAGGTGACCTGCGTCGTGAAACCACGATGAACATCAAGCGCTTGATGGACATCGGTTGCTATCGCGGTTTCCGTCATCGCCGTGGCCTGCCCATGCGCGGCCAGCGTACGCGTACCAACGCCCGCACCCGCAAGGGCCCGCGCAAGGCAGCAGCGTCGCTGAAGAAATAATCTAGAGGTTACCTATGGCAAAAGCACCAAGTAATAACGCAGCACAACGCGTCCGCAAAAAAGTCCGCAAGAATGTTGCAGACGGCATTGCACACGTGCACGCTTCCTTCAACAACACCATCATCATGATCACCGACCGCCAGGGCAATGCCCTGTCGTGGGCATCATCCGGTGGCCAGGGCTTCAAGGGTTCGCGCAAGTCGACCCCGTTTGCAGCCCAGGTGGCTTCTGAAGTGGCAGGCCGCGCTGCAATCGAGCAGGGCATCAAGAACCTCGACGTCGAAATCAAGGGTCCAGGCCCAGGCCGTGAGTCTTCTGTCCGCGCTCTCGGCGCACTCGGCATTCGCATCAATTCGATCGCCGACGTGACCCCGGTCCCGCACAACGGCTGCCGCCCACAAAAGCGCCGCCGCATTTAATCCCGTGGTCCCGGCAAGACCGATTGTTATGCAGTCGGTCATGCACGGGACTTTTTTACCAAAGCCCACCGCCATCAGGCTCGACGCAAGTCCACGCCGAAGGCTCCTGCAGCAATGCAGCAGATGACACAAGGAAACTAAAGTGGCACGTTACCTCGGCCCCAAGGCCAAACTTTCCCGCCGCGAAGGCACGGATCTCTTCCTGAAGAGCGCCCGCCGCGCGATCGCCGACAAGGCCAAATTCGATTCCAAGCCAGGCCAGCACGGTCGCACGTCGGGTACCCGCACGTCCGACTTCGGCCTGCAACTGCGTGAAAAGCAGAAGGTCAAGCGCATGTACGGCGTGCTCGAAAAGCAGTTCCGCCGCTACTTCGAGGAAGCCGATCGCCGCAAGGGCAACACCGGCGCCAACCTGCTGTTCATCCTGGAATCCCGCCTGGACAACGTCGTTTACCGCATGGGCTTCGGCTCAACCCGCGCTGAAGCGCGCCAGCTGGTGTCGCACAAGGCGATCACCGTCAACGGCGGTTCCGTCAACATTCCTTCGTACATGGTCAAGACTGGCGACATCATCGCCGTGCGCGACAAGTCGAAGAAGCAGACCCGCGTGACCGAAGCGCTTGAACTGGCAAAACAGGTCGGCATGCCGGCATGGGTTGAAGTCAACGCCGAAAAGGGCGAAGGCACCTTCAAGAAGACGCCGGACCGCGACGAGTTTGCTGCCGACATCAATGAATCGCTGATCGTCGAGTTGTATTCACGCTAATTACGTTCCTGCGACGTTGGGCGCTGCTTCAGGCGGGCCCGGCGTCGTCGGCCTTATCGGTGTAACGAGCCGAGGGTATTGAGAGAGGAAGATTGCATGCAGACTAATTTACTGAAACCAAAAACCATCAATGTCGAGCAGCTGAGCGCCAACCGCGCGAAAGTGACGCTCGAGCCGTTTGAGCGTGGCTATGGCCACACGCTGGGCAATGCCCTGCGTCGCGTTTTGCTGTCGTCCATGGTCGGCCACGCCGCCACGGAAGTGACCATCGCCGGTGTGCTCCACGAGTACTCCTCCATCGATGGCGTGCAGGAAGACGTCGTCAACATCCTGTTGAACCTCAAGGGTGTGGTGTTCAAGCTCCACAACCGTGATGAAGTCACCCTGAGCCTGCGCAAAGACGGCGCCGGCCCCGTGACCGCTGCTGACATCCAGACGCCGCACGACGTTGAAATCATCAACCCCGAGCACGTCATCGTGAACCTGTCGCACGGCGGCAAGATCGACATGCAGATCAAGGTCGAAAACGGCCGTGGTTATGTGCCCGGTACCGTTCGCCGCTACGGCGACGAGTCGACCAAGTCGATCGGCCGCATCGTTCTGGACGCATCGTTCTCCCCGGTCAAGCGCGTCAGCTACACCGTTGAAAGCGCCCGCGTCGAGCAGCGTACCGACCTCGACAAGCTGGTCCTGGAAATCGAAACCAACGGCGCCGTCACTGCAGAAGATGCCGTGCGCGCTTCGGCCAAGATCCTGGTTGAACAGCTCGCCGTGTTTGCACAGCTCGAAGGCAATGAACTGGCCGCGTTTGACACGCCTGTCCAGCGCAGCTCGCAACAGTTTGACCCCATCCTGCTGCGCCCTGTGGATGAGCTCGAACTCACCGTGCGTTCTGCAAACTGCCTGAAGGCAGAGAACATCTATTACATCGGCGACCTGATCCAGCGCACTGAAAACGAGCTGCTCAAGACACCGAACCTGGGCCGTAAATCGCTCAACGAAATCAAGGAAGTGCTGGCCTCCCGCGGTCTGACCCTCGGTATGCGCCTTGAAAGCTGGCCACCTGCCGGCCTGGACAAGCACTAAGTCATTCAGTTAACCGAAGACCATCTCTTCAAGGGATGGCGCACGGGCAGTACCTGATACGGCTGCCTGACTATTAAAAAGGAAATCACCATGCGTCACGGACACGGACTACGTAAACTCAACCGCACCACCTCGCACCGCCTCGCGATGTTGCGCAACATGATGAACTCGCTGATTCAGCACGAGGCCATCAAGACCACGCTGCCCAAGGCCAAGGAATTGCGCCGCGTTGTCGAACCCATGATCACGCTGGCCAAAGAGCCAACGGTGGCCAACAAGCGCCTTGCGTTTGACCGCCTGCGCGATCGCGACATGGTTGTGAAGCTGTTTGCTGAACTGGGCCCACGCTACAAGGCACGTCCAGGCGGCTACACCCGCATCCTGAAGATGGGTTTCCGCGTTGGTGACAATGCACCGATGGCCCTGGTCGAACTTGTTGATCGTCCTGACGTGTCGGAAGACACTACAGCCGACACGGCCAAGGCAGAGTAAGTTACAATACAGATATACCGCGCGGTGGAGCAGCCTGGTAGCTCGTTGGGCTCATAACCCAAAGGTCGTAAGTTCAAATCTTGCCCGCGCAACCAACCTCCGGTTAACCACACCGGTACCCAAAACGCCCACTCATGTGGGCGTTTTGCTTTCTGTCCGAATATCGATTGCTCAAGCCCTGATGACCCGGCTTGCTGCATACACAGCCTCGCCAGAGGCTTCGTCGGGCACATCGGTTGATTTCTACCTGCATGCGCTTTTTCGCGTTGCAAGGCACGCATCAACGTATTCATAAGCAGGCTCTATCGCTTCAGCGGTAATTCAAGCTTCTCCTTTTTTTTGCCCCCGCTTAAAGTGCCGCCATAGGCCGGGCTGGTGATGCCCGCAGGAGCAGTTGATTATGAAAATCGTGGTGATCGGTGCAGGTATTGGCGGGCTGACAGCGGCTCTGGCCCTGCAGCAAAAGGGCTTTGACGTCCAGGTGATCGAGCAGGCGGCCACGCTGGGTGAAATCGGTGCCGGGCTGCAGATCAGCCCCAATGGCAACCGTGTGCTGGCCGCCCTGGGTCTGGCCGACGACATGGCCGCCATTGCCGCCGAGCCCCATGGCAAAAAGGTACGCCTCTGGAACACCGGGCAAACCTGGAATCTGTTTGACCTGGGCGCCGCCTCGCGTGAGCGCTACGGCTTTCCCTACCTCAACATGCACCGCGGCGACATGCACAAGGTGCTGGCGCGTGCCGTCGAAGCGCACAAGCCGGGCACCATCCAAGTGGGCGTGCGCATCGACAAGCTGGAGCAACGCGGTGATGAAGTCGCCGTGTTCAGCGATGGCCGCGAGATCGCCGTGGCGGATGTCGTGGTTGGCGCTGACGGCGTGCACTCACAGGCGCGGCGTTGCCTGGTGGGCGACGACCACCCTGTGTTCTCGGGCATCATCATCTGGCGCGGCGTGATCAACGCAGACGCCTTGCCCGCGCACCTGCGCTCACCCTATGGCTACAACTGGGTCGGCCCGGGCGCACACGTCATTCATTACCCCATACGTTCGGGGCAACTGGTCAACTTTGCGGGTGCGGTGGAGCAGCAGGGCTGGGAAGTGGAGTCGTGGTCCGAAAAAGGCAGCCGTGATGCCTGCCACGCCGACTTCGCGGGCTGGCACGACGATGTGCACACCATGATCGACGCCATCGAAACCCCCTACAAGTGGGCGCTCATGGGCCGTGAACCCATCCAGCGCTGGAGCTTCGGTCGGGTCACACTGCTGGGTGATGCCTGCCACCCGACCCTGCCGTTTCTGGCGCAGGGGGCGGTAATGGCGCTGGAGGATGGTTTCATCCTTGCGCGCTGCCTTGAGAAATGGGCCAACGACCCAGTGACCGCCCTGCGGCATTACGAGCAGGCCCGGCTGGAGCGCACGACGCGCGTGGTGCGCGGCTCGGCCGCCAATGCGGCGCGTTTTCACAACCCTCAGCTCGCGCACGCCGAAGGCGCGGCGAAGTATGTCGACAACGAGTGGAGCGAAGCAAAAGTCAGCGAGCGTTACGACTGGCTGTTTTCATACAACGCTGAAACGGCACCGATCTGACCATGACCCTGCTGAACGAGACACACGACCCCGCGCGCCGCAGCTGGGTGGAATCTGCCAACCTTGATGGTGCCGACTTCCCTATCCAGAACCTGCCGCTGGGCATGTTTGCGCCGGGCGAGCATGCAGCCGATGCGTTGCGGCCCGGCATGGCGATAGGTGACTCGGTGGTCGACCTGCGCGGGCTGGACGAGGCTGGCCTGCTCTCGCGCGAGGCCGCTGCCGCAGTGCGCGCCGTGCGTGAGGGCGACCGCGGGCTGAACGGCTTGCTGGCGCTGGGCAACACGCCCGCGTCGAAGTTGCGTGCTCAGGTGTCCGCCTTGTTGCGCGCCGGCGGCGATGGCAGCTTGCGTGAAAGCGCGGCGACATGGCTGCACCCCATGGCGGGTGTGACCATGGCGCTGCCGTGTGTCATCGGCGACTACACCGACTTCCTCACGTCCTTCCACCACACCGAGCGCCACGGCCGCTTCAAGAACCTGGCCGACCCGGTGCCGCTGGTGTTTCATTCACTGCCTGTGGCTTACCATGGGCGCGCCTCGTCGATACGCCCGTCGGGCACGCCGGTGCGCCGGCCGAATGGCCAGTGGCGCGAGGCTGACGGTACGGTGAAGTTCGGGCCAGTCGAGGCGATGGACTTCGAACTGGAACTGGCGGCCGTCGTCGGCAAGGGCACCACGCTGGCGCAGCCGGTGAACATCGACGACGCACCCACCCATATTTTTGGCTACACCTTGCTCAACGACTGGTCGGCCAAGTCCGTGCAGTGGTGGGAAGCCATGCTCGGGCCGTTTCTGGGCAAGAGTTTCATGAGCAGCCTGTCGCCATGGGTCGTGACAGCCGAGGCGCTGGCACCCTTTGCGACGAGCGCCCCTGCGCGACCCGGCAAGGCCGGCGCGCTGCTGCCTTACCTGCATGGCGTGCACGACCAGCAGGCCGGCGGCATGCGCATCACGATGGAAGCGTCGCTGCAGACGCAGCAGATGAAGGACGCAGGCGCCGCACCGGTGCGCATCGCCGCATCGCAGCTGTCCAACCTGAGCTGGACGTTTGCGCAAATGCTGACCCACCACACGTCCAACGGCTGCAACCTCGCGCCCGGCGACCTGATGGGCAGCGGCACGGTGTCTGGCGAGCGTGACGACGAACGCGCCTGCCTGACCGAGATCACCAGCGCCGGTAAGCAGGCGCTGGTGCTGCCCAACGGCGAACAACGTCTGTGGCTGCATGACGGCGATGACATCACCCTGCGCGCGCGTGCAGAAACACCGGGCCAGGTGTCCATAGGTTTCGGGCCCTGCACGGGCCGCATCCTCCCCGCCGTCGACTACCCGTTGCCTGCTGCCGCACGCTGAGAAGACCGTGCCGGCGGTGGCGGTGGAGCTGGCTTATCATGGCCGCAACCACCGGCTGCATCCATGAACCTCAACCTGAACATCCGGCAGCTCAAGGCCTTTCTGGGCGTGGCCGAAACCAGCAACTTCACGCGCACGGCGCAAAAGCTGCACCTGAGCCAGGCGGCGCTCAGCGCCAGCATTCGTGAGCTCGAAGGCCAACTCGGCTGCAGGCTGTTCGAGCGCACCACGCGCAGCGTCGAACTCACGCCCGCGGGCCGCAGTTTTTTGCCGGTCGCGCTGTCCGCCGTCGAAGGCCTTGAGGATGCCGCCAGACAATTGCAGAACCTGGAACGCCATGGCGTGGCGCGTGTTCGGCTGGGCTTCACGCCCATGCTGGCGTCCAACGTCGCCCCCGATGTGCTGGATGCCTTCCAGCAGCAGTTCCCCTCCGTGCAGGTCGAGGTGGTCGATGCCGGCCCTTACGAGCTGCAGGAACAGCTCGAGTCCGATGCGCTGGATGCCGCCTTTGGCGCCTTCTCGAAAAAGATCTCCGGCTTCAGCCAGCTGCAGATCACGCCGGCCAGCCTGATGCTGGTTTATGCGGACCAGTTTTCAGCCATCAAGGACCGCATCAGCTGGCAGGAGGTGTTCGAATACCCGCTGATCGGGCTGACCGACAAAAGCCCGGTGCAGCAGCTCGTCAACACCAAGGCCGCGCAAATCGGGGCCGACATCCGTTCGCGCATGATCGTCAACCAGCTCGAAACGGCGCTGGGCATGGTGGAAAAGGGTTTCGGCGTCGCGGTGTTCCCGTCTTTTGCGCGCACCAGCTGCAGGCGCTACAAGGTGCACACCGCCGACATCTACCCGGCCGTGAGCCTGGACTACTTCCGCATCATGAAGGCGGGCAAGGAGCCCAGCGCGGCCATCGAGGCCATCACCCAGCTGTTGATACCGCGCCTCGCCCATCCGGGCTGAGGCAGCGGCATCCCGCTATTTTTATTCTGCGGTGGCGCCGGTCAGCTTGACCACACGCGTCCACTTTTTCGTTTCGTCATCGACCAGGCGGCCGAACTCGGCGGGCGTGCCGCCCTGCGCGTCCACACCCAGGTTGCGCAACTGCGTCACCACCTCGGGCATGCGCAGGATCTTCACGACCTCGGCATTGATGCGCGTGACGATGGCGGGGTTGGTGCCGGCAGGTGCAACGATGCCGCTCAGGAAGTCGGCAGGCACGGGCTTGAAGCCGGCTTCATCGACAGTGGGCACATCGGGCGCGAAAGTCGAACGCTTCTCGCTGGTCACGGCGACGGTCTTGACCTTGCCCGCTTTGGAGAAGGGCGCGGTCGTACCGATGGCGTCGATGGTGAACTGCGTCTCGCCCGACACCACCGCGCCGATGGCGGGTGCGCCGCCCTTGTAGGGGACGTGCACGGCCTTGATGCCCAGCGTGTCGATCAGCAGCTCGCAGGCCAAATGGCCGATGGAGCCTATGCCGGGCGACGAGTACGAAATCGCCGAAGGGTTCTTGCGGGCGTACTCCACAAACTCCTTCAGGTTGTTGGCCGGCACATTGGCGCTGATGATCATGACCTGCGCGCCGCGTGCGACCAGCACCACCGGCGTGAATGCCTTCGCCGCGTCGTAAGGCAGGCGCGAGCCGTACAGCCCGGGGTTGACGGTCAGCGTGCTGCTGCTGCCGTACAGCAGGGTGTAGCCATCGGCTGCGGCGCGTGCCACTTCGGCCGAGCCCACACTGCCGCCAGCGCCCGGCCTGTTGTCGACCACCACCGGCTGGCCCAAGGCCTCGCCCAGCCGCTGGGCGACCGCGCGCGCTGCGATATCGGTCGGTCCGCCGGGGCCGAAGGGCACCACCAGCCGTATGGGTTTCGAGGGGTAAGCCGCAGGTGTCTGGGCCAGCGCGACCGCCGGACCCATCACCATGCCCAGACCTAACAGAGCCGCCGTAGCCGCATTCCACATTGATTTCATCTCCTGCACCTTTCTCTTTTTAATCGCTGTCTTGAGAGGCGATGCTAGGTTTTGCGGCGGGCGCTGTATATCGCAAATTCCCTATGACTTCACAAGCGGCGTCAATGACTGGCTGGGTGAAGTCTGAAGGCGGGGTCAAAACGGCTCTTAATCGCAGTTTTTAACGTAAACATTAAAAATTTGACGTGTACGTTAAAAAACTGCAGGGAGCTCGTCAGTCGCTTCCAAAAGCGGCTCTGGCAGGCCAAAAAAGGCCATTTTTAAGGCTTGAATTCGGCTCCAGACCAATAAAGACGAGCGTGAGCAGCTATAAAAATAATAGTGAATTTGTCATGCTTCCACGCTGCGGCGCGTCGACGGGGCCGAAAACCGGCGCGGAAAGCAGGCCTGCGCTGCGCGGGAAGGCCGCCGTGCGCCTCAGCTTTCCAGCAGTTCCCTGGGGATCTTGACGATGAAGTCCGTCAGCCCCTTGGCGTCGCTGGCCGGGCGCATGTGGGCAATCATGGCGGCGGACGCTGCTTCGGCGTTGCCGGCCTGAAACGCCTCGACGATGTTGCGATGCTGGTCGAAAGAGGCGCGGATCTGCCCGACCGCGCCAAAGGCATGGCGCCGGTAGTAGCCGGTGCGGGTGCGGATGCGCAGGACTTCCTGGCGCAGATAGGGGTTGCGTGTCGCCCTGTAGATCAGTTCATGAAAGCGAAGGTTGCTTTCCTGCCAGCCTGCAAAGTCGTCGGCATCGGCGACGGCGCGGCTTTGTTCGTGGTTGTCCACGATGGCCTTGAGTTCATCGGCCGTCATGCGCTGGCATGCCAGGCGTACAGCCACACCTTCAAGTTCGGCCAGCAGCTCCCACAGCGACAGCAACTGCTGCAGATCCATCTTGGCGACGACCATGCCGCCGCGTGGCAGGCTGGTCAGCATGCCCTGGGCCTGCAACTGGATCAGGGCCTCACGAATCGGGGTGCGCGACACCTTGTACTGGGCGGTGATTTCCGCCTCGTCGATGGGGTCGCCCGGCAGCAGTGCACCTTCACGAATCGCGGTCTCGATTTCCGTGCGGATCTTGTCGCTGGCCTTGGTGAATTTCTTGGGGCTTTCCATAAAGTGAGTTTCGCACATTGATTTGTATGTTTAATTTGTGTATATTAATATTTATAAGTTAGAAACAAATACACAAATGCCGCTATCCACCGTTTCAGCGTCTGCCGCGCCGGAAAGTCCAGCACTTTCTGCCGAAGGCGTCCTGGTGCGTGATGGCCTGGCCGGCCGCCGCAAGGTGTCCAGCCCGGCAGAGGAGCGCCGGCTGGTCAAAACACTGGAAAGACTGGCCCCCGCCGCCAATGTCGCCATGGCCGGGGTCGCCGCTGACAGCGCATCACCGGCCGCAAGCCCGGATTTTTCAGCGGTGCTGAGGACGCTCTCCCATGCATGAGCTGCCCGCCACCCTGACGAGGCTGCAGCAAGCCATTGCGGGGGGCGACATGTCTGCCTTCGAGGCGACGGGCCATCAGCGTCGACGGCTGCAGGCACTGGATAAAAACCTGCACGCTGTCATCCACATCCTGCCGGATGAGGACGGGACAGGGCGCGCACCTTCCGGTCCACTGGCAGGCGTAGGCCTCGCGCACAAGGATATTTTCCAGACAAGGAACCGACGCCCCGGTGCCGGCCATGACGCAGGCAGCGCAACGCCGGGGCTGAAACAAGCCTCCGCCATCTCCCGGCTGGAAGCCGCCGGGGCATCGACACTCGCCGCGCTCGCCATGGCCGAATACGCCTGCGGTGCGACAGGTGACAACCGTGCGTTTGCACGCAGCGTCAACCCTCTGAATGCCGAGGCCGCCGTGGGCGGCTCTTCCAGTGGCAGCGCCGTGGCCGTGGCGTCGAGCATGGCCTATGGCTCGCTCGGCACAGACACCGCTGGTTCAGTCCGCATTCCCGCCGCCACATGCGCGCTGGTGGGCCTGAAGACCACGCACGGCCTGATCTCCCTCGACGGCGTGCACCCCCTCGCGCCATCGCTCGACAGCGTAGGCATCCTGGCGCGCTCTGCCGCTGATGCACATCAATTGCTGGTGCACGCGGCGGATGACGGCCTGCTTCGGCCCGTGGCGAAAACGGAATTGCGTGTCAAGGCCTGGTTGCCCGCCACGGGCCTGCACACCGATGTTGCCGCTGCACTGGACGAGTTCATGCGCGAAAGCGGTGCCAGCCAGTGGCTGACGGCCTTGCCGCAACACCAGACGCTCACGCGGCTGGCAGAAATCGTCATGCACACAGAAGCGGCTGCTACACACCGGCAAGCCCTGCTCGCCTGCACGCTGTCGCCGTCGGTAGAGGCCGTGGCCCTGGTTGGGCTGGTGATTCCGCAGGCCTGGTACGACGCAGCTCTGGCTGACCGCGGCCGGCACGCACAGCTGTTTGTGCATGAGCACCTGAAAGCCCATGATGTGCTGCTGGTGCCGGCCTTGCCGCAGCCCGTGCCCGACTGGAATCAGGTGGTCACCGACAGCCCGGACTTTGATGTCAAACAACTGCTGGCATTGCACAGCTATATGGGCTTTGTGAACTACCTCGGCTTCCCGTCGATCGTGTTTCCCATTGGGCGCGATGCACGCGGTTTGCCTATCAGCGTCCAGGTATTGGCCCGACCCTTTCATGAGGCCGACCTGCTGGCCTTTGCCGAAAAAGCCGAGCTGCGCCGTTTCGGCGCCCATGGTTTTACAGAACAGTTTTTCAAACAAGGTTGACTCACCCCATGCCCAAAATCCAGGCATCCTCAGCACTGTCGCGGTTTCGTGTCCTCGACCTCTCCCGGGTCAGGGCAGGCCCCAACTGCGTCCGCATGCTGACCGACTTCGGCGCCGATGTGATCCGCATCGAGCCACCGCAGGGCGTGGACCCCAATGAAGCCATGTTTGCGGCCAACCGGCGCGGCGGCGATTTCCAGAACATCAACCGCAACAAGCGGTCCATGACGCTCAACCTCAAGAAGCCGGGCGCGCTCGACATCCTCATGCGGCTCGTAAAAGACGCCGACGTGCTGGTAGAAAACTGGCGGCCCGAGGTCAAGCACAAGCTGGGGCTGGACTACGAGTCGCTGGCCAAGGTCAACCCGCGCATCATTCTTGCCAGCATCTCCGGCTTTGGCCAGGACGGCCCCATGGCCTCGCGGCCTGGCTTCGACCAGATCGTTCAGGGCATGGGCGGGCTGATGTCCGTGACCGGCCTGCCGGGCTCCGGTCCGGTGCGCGCCGGGTTGGCCGTGGCCGACATGAGTGCCGGCCTCTATACGGCGCTGGGCATCCTCACCGCGCTGCTGGAGCGCGAAGTCTCGGGCAAGGGTCAGTGGGTGCATGCATCGCTGTTGCATTCCCAGATCGCCATGATGGACTTTCAGATGGCGCGTTACCTCAACGACAACGACCTGCCCGTGCAGGTCGGCAACGACCACCCCACCAGCAGCCCCATGGGCCTGTTTGAAGCCAGCGACGGCGTGTTCAACCTCGGCGCGTCGGGTGAAGGCAACTGGGTGCGCCTGTGCAAACTGCTGGTGCGTGACGACTGGCTCAATGATGCAGACTACGCGACCGAACCCCTGCGCGTGAAAAACCGCGACCGCCTCACGCCCGCCCTGGCAGAGGTCTTTCGCCACCGCAGCGTGCAGGAGTGGGTCGACCTGCTCAACGACGCGGGCATTCCTGCGGGTCCGGTCTACACCGTTCCCCAGGTGTTCGAGGACGAGCAGGTTCAACACCTCGGGGTGACCAGTTCGCTGGTGACAGACTTCGGCAAGGAGATGCACTACATCACCCAGCCCGTCACGCTGGCACGCACACCGTCCAAAGTGGTGGCGCAGGCGCCCAACTGGGGCCAGCACACCGACGAAGTTCTGGGCGAAGCCGGTTACTCTGCCGAAGCCATCCGGCAGTTCCATGCCGATGCCGTGGTCTGAACAGCATGTCCGGCGTTACCCACCTCATTGACAAGCACGTGGCCACGGTCACGTTTTCCAACCCCGAGCGTTACAACGCCATGTCGCTCGCCATGTGGAAAGGGCTGGGCGACACGCTGGAGGCACTGCGTGCCAATCAAGAGGTGCGTGTCGTGGTGTTGCGTGGCGATGGCGACCGCGCGTTTGTGTCGGGTGCCGACATTTCCGAGTTTGATGCGCAGCGCAATTCCGATGCCGGCGTGGCCACTTACGAAGCGGCTGTGGCGCGCGCGCAGGGCGCGCTTGAGCAGTTTCCGCGACCAGTGATTGCCGCCATCAGCGGCATTTGCTACGGCGGTGGTCTCGGCCTGGCACTGGCCTGTGACCTGCGTTTTGCTGCGCCGAGCGCGAAGTTCCGCATGCCCGCCGCCCGCCTCGGACTGGGTTACACGCTGGCAGGCGTTCACCGCATGGTGGCCATTCTGGGCACGGCGAGGACGGCAGAACTCTTCTACACCGCCCGCGTCATCAACGCGCCGCAGGCGGCGCAATTCGGCCTGCTCAACGATGTGCATGACGACGTGTTTGCGCATGCCGCGCAGGTGGCCGCCGAAATCGCCGCCAATGCGCCCATGACGGTCGCGGCCGGCAAGCTGGCGCTGAATACCTTGCTGGAGGGCGTGAACGATGCCGGGGCTGCGGCAGTAGATGCCGCCGTCAGGGCCTGCTTCGCGAGTGAAGACTATGCGGAAGGCCGCAAGGCGTTTGCCGAAAAACGCGTGCCCGTTTTCAAGGGCCGCTGAATTGTTGTTGCCATGTGTGTGTTTACCTTAACCTTAACCCGAACGGAGCGTTGACGATGAAACCCATTACCGCCATCACGGCCACCTTCCTGGTCGCCCTCAGCTCGGTCGCGCACGCGATCGGCCCGGCACCTGCGCCCCTGGCCCAGCGCGAAACGCTGACCATCGGCTTCGTCAAGGTCGGCCACCTTGCACCCATGCTCAACGTCGAGGAAGAGCTCAAGAAGTTCAATGTCGATGTGAAGCGTGCCGAGTTTGTCCGTTATGCCGATGCACGCACCGCGCTGCTGTCCAACTCGGTCGACATTTCCGCCGTCGGCCCCGGCGACCTCGCCATCGCGGCTTCTCAGGGCAGCAAGAACCTCGTCGGCCTGACGGGTGTGGGCGGCTCGCTCAAGAATCTGGTGGTGCGCAAGGGAGTGGTCATCAACGACTGGAAAGACCTGGCCGGCAAAAAAATCGGCATCGCACCGGGCTCTGCGGTCTGGTTCCAGTGGGCCATGACCATGATTGAAAAGGGCGTGCCTTACAACACCTTCACCCCGGTCAACATTCAGGGCGGCGGCACGGCGTTCATCCAGGCGCTCAAGCGTGGCGACATCGATGCGATGGTGCTGTGGGAGCCGTTTGAATCACAGGCTGTGGCTGATGGCGACGCCTACTTTGCCAAGGGCCTGGAATACAGCCAGGCGAAAGCTGTTGGTGCCGAGCTGGGCATGCTGGCCGCGTCACGCGAAGCGCTGACCAACAAGAAAGAAGCCATCCGCCGCTTCATGTGGGTTTACCTCAATGCCGAAGAGCAGATGCGCAAGAACAATGACCTGTTCGCCGATGCCTATGCCAAATATACCGGCCTGCCGCTGGCTGTGACCAAGGAGTCGTCGAAGATCATCAAGCTGGGTGGCGTGCTGACCAAGGAACAGGTCAGGCTTCAGGCTGATGCGGCGTTCAAGCAGGGCATCGTGCTCAAGGATGTGTCGGCTGATGCCGCTGCGCTCTACGACGATTCCATCGCCCGCGACATCAAGCGCTGACCGTCACTGAACAACGTCAGACACAGGCCAAAGCCATGAAACCTCTGGAGCGCTTCAAACAACTCATCCTGGGTGCGCTGGTGCCCGTGGCCGTGCTGGTCTTCTGGCAGATCGCCGGAAGCCGCCCGGGCATGGCCGGCATCGTGCCCACGCCGCTGGCCGTTCTTGAAGGCTGGCAGGTCTGGGTGTTCGGCGCTTCAGGCGGTTTGGGGCTCAATGCCTACCAGGGCACCTGGCTCTCGAATGTGCAGTACTCCGGCATGCGCGTGTTCCAGGGTTTTGTGCTGGCCGCGCTGGTGGGGGTGCCCCTCGGCCTCATCATCGGCTGGAGCCGCCTGGGCTCGCGCCTGTTCGACCCTGTCATCCAGGGTCTTCGCCCCATCCCCATCACCGCGTGGTTGCCGTTTTCGATTGCGCTGTTCGGCATCCGCGACATGGGGTCCATCTTCCTGATTTTCTTGGGCGGGTTTTATGCCATCGTCGTCAACACCACCCAGGGTGCGCGCGATGTCGAACGCAATTTGATGCGTGCGGCCATGATGATGGGCGCCACGCGCGGGCAGCTCCTGCGGCGCGTGGTGTTTCCTTCGGCCATGCCTTCCATCTTCACCGGCCTGCGCATAGGCCTGGGCATTTCGTGGACGGCCGTGATCGTCTCCGAGATGGTGGCCGTCAAGTCGGGTCTGGGTTATGTGCTGTGGGATGCGTATTACGTGGGCCGCATGGACATCGTGCTGGCCGACATGGTGTCCATCGGTGTGATGGGCTATATCAGCGACAGGCTCATTGTGTTTGCGGAACGGCGTGTGCTTCGCTGGCGCATTCTCCAGAACCACTAGACCCTGCAGCCCATGTCCCCTACATCAGATATGTCCGCCATCAAGATTGAAAAACTCGACAAGACCTACCCGGCCCAGCCGCCGGTGCATGCGCTTGACCAGATTGACCTCGACGTTCACGCCGGTGAATTTGTCGCGCTGCTCGGCCCTTCGGGTTGCGGCAAGTCCACGCTGCTCAACCTGGTCGCCGGCTTCGAGCAGGCCAGCAGCGGCCTGCTGACGGTGCATGGCCTGCCGGTTGATAAACCCGGGCCTGACCGTGGCGTCGTGTTTCAGGAGGCCGCGCTTTTCCCCTGGCTCACGGTGTGGGAAAACGTCGTCTTCGGGCCCAAAACCCAGGGCCTTAAAGCCAGGGACTACGAAGAACGTGCCAACGAGATGTTGCGCATCGTCGGCCTGTCCGATTTCAAGAACCACCTGCCGGTGCAGTTGTCTGGTGGCATGCGTCAGCGCGTCGGCATTGCGCGCATCCTCACCTTGGGCTCCAGGGTGCTTTTGATGGACGAGCCGTTTGGCGCGCTGGACGCACAGACCAGGCTGACCATGCAGGAGTTGCTGCTCAGCGTCTGGCAGCAGCTCAAACCGACGATTGTGTTTGTCACGCATGACATCGACGAGGCGCTGTTCCTTGCCGACACGATTTACGTGATGTCGGCGCGGCCCGGGCGCATACAGGCCCGGATGACCGTGCCGCTGGCCCGGCCCCGATCGATCGAAGACACCACTTCCGAAGGCTTCAACACCATGAAGCGCGACATCCTCCAGCAAATTCGCCACTGAAAAAGAACGACCATGGCCAACCCGCGCATCCCCTACCGTTTTTCGAATGAAGGCCCGCCCCTGACGGCGCCGGCAGCCGGCAACATCCTGGTCCACCTGGTGGTCAACGTCGAGCACTGGGAGTTCGATGCGCCCATGCCGCGCACCATCATCACGCCACCGCACGGCAAGGAGACAGTGCCCGACGTGCCCAACTTCAGCTGGGTGGACTACGGCATGCGTGCCGGTTTGCCGCGCATCATCGAGGCCATCACCTCGCGCGGGCTGACCGCATCAACGAGCTTCAACGCCAGCGTGATCAAGGCCTACCCGCGCGCTGCAGAAGCCATGCACGCGGCGAAGTGGGAGTTCATCGGTCACGGCCTGCACCAGAAATCGCTCAACCATGCGGGTGCCGAGGAAGAGGTCATCAAGACCAGCCTGGACATGATCCAGGCCTTCACCGGTGTGCGACCGCGCGGCTGGCTCGGCCCCGGCCTGCGTGAAAGCCACACCACACCCGAGAACCTGAAAGCCGCAGGCATCGACTACGTGTTCGACTGGGTGGTCGACGACCTGCCCAACTGGATGACCACCGCCAACGGGCCGCTGCTCAGCGTGCCCTACAACCTGGAACTCAACGACTCCATCATTTACGCGGTCGAAAAACATTCCTCTGACGAAATGCTGCAGCGTGTGACGCGCACGGCCGAGCTCTTTGTGCGCGAAGCCCAGAAGCGGCCACGCGTACTGACCCTCGGACTGCATCCCCACCTGATCGGTGTGCCACACCGCTTTGGCTCTTTCGAAAAAATGCTGGACCTTTTGATGAAGACACCCGGCGTCTGCTTCATGCAGGCCCATGACATTGCCGACTGGTACACCAGCCAGGTCCAGCCGCCCAAAGCCTGAAACCCACAAGAAAGTACACAAGATGGATCTCAAACTCCAGGGCAGCCGCGTGCTGGTCACCGGCGGTTCCAAGGGCATAGGCCTGGCGACGGCCCTCTCGTTTGCGCGCGAGGGCGCTGTCCCGCTGCTCGCCTCTCGTTCGGCTGACACGCTGCAGTCCGCGCTGGCCACGATCAAACAGGAAACCGGCGTCACCGCACAAGCCCTGTCCGCTGATCTTTCCAGCCCCGAGGGAATTCGCAGCCTCATGGCTCAGGCCGGCGACATTGACATCCTCGTGAACAACGCAGGCGCGATTCCCGGTGGTTCACTGGCCGATGTCGATGACGCACGCTGGCGCCAGGCGTGGGATCTCAAGCTCTTCGGTTACATCAACCTCGTGCGTGAAGTGCTGCCGCGCATGGAAAAACGCGGCAGCGGCGTGATTGCCAACATCATCGGCATGGCCGGTGCGGCACCCCGCAATGAATATGTCTGCGGCTCCACCGCCAACGCGGCCCTGATGGCCTTCACCCAGGCCTTGGGTGCCGCCAGCCCTCGACGTGGCGTGCGTGTGTTCGGCATCAACCCGTCGCCCACACGCAGCGACCGCATGGAAGGCATGCTGCGCGCGCAGGCGGCGAAGAAACTCAACGATGAAAACCGCTGGATGGAGCTGACCTCCAGCCTGCCCTTTGGCCGCCTGACAGAACCTGCGGAAATTGCAGACCTCACCGTCTTCAGCTGCTCGCCGCTGTCGGCTTACCTCTCGGGCACCGTCATCAATGTTGATGGCGGCCAGATGTACGCCAGCCCGCAATAACCACTTCACACCTTCAAGTATTTTCTTTCATGATCAAGCAAAACAACCACAAGTACGAATTCGCCGACCTGCGTGACGGCGTGCGCTCTGTCTGCAACCAGTTCGATTCCCGCTACTGGCAGGAAGTCGATGAAGCCCGCGCCTTCCCTGACACCTTTGTCAAGGCGCTGACGGAAGCAGGCTGGCTCTCCTGCCTGATTCCCGAAGAGTACGGCGGCTCCAGTTTGTCGCTGACCGAGGCCAGCGTGGTGATGGAAGAGATCAACCGTGCCGGTGGCAACTCCGGTGCGTGCCACGGCCAGATGTATGTCATGGGCTGCGTGGTACGCCATGGCTCCGACAAACAGAAGCGTGACCTGCTGCCGAAAATCGCCAGTGGCGAGCTGCGCATGCAGTCCATGGCCGTGACCGAGCCGACCACCGGCAGCGACACCACCAAACTCAAAACCACGGCGGTGCGCAAGGGCGACCATTACGTCGTGCAGGGCCAGAAAGTCTGGACGTCACGCCTTCAGCACTCCGACTACATGCTGCTGCTGGCTCGCACCACGCCGCTGGCCGAGGTGAAAAAGAAGACCGAGGGCCTGTCGGTGTTTCTGGTGGACCTGCGCGAAGAAGTGGGCAAAAGCATCACCGTTCGCCCCATCCGCAACATGGTCAACCACGAGACGAATGAAATCTTCATCGACAACCTGCGCATTCCGGTCGAGAACCGGATTGGTGAAGAGGGCCAGGGCCTGAAGTACATTTTGGACGGCCTGAACGCCGAGCGCATCCTGATTGCCGCCGAATGTGTGGGCGATGGTTACTGGTTTGTCGAAAAGGCCAGCGCCTATGCCAACGACCGCGTGGTGTTTGACCGCCCCATCGGCCGCAACCAGGGCATACAGTTCCCGATTGCACGGTCCTTTGTGAATGTCGAGGCGGCCAGCCTCATGCGTTACCGCGCCTGTGAACTCTTCGACGAAGGCAAGCCCTGCGGCGCAGAAGCCAATATGGCCAAGTTGCTGGCGGCGGATGCCTCATGGGAAGCTGCCAACGTCTGCCTCCAGACGCACGGCGGTTTTGGTTTCGCGGCCGAATACGACATCGAGCGCAAGTTCCGCGAGACCCGCCTCTACCAGGTGGCGCCGATTTCCACCAACCTCATCCTGTCCTATGTGGGCGAGCATGTGCTGGGCATGCCGAGGTCATACTGAGCATGGCTGATTCAAACGCTGACACGCAGGCGCTGGAGCAATGGCTTGGGCGCACCCAGACCGTCACGGACAACATCAGCCCGGTGCAGGTGCGCCAGATGGCGGCCACGCTCGACGACGCGACGCGCATGAAGGCGCCCGCATCCGCAGCGCTGCCCGCAGGCTGGCACTGGCTGTATTTCAACCCGATGGAAGTGCAGTCGCGCCTCGGTGAAGACGGTCACCCGGCGCGTGGTGATTTCCTGCCGCCCGTGGAACTGCCGCGCCGCATGTGGGCGGGCAGCCGCCTGGAGTGGACGCGCGCCTTCAAGGTGGGCGTGGACATCCGCAAGACGTCGGAGATCATCAAGGTCTCGCGCAAATCGGGCCGCAGCGGCGAGATGGTGTTTGTCACGGTTGCCCACGTGTATGCCGATGCAGAAGGCACCTTGCTGCGTGAAGAGCATGACATCGTTTACCGCGACAGCCAGTCGGCAGCAGAAAAAGCCAGTCTGGCCGAAGTGGCTGCGCGCATCCCGGGATGGCAGGCCGCCGCGCCGGTGTTCGAGCGCACAGGCGAGAACACGAAACCCGTGAAAGCTGATGCGGTGATGCTGTACCGCTATTCGGCAGCGACCTTCAACGGGCACCGCATCCATTACGACGTGGACTACTGCCGCGATGTCGAAGGCTATCCAGGGCTGGTCGTGCACGGGCCACTGATTGCCACGCTGCTGCTGGGTTTTATTGAAAACGACGTTGCACCCGGCCGCCGCATCCGGCGTTTTGAGTTTCGCGCCAATCGTCCGACCTTTGACCTCGGCGGCTTTCATTTGCACGCCTCGAAAAAAGAAGGCGATGACGGCACGTTGAATGTCTGGGCCACCAACAATGTCGGCGACGTCGGCATCGACGGCATCATCACACTGGCCTGAGTACCAACATGACGCCGGTCACCTACCTCTTTGTTCCGGCGACACGCACAGAGCGCATCGCCAAGGCCTTCACAGCTGGCGCGCATGCCGTCATCGTCGATCTCGAGGATGCCGTCGATGCTGCCGACAAGGCCGCAGCGCGTGCACAGCTCGATGCCTTCCTCACTGCTTCGGTGCAGCCGGTCTGGATTCGCACCAACGCAGTGAGCACGCCGTGGTTTGAAGATGATGTGGCGCTCGCCAGAAAACATGCAAGCCGCATTGCAGGCGTGATGCTGGCGAAGACAGAGTCGGCGCGCGACGTCGATGCCGTCAATGAGTCGGCGCACGGCAGCACAAACATCCCTGTCATTGCGCTGGTGGAGTCCGCCGCAGGCGTGCTGGCGCTGGACCAGATTTGCGCGCATCCGCGCGTGACACGCATCGCATTCGGCCCTGCCGATTTGTCGCGCGACCTGGGCTGTGAAGACGCGTGGGACACGCTGCAGGTTGCGCGCGCGCAAGTGGTCTTGCATTCAGCATTCCGTCAGCTGAATCCACCGATCGATGGCGTGACTTTTGCTTTGGATACACCAGCCATTGTTCAACAGGATGCTGCCCTCGCAGCGCGTCACGGTTTCGGTGCCAAGCTTTGTATTCATCCCTCACAAATCTCACCCACGCTGCAAGGTTTTGCGCCGACAGCACAGCAGCTGCAGTGGGCCGGCGACATCCTGAATGCGGCCTCGGCCGGTTCGGGTGCGCAACGCCTTCACGGCCAGATGGTCGACCGGCCGGTCATTGAACGCGCACGACAAATTCTCCAACGCCACGCCTCGCTTCACCCTGAAGCACTCGCCTGAACAACCCAAGAACATTTCCCACTGTGAACGCTACTACTGAAAACCGTGTCATCGTCGTTGGCGCCGGCCCCGTCGGCCTGCTGTGTGCGCTTGAGCTTGCGCGCCGCAACGTGCCCGTGCTGGTCATTGAAGCCGAACCCGGCACCACGCTGGACCTGCGCGCAGGCACCTTCCACCCGCCCACGCTCGAGATGCTGCAAGAGTCTGGTGTCACCGACGCGATGATGGCCATCGGCATTCGTGTGCCGCGCTGGCAGACCCGTGACCGCGAATACGGCCTCATCGTCGAGTGGGATCTGGCGGCGCTTGAAAAGGACACGCCTTTCCCGTTCAGGCTGCATCTGGAGCAACACCGCCTCACGCCCATCCTGCTCGACATGCTGCTCACGCACCCGCATGCCGAAGTCCGTTTCGGCCATGAGTTCGTGTCGCTGGTGCAGGATGCCGATGGCGTGACGGCTACGGCCAAAACAGCGCAGGGCGAGGTAGAGATCAGGGGCAGCTGGCTGGTCGGTGCCGATGGTGGCCGCAGCGCGGTGCGCAAGTCGGCCGACATCGGTTTTGGTGGCTACACCTGGCCCGAGCGTTACAGCGTCATCAGCACCACCTTCGACTTAGCGCCGCTCGGTTATGCCGACAACGCCTACATCAGCGACCCCGAACAATGGATTGCCTTTTTCCGCATGCCCGACAACGGCCCACCCGGCCTGTGGCGCATGACCGTCCCGGTGCACCAGGACATCAGCGACGAGCAGGTCCTGGACCCGGCCTTTGCCGCTGCGGCCATCAACCGCGTTCTGCACACCCCTGCGGACACCAGTTACCCCATCGTGCACCAGAGTGTGTACCGCGTTCACCAGCGTGTGGCTGACCAGTTCCGGGCCGGACGCGTGCTGCTGGCCGGCGACTCGGCCCACGTCAACAACCCCCTGGGCGGCTTCGGCCTGAACAGCGGCATCCACGATGCGATGAACCTCGGCGACAAGCTGGCGCGTGTGTTCAAGGCCGAAGCGCAGGCCGACCTGCTGGACCTCTACGAGCGCCAGCGCCGCACGGTGGCGAATGAGTATGTGCAGACGGTGTCGGTCAAAAACAAGCAGAACCTTGAGGAAAAAGACCTCGACACCCGGCTCAAACGATTTTCCGAATTGCGAGACATAGCGGCAGACCCACAGAAGACGCGCGAGTATTTGTTGATCTCTTCCATGATCAACAGCATCAAGCGCGCCAATGCCATTCAGTAACTGTGCTTCAACCCGTCAAGGAATTTCCCATGCCCATCACCCGTCCCGGTCGTCGTTTTCAACTGGGCATCGCAGCCCTTGCCCTGCTGGCCATGGCGCAACCCGTGCTGGCGCAGTCGCCAGCGTGGCCGCAGCGCCCCATCAAGCTGATCGTGCCCTTTGCGGCCGGTGGCAACACCGACGGGATTGCACGCGTGACCGCAGAGCGTATTTCCCAGTCGCTGGGCCAGCCCGTCATTGTTGAAAACAAGGCCGGGGCCAATGGCGCCATTGCGGCAGATTTTGTGGCCCAGTCGCCGCCTGACGGCTACACGCTCTTCATGGCTGCGATGCCGGTGCTGGCCATCCTGCCCACGATTACGAAAACGAAGTTTGATCCGCTGCGCGATTTTGTGCCCGTCAGCAATGTCGGCAGCAACCCGTTTGTGATGGCCATCAGCAGCAGCGTGCCAGCCAAAAACATACGCGAGTTCGTGGCCTATGCCAAAAAGAACGACGGCAAACTCAACTACGCCTCGGGCGGCTCAGGCAGCGTGTCGCATCTCTCACCCGCGCTCTTTGCCAAGCGTGCCGGTATCAACATGATCCACATCAGCTACAAGGGCGGCGGCCCGGCCGTGGCCGATTTGCTGGGTGGCCAGGTTCAGATGTATTTCGGCAACCTGTCCGAGCTGGCACCGCATGCCGATGGCGGCAAGATACGCATCATCGGCGTCTCCAGCCTGGAGCGTGCGCGCCAGATACCGGATGTCCCGACGATTGCAGAGTCGGGTTATGCCGGCTTCAAGACCGTGACCTGGAACGGCATCGTCGCGCCGGCCGGCACGCCACCCGCCATCATCAACCGCATCGCCAGTGCCGTGCAGTCCGCCGTCGCCAAGCCCGAGATGCGGGCGCGCCTCTGGCAACTGGGCGTGGACCCCATCGGCGACACGCCCGCACAGTTTTCCCAAACGCTCAAGGCCGACATCGTCACCTGGGCCGAAGCAGCCAAAGCCAGCAACCTCAAGATCGACTGATCCTAAAAATGTCCACTGTCCCGATTCGCACACCTTCCACCGACACCATTGCCTCCCGCGCCAAGGTCGCGGTGGTCGTGCCCGCCACCAACACCATCGTGCAACCCGAGATGGAGGCCATGCGGCCGGTGGGCGTGACCAACCATGTCTCGCGCATGTACCTGCCGCCGCGTCCGTATGACGACCAGGAGGCCTACAAAAAAGCGCTGGAAACCGAAGAGGGCAATCTTGAAGATGCGTTGCGGCTGGTCACGGTGTGCGAACCGCATGTGATTGCGCATGGCCATTCCATCCATTCCTTCCGCGGCACCGGCGAGCGCGCCATCACTGAAGAAAAGCGGCTGGAGGCGATGTGCGGTGTGCCCTTCATCACGCCCTCACGTGCGGTGCTGGCGGGTCTGGAGGCCATCGGCACGCCGAAACGCATTGCCATCCTCACGCCTTACTGGCCGCCGGCCGACAACATGATTGCGGATTTTTTCCGCTCCTGCGGGTACGACGTGGTGTCGACGCACGGCCTGAAGTCGGTCGGACCGACGGCGGTGGCGCGCTTCACGCGCGAGCAGATCATCCAGGGTTTTCAGGACGTCGACCGCCCCGAGGCTGATGCACTGATTCACGTCGGCACCAACCTGCCTGTCTCCAGCCTCACGCCGGAGATTGAAACGAAGTTCGGCAAGCCCATGATTGGCGTGAATGTCGCCACCTACTGGCTGGCACTGCGCCGCATCGGCATCATGGACAAGCTGCCCGGCATGGGCCTGCTCGCCGAGAAATACTGAGTTCGGCGGTAATAAAAAAGGCGACCCGGGCCGCCTTTTTTTGTGCTTGCCGGTTTTATTCCGGTGTGATCCCTGCCTGCTTCACCGCGCTGCCCCACTTAACGGTCTCGGTGCGGATGAAGTCGGTGAACTGCTGCGGCGTGCTGCCGACAGGTTCTGCACCGGCCTTGGCCAACGTGTCACGCACATCGGGCATGGCCAGGATCTTCACGATCTCGTCATGCATGCGTTTGACCACCGGTGCCGGCGTACCGGCGGGTGCGACGACCCCCGTCCAGCCGGTCACCACCACCGAAGGCAGGCCGGCTTCCGTCGTGGTCGGCACGTCGGGCACGGCGTCCGAGCGGCGTGGCTGGCCGACGACGAGTGCGCGCAGCTTGCCGTTCTTCACCTGCGACAGCAGCGCGGGCATGGTGCCGAAGATGAAGTCCACCTGGCCGCCGATCAGGTCGGTGATGGCCGGCGACTCGCCCTTGTAGGGAACATGCAGCATCTTCACACCAGCCGCGCCGGCGAGCAGTTCAGCCGCCAGTTGTGACTGGTTGCCGATGCCTGCCGACGCGTACTTGATGCCTTCGGGTTTGGCCCTGGCAGCGGCAAGCAGTTCGGCCAGTGTCTTGTAGGGCGAGTTGGCCGGCACGACCAGCAGGAAGGCTATCGAGGTGGTTTGTGTAACGGGCGTGAAATCTTTCTGCACGTCGTAAGGCACTTTTTTATAGACGTGCTGGTTGATGGTCAGCGTGCTGGGCGAGGTCATCAAAAACGTGTGGCCGTCGGTGGCGCGCGCGGCGGCCTCGCCGGCAATCATGCCGTTGGCACCGGCGCGGTTGTCCACCACCACGGTCTTGCCGAGCGCATCACCGAGCTTCTGGCCGATGAGTCGCGCGGCGATGTCGATGCTGCCGCCGGCCGATTGCGAAACGATGAAACGCACGGGCTGGCTGGGCCAGGTCTGCGCGTGGGCGGGCAGGGTGCCCAGGCAGGCGGTGGCCAGCAGGCCGAGCAGGTATTTTTTCATGGGGTGATCCGGTTGATGAGGTGGAGGCGTGAGCGGGATGGGAGGAGCAGGGGAATGTGGCGCGAGCGTCAGGGACAAAAATCAACCAGACGGCTGACATCGGGGCACTGGTCGATGGCAAGGATGGCGTCGCGCAATTGCGCTGCCCGCAATGGCCCCCAGACCGGCTCGGCCAGGTCGCGGTATTTCTGTTCCAGGTCGGCCGCTGCGTGTGGCCGTGTCGGTTCACCGCTGGTGATGTGGCATTCGCCGCGCAGCATGCTGCCGTCTGCAAGGTGGATGTCGAGCGTCACGCGCTGGTCTGTCGGGTAGGTGGCGCTGTAGGCCTCGTCTTCCGTTACATGCACTTTGGCTGCGAGCGCCATCACACACGGGTCAGCGACTGCGGTGTCTGAAAAAGCCTCCAGCCCGTTGCGCCCGCCCACCAGCAGGGTTGCGACCGAGAACGGAATTGAAAACCGTGTGCCGAACCAGTCCTTGGGAGTCTGGTTCGACAGGTAAGCCGCGAGGCGGTAGGCCCGCACGTCAATGCGGGTGACTTCTTCCGGCGCGATGCGGCGTGGCGCGCGCGCGATGGCATCAAAAAACGCATCGATGGCCGAGTGCACATAACGCGCGGTCGGGTAGAGCTTGAGGTAGCCCTCCATCAGCAGCCAGCGTTCACCCAGGCCTTCAATCGCCTTTGCGCCTGAAAACCCGTCACCGAGCACCAGGCTGAACGTGGTGTTCACGCCATCCGACGGCCCGCTGAAACCCGACTCGGCCAGGCGCGCGGCCATCTGCCCCATGAAGCCGCTGTGGCCTGCGTACCAGTTGCGCACCGTTGCGCCGTCCAGCATGGTGTGGCGGTTGGTGGCCATGCAGCTCGATGCCGCCAGGCTGGCGAGGTTGCGCAGCTTGTCGGCCGGCATGCCGGTCAGCCGTGCGGTGGCCAGCGCCGCACCCACCACGCCAAAGGTGCCGTGCGGGTTGATGATGAGCTTGATCTTGGTGGCCATGCCGATGCGCGCCACCACCTCGTAGGCCAGCGCGATGGTGGCCAGCACCGAGCGGCCGCTGCGGCCCAGCTCTTGGCCGACGGCGAGTGACGCGGGGATCACCTGCATGCCCGGGTGGCCGTTGGCCAGGAAGTTGCCTTCGTCGTAGTCCAGCCATGCACCGGCGATGCCGTTCAGCATGGCGGCATCCAGACGGTTGGTGGTGCAGCCCTTGCCGATGACCCACGAGCGGCCCGGTGCGGCACTCGCGATCTGCCGGTCAGACAGCGCCATCAGCTCCGGCGTGCGCATGCCCCAGGCCAGCACCGGAAAGGAGTCGAGCACGATCTCGCGCGTGCGGGCCAGCACCGCTTCGGGAATGTCTTCCTCGGGCGTCAGGCCGACGAAGCGCGCCAGCTGGTCAAGGTAATCGCCAGCGCCATGCGCGGCAGGAGAGGTGTCGGGCATGGAAAGTTCTGGTGATGTTTGTTGTCAGTTGGCCTGTATGCCGGCCGCCCGCACCAGCTTGCCCAGGCGCGCCACATCGGTCCTGATGAGGTTGCCAAACTCGTCGGGCCCCGCGCCCACCAGGTCAAAACCCAGGCTGGCGAGTTTGGTTTTCACGGCCGGGTTGGCAATGGCTTTGGCGAACTCGCTGTGCAGGCGCCGCACCACATCAGGCGGTGTCGCCGCAGGCGCGACGATGCCGTTCCACGCCGCATAGCCGTAACCGGGCAGGCCGGCTTCTGCAATCGTCGGGATGTCGGGCATGGCTGCCGAGCGCTTGGGGGTGCTCACCCCGTAGACGCGCAGCTTGCCGTCCTTCACGAAGGCGATGACGTTGGACATGCCTGAAAACATCAGCGGCACGGTGCCGGCAATCACGTCGGTCAGTGCCGGGCCCATGGCCTTGTACGGCACGTGGGTCATCTTGATGCCCGCGGCGTCGATGAAAAACTCCATCGCCAGGTGCTGGGCCGAGCCCGAGCCGGTCGACGAGTAGTTGAGGCTGCCCGGTTTGGCCTTCGCCATCGCGATCAGTTCGGGAACGGTTTTTGCGGCAAACGCCGTGTTGCCGACCAGCACCAGCGGCACGGTCGATGTGAGCGTGACGGGCGCAAAATCCTTGAGCGGGTCGTAGGGCAGCTTGGGGTACAGGGCGGGGTTGGCGGCCATGATGCCGTCGTTGGGCATGAAGAGCGTGTAGCCGTCGGCGGGAGACTTGGCGGCGGCTTCGGCGGCGATGATGCCATTGGCACCGGTGCGGTTGTCGATGAGCACGCCCTGGCCTATCTGTTCGGCCACCTGCGCTGCGATGGCGCGGGCAATCGTGTCGACCGCACTGCCGGCGCCAAAGGGCACGATGATCTTGATGGGCCGGTCGGGGAAGGCCTGCGCAGACGCCGCCATGGGCGCGATCAGCATGGCCATGGGCAGGCATGCCAGCGCCAGTGCCTTCAGTCGATGAAACAGCATGGAAAGCTCCAGATCAATCGTTGGGTCATTAAATTATGGGGTAGATATTATTTTTATTCAATTAAAAAGTATATTTATGATTCAAATCAAAACATTCAGGCAAGCATTAATCGTTCCAGCAACGCTGACGGCAGCAAACGCGAGCAAGCAACCATGAACTCACCAGCCCAACGCCAGCCCGACTACCTAGACCAGCTGGCTGAATTTGCCTGTACGGCGCAACTGGCCGACGTCGATCCCAAAGCACTGCAGCACCTGCGGCGCATCGTGGCGGACACCCTGGCCGCCTGCGCCGTCGGCAACCACGAGCCGGAAATGCAGGCCATGCGGGCGCTGCAACGCCAGCTCAGCGGCGGTGGCGAGGCCTCGGTGCTGGGCACGGGCACGACGCTGAACCCCATCGACGCAGCGGCGCTCAATGCCGCCGCCGGTTGCTGGCTGGAGCTGGACGAAGGCAACCTGACCAGCAACGGCCACCCGGGCATACAGGTGATTCCCGCTGCGCTGGCCGTGGCCCAGCAACTGGGCAAAAGTGGCGAAGATTTTTTGCTGGCCTGTGCGCTCGGCTACGAGATCTGCGCGCGCATCGGCAGCGCCTGCGACATGCGCATGTGCCTGCATCCGCACGGCACTTACGGCGTGGTCGGTGCGGCGGTGGCGGTGGGCCGGCTCATCGGTCTGGGCGTGGTGCAGATGCGTGAGCTCATCAACCTGGCGGGTTCATCGCCCATCGCCGGCAACCGCCAGGGCATGAAAGACGGTGCCACACTGCGCAACTGGTATGCCTCGCACAGCGCCATCATGGGTCAGACGGCAGTGCGGCTGGTGCAAAGCGGCTTCACCGGCCCGCGTGACGGGCTCACCCCGACCTGCGACCAGGTGCTGTTCGACAACTTCAAACCCGACGTCGTGGTCAAAGACCTGGGCAAGCGCTGGCTGCTGGCAGAGGGCTATATCAAGCTCTACGGCTGCGGCCGTCCCATCCATGCGGCCATCGATGCCTTGCGTGACGCGCTGGCGCCGCTGGGCGATGTGGCCCACTGGCCGAAGGCTGAAGACATCACGCGCATCGAGGTGCGGGGCTTTAAATTCCTGGCCTTCCTGAACCGGCGCGACATCCGCAATGCCTTTGCCACGCGCTTTTCCACACCGTTCGCCGTGGCCAGCGTCATCGTCAACCGCAGCCACGGCCTCGAATGCTTCAACGACAGCGCCGCCGCCAACCCGGACATCCACGCGCTGATTGAGAAGCTCTCGCTGGTCGAGGTAGACGACTACAGCGCGCTGTTCCCGCAGCAGCAGGTGTGCGACGTCACCATCACGCTTGAAAGTGGCGGGGTGCTGAAGGGCCGCTGCGACATCATCCGCGGCGAGCCCGCCAACCCGGCCGACCCGCAGGATTACCGCGACAAGTTTGTGGGCCTGGCGCGGCGGGTGTGGCCCGCCTGGCCGCCGGAACGGCTGGACGCGATTTACGAGGAGGCCCTGCATGTCGACGAGGTGGCTGACCTGCGCCAGCTGGCTGTGACGGCAGGGTTTTAATATCTGCATCAATTTTTTGCCGTGTACATTAAAAAATTAACGTACACGTTAAAAATTGTCTTGCAGGGCACCGCTGATCATTGCAGCATGGCAAAACGGCCTCAAAAGGCCTGTTTTGAGGCACCAAAACAGGCATTTGACCAATAGATACGAGCGTGAGCAGCTATCAAATAGATAGTAAAAATGCAGACTTGGCACTCAGCTGTCGGCCGCGTTGTCCCCGGCAGCCGTGCGTGCGGCCTTGCGGCCTTCGTATTTTTTCATCAGCGGCGTGACCGAAATGCCGTGCGCCACCACCGAGGCGACCACCACGGCAATCACCAGTGACAACAGGCGCTCGGCGAGATCATTGCTGATGTCGTGGCGTATGGCGTACAGCAGGTAATAGATGGAGCCGATGCCGCGTATGCCGAACCACGCCACCAGGCGCCGCTGCTGCCCGCGCAGGCCGGTGCCCAGAAGCCCCGCCACCACGGCCGCCGGCCGGACGACCAGGAAGAGCAGCGGCGTGAACCACAACACCTCGGTGCGAAACGGCACGACGGCGATCAGCGCGCCGACCGCCAGCACGATGACCACCTCGGCAAAGTTTTCGAGCTGCGCGTTGAAGCGTTGCACTGCCCGCATCATGGTGGCCGGGGCTTCGATCTCCGACGTTTGCTGCTCGACGGTGGTGGTGTCGGAATCCCTGGTCGTGGCCACCGCTGGCGCGCTGTCGTGCCGGTCAATGCGGCTGAGTGCCAGCCCGGCCGCAAAGACGGCCAGAAAACCGTAGGTCTGGCAGAGCAGTGCCACGCCGTAGGTCAGGGCAATCAGCCCCAGCGCGATGAACTCGTCCGAGCCCAATGCTTCGCGGTGGCGCACACGCAGGTAAAGAATCGCCCGGCCCACGCCTGTGCCCAGAAGGTAGCCAATGCCCAGCCCACCAGCCACGGACCAGAGCACGTCGACAGTGATCCAGCGCCAGCCCATGTCGCCCAGTTCGTGCAGGCCGAGCAGGCCCAGGCCCAGCATCACAAACGGAAAAGCCGTGCCATCGTTGAGTCCGCCTTCACCGGTCAGGCCAAAACGCAGGCGATCGCGGTCACCGGGGTTGGCCACCTGCACTTCGGATGCGAGCACCGGGTCGGTCGGTGCCAGGATGGCGCCCAGCAATATCGCCGCGCCGGGCGACATACCCATCAGCCCCATGCCGATGGCCGCAATCACACCGACCGTGATGACCATGGAGACCGAGGCGAGTTGCAGCGGAATGCGCCAGCGTCGGTCACGCAGGGGCAGTTCCAGTTTCATGCCAGCGGTGAAGAGCGAGATCAGCACGGCGACTTCGGTAAGGCGCTCGAGCAGCACCACATCGCGCGTCGGGCGCAGCACCAGCAGGCCGAGGCCCCAGGGCCCGATGGCGATGCCTATGCACAGGTAGAGCATGGCGGCGCTCAGCGGCAGGCGCTTGATGAACGAACCGCCAATCGTCATGGCGATGAGCAGCACGCCAAGGATGAGGCAGGCCTGCGTGAAAAGATCAGGGGGTGTCATGCGATGCCGCAGCGGACGGGGAGGAGCTGAACGACGTCAGCGTCACATAAAAAAGGCGTCATCTGGCGAGCATGCACCAGGCTGGCATGCGCCGCTGTGGGACATGGGGGCCAGTCCGTGCAGGCCCCTGCGCCGGGACGGTCTTACCAGTCGACCAGGCTCAGGCCCAGGCTGAGCACGGTACGCCTGCGGTTGTAATCGACCAGGCTGTCGCCGTAGCCGCTGAAAAGCTGCAGGTGGTAACGCAGGCCGGTGTACCGCGGTGCCGAGCTGGGTGCCAGCATCCAGTCAAGCCTGGCTGAGCCGCGGGCCTGGCTGGTCAGCGAATGGCGCAGCGTCAGGCCGAGGCTGTCGGTCTGGTTGATCTGCCAGTTGCCGGCCACTTCTGCGCGGCCCACGTAGTTCTCGATCCCGGGGTTGTCGTCGTTGCCTGACGACTCCTTGATGCGCTGCCAGGCCTTGCCCTGCAGGCTCAGGCTGGACGTGGGGCTGAGTATTTTTTCAGCAGCGCCCATGAGGTACACGCGGTTCCAGCTGCGCGACAGCGGCAATGATTGCCCGTTGGACTGGTGCGCCACACCGACACCCGAGAGCCGGTAATTCCAGTCGCCACCGAGGGGGACCTGGTGCGGGTAGATGTAGACGACTTCGGGTTCGTGGTCGGTGTTGCGAAAGGGGCGTGACAGCGCACCGTTGAACAGCTGCCAGTAGCTTTGCTGGGTATAGCCGAACCACAGCGAGTCCAGGTCCTGCGAATCTTCTGCGCCGGCCTTGAGCATGCCTTTCGCAACCTTGGTACGCACCGACAGCTGAATCTTGAGTTCATGCCGCGTGTAGGGCAGGGCGGTGAGTGCCGTGTGGCCGGCGGCTGTCGACGACGGTTGTGTGTTGACGCTGTCCGAGGCGACGAACGCGAGTGTGGTCGGTTTGTAGCCGCGCAGGCCAAAGGTGTCGCAATCGCTGCCGCGTTGCAGTTCCCAGAAGCGCGACAGCGCCGAGTAGTTGTCGTCGCGGCAACCGGTGGGTTTGCGAGACGCGTCGGCGGCGGCAACGGGCAGCGGCGGCAGCGCTGCAAGTTCTGCGGGCGACATGGCGCCGGCGGATGCCGGGGGCGACAGCTGCGGGGCGACCGGTGCAGCAACAGGCAGGGCAGCGATGGGCGCAGGCGCAGATTGCGCGGCAGCCCAGTCCTGAAAACATTTGAGCTGGCCTGCCGGGTTGGCCGTCATGGCCTGGCAGCTTTGCCAGCCGGGCGCTGGCGGTGCGCCCGTGGCTTGCGCAAGCGCCTCGCCGACAGGCATCCACATGGCGGCCACGCTGCACAGGGCGAGATGTTTTTTCATGGCAGGCGCGTCAGTGTGAAGGGCACGTCGGCTGCATCGGGCGCAGCGGTTTTGCTGGTGTCCTTCCAGACACCCCTGAAGACCTTGCCGCAGGAGCCGGGCACCATCTCGCCATTCCAGGTGCCGGTGATGCTGATGCGATCGGAGGATTCGTCGAGCAACAGCATGCCTTCATCCAGGTCGCCTGCGAGGGCCGCTTTGGCGGCATGGCCTGCCGCAGGTTTTCCACGCACGCTGTCCATGTTGCGGCTGACGGCGCCGGCCAGGCTCTCGGAGAATTCGGCATGCCGCTCCAGCAATAAGGTGGCCCGGTCGGGCAGGCCTGCGGGGGGATTCATGAAACTGGCCGACCAGAGGCCAAAAATTTCGGACGCCTTCATCTCCTTGGCGGGCGTGCATTCGGCGGGAGCTGCGCCTTGTGCAAACGCCCCCAGGGGCAGGGTGAAAGCGGCGATCAGCAGCAGGGCAAGGCGTCGTTGAGTCGGTGTCATCAGGTATCCATGAGGCGCATCAGTCGCTGTCGCACGGCAGGCACGGCAGCTGCGGCACTATGACATGAGTGTGCGCGGGTTTTGTTTGGCGGCAGGTAAATCTGAGGTAATTTAACGTCATGTGGCAACAGGGCACCCCTCACGCCATGGCCTCAACGCATCAGCGTATGTCGGTGGACGCCGCCGCAGCCGCAATCGAGTCAGCCGACTTTTTCGCGAACTCCGCACGCAGGGCCTTGAGCTTTTCCCGCGGGTCTTCCTTCACCGTGGCCTTGTCCAGTGCCATCTCCGCAATAAAGCGGCTGGGTATGCCGGCAATGGTGTCCCGGCCCTTTTTGCGCCGGCGCAGCCAGTTCACGGCGAGCGTGCGCTGGGCGCGGGTGATGCCCACATACATGAGGCGGCGCTCTTCCTGCAGGCGCAGGGCGATGTTGTCCGTGTTGGTGCCGTCGTCGTCTTCCAGCTTGAAGGGCAGCAGGCCCTCCACACAACCGGCCAGCACCACATGCGGCCACTCCAGGCCTTTGGCGGCATGCAGCGTCGAGAGGGTCACCAGGTTCTGGTCGCCTTCGCGTTCGCTAATGGTCGAGAGCAGCGCAATGGTCTGTATGACTTCGAGCAGGTTCTTGCGTTCCCGCTCGGTCACCATGCCGCCGGTCTCGTCCATCTGGCCACCGCAACGTGCCGACATCCAGTCGACGAAATCCATCACGTTGGTCCAGCGTGTGGCGGCGGCTCTTTCGCTGTCCTCGCCGTCGTAAAGATGCTTTTCGTAGTCGATTTCCTTGAGCCACTCCAGCAAAAAGACCTTGGCATCATCAGCGCCTATGGTCTGCTTGGCGCGGTATTCGAGGTCGTTCAGGTAACGCCCAAACTCGTGCAGCGAACCGACGGCCTTGGCCGGCAGCACCGAGCCCAGCGAATTGCTGAACAGCGCCTCGAACAAACTCAGCTTGTACTGCGTGGCAAACGTACCCAGCGTACCGAGCGTGGTGTGGCCGATGCCGCGCTTGGGTGTGGTGACCGAACGCAGGAAGGCCGGGTCATCGTCGTTGTTCGACAGCAGGCGCAGCCAGCTGCAGAGGTCCTTGATTTCGGCACGGTCGAAAAAACTTTGCCCGCCCGACACCTTGTAGGGAATGTTGGCCTTGCGGAAGGCTTTTTCAAACACCCTGGCCTGGTGGTTGGCGCGGTACAGCACACAAAAGTCTTTCCAGTCGCGGTGCTGGCTGCCCTCGGCCTGCAGGCTGCCTTCGGCGCGCAGGCTCTGGATGCGGGCCACGATGCGTTCGGCTTCGTGCTCTTCGCTGTCGCAATCGATGACACGCACCGGCTCGCCTTCACCCAGTTCGCTGAACAGCGTTTTCGGGAACAGCTTGGGGTTGGGGCCGATGACGTTGTTGGCCGCGCGCAGGATGGCGCTGGTCGAACGGTAGTTCTGCTCCAGCTTGACGACCTTGAGGTTGGGGTAGTCCTGCGGCAGCCTCTTGAGGTTGTCCAGCGTCGCGCCGCGCCAGCCGTAGATTGACTGGTCATCATCCCCCACGGCCGTGAAGCGCCCCCGGGCGCCGACCAGCAGTTTCAGCACCTCGTACTGTGTGGCGTTGGTGTCCTGGTATTCATCGACGAGGACATGTCCCAGCGCCTGCTGCCATTTCGTGCGCACCGCCTCATGGTCCTTGAGCAGCTTGAGCGGCAGGCCGATGAGGTCGTCAAAATCCACGCTCTGGTAGGCGGTCAGTCGCTCTTCATAACGCGCCATGATGCGGGCGATCAGGTTCTCCTCGTCGCCGCTGGCTTGGGCCTGGGCCTGTTCCGAGTTGAGACCCATGTTCTTCCACTTGCTGATGGTCCACTGCCACTGGCGCGCCGTCGCTGCGTCGGTGCTGCCGCCTGCGTCTTTGAGGATACTTGTGACATCGTCGCTGTCGAGAATCGAGAACTGCTGCTTCAGGCCCAGCACATCGCCGTCCTCGCGCAGCATGCGCACGCCCAGGGCGTGGAAGGTGCAGATCAGCACGCCCTTGGCGCTTTTGCCGATCAATGACTTGGCACGCTCACGCATTTCGGCGGCGGCCTTGTTGGTGAAGGTGATGGCCGCTATCTGTTCGGCCTTCATGCCTGTCTGGATCAGCCGGCCGATCTTGTGCGTGATCACCCGTGTCTTGCCGGAACCCGCGCCCGCCAGCACCAGGCAGGGGCCGTGCATGTAGTTCACGGCTTCCTGCTGGGCGATGTTCAAACCGGCGTTGATGGGGGAGGCGACAGGGGAAGCAGGAGAGGGTGACGACATGCAGGCAGACGGACAGGCGTGAAGGCAAAAGCGCGCGAAAGACAGAATCATAGCCAGTCAGGTTGATGCCAAGCTTGCAGGCGACAATTGCCTTTGTGCTAAGCATTCTCCTGGTCACCTTTCCATTTTTTGCGCTCGTGCTTTGCGGTTATGTGGCGGCGCGCCGCGGTTTCCTGCCGCAGGCCGCGATCCCGGGGCTCAACACCTTTGTGCTGTACTTCGCGCTGCCCTGCATGCTCTACCGCTTTGGCGCGAACACGCCGATTGCACAGTTGCTGGACGGCACCCTGATAGGCGTCTACACCCTGTGTGCCTTTGTCATGGTCGCGTTGACGATCATGCTGACACGACGCGGCCGCATCGGCTGGACAGACGCCTCCTTCGGCGCGCTGGTGGCGGCCTTCCCCAACACCGGCTTCATGGGGGTGCCGCTGCTGGTGGCATTGCTGGGTGCGCAGGCCGCAGGGCCCACCATCGCCACCATCGCCGTCGACATGATCCTCACGTCGTCGCTGTGCATCGCGCTGTCGCAGCTGGACGGCGCCGATGAACATGGTGCCGCCAAGGCCATGCGCATGGCGCTCAAGGGCATGCTCATCAACCCGCTGCCTTGGGCGATTGTGCTGGGTGGGCTGTCGTCTGCCTTTGCGGTCAGCCTGCCGACGCCTGTGATGGCCACGATTGGCATGCTGGCCGATGCTGCCTCACCCGTCGCCCTGTTCACCATAGGCGCCATCCTGGCCCGCTCGCAGATGAACGCCACCACACGCACGCCACTGGGCGACTACCTGCCTGTGGCCTTTATCAAGCTGGTGGTGCACCCGGTGTTGTTGGGCCTGATGGGGTGGGGTGCCATCGCGATTGGTTTGCCACTGGACCGCTTTGCGCTGACCGTCGTCGTCCTCGTGGCGGCGCTGCCGAGTGCCAGCAATATTGCGATTCTGGCTGAGCGGTTTGGGGCTGATAACGGGCGGATTGCGCGCATTATTTTGCTGTCTACTGTGTTGGCGTTTTTTAGTTTTTCCGGGGCTGTTGCGGTTTTGAAGCCTTAGGTCTGGGGTGGTTGAGGGTGGTGCCCTTCACTGCCAGGCCGGGGGTTGCCCGGCAGCAAGTCACTTTTCTTTTGCTTCGCCAAAAGCAAAGTAACCAAAAGAAAAGGCGACCCCCAGTCCGCGTCCCTTCACTTCGTTACGGGCAACCTGCGGTGCTCGATTACGTCGGCGGGAAAAACAACTCGCCTTCGGCTCAAACAAGTTTTTCCCCTTTATGCCGACTCCATCTGCGCTCCTCGGCGCGGCCAGCAGGGGTTTGGGGGAATTAATTCGGGGAGGCTTCAAGCGCGAAGCGCTTGAAGGCGGACTTCGTCCCCGACTTCCTCTTCAAAACCCTTGCAGAGGAGCCGAGAAGCGCAGGGGCAGACGGATCAGGGCTGAAACTTGTTTGAGCGAAGCGAGTTGTTTCAGACCCCGTCTGACGCGAGCATCGCAGGGTGCCCGTAGCGCAGCGTAGGGACGACGAACAGGGTCGCCTTTCTTTTCGTTAGGTTTCTTTGGCGAA
>JAZKDR010000029.1:0-57172 GCA_040387435.1 Pseudomonadota bacterium
TCGGCGTGGCCGAGCCGGTGATCCAGCAGCAGGGCCTGGACCGCATCGTGGTGCAACTGCCCGGCGTGCAGGACACCGCCAAGGCCAAGGACATCCTGGGCCGTACCGCTACCCTTGAAATGCGCCTCGTCGACGAAAGTGCCGAGGGCCGCGCCGCCGAAACCAACACCGGCCCGGTGCCTTTCGGCTCCGAGCGTTATCTTGAACGCGATGGCCGTCCCGTCATCGTCAAGAAGCAGGTCGTCATCACCGGCGAAAGCCTGACCGACGCCCAGCCCGGCTTTGACTCGCAAAACCAGGCACCCAAGGTCGACCTGACGGTGGACGCCAAGGGCGGCCGCATCATGCGCGACACCAGCCGCGAAAACCTGAAGAAACGCATGGCGATCGTGCTGTTCGAAAAGGGCAAGGGCGAGGTGCTGACGGCACCGGTCATCCAGGGTGAGCTGGGCAACCGCTTCCAGATTTCCGGCTCCATGAGCGTGACTGAAGCCAACGACCTGGCACTGCTGCTGCGCGCAGGTTCACTGGCTGCACCGATGGAAATCATCGAAGAACGCACTATTGGCCCGACGCTGGGTGCTGAAAATATCTCCAAGGGTTTCCACAGTGTCGCTTGGGGCTTTGCCGTGATCGTCGTGTTCATGGCCCTGTACTACATGCTGTTCGGGCTGTTCTCCGGCATTGCGCTGGCGGTCAACCTCTTGCTGCTGGTGGCCATCCTGTCCATGCTGCAGGCCACGTTGACCTTGCCGGGCATGGCGGCTATGGCACTCGCGCTCGGTATGGCGATTGACTCGAACGTGCTGATCAATGAACGGGTGCGTGAAGAGCTGCGCAATGGCGCGTCGCCGCAGGCGGCCATCAACGCCGGTTACGAACGCGCCTGGGCGACGATCCTGGACTCGAACATCTCGACGCTGATTGCCGGCCTCGCCTTGCTGGCCTTCGGTTCAGGCCCGGTGCGCGGCTTTGCCGTCGTGCACTGCATCGGTATTTTGACCAGCATGTTCTCGGCCGTGTTCTTCTCGCGCGGACTGGTGAACTTCTGGTACGGCCGGCAAAAGAAGCTGAAATCCGTGTCGATCGGCACAGTTTGGCGTGGCGCAGAAACTGTACCCACAGGTTTGCCTGAATCCAAACCACGCGTTTCCGCGAAATAACACCAGCAGGACCTATCAGTCATGGAATTTTTCAAGATTCGCAAAGACATTCCGTTCATGCGGAATGCGCTCATCTTCAACGTCATCTCGTTTGTGACGTTTGCGCTGGCCGTGTTTTTCCTGTTCTCGCGTGGACTGCACCTGTCGGTGGAGTTCACCGGCGGCACGGTGATGGAAGTCGCCTACCAGCAGGCACCTGACGTCGAAAAGTTGCGCACCACGGTGTCCGGCCTCGGTTTCACCGATGTGCAGGTCCAGAACTTCGGGACCTCGCGCGACGTGATGATCCGGCTGCCGGCCCAGAAGGGCGTCAGCACGGCCCAGCAGAGCGAGAAAGTCATCACCGCCCTCAAGGCGATTGACCCGCAGGTGGTGCTCAAGCGCACCGAGTTTGTGGGCCCGCAAGTCGGGGAGGAACTGGCCCACGACGGCCTCAAGGCGCTGGGCATGGTGGTGCTGGGCATCATGGTCTACCTGGCGTTCCGCTTCGAATGGAAGTACGCCGTGGCGGCCATCATCGCCAATTTGCACGACGTGATCATCATCCTGGGCTTCTTTGCCTTCTTCCAGTGGGAGTTTTCACTGTCGGTGCTGGCGGCCGTTTTGGCGGTGCTGGGCTACTCGGTGAACGAATCTGTGGTTATTTTCGACCGGATTCGTGAAAACTTCCGCCGTTATCGCAAGATGGACACGGTCCAGATCATTGACAACGCCATCACATCGACCATCAGCCGTACCATCATCACCCATGGATCCACGCAGATCATGGTGTTGTCCATGCTGCTGTTCGGCGGGCCGACGCTGTTTTATTTCGCGCTGGCGTTGACGATCGGGATTTTGTTTGGCATTTATTCTTCCGTATTTGTGGCTGCGGCCATTGCGATGTGGCTGGGCATCAAGCGGGAAGACCTGATCAAGACAGGGACAGTGAAAAAAGATGAGGATCCCAACGACCCGAATGCGGGCGCTACGGTGTAAGCTGCAGATCAATTAACCAAAATAGCTTTCCAACGTTTGTGGCAGCGAATAACAACAAAAACAATCTTCTGGCCGCGGAGGTACGCGAACTGTTCGTGCAGCAGGCCGGAATGGTCCTGCCGCCACTGGCCGAAGAAATCCTCAACAGGCTCTCCGAGCTTGTAGACCAGCCGGGCAGCGCGCCCGAAATGCAGGAGAGACGCGACGCGTGGGTGGCTTTCAGGACCTGCAGTGCCGCCTGGGTGGCCGGCACCTCCAAAGCCTGGAAAAAAGCGCAACAGGCACCGGTCGTTTCTGCCGCGTCGAAGTCGCTGCTGGATACCGGCAAATTCGAACTCATGGGCAACGAAGTCATGGAAGACAAAATTTTGTCTTCCAGGCTGGCCCTGCGCCTGCTGGACTTCGCCAGCTGGGAACTCAACGACCTTCGCCTGCGCATCCAGTCCCTGGAGGGCATCTCCGAGCTCCAGAAGAATGATGTGCTCAGGCCAGAGGTGCTGGCAGAAAAGCTGGTGGCACAGTGGGCCGAATCCCAGCTCACCCGCGAATCCTGGATGATGGTCCAGGACCTTGTCCAGTCCCGGCTGGCCGAACACCTGCTGGAAGCCTATCACCAGGCCAATGCCTTTTTGGTCAGCAATGGCGTGATGGCCGAGATTGACCTGCGCCCCCTCGTCAAGCGCACCAAATCATCCGAGAGCACCAACAAGGCTGTGGGCAAGCTTGCCGAACCGCCGCGGGGCAAGAACGCGAAATCCGCCGATCAGCCTTCCGGTCAGGGCAACCTGGGCGGAGGTGGCGGTGGCGGTGGCGGGGGAACTGGCGGTAGAGGCGGTGGCTCCGGTAGCGGTGGTACTGACGGTGGCGGTGGCGGTGGCGGTGGCGGTGGCGGGGGCGGTGGATGGAACGCAGGCGGCGCCAACCGTACCTTCGAAGAAACCCGCATGCAGACCAACACTTCGCCGCTGGCGAGGACAAAAATGCGAGCACAGGGCGTGATGGGGCAACTCAAACGCATGCTGTCGAGCCAGGTCGAGGGCTTTGACGACACCCGTTCCGCCCAGGCTTCGCCACAGTTGGCCCAAGCCCTTGTCGGCATGCAGGCATCGGATGCCGAACGCACCATGCTGGCCGATGCTCCAGACCAGGTGTATGAAGTGGCCCATGTGGACCAGGCCGCCACGGCGCTGCGCCAGCGCACCACTGCACTCAAACAGGCGGCGACCACGTCTTCCGAAAAAGCGACGATTGAGATCGTCGCCCTGATGTTCCAGAGCATTCTGGCCGAAGACCGCATTCCGCCGGCCATCCGTGTCTGGTTTGCGCGCCTGCAAATGCCCGTGCTTCGGGTGGCGATTTCAGAGCCCGAGTTTTTTGGCACCATGCAGCATCCGGCACGCATGCTGATCGACCGCATGGGCTCCAGCGTGCTGGGCTTTGATGCCGGTGTGACCGGAAGTGCCATCGAGGTCGAGATCAAGCGCATCGTCCAGGTGATCGAGCAATACCCTGAAACCGGACGCCGTGTGTTCCAGCTGGTGTATGACGAGTTCCAGAAATTCCTGTCCAAATTCCTTTCGGGGCAGGGCACTGCCGCCCGTGTGGTGAGTGTGGCGCAGCAGGTCGAGCAAAAAGAGACCATGGCCATCCAGTACACCATCGAGTTGCGCAACATGCTCAACGACATGCCGGTGCGTGACGAAATTCGCGAGTTCCTGTTCAAGGTCTGGGCCGAGGTTCTGGCATTGGCTGCGATGCGCAATGGGCCGCAGCACGAGGAGACCATTACCCTCAAGCGGGCCGCCGCCGACCTCGTCTGGGCGGCCAGCGCCAAACCCAACCGTGTGGACCGGGCCAAGGTGATTTCCGACCTGCCCAAGCTGCTGCAGCTGCTGCGCATCGGCATGTCCATGCTCGGCCTGGAGGTGAAAGTCCAGGACGGCCATATCAAAACCATCAGCGACACGCTGGCCGATGCCTTCATGTCCAAGACCGATGCGATTTCGAGCGAGCGCATCGACACCATGGCCAAACGGCTGGCCAACCTTGAAGACTATCTGTCTGATGAGGACGTCGGTGACCTGCCGCTGGACACCGAGAGCCTGGTCATGATGATTGGCATCGATGCGTCCGACATCCAGGTCATCACCGATGGCGGAAGCCAGCCGACCGATGCCATGCGTGCCTGGGCGCACGAGCTGCAACTTGGGGCCTGGTTCACGCTTGACCACAACGGTAAAACCAGCCATGTCCAGTTCGCCTGGCGCAGCGACCGCAAGCAGTTGCACCTGTTCGCGTCATCCGATGGCCGGAATTTCCTCATACAGGCGCGCCGTCTGGCGGCCTATCTGCAGGCCGGTTTGCTGGTGCCCACGGAAGACGAAGCGCTGACGGTGCGTGCGACACGCGACGCTTTGGCCAAGCTGGATGCCAATCCCGAACGGCTGTTGAACTGATTGGTTCGTTTCATGCCAGCTGGGCGGGAAGCCTGGCTTTAAACCGGGTGAGAAGCCGATGACGGGTGTGGCGAAGGAGGCTTGGCGCAGCACAACCCCAAGCCGGGCAAGCGCTCAACGGCCGCACATGTCACGAATAAGACGTAATGCGAATGCGCGGCTTAATGCGCCAGCCGCTGTTCTGTGTCGTCACAGAGTTCATCGAGCACCAGCGCGTCGGGCTCTTCGCCAAAACTCCAGTACACCATCAGCACAATGATCTTGAGATCGTCCAGGCTCAGCGGGTCGCCGGGGGCGGCCATGGCGCGGTCCAAAACGATTTCCCGCATGTGGGGTGGCAGCACGCCTGACGATTCGAGAAAGCTTACAAAACCCAGCGTTTCGGCACCCAGGTGTTCCTGTTCGGTCACCGAATAAATACGCAAGCTGTCGCTGGATTGCGCCTGTACGCCTTGCGTGGCGTGCTGGCCGGTGGACGGGTGGGCGCTGTCTTTGGGCGGCAGGCAGATCTGCGTGCTTTGCGCCGCGGTGTTGAGCCCATCGAGCCAGATCAGGGCTGCCTGGATTTCCTCGGCTTCAAAACCGGCTGCCGTGAGCTTGCGGCCCAGATGGTGAAGTTCGGGGCAAGCGTCACCTTGCCAGTAATTTTCGTAGACGTACACCAGTACTTCAAACATGCATTCAATATAACGCACTTAGGGCGGGCGATGTCAACATCAAGGCGCTGTTTTGGGGCCAACCCAACGCCCGCCTTGTTAAAATCCGGGCCGAACCAAACTTCGGAGTGCAATGGTCTTTTTCTGGTACACACTGGCGGGTGGCATCGCAACCGCGGTGCATTACGCCGTGCTGCTCATACTGGTCGAAGTATTCGGGCTGGCGCCTTCACCGTCGGCTGTGGCAGGTGCACTTTGTGGCGCTGCTGTGTCTTATGTCGTGAACCGGCATCTCACGTTTCCGGGCGCGACGGTCCGCCATCAGCTGGCTGTTCCCAGATTCCTGGCCGTGGCTGTTGCCGGTGCACTGGTGAACGGCGCACTGGTGTGGGCTGGTGCGCACTGGCTCGGCTGGCATTACCTCGTGGCCCAGGCGCTTGCAACATTGCTGGTACTTGGCCTGACTTATCGACTTAACCGTTCCTGGACCTTCGCCTGATGAATTCAACTTTTGAAGTGCCCGGACCTGCTGTCCTCACTGCACCGTGTGCGCTCAGCATCGTTGTGCCTGCGTACAACGAGGAAGATGTCCTGCCCATTTTTCATCGCCGCCTGGCTTCTGCGCTGGAAGGCCTCGAAGGCGGCTGGGAAGTCATTTACGTCAACGACGGCAGCAAAGACGGCACTCTGCGCATCCTGAAGGAACTGCAGGCCGCCGACCCGCGCGCGGGCTTTGCATCGCTGAGCCGCAACTTCGGCAAGGAGTCCGCCATGAGCGCCGGCCTCAAGCTGGCGCGCGGTGATGCAGTCGTGTTGATCGATGCCGACCTGCAGGACCCGCCCGAGCTGATTCCCGGCATGGTCGACGCGTGGCGGCAGGGCGCGGACATGGTCAACATGCGCCGCAAGACGCGCGAGGGCGAGACCTGGTTCAAGAAATTCTCGGCCCACTGGTTTTACCGCTTCATCAACTGGCTGTCGGAAGTGCCCATTCCCGAGGACGTGGGCGACTTCCGCCTTCTCAGCCGTCGTGCCGTCGAGTCGCTTAATCAGTTACCGGAGAGCAACCGGTTCATGAAGGGTTTGTTCGCCTGGGTGGGCTACAAGCAGGTGATTGTTGAGTACGACCGCCACTCACGCGCGGCGGGCTCCACCAAGTTTCCGTATTTCAAGCTGCTCAATTTTGCGATTGAGGGCATCACCGGCTTTTCTGTCGTGCCGCTCCGGCTCGCCAGTTACGCCGGATTCCTGACGGCCTTCTCTGCTTTTGTTTATGCGCTTTTCCTTCTGGTCAAAACCCTTACGGTCGGTGAGTCGGTCAAGGGCTTTCCGACCCTGATCCTGACGATCCTGATACTCGGTGGCCTGCAGTTGATGGCCATGGGCATCATTGGCGAATACCTCGGCCGCCTGTTCATGGAAAGCAAACGTCGCCCGCTGTACCTGCTGGACGAATACCTTCCCGCCGTGCTGAACACCGCAGCCACACCTGCCGTCACACCATCAGCCACGCCGGCCTCCACCTCATCCATCCATTCATGAACCTGAAGACTCAACAGACCGGCAAGTTGCTGGGCTGGACGCTGGCCATCGTTGCACTGCTGCGCCTGCTGACGCTCGGCCTCTATCCGCTGACCGACACCACGGAAGCCCGTTATGCCGAAGTGGCCCGCAAGATGGTCGAGCTCAACGACTGGATTACACCCTGGTACGACTACGGCGTGCCGTTCTGGGCCAAGCCGCCGCTGTCGACCTGGCTGACCGCCGCCAGCCTCAAGCTGTTCGGTTTTAACGAGTTTGCCGCGCGCCTGCCTTACTTCCTGCTCGCGGTGCTGATAGCCTGGCTGGTCTGGGACTGGGCGCGCCGATGGTCAAAACGCGAAGCCCTGTTGGCCGTGGCCGTGATGAGCGGCACCATGCTGTATTTCATCGCATCGGCAGCCGTCATGACCGATATGGCGCTGGTGCTCGGCACCACGCTGGCCATGCGTGGTTTCTGGACCGCGTTTGAGCGCGCCGATGCACCGCGTCCAAATGAAGGCTGGCTGCTGTTCATCGGTCTTGGGCTGGGCCTGCTGGCCAAGGGGCCGATCGCACTGGTGCTGGCAGGCATTCCGATATTTCTGTGGACCGTTTTTACCGGCAACATCGTCAACGCATGGAAGCGCCTGCCGTGGCTGCGCGGCATCCTGCTGATGCTGGTGATCGCCGTGCCCTGGTACTGGCTGGCCGAAATGCGTACGCCCGGCTTCTGGGAATACTTTTTTATCGGTGAACACTGGAGGCGCTTCACCGTGACCGGCTGGGCCGGCGACAAATACGGCACGGCGCACGCTACCGCACGCGGCGCCATCTGGCTGCTGGCACTGGCAGCCTGCCTGCCCTGGACGCTGTTGTTACCGCTTCTGGCTTTCGGCCGCAAAAAAGCCCTGGCCGTGTCGGACTCACCTGCGCAGCCATCGCCCAGGAACTGGCGTCTGTACCTGCTGGCCTGGTCGGTCGCGCCTTGCCTGTTCTTCACCATGTCCGGCAACATTCTCTGGACCTACGTGTTGCCTGCCTTGCCCGCGCTGGCTTTGCTGGCTGCCGGCTGGCTGGCTGCCGACGTGCGCACGCGCCGTGTGGATTCTGTGGTGGCCTTTGGTGTGGTCGTGATGGCAGGTCTGATTGCCGCGTTTTTTCTCAATCAGCAACGTGTGGACAGCTGGAAGACGGCCAAAACCGCCGTCGCGGCTTACGACCTTCGCAAGACCGGTACGCAACCGCTTCTGTTCATGGGTGACCTGCCTTATTCAGCCTCGTTTTATTCACTGGGCAAGGCGAGGGCAGTGGCGGATAACGCCGAACTTGCCAAACGTGTGAAGCAGGGCGGGGTGTTTGTGGCGCTCAACCCCGATCAGGTCAAAGAACTGCCGTCTGATCTGGTCGGTTTACTGCGTCTCCAGGCGACCTCGGGCGCGTTCAATCTCTACCTCGCGCCCTGATTTGTTAAGTTCCATATTAACAATTGACCTTCCACAGGCCAAAAAGTATTGCAAACCGCGCCCAAGACGGTAAAAAAGCCCCTTTTCAGGCATTAAAAAGGCCGCCAGCCCTTTAAATACGTGCGTAAGCAGCTACTGAATCAATAGCAAATCCGGGAATTTCATGATCGTTCGTTTCAACATAGACCCCTCTGGCCGCGGCAAGCACGACTACCGCGTGACCCACGAGGGCGAAGAGCTGTACGGTGATGCGGGCCTCGACGGGCTGGAACACTGCATCACCGCTGCACTTGAAGGCCTGGGCAGCGATGCTGTCGCTGCCGAAATCGCCTACAAGGGCATTCTGAGTGGCACCTACCCGCTGGCGTCGCTGGCCCTGATGTCGGCCCAGATTGCCGAACACGCCGTGCAGACCACGGCGGCCATTGAGGAAGTGATGCGTTGAAGTCGGCGGCAGCGCGAGGCGCTTTTTAAGCGCGGCTGCAGCAATGAATAAGGTGACGAGCCTTGACCCCGGCACTGGCTCCACAGTTAGGGCTGCTTGGTTCCCCACCTGACCCGGTTGGCCGCTTTACCATGCGGGAAGGCCCGTCACCATGGATTGTAAATGACGATGAATAGCCCTCACGCGAGCTGTTTTTTTCGTCGGTATCCGGCGGTGCCGGCAACTTAGAATGTAGCGATGTCCTATCTCGTTCTTGCCCGCAAATACCGGCCCAAAAATTTCTCTGAAATGGTCGGTCAGTCGCATGTGGTGCAGGCACTCGGCAACGCACTGACCACACAGCGCCTGCACCATGCCTACCTGTTCACAGGTACGCGGGGTGTCGGCAAAACCACCATTTCTCGCATTCTTGCCAAGTCGCTCAATTGTGTGGGGACCGACGGGCAGGGCGGCATCACGGCCACGCCGTGCGGCGTCTGCCAGGCGTGCATGGACATCGACAGCGGGCGTTTTGTCGACTACACCGAACTCGACGCAGCATCCAACCGGGGCGTGGATGAGATCGCGCAGTTGCTGGAGCAGGCGGTGTACAAGCCCGTCGTCGGGCGCTTCAAGGTCTTCATGATCGATGAGGTGCACATGCTCACGAACACGGCTTTCAATGCCATGCTCAAGACGCTGGAAGAGCCGCCCGAATACCTCAAATTTGTACTTGCCACGACCGACCCGCAAAAAGTGCCGGCCACCGTGCTGTCGCGCTGCCTGCAGTTCAACCTGCGTCCCATGGCCCCCGAGACCGTGCTTGAGCATCTGGGCCAGGTGCTGGCATTTGAAAACGTTCCGGCCGAAGCGCAGGCCCTGCGGTTGCTGGCGCGTGCGGCGCGCGGCTCGATGCGCGATGCGCTGTCGCTGACGGACCAGGCCATTGCGTTTGGCTCGGGCGAACTGCTGGAATCCAGCGTGCGCCTGATGCTGGGCAGTGTTGACCGTTCCTATGTTTTTCGCCTGCTCGATGCGCTGGCGCGTGGTGACGGAAAGACCGTGGTCGAAACCTCGGAAGCCCTTCGCCTGCATGGCCTGAGTGCCGCATCCACACTTGAAGACATGACGACCGTGCTGCAACGCATGGCCGTGCTGCAGGCCGTGCCTGAAATGATGGCGCAGGAAGCGGCAGGCGCCGGCGATGATGACGCCGACCCTGAGGCCACCGAGACGGCCCGGCTGGCGCAAACCCTGCCCGCCGATGAAACCCAGCTGCTCTACAGCCTCTGCCTGCACGGGCGCGGAGAGCTCGGGCTGGCGCCGGATGAATACGCCGCACTGACCATGGTGCTGCTTCGCCTGCTGGCCTTCAAGCCGCAAGGCAGCCAGACCACCCAGGCCGCCGGATTGGGGAGTGCCGCCGAGCCTTCAAAAAAGCCACTGCCTGAGCCTGCCAGGCCGGCTGCCGCGCAGCCACCAGCTCGCCCGGCACCGCCGCCTGCGCAGCAGGCCGTTGTCCCACCAGTCGCCGCAGTACGAGCGCCTGAACCCGTGGCTGAGACCGTGCCTTCACTGCCAGCCGCTAGGCCCATACCAGTACCTGCAGCGGCGCCTTCGCCGCCAGTGTCGCGTCCAGTTTCCGCAGCCACGGCTGAAGTCATCCCGCCGCAGGATCCGGCATCCAGATCGCCATCGATCAGGACCGCAGAGGTTGTTGCACCCGTGGTGGTGGTGCGCACAGCATTTGGCGATGAGTGGAGCGATCTGGTCGGCCAACTGGTTGCCGGCGAAGCCATCAACGCCCTCACGCGTGAACTGGCGTTGCAATCGGAGTTGTGCGCGCGAGACGGCGCAAACTGGACCTTGCGCGTCGAGCGGCAGTCACTCAACCAGCCGGCCGCCTGCGAAAAACTGCAACTGGCGCTGCAGGCGCTGCTCGGTGCAGAAACCCTTCGCGTGCTGGTCGAAGTGGGCCCGGTTGCCGACACGCCTGCACGGCGCAACCTGGCTGCGCAGCAGGAGCGCCAGCGCCAGGCCGAAGAACTCATACAGAACGACCCCTTTGTGCAGGACATGATGCGCAACTGGGGCGGCAAGGTGGTGCCCGGCAGCATCAAACCGGTGCTTCGCCCTGTGGCTGCGGCTGTGGCCGGGCCGATATGATCAAACACAGGTTCAAGACAGATTTTTAAAGGAAAACACGATGTTCAATAAAGGACAACTCGCCGGCCTCATGAAGCAGGCCCAGGCCATGCAGGACAACCTCAAAAAGGCCCAGGACGAACTCGCTTTTATTGAGGTGACTGCTGAGTCAGGCAACGGCCTCGTCAAGGTCACCATGACCTGCAAGCACGATGTCAAACGTGTCGAGATCGACCCCAGCCTGCTGGCCGATGACAAAGACATGCTGGAAGACCTGGTTGCAGCCGCTTTCAACGCCGCCGTGCGCAAGGCTGAAGATATGAGCCAGGAGAAGATGGGCAAGCTGACGCAAGGCATGCCCGGCCTCCCGGGCGGGATGAAATTCCCGTTCTGAACCATCGCGGGATGGCCCGGCCGACGTGTAGCACGCCCGAGCGCACGGCCCCCAACCAAACAATCTTCGGTCCAGACTTGCTGCCGCTTTCTACTGCCTGCCCGAAATGCCAAACACCAACGCCCTCGAAGGCCTGACCCAGGCGCTGCGCAAGCTGCCCGGCGTGGGCGCGAAGTCCGCTGCGCGCATGGCTTTCCATTTGCTCCAGCATGACAAGCAGGGCGCGCTGCAGATTGCTGCCGCGCTTGAACATGCAGTTGGCAGCATCAAGCATTGTTCGCTGTGCAATACCCTGACCGAAGCGGATGTATGCAGTACGTGCGCCAATCCGCAGCGTGACCGCAGCAAGCTCTGCGTTGTGGAGACACCGGCCGACCAGGCTGCACTGGAAAGAACGCTGGCTTACAAAGGCCTGTACTTCGTGCTCATGGGCAAGCTGAGCCCGCTGGATGGCATAGGCCCCAACGACATTGGCCTGCAAAAGCTTTTTGAACGCGTCGTGCCCAGGGATGACCAGGGCCAGCCGGTCGCTCCAGATGTGCGCGAAGTCCAGGAGGTCATCCTGGCCACGAACTTCACGGCAGAAGGCGAGGCGACGGCACACGTGATTGCGCAGGCGCTCAAAAGCCGCGGTGTGCAGGTCACGCGACTGGCGCGTGGTGTGCCTGTGGGCAGTGAACTTGAATACGTGGACCTGGGCACCATCGCACATGCGTTGGTTGACCGACGCTGACCCCCGCAGATAGCGGCGCATGCTGTTTTAGAATTTTGCAAGCTGCTTGGGCACGGTGGTGTGACCTGCAGATTCCAAGGATTGACTAGAAATGACTTTTGCTCGCTTCACATTTGCCTACTGGTGTGTTCTTGTGGCGGCCGTGCTGCCCATCATTTGCGCAGGCATTGCCAAATATGGCACCTTTGACAAACCCCGACGTGACGGCGGCTTCGACAACCACAACCCGCGTGCATGGCTGGCACGGCAAACCGACTGGCGCGCCCGCGCCAATGCAGCGCAAGCCAACACGTTCGAGGCGCTGCCATTCTTTTTTGCGGCAGTCATCATTGCCCACCAGTTACAGGCGCGCCAGACGCTGCTCGACATCCTCGCTTTCATGTTTGTGGTGCTGCGCATTGCCTACGTCCTCATGTATGTCGCTGACATGGCGAAGACACGCAGCAGTGTCTGGGCTGTGGCGCTGGTCATCAACATCTGCATTCTGTTTTCAGGCTATCGCTGATCGCAAAACGCGCATCGCCTGACCGCCGCCTGACCTCCTCCATGACACTCGCGGGACTGCCCGTAACCATTCGTTAACCAGACCGGTTTTTTTGGTACTAACCCGCACGGGATGACCCCGATGCGGGTTTTTTTGTGCCTTGATAAGCTTGCTTTCAATCTAAAAAAACAAAGGGACCCACCAACATGAACACATCCAGCAAGCTTTCGCGCCGCACGTTCGCCGGTGCCACTGCACTTGCAGCAGCCACGCTCGCTTTTCCTGCGTTGCGTGCGCAATCAAAGCTCGAAAAATCCAAAATTGCCATGGCCGTCGGCGGCAAGGCCGCTTTTTATTACCTGCCCCTGACCATTTCCGAACAACTCGGCTACTTCAAGGCCGAAGGCCTGGATGTCGAAATCAGCGACTTTGCGGGTGGCGCGCGTGCGCTGCAGGCGGTCGTGGGCGGCTCTGCCGATGTGTGCTCTGGCGCTTTCGAACACACCATCAACCTGCAATCCAAGAACCAGATGTTCCGTGCGTTTGTCCTGCAGGGCAGGGCGCCGCAAATCGCCTTTGGTGTGTCGACCAAAGCGATGCCCAATTACAAATCCATTGCCGATCTCAAGGGCAAGAAGATTGGCGTTTCCGCGCCGGGCTCGTCTACCAACATGATGGCCAACCTGGTGTTGTCGCGCGGAGGCTTGCAGGCAAGCGACGTCAGTTTTATCGGCGTCGGCACCGCAGCAGGTGCACTCACTGCGCTGCGTTCCGGCCAGATCGATGCCATGAGCAACACCGACCCGGTCATGACCATGCTGGAGCAAAAAGGCGAGGTCAAGATCATCAGTGATACCCGCACGCTCAAGGGCACGCAGGAAGTGTTCGGCGGCACCATGCCGGCTGCCTGCCTGTATGCGCCTGTGGACTTTATCCAGAAGAACCCCAACACCTGTCAGGCGCTGGCCAATGCCATCGTGCATGGACTGAAGTGGCTGCAGACCGCCGGCCCGGGTGACATCATCAAGACCGTGCCCGAGAGTTATCTGCTGGGCGACCGCGCCCTTTATCTGGCGTCCTTCAACAAGGTGCGCGAGTCGATTTCGCTGGACGGCATCATTCCGGAAGACGGTGCGCGCACCGCGCTGAAGGCGTTGGCCAGCTTTGACAGCACCATCAAGGCTGACAAGATCGACATTGGCAAGCTCTACACCAATGAGTTTGCGCGCCGCGCCAAGGACAGGTTCAAGGCCTGAGTCTCAAGGCAGCGCAGTGCAGGGGAGACCTGAAGTCCCTGCACGCCCTGCGTTTATAGTCCTGCCATGACAAGTCCCGTCGCCCTCGCGCTGGAAGGCATCACCTGCACTTTCAGGTCGAAAGACAACACCCAGGGCTATACAGCGGTGGGTAACACAACGCTGCGCGTCCATGCCGGCGAGTTCGTCTCGGTGGTCGGGCCGACCGGCTGCGGCAAGTCGACGCTGCTCAACATCGGTGCCGGCCTGTTGCCTCCGACAGCAGGTAGCGTGAAGGTTTTTGGCCAGGCGCTGCACGGCATCAACACCCGCGCGGGCTACATGTTCCAGACCGAAGCGCTGATGCCCTGGCGCAGCGCCATAGATAACGTGATGGTTGGTTTGCAGTACCGTGGCGTGCCGGATGCGTCCGCACGCCAGCAGGCTCAGGCCTGGCTTGAGCGCGTCGGCCTCGGTGGTTTCGGTGACCGCTATCCACACGAACTTTCTGGTGGCATGCGCAAGCGCACGGCGCTCGCGCAGGTGCTGGCGCTGGACCCCGACATCATCCTGATGGACGAACCTTTCAGCGCGCTCGACATCCAGACACGCCAGCTGATGGAAAACGAAGTGCTCGAGTTGTGGGCGGCCAAGAAGAAAGCGGTGCTGTTCATCACCCATGACCTTGATGAAGCCATTGCGATGAGTGATCGTGTCGTCGTGCTGTCGGCAGGACCGGCCACGCATCCCATAGGCGAGTTCGTGATCGATTTGCCGCGCCCTCGTGACGTGGCTGAAGTACGTACCCATCCGCGGTTTATTGAACTGCACAAGCAGATATGGAATGTGTTGCGCGATGAGGTTCTCAAGGGCTATGCGCAGCAACTCAAAAAAGTCGCCTGACCATGTGGCGCCATATCAAACCTTCTGACAGCAACCTGCGCCTCTGGCAGGTCTGCCTGCTGCTTGTTTGCCTGGTCGGCTGGCATCTTGTTTCACGCGACCAGCAAATCGCCTTTTTCCTGGGCGAACCGATTCTGGTTGCCGGCCGCATCTGGAGCTGGTTCATGCCCTTTGGGTTTGGCCCCAGCGCCTTTTTCCCTGACGGCTTGCGGGGCAATGCCGACATCTATATCCATCTTGGCACCACTTTGCTGGAGACGGTGCTGGCTTTTGGCCTAGGCACCATTTTGGGGCTGGCTTGTGGGTTGTGGCTGGCTTTGGCGCCGGTCACCGCAGCCGTGCTGGACCCGTACATCAAGGCGGCCAACTCCATGCCGCGCGTGATCCTGGCGCCGATTTTTGCGCTCTGGTTCGGTCTGGGCATCTGGAGTAAGGTGGCCCTCGCCATCACGCTGGTGTTTTTTGTGGTGTTTTTTAATGTCTACCAGGGGGTCAAGGAAGTCAGCCCGGTCGTGCTGGCCAATGCGCGCATGCTGGGTGCCAACCAGCGGCAACTGCTGCGCACGGTTTATTTGCCCAGTGCCACCAGCTGGGTGTTTTCCAGCCTGCACACGTCCGTGGGGCTGGCCTTTGTCGGCGCGGTGGTGGGCGAATATCTGGGATCTGCACGAGGCGTGGGCTACCTCATCCTCCAGGCCGAAGGCACCTTTGACGTCAACACTGTCTTTGCCGGCATTGTCGTCCTGACAGCCTTCGCACTGCTGCTCGACGGCATCGTCGGCAAGCTCGAGAAGCGCCTGATGAAATGGCAGCCCCGCACCGGGGAAACCGAAAAAATCTAAGGTCTCTAAGGGTTTTCCGAGGGCTGCTTTACCTTGGCTTAACACTATGCGCACGTATGATTCCGGGCACCCCCCGCTCCGGAGTTGAAGTCCATGTCAATGGTCCAGTTGGCGCTCAGGCGCCCCTACACGTTCATCGTGATGGCGATGTTGATCGTGCTGGCCACGCCATTCGCGCTCAAGAATATGGCGACCGACATCTTCCCGGAAATCAACATTCCGGTGATCAGTGTCATCTGGAACTACAACGGCTTGCCTGCCCAGGAGATGGGGCAGCGGATTGCCGGCCAGACCGAACGTGGTTTGACGACGGTGGTCAGCGACATCGAGCACATTGAATCAACATCGCTCGCCGGTGTGAGCATCGTCAAGGTGTTCTTTCAGCCCGGCGTCAATATCCAGACCGCCATCGCCCAGGTTGTTGCGTCTGTACAGACCCAGGTGCGACAGTTGCCGCCCGGCATCACGCCGCCACTGGTCATCAAATATTCTGCCTCCAGCATTCCGGTGATGCAGCTCGCGCTGTCCAGCGCGACGCTGGCCGAGAACACGCTGTTCGACGTCGCCGTGCAGGGCCTTCGCCCGCAACTCATCACGGTGCCCGGTGTGGCCTCACCGTTTCCCTACGGCGGCAAGGTGCGGGTCATCTCGGTCGACCTCGATACCCAGGCGCTGCAGGCGCGCGGACTGTCGCCCGCAGACGTTGTCAATGCCGTCAACACCCAGAACCTGATCCTGCCCTCCGGCACCGTCAAATTCGGCGAGACCGAATACACCGTGCGCATGAACGGCTCGCCGGATGCCATATCCGGCATCAATGAATTGCCGGTGCGCACCGCCAACAACGTCACGACCTACCTGCGGGATGTGGCTTATGTACGTGACGGCTTCCAGCCACAGACCAACGTGGTTCGGCAGGACGGCGCGCGCGGTGTCCTCGTGTCCATCCTGAAGAATGGCGGCGCCTCGACGCTGGACATCGTGTCCAACGTTCGTGCGCTGTTGCCCCGTGCGGTACAAACTCTTCCGGCGGACGTGAAGGTCACCCCGCTGTTTGACCAGTCGATTTTTGTCAAGGCAGCCGTGCAGGGCGTGATCACCGAAGCCCTGATCGCCGCCGCGCTGACGGCGTTGATGGTGTTGCTGTTCCTCGGGAACTGGCGCAGCACGCTGATCATTGCACTGACCATTCCCCTGTCCATTCTGGCCTCTGTCTTGGCGCTGTTCGCGCTCGGTGAGACGCTCAACATCATGACGCTGGGGGGGCTTGCCCTGTCGGTGGGTATTCTGGTGGACCAGGCCATTGTCACCATCGAAAACATCGAACGCCACCTGCACATGGGCACCGAGTTGAACGAGGCGATTGACACTGGCGCCAGTGAGATTGGTGCCGCTGCTTTTGTCTCCACGCTGTGTATCTGCATCGTGTTTGTGCCCATGTTTTTCCTGTCAGGCGTGGCGCGTTTTCTTTTTGTGCCCCTGGCCGAGGCGGTCGTCTTCGCGATGATCGCGTCCTATTTCCTCTCGCGTACGCTGGTGCCGACATTGGTGATGTTGCTCATGGGCGGCGTGCACGAAGCCGCCAAAGCGGATGCGAAGCCGGGCCCTCTGCAGCGCCTTTACCGCGGTTTTGACGCGCGGTTCGAACGTGTGCGGCGCGCCTACACGCTGTCGCTGTCGTCGGCACTGTCGCACCGCAAAAGGTTTGCCCAGCTGTTTTTTGGGTTTTGTGTGCTGTCCTGCCTGCTGTATCCGTTTTTGGGACGTGACTTCTTCCCGAGCGTGGATGCCGGACAGATCAGGCTTCACATGCGTGCGCCCACGGGCACCCGTGTGGAAGAAACCGTGCGCATTGCCGATGCCGTGGAGAAGGCCATCCGGGAAATGGTGCCAGCCGACCAGCTGGAAACGATTCTCGACAACATTGGCCTTCCCAACAGCGGCATCAATTTGTCGTACAGCAATGCCGGCACCATAGGCTCCATGGACGGGGAAATCCTGATGTCCCTGAAGGAAGGGCACCGGCCGACAGAAGAGTTCATCACGCTCCTGAGGGCGGAGTTGCCCAAGCGCTTTCCCAGCGTTGAATTTTTCTTCCAGCCTGCAGACATCTCCACGCAGATCCTGAACTTCGGCCTGCCGGCAGCCATCGACGTGCAATTCACCGGCAACGACGTCGCGGGCAACGCGGCACTGGCCGCCGAACTGACCAAGGCAATTAAAAAAATACCCGGTGCTGTCGATGCCCACGTCCATCAGCGCCTGGACGGGCCCGTGGTCGATCTGCGCATGGACCGCACGCGCCTGCAGCAGTTCGGTCTGGGTGCAGCCAATGTCGGGCAGAACGTGCTCATCGCCTTGTCGGGCAGCTCGCAGACCGCGCCTGCGTTCTGGCTCAATCCGCAGAACGGGATTGTCTACAACGTGGTGGTGCAGTCACCCCAGTACAACGTTGATTCGGTGGATGCCTTGCTGGGTATCCCGATCGGCACCACGCCCAATGCCAACAGCGGCGTCAATGGCGCCGCCGCGCCTGTGAACCCCAACCAGCTTCTTGGGAACCTTGTCGAGGCCCGGGCAGGGCGGCAACTGCCCATCGTGTCGCGCTACAACATCCAGCCGGCGATTGATGTGTATGTGAGCGTGCAGGGCACAGACCTTGCCAGCATTGCCAGCCAGATCCGCAAATTGGTCGATGAGATGGCACCCAGGCTTGCGCGCGGCAACCAGGTCGCCATTCGCGGCCAGGTTGAAACCATGCAGGCATCGTTCATCGGTCTGGGCATAGGCCTGGCCATGGCCATCGTGCTGGTGTATCTGCTCATTGTGGTGACCTTCCAGTCCTGGATAGACGCCGCCATCATCATCACTGCCTTGCCTGCCGCATTGGCCGGCATTGCGTGGATGCTCTTCATGACCGGGACCACCCTCAGTGTGCCGGCGCTGACCGGGGCGATCATGACCATGGGCGTCGCCACCGCCAACAGTATTCTGGTCATTTCGTTCGCGCGACAGCGTCGCGACGAAGGCATCACGCCGCTGTCTGCGGCGCTGGAGGCCGGGGCCACACGTATCCGGCCGGTGTTGATGACAGCGCTGGCCATGATCATCGGGATGATTCCCATGGCTCTCGGCATTGGCGAGGGCGCTGAGCAAAATGCGCCCCTCGGACGGGCAGTCATTGGCGGCCTGCTTTTTGCAACAGTTTCGACTCTGTATTTTGTGCCCGTGATTTACGCGGGTGTGCATCAACGGCTGATCAGGCGCCAGGAGCGCCGGGCTTCGCGCAATGCATCGCCGTCCCAGGCGGCAGGCGCCGTACCCCAGGAGAATTAAGATGTCTGAAGAACGCCACGCCCCATTGGCCCTGCACCCGGTGGAACCGGGTGAGTCGGGTGAATTGCTCAAACGTGGTGAGGTGATCAAACGCACCAAAATTGCAGTGGTCATCGTGATGGTCATACTGGCGCTGGGTGCTGCGCGCACCGTGATCAGCCGTATTCACAACAACAAGGAACTCGAAGCCAGCGCCACCGAACGCAACAAGAACTACGTCAAGACCACGGTCGTGAAAGCCAGCGACGCCGGCCAGACGCTGTCCTTGCCGGGCACGCTGCAGGGTTTTGTGCAGTCACCGATCTATGCACGTGCTGGTGGCTATGTCAAACGCTGGACAAAAGATATCGGCAGCCGCGTGACCAAGGGCGAACTGCTCGCTGAAATTGAAACTCCTGAAATTGACCAGCAGCTGTCCCAGGCCATTGCCGCACGCCAGCAGGCCGCTGCCAGTCTGGATCTTGCCAAAAGCACTGCAGCCCGTTGGGAGGCCCTGCGCCTCAAGGACGCCGTGTCCCAGCAGGAAGTGGATGAGCGCAGGAGCGCCAGCGCGCAGGCCAATGCGAATCTTGCAGCAGCCGAAGCCAACGTCCAGCGGCTGAACCAGCTGCTCAACTTCAAACGCATCGTGGCGCCTACTGATGGCGTGGTCACGAGGCGCAATGTAGACACGGGCGACCTGATCGATGCAGGTGCAGGCGGCGGCGTGGCGCGCGCCATGTTTGTGGTCACGCAGACCGACCCGCTGCGGCTGTATGTCAATGTGCCGCAGACCTACGCCCAGTTGATCAAGAGCGGGCAGAGCGTTGTTGTGACGCAGGCCGAGTTGCGCGGGCAAAAATTCCAGGGCCAGGTCGCGCGGACGGCGGCGTCCATCGATGCCAGTTCGCGCTCCATGCAGGTCGAGATTTCACTTCCGAACACGGCGGGAACCCTGCTGCCGGGTGCCTTCGTCCAGGTGGCCCTACCGCTGGCGGCGAGCAAGGGCTTTGCCATTCCCAACAATGCGCTGATCATTCGCGCCGATGGCATCAAGGTGGCCACCATCGACAGCAAGAACCGGGTTCATCTCAAGCCGCTGCAGCTGGGGCGGAATTACGGCGTCAACGTTGAAGTGGTCGATGGCCTGGCGGGTGGCGAGCGACTGGTGCTGAACCCGTCCGATGCCATTTCAGAAGGCGATGAGGTGTCCTTTTCGGCGGCTGAAGACGACAAGCCGCCGCAGTCTGTTGCTGCGAAGGCCAGCCCTGCAGCGAAGAAAGAGGCGCCGTGAATTTCCTGACGGTTGCCAAAGCCGGGTTCGTCGCAGGGACAGCCGTGTTGCTGGGCGCCTGTGCAACGGCGCCCGACTATGCCCGGCCTTCTGCGACCATACCCGTAGCGTGGCAACTCGAAGCGCCATGGCGTGAAAGCACACCCGGTGACACGCTCGCGAAAGGCCCCTGGTGGGAGCGTTTTGGCGATCCGCAACTCAATGCGCTTGAACAACAAGCCATGGCCGGCAACCAGACACTGGCCGCGGCCAATGCACGTCTTGCACAGGCGCGCGCCACCGTGGCGGCCAGCTCGGCCAACCTGTTCCCGCAATTGAGTCTCGGCCTGCGCGCTGCGCGCCAGCGCATATCTGCCAACCGGCCGCTGACCAACTACAACTCGCCCAATTTTTCGACCATTCAGAACGATGTCGCCGCCACGCTGGCCGTCAGCTATGAAGTTGACCTTGCCGGCCGTGTGCAGGATCTGGTCGACGGTTCGAAAGCTTCAGCGCAGCAGGCCGCGGCCGATCTTGAAAACACCCGCCTGGTACTGGCATCCGATCTGGCCGTCAACTATTTCAGCCTGCGTGCGCTGGACACGGAACTCGACGTGCTGACACGCTCCATTGCGCTTCAGCGTCGCTCGCTGGGACTGGCGACAGACCGTCATGACCTGGGGGCGACCTCCGGCCTGGACATGGCGCAGCAACAGGCCCTGCTCGACACCACGCTGACGCAGGTGGACGTGCTGAAACGCCAGCGCTCCGTCTTCGAGCATGCCATCGCCACGCTGACGGGCACGCCAGCGCCGCAGTTTTCACTGGCACCGCAGATCGTTCCCTTGCGGCCTCCGCCGATTCCGCTGGGCATACCTTCCGACGTGCTGGAGCGTCGCCCTGATGTGGCATCTGCCGAACGTGCGATGGCCGCAGCCAATGCCCAGATCGGCGTGGCGACAGCCGCGTTTTATCCCAGCATTATTCTGGCGCCCAACGTCGGCGTCGACAGCCGATTCCTGCGCACACTGTTTGACGCGCCCAGCCTGCTGTGGTCGTTTGGTGTCTCCGCAACGCAGGCGATTTTTGACGGTGGCCGAACCCGCGCCAATGTGGACTTTGCCAGTGCCGGCTACGACGTGACGGTGGCCAACTACCGCCGGGTGGTGCTGACGGCCATGCAGGAAGTGGAAGACGGCATCAGCGGCGTCGCCGCGCTGGACAGGGCCCATACACAGGCCTTGCGGGCCATCGACAGCAACAAACGCGTGCTCACCATCGCGACGGATCGTTACGAAGGAGGCGTGGCAACCTATCTCGACGTGATCACGGCCCAGCAGTCCCAGCTCAACAGCGAACGCCAAGCGGCTCAGTTGCTGGGGCAACGCATGCTGACCTCCGTCTTCCTCATCAAGGCGCTGGGTGGCGACTGGCAGGGCGCCAGCAGCATCGCTTCACGATAAGCGCACAACACGCTGGCCTTCACGTCGTTGCAACCGGCGGCTTTGCCCAGCAATGTTTTTTCCTGTCGTCCTACAGTCTTCGCGTAACCCTGCCACCTAAAGTACAGGCACCGTACAACAACATGACAAGGACGCATCATGAACCTCTCACTCAGCATCGGCCCGCTGGTCGCCCTTATTGCCGGCATTCTCATCCTGCTGGTGCCTCGCCTGCTTAACTACATCGTCGCGATCTATCTGATCGTCATTGGCGTGATCGGCCTTGTGGGCATGAAATAGGCACTGCCTTGCGGTTTCCCGAGCGGCGCTGTTTAGCGCCGCTTCGCCTTGACGATCGCTTTCGTGGGGCCGCGTTTCACAGCCTTTACCGAATTGCGGGGACCTGATGCCCGGACAGCCGCCCGTGGCTTGATGGGCAGATAGACGACCACCTGGTGGCCCAGTTTGAAGGCTGACGAGGCGCTCACGCCGTTCCATTCGGCGACGCTGGCCGGACTCAGACCATAGCGCCTGGCGATGCTGGCAACGGTTTCGTTCTTGCGCGCCTTCACGTTGGTCTTGCGTGTCACGATCTCCGGTGACAGCGACATCTGGGCGTTGTCTGCCACCTGCAGTTTGACGTCATCTTCCATTTTTGCGGAGCGCGGCACCAGCAGTGTCGAGCCGGCCTTGATCAGCATGCGCGGGGGTATGTTGTTGACCGCACGCAAATCAGCCTCGCTCATGCCCGTCCGCCTGGCGGCTTCTGCAGTGCTGATGGTGGCGGGTGCGGTCCAGGCCGTCCAGCTTGCATACTGGCCCTGGCTGTAGGCCTCGAAGTTGCGCTGGAACACGGTGGCGTTGTCCCATGGCAGAAGAATCTGCGGCGTGCCCGCGGCGATGATGACGGGGCGATGCGCCGAGGGGTTCAGCGCCTTGAAGTCCTCAATCCGCACGTCGGCCAGTTTGGCCGCCAGCGCAACGTCGATGTCGCGGGAAATCTGCACCTGCTGGAAGTAGGGATGGTTTTCGATCAGCGGCAGCTCAGTGCGGAAAGCCTGCGGATTGGCCACAATGTTTTTCACGGCCTGCAATTTGGGCACATACAGGCGTGTTTCTGCCGGCATGTTCAGGTCGAGGTAACCTGTTCCGAGCCCGGCCTTCTGGTTGCGTGCGATGGCGCGCCCGACACTGCCTTCGCCCCAGTTGTAGGCGGCCAGCGCCAGGTGCCAGTCGCCGAACATGCCGTAAAGTTTTTGCAGGTAGTCGAGTGCGGCGCGCGTTGATGCCAGCACGTCGCGGCGGTCATCGCGAAATGCGTTTTGTTTTAGGTCAAAGTACTTGCCGGTGGCCGGCATGAACTGCCACATGCCCGCGGCTTTGGCGCTGGACACGGCCTGTGGGTTGAAGGCGCTTTCAATAAATGGCAGCAGGGCCAGCTCGGTCGGCATCTGGCGGCGTTCCAGCTCTTCAACAATGTGAAAGAGGTATTTGCTGGAGCGCTCTGTCATGCGCTGGATGTAGTCGGGGCGGCTTGAATACCATTGCTCGCGGTCCGTCACGAGATCGCTTTGCAAATCCGGCATTGCAAAACCACGGCGAATGCGGTCCCACAATTCCTTGGGGGGTTCGGTCGTGGCAATTCTTTGGCCGGCGATCTGGCCGGGCGTGATGGCCTGAAGGGGCCCGGAGGGGATCAGTGAGGGAACAGGTTTGGTGGAGGTGCCAGTCAGAACCGGGTCACCCGGCATGCCGGGCTTGCTGGCGCAACCTGCCAGAACCGCGAGGCAAAGGAGAAGCGAAGATAAGAAGAAGCGCGATGTACCAGGGCGGGTTTTAAGCGTCATTTGAATTGGTTTTTCCACTGCCTGATGGCGGCAAATACTGAAATGTCGTCATGGGCCGAAGCATCGAAATGCAGGGCAGCGGTTTTGACCGGGGCTTGCCTGGTGCGCAGGAAAGGGTTGATTTTCAGCTCCTGCGCAATGGTCGTCGGCAGCGTGGGCTGGCCGGCTTCGCGCAATTTTACGCATTCGGCGTTGTAAGCCACCAGATCGGCGTTGCCGGGCTCCACCGCCAGTGCAAAGCGCAGGTTGCTGAGCGTGTACTCGTGCGTGCAGCAGACACGGGTGTTGGCGGGCAGGGCGGCGAGCTTGTCGAGTGAGTCCAGCATCTGGGCCGGCGTGCCTTCAAACAGCCTGCCGCAACCGCCCGAGAACAGCGTGTCGCCGCAAAACAGCAGCGGCCTGTCGTTTATGGGCGTGTCGGACTGCAGCGACGGGCCGCCCCGGGCAAAGTCGGCCCCCCCGGGGGGCAGCGCATCACGCGCAGCGGAAAGCGTGGGGGCCATGTAATAGGCGATATGGCCTGCCGTATGGCCGGGCACGTCGATGATGGAGAAGTCCAGTCCCATCGCAGTGATCTTGTCACCTTCATTCAGGTGTTCGTAGGGCGCGGGGATCTTCTCGGTCGCCGGTCCATAGACGCGGGCGCCGGTGGCCTCACGGAGTTCGTCCACGCCGCCGGTATGGTCTGCATGGTGGTGCGTGACTAGAATCGACGCCAGTTGCAACGCGTTGTCCTTGAGCGCACGCAGGACGGGCGCAGCATCCCCGGGGTCGACCACCAGCGCGCGCTGGCCGTCATGCAACATCCACAGGTAGTTGTCTGCAAAGGCGGGGATGGGAATCAATTTCAACATGCAGTGGTCCTGATGAACTCGCAAATTATAGGTTTGACAGACTGGCTCAAGACCCCGCCCGGCGGGTATCTGCTGGACTGGGAGCGCGCGCAATTTGACGAGGCGGTGAGCGACATTTTCGGTTATCACGCCCTGCAGCTCGGCTTTCCGGAGATCGATGCGCTTCAGGCCAACCGCATGCCCCACCAGTGGCTGGCCCTGCCTGACGTCCCACCGTCGACACCGACGCTGCCCGCAGGCCCCGATACGACTGCAGGCGCTGCAGCAAGTTCCCTTCCAGGAGCATCATCGACGCCATCGCGCCCGCGCGCCGCGCTGATCACCGATTCTGGTGCACTGCCTTTTCCTGAAGCCAGCCTTGACCTCGTCGTGCTGCCGCACACGCTGGAACTGAGTCCTGACCCGCACGCCACCCTGCGTGAGGTCGAGCGTGTGCTGGTGCCTGAGGGCAGGGTGGTCATCAGTGGTTTGAACCCCACCAGCCTGTGGAGCATGCGACAGAGCCGCGCACATTTTTACCAGCGGCTGGGTGGTGGCGACCTGTTCCTGCCGGAGGCCGGTGAGTTCATCGGTTACTGGCGTTTGCGTGACTGGCTGCGCCTGCTGAGTTTTGAGGTAGAGTCCGGACGCTTCGGCTGTTATCGCCCAGCCTTCACGAGCCAGAAATGGCTGTCGCGCTTTGAGTGGATGGACAAGGCCGGCGCGCGATGGTGGCCCATCTTTGGTGCGGTCTATTTCCTTGTAGCGGTCAAGCGGGTGCAGGGCGTGCGGCTGCTGGAGCCGGCATGGCGCTCGCGCAAGGCGGTTGCCGCCGCACCCGCAGCTGTTGCCAACCGCGAGCCCGCTGCCCGCCAGCGGCGTGAATCCGAACCCGTACTGACCGAATAACCTCTTTGCCAATCACCAAATGACAGATACACAGAACAGCAGCGGCCAGCAGGTCATCATCTACACAGACGGTGCCTGCAAGGGCAACCCTGGCCCGGGCGGCTGGGGTGTTTTACTCAGCCAGGGCGGCACTGAAAAAGAACTCTTCGGCGGTGAACTGGGCACGACCAACAATCGCATGGAAATGACGGCTGTCATCGAAGCGCTGGCCGCCCTCAAGCGCCCGTGCGGCGTGACGCTCTACCTCGACAGCGAATACGTCCGCAAGGGCATCACCGAGTGGATTCACGGCTGGAAGGCCAGGGGCTGGCGCACGGCCGCCAAGGCACCGGTCAAGAACGTCGACCTCTGGCAAAAACTCGATGCGCTGGTGACTTCATCGGGGCACAAGATTGACTGGCGCTGGGTCAAGGGCCATGCCGGCGATCCAGGCAACGAACGCGCGGACGCCCTTGCCAACAAGGGTGTGGAACGCGCTTTGGGCCGTTTGTAACAGCCTTCCCGCGCCGGCTGGTTTCTGGATACGGGAAAACCCGGTGTAATGGCCGTCCCTGACGCCTTCTGAACTACTGCGCCAAAACATCGTCCAACTGCGCACTGCCGTTGTAAAGGCACAGCGCAAGCCCCCACACACAGCCGATAAAAGCAGTACACGTGATGTGGGCCTGCTACATTGGAAGTTTGTATCTTTTTATAACAAGTTTCCTTTCCAGATGGCATCAAAAGCAATTTATTCAGTGGTAGCAGTTGCGGGTATTGCTGTCGCTTCAGGCGCTGCCTGGTGGTTACAGAAACCCAAAGTCAATGAGGCGTCTGATGCTGCGCCCGCAGCCGCCGGGGCGCGTACGCCCGCGAGCGGCCCCGCCGATGGCCGGCCGGTGTCGGTGGAGTTTGCCAAAGTTGACGTCGCCAGGATTGTTGACGACACCCAGGCCGTGGGCAGCTTGCGCTCGCGCCGCGGTGTGGTGCTCAGGCCCGAGGTCAGCGGGCGCATCACCCAGCTGAATTTCACCGACGGCCAGCGCGTGCGCAAGGGCCAGGTGCTGGTGCAACTGGACGACCAGCTGCCGCTGGCGCAGGTACAGCAAAGCCAGGCCGAGCTGTCGATCGCACTGGCCAACCAGAAGCGAAACCAGGAGCTGGTGGCGCAGAATTTCATCAGCCAGCGCTCGCTGGACGAAAGTGCGGCCAACCTGCAAGTGGCGCAGGCCAAGCTCTCGCTGGCGCAGGCCACGGCTGCACGCCTGAAGATCATTGCCCCTTTCGACGGCATTGTCGGCATACGCGTGGTCAACGTGGGCGACTACCTCAAGGACGGCGCCGACATCGTCAACATCGAAGACATCGACGCGCTGTTTGTCGACTTCCGGCTGCCGGAGCGTTTCCAGAGCAAGGTCAAACGCGGGCAGACTGCCATGCTTGACATCGACGCCCTGCCCGGACGCAAGTACACCGCGCAGGTGCAGGCCATTGACCCCCTGATCGATGCCAATGGGCGTTCGGTGGGTGTGCGCGGCTGCATAGACAACCGCCAGCTGCAGATGCGGCCCGGCATGTTTGCGCGCGTGAGCGCCGTGTTCGGGGAGCGCGATAACGCGCGCCTGATCCCCGAAGAAGCCATCATTCCCCAGGGTGGGCGCCAGTTCGTCATCAAGCTGTTGCCGGGCCCGACGCCTGCCACGCGCACCACCAAACGTGTCGAGGTCAAGGTCGGCCTGCGCCGCCTGGGCAAGGTTGAAATCACGGAAGGCCTGGAGGCAGGCGATACGGTTGTGACGACGGGTCAGCAACGTATCCAGCGTGATGGCACGACGGTGAGCCTGGCGGACCTGTCCAGCGGACCTCGCGGCGCGCCGGCCCCGGCTCCTGCATCCTCATCCGCTGCACCTCCTGCGGTCACGGCAGCCTCTGCCAGTCCTGCCGCGGCAGCGTCACCGCAGCCCGCCGCATCGCGTGCTGCAGCCCCGTCCCTGCCCGCGGTGCTGGGCGCCAGGGCAGCTGCGCCGCTTTCGGGTCCCAACCCCTGTGTGGAAGTGGCAGATAACCGTGGCCCCGCCAGGGCCGCCCGCAAGTAGCCGGCAAGACGTGACGTAAAGGCCCAACCATGCAGCTCGCTGAAACCTCCATACGCCGACCGGTCTTTGCCACCGTGCTGTCCCTGCTGATCCTCCTGATCGGGGCGGTGAGCTTTAACCGGCTGAACGTGCGTGAGTACCCCAAGATCGACGAACCTGTCGTGACCGTCAGCGTGCGTTACGCCGGCGCCTCCGCCGAGGTGATCGAATCACAGGTCACCAAGCCTCTGGAAGACTCCATTGCCGGCATTGATGCGGTCGACGTCATCACCTCCATCAGCCGGGCAGACCAGGCGCAGATCAGCGTGCGATTCCGCCTTGAGAAAGATGCCGACTCTGCTGCTGCTGAGGTCCGCGACCGGACCTCGCGCGTGCGCAACCGCCTGCCGCAGGCGATTGAAGAACCGGTCATTGCCAAGGTCGAGGCCGATGCGTTTCCCGTTATCCAGATTGCGTTTTCCAGCGAGTCGATGACGCCGCTGCAGATCACCGACATCATCAACCGCATCGTCAAGCCGCGCCTGCAGACCGTGACGGGTGTGGCCGATGTCCGCATCTTCGGTGAACGCAAATACGCCATGCGCGTCTGGCTGGACACCGACAAGCTGGCCGCCTACAAGCTCACCACGCAGGATGTCGAAGACGCCATCCGCCGCAGCAACCTCGAGCTGCCGGCCGGACGAATCGAATCGCAGCAGCGCGAGTTCAGCGTCACCTCGCAGACCGACCTGGTGCGTCCCGGCCAGTTCGGCGAGATCGTCATCAAGAACGTCAACGGCTTTTCGGTCAAGGTGCGTGACGTGGCCCGTGTGCAGGAGGGCGCCGCCGATGAACGCACCGCTGTGCGCCTCAACGGCCGTCCTGCGGTCGCCATTGGCATCATCCGCCAGGCCACCGCCAACCCGCTGGATTTGTCCAGGGGTGTGCGTGAGGCCCTGCCCAAACTCAAGTCCGATTTGCCGGCGGACATGCTGATCGACGTCGCCAACGACAACTCGGTCTTCATCGACCGCTCCGTCAAGAACGTCTACCGCACCATCGCAGAAGCGATTGGTTTGGTGGCGCTGGTGATCTTTGTGTTTTTGCGCACCATGCGCGCGTCCGTCATTCCCATCGTCACCATCCCCGTCAGCCTGGTGGGCACCTTTGCCCTGATGGCGCTGGCGGGCTTCACCATCAACACCCTGACCCTGCTGGCGCTGGTGTTGGCCATCGGCCTGGTCGTCGACGACGCCATCGTGATGCTGGAGAACATCTACCGGCACATCGAGGAGGGCATGGACCCGTTCTCGGCCGGCATCAAGGGGGCGCGTGAAATCGGCTTTGCGGTGGTCACCATGACCGCCACGCTGGTGGCGGTGTATGCGCCGCTGGCCTTCACGCCTGGCCGCACCGGCCGCCTGTTTGTCGAGTTTGCGCTGGCGCTGGCCGGTGCCGTGGTGGTGTCGGGCTTTGTGGCGCTGACGCTCACCCCCATGATGTGCACGCAGCTGCTCAAGCACAACCCCAACCCGAACCGCTTTGACCGTTTCATGGAAAAGGTGCTGACGTCGCTGTCCGACCGCTACGGCAACCTGCTGCGGTGGATCGTCACCACGCGCTACGTGCCACCGGCGGGCGCCGGTACCGGCATGGCGGCGCGGGCCAAAGGCTGGCTGCTGCAGGCCCGCTGGATCGTGGTCGGCATCATGCTGCTCAGTGCGCTGGCGATTGCGCTGGTCTTCCCGACGATGAAGCAGGAGCTCTCGCCGATCGAAGACCGCGGTGTGATCATCGCCAACGTGAATGCGCCCGACGGTGCCACGCTGGACTACACCAACCGCTATGCCCGGGCGCTGGAAAAAATGGGCGAGTCTTTCCCGGAGTTCGACCGCATTTTTGCCAATGTCGGCAACCCCACCGTGGCCCAGGCATCGGTAGCCTACCGGACCGTTGACTGGGATGACCGCAAGCGTTCCACCATAGACCTGGCCAGGCAGTTGCAGCCCAGGTTCAACGGCTTGCCCGGCGTCACGGCTTTCCCCATCACGCCACCCTCGCTGGGACAGGGATTTCGGGAGCGACCGGTCAACTTTGTCATACAGACGTCGGACAGCTACCAGAACCTCAATGCCGTGGTGCGCCAGATGCTTGACGAGATCGCCAAAAACCCGGGCATCGTCGCGCCGGACGTCGACTTGCGGCTGAACAAGCCCGAGCTGCGCATTGAGGTCGAACGCGACAAGGCGGCCGACCTTGGCGTGAGCGTCGAGGTCGTCGCCAAGGCGATTGAAACCCTGCTGGGCGGGCGCAATGTGACCCGCTACAAGCGCGACGCCGAGCAGTACGACGTCATCGTGCAAACCGAAGCCAGTGGCCGTACCACGCCCGAAGACATCGACCGCATTTATGTGCGCGGCCGCAACGACGCGATCATCCCGCTGTCTGCCCTTGTCAAGGTGCGTGAAAGCGTGTCGCCGCGCGAGCTGAACCACTTTGGCCAGCGCCGCTCGGCAACGATCACCGCCAATCTTGCACCCGACTACTCGCTCGGCGAGGCCTTGAAGTTCATGGACCAGACGTCCGCCAAGATCCTGAAGACCGGTTACAGCACCGACCTGAACGGCACCTCACGTGAGTTCAAAAATTCGCAGGGCGCCCTGGCCATCGTTTTTGTCCTGGCGCTGGTGTTTATTTTCCTGGTGCTGGCTGCCCAGTTCGAAAGTTTTGTCGACCCGCTGGTGATCATGCTGTCGGTGCCGCTGTCCATGATTGGCGCGCTGCTGGCGCTCAAGTGGTCGGGCGGCTCGCTCAACGTGTATTCGCAGATCGGCCTGATCACACTCGTGGGGCTCATCACCAAACACGGCATTTTGATCGTCGAGTTCACCAACCAGCTGCGCGAGCAGGGCATGGAGATGATCGACGCACTGGTGAAAGCCTCTGCACAGCGCTTGCGGCCCATCATGATGACCACAGGCGCCATGGTGCTGGGTGCCGTGCCGCTGGCCTTCGCCCACGGCGCGGGTGCCGAGAGCCGCACGCAGATCGGCTGGGTCATTGTTGGCGGCATGTCGCTTGGCACCTTGCTGACTGTGTTTGTGGTGCCGACGATGTACACGCTGTTTGCGCGCAAGGTGGTGCCCGGTGCGAACAAGGCAGAAATCAAGGACAGCGCCGAGGCCCATCACGGCACGCCGGAGTACATCGCCAAATAAGCGGCGAGCAGTTGAGCCGGCATCCACAGTGCCGATTAATGCGTCACAAATAAATCATTAAGCGATTAGTGATTTATTTGTGACGCATTATTTATTTCTGAGCCTGAAAAGACATCAAAAAGGGTGTTTGCAGGCTCAAAAAGGGCTGTTCAAGGCCATCTTTAGCGGCCATTTTGGCCTCCAGGCCAATAGACACGTACGTAAGCAGCTATAAAAAATATAGCGAAGAATTTGCTTACGGATCGGGCTGCTGCTGGCGCAGCGGGGCGCAAGGCGGTCTAGCCGCCGATGTAACTCATCTCGACGCGTTTGGCGCCATCAGGCGGCGGGCTGGTGTCTGCGGGGAGTGCCGCACGCTGTTCTGAATAGCGGTCATCGCGGCGCTGCCAGATGTGGCCCACGGCCGCTGACAGTTGCTCATCGCTGTAGTTGCCGCGCAGCAGGGCACGCAGGTCGTGGCCCTGGCTCGCGAAGAGGCACAGGAAGAGCTTGCCCTCGGTCGACAGCCTGGCGCGGTTGCAGTCGCCGCAAAAAGCCTTGGTGACGCTGCTGATGACCCCGATTTCACCGCCGCCGTCGGCATAACGCCAGCGCTCGGCGGTTTCGCCGGTGTAGTTGGCGGCTATGGCCTGCAGGGGCAACTCGGCGTTGATGCGTTCGATGACCTGGCTTGAGGGCAGCACTTCGTCCATGCGCCAGCCGTTGGTGGCGCCCACGTCCATGTATTCGATGAAACGCAGCACCGAGCCGGTGCCGCGAAAGTATCGCGCCATGGGCAGGATTTCCGCGTCGTTGGTGCCGCGCTTGACCACCATGTTGATCTTCAGCGGCGCCAGGCCCACTTTTTGCGCCGCTTCAATGCCGCGTAGCACGTCAGCCACCGGAAAGTCCACATCGTTCATGCGGCGAAAGACCGCATCGTCCAGCCCGTCCAGGCTGACGGTCACGCGCTGCAGGCCCGCATCCTTGAGCGCCTGGGCTTTTTTGGCCAGCAGTGATGCGTTGGTGGTGAGGGTGATGTCCAGCGGCTTGCCTTGTGGCGTCTGCAGCTTGGCCAGCATTTCAATCAGCACTTCGATGTTTTTGCGCAGCAGCGGCTCGCCGCCGGTGAGCCTGATTTTTTCAACGCCGTGCGCCACAAACACCCGCGCCAGCCGGCTGATCTCTTCAAAACTCAGCAGCGAGGTTTGCGGCAGGAAGGCGTAGTCCTTGTTGAACACCTCGCTGGGCATGCAGTAGCTGCAGCGGAAGTTGCAGCGGTCAGTGACGCTGATGCGCAGGTCGCGCAGCGGCCGGCCCAGCGTGTCGGCCAGCAAACCCGTGGGCGCATCCACGCGCTCAGGCACGTGCGGCACGCGGCTGGCGTAGCGCAGGTCTGCGACGGGGATGTGTTTGGGCGTCATCTCGCTTTACTGAAAAGGTGAATTTACCCTAACCCCGGAACCGGTGTGACGCAAGCCCCCTTTGACCGTTGCAGACACGCTGTTGTTGCCTTGCATCGCATCGCTATAAACAGGGCGCTTTCACGCACCCCTCTTCCTATAATCCGCGCACTAATACAAGAGGGGATGAGGATGTTCTTTTTCAAGTCGGTGCGCTCGGCTCGGTGGTGCTGTGCGTTGGTTTTTTCTGCGGGACTGTTAAGTCTGGCCCATCAGGCAAATGCACAGGAATCAAAAAATCTGGCACCCGGCTTTACACAGCGACCCGCTGAATCCCGGCTCATCGTTCTTCCGGCTGACATCGAGCTTTACTCGATCAGCGCTGGCGGTGTCCCGGAGCCCAAGGCCGACTGGACCTTGTCCGCGCTGAAAAACTTCAAGTCCGGGCTGAACAAGCGCAAGCAGTTGCTGGGTACCAATGTGACGGAGCTCGACGACAAGGACTCCGACGAGCTGGCTGAAATCAATTCCCTGCATGGCGCCGTGGCGCAATCGGTCTCGATCCATCACTCAATCGGCATGATCAAATTGCCAACCAAGAATGGCCTGCTGGACTGGTCCATGGGCGATGCGGTCAAACCCCTTCGGGACAAGACCGGCGCTGACTATGCGCTTTTTGTCTGGATGCGGGACAGCTATGCCAGTTCCGAGCGGAAGGCGGCAATGGTGATGATGGCCATTCTGGGTGTTGGGATTCCTGGCGGAGCACAGATTGGGTACGCCTCGCTGGTGGACCTGCGTGATGGTCGCATCGTCTGGTTCAACGACGTTCGCAGGGCATCCGGGGATTTGCGTGAAGAGGTCTCTGCGCAGGAGACGTTAGAGGTGCTTCTCAAGGGATTTCCGGCTTCCAAATGACGATGGCTGACACCGCCCCCGGCCGGCGCGGATTTCTGCGTTCGTTCTGCGGCCATTGCATGGGTCTCGCCGGTCTTGCTTACGGTCTCGACGCAGTTGCCCAGGCCGCAGCGCCGGTGGCGCCCGTGACTGGACGGTTTTTGCGGCCAGGCATAGAAACCGAAGAGGGTGGCCTCTGGGGCATGATGGACCGCGAGGAAACCCGCCTGCGCCGCAGCCCGTTTGCCATTCGGGACGCTGAACTTAACCGCTATGTGCAGGACATCGTCTGTCGGCTTGGCGGTGACCATTGCCCCGATGTCCGTGTGTACCTGGTGCGCACGCCGATGATCAATGCCACCATGGCGCCCAACGGCATGATGCAGGTGTGGAGCGGACTGCTGTTGCGGGTCGAAAACGAAGCCCAGCTCGCTGCCGTGCTTGGCCATGAAATTGGCCACTACATGGAGCGGCACACTCTGGAGCGCCTGCGCGATATCAAGAGCCGCTCGGCCGCGGCGCAGATCATGGGCATGTTCGGCGCGATTGGCGCCCTTGGCCAGCTCGGTGTCATGGCGGGAGCCTTTTCTTTCTCGCGTGAGCAGGAGAGCAGCGCTGATCGCATCGGCGTGGGCCTGATGCAGAAAGCTGGCTACGAAGGCCGGCAGGCCGCACTGGTCTGGGACAACCTGCTCGGTGAACTGAAGATCAAGGGCGGCGAGAACGCTGGCACCCGCAACCCCATGATGGCCAGCCATCCACCCGCAGAAACCCGCCGCGACGACCTTCTGAAAATTTCCGGCACAACGTCCGGTAACCTGGGTCTGGACGAGTTTCGCAAGGCAACTGCCGCGCATCGCCTTGGCTGGTTGCAGGATGAGGTCAAACGCGGCCAGTACGAAGAGAGCCTTGTGCTCTTCGACCGCTTGATCAAACAAAGTCCGTCTGATGCCCAGTTGCTTTATGCGCGTGGCGAGGTGTACCGCCAGCGTGCCACGCAGGCCGATGAAACCCTGGCGCTGGCAGATCTTGACGCAGCTGCGGGCCTGCAAAACCCGCCGCCTGAAGCCTTTCGCGCTTTGGGCCTGCTGCAGAAAAAACGCCAGAGCGCAGGCCCTGCAGTTGAATCGTTTGAAAAGTACCTCGCAGCAGCGCCCACAGCCCCGGACGCTGAACTCATTAAAACCTATGTCTCGGAACTGAAACCATGAAAAAAATATTCGCCCTGTTGCTGATTTCCCTCGTGGCGGCCTGCACGTCCATTGTCAAGGTCGAGGGCGACCAGACAGTTCGCGACCGAATGACGCTGAAGTTGCCAGACGCATGGAACAAGGTACAGCTGGCCGGCAATCAGCAACCTTTTGACATGTGGACGCAGGAAGGCCTCACCGTTGACACCCTGCGCTTTTGGGCCGGCATTTCGAGCAACCAGGAACTGATCAAGATGCCGACCGCCAGCGTGCCTGTGGGCGGCAAGGCCGCGCGTGTTCCGACCTACGTGGCCGGCATGCCACCAGATCAACTGGTTAACCTTTTTGAAACCATGTATTCATCCGACGGCTCCATCGTCACCATGAGCAAGGTCGAGCCCGTGGTGTTTGCAGGTGAGAAGGGTGTGCGCTTCGAGTTTTCGCTGGTTCGCAAAAGCGATGAAGTCACGTTGCGCGGCGTGGGCTGGGTAGCTGTCAAAAAAGACCAGCTTTATGCGGCCACTTTTGTCGCACCAAGGTTGTCGTTTTTCCCGCGCTTGCTGCCCAAGGCTGAAAGCGTCGTGAAGACCGCGCAGATCAAGGCCTGAGGCAGTCCTGAAACGCAGGCTGCGTTACACGCACCGTGCGCCGTCCACCTCGATGCACACGCCGCTGATGAAGTCGGCCTCGTCGCTGGCCAGGTAGAGCGCGGCGTTGGCGACGTCCAGCGCCGTTGAAAAACGTCCCAGCGGAATGCTGGCCCTGAATTTGGCCTTGCGGTCTTCGTCGACCGGGCCGCCGGCGAACTCGGCGGACAGGCCTGTGTCGGGGTTGAAGACCGGGTTGATGCAGTTCACGCGGATGTTGTCCGGGCCCAGCTCGGCGGCCAGTGATTTTGAGGTTGTGATCACCGCGCCCTTGGAGCCGTTGTACCAGGTCAGCCCGGGGCGGGGCCGCACGCCCGCCGTCGAGGCGATGTTGATGAAGCTGCCGCCGCCACCGGCGCGGAAAACCGGCGTCGCATGGATGGTGGCGAGGTAAATGCTTTTGACGTTGATGGCGTAGCACTTGTCGAACTCGTCTTCGCTCACGTCGAGTGCGGGCTGGTTGCGGTGCGTCCAGCCGGCGTTGTTGACCATGACGTCCAGCTTGCCGTAACGCTGGACGGCTGCCTCAACCAGCGCTTTCACTTCAGCCGATTTGGTCACGTCAGCAGCAAAGAAGGAGGCGGTGCCGCCAGCCTTGATGATGGCCGCAACCACTTTTTCACCGAGCGCCACATTGATGTCGTTGACGATGACCTGCGCGCCCTCGGCCGCCAGCCGGCGGGCGATGCCTTCGCCTATGCCGCCGCCCGAGCCGGTGACGATGATGGATTTGCCTTTGACGCGCATGGGTTTGTCTCTTCTCGGTTGTTATGGGTGGGAAGCTGAAGTCAGTGTGCTTGAGTGAACAGCAATTGGTTATGAAGTATGCTATATATTTCGTAGCTGCTCACGCTCGTCTTTATTGGTCTGGAGCCTGATTTCAGGGTTAAAAATGGCTCAAAAACGCTGTTTTTGGGCTGGTTTTTGGAGTGCGGGGTTGTTTGGCGCCGGATTTTAACGTGTACGTTAAAAATTTAATGTATACGGCAAAATTTCAACGCCATAGCCTTTTTGAATGCCTAACCGTGCTTGATGGCCACGGTTTTGAGGGTGGTGAAGCCATACAGCGCTTCAAACCCTTTCTCGCGCCCATAGCCGGAGGACTTCACGCCGCCAAACGGCAGCTCGACCCCGCCACCCGCGCCGTAGTTGTTGATGAAGACCTGGCCGCTTTTGACCTGTTTGGCCATGCGGAACTGGCGCCCGCCGTCGCGCGTCCAGATGCCGGCGACCAGGCCGAATTGCGTGGCGTTGGCCAGCTCGACCGCGTGTTCTTCGTCCTTGAAGCTCATGGCGCACAGCACCGGGCCGAAGACTTCTTCCTGCGCCAGCCGGTGCATCACGGGTACATCGCGCAGCAGGGTGGGTGCCTGGTAAAAGCCGGTGTCTGGCGCTTCGTCGACGATCTGGCCCTGCGCCACCATGGGGATGTTGGCGACCTGGGCGTCGCTTAAAAAATCCCACACGCGCTGCTGCTGGCTCTGGCGGATGAGCGGGCCGACGTCGAGGTCCATCGCGGCGGGGCCGACGCGCAGGTTCTCGAAAGCCTGGCCCAGGCGTTCCAGCAGCGGCTCGTAAACCGATTGTTCAACCAGCAGACGCGAACCGGCCGAGCAGGTCTGGCCGGCGTTCTGCACGATGGCATTGATGACGGTCGGGATGGCGGCGTCGAGGTCGGCATCGGCGAACACGATTTGCGGGCTTTTGCCCCCCAGCTCCAGCGTGACCGGGCAATGCCGTTCAGCCGCGACCTGCTGGATGATGGTGCCGACAGACGGGCTGCCGGTGAAGCTGATGTGGTCTATGCCCTTGTGGCGGGCGAGGGCGTCACCGACCTCATGGCCGTAGCCGGTGACGATGTTGATGGCACCGGCCGGAAAGCCGACTTCGGCGGCCAGCTCGGCCACGCGTATGAGCGACAGGCAGGCGTCTTCAGCGGGCTTGACCACGCAGACATTGCCGGCGGCCAGCGCACCGCCGACGCTGCGGCCGAAGATCTGCATCGGGTAGTTCCAGGGAATGATGTGGCCCGTGACGCCGTGGGGTTCGCGCCAGGTCATGACGCTGTAGCCGTCCAGGTAGGGAATGGTCTCGCCGTGCAGCTTGTCACAGGCCCCGGCATAAAACTCGAAGTAGCGCACCAGCGCTGCGGCGTCGGCTTTGGCCTGCTTGACGGGTTTGCCGCAATCGCGCTGCTCGATGAGGGCGAGCTCGTCGGCATGTGCGGCCACCCTGGCCGACAGGCGCATCAGCAGGCGGCCGCGCTCGGCGGCGCTGACGCGGTGCCACACCAGGTCCAGGCAATCGCGCGCGGCGGTCACGGCGCTGTCGATGTCGGCGGCGTTGCTGCGCTGGATTTCGTCAAAGACCTGGCCGTCGGACGGGTCCAGCACGGGAATGGTCCTGCCGGAGCTGGAGGCAACAGATGTATTGGCGATGTAGTTGAACTGCATGCCGATGATTTTGCTTCAAACCGGCCGTCGCCGTTCGGCCTGGAACAAATGCATCACCTGCAGCGGAAAAGCCGCGGGGCTTCTAGGTGCGGGCAGTGCGCCGTGCCCAGGCGATCAGCGTGAAGAACACCGCGCCAGCGGCAGCGCTGGTGTGGCCGCTGAAGAGCACCAGGCCCAGGCCCCAGCCGTGCGCCGTGACAAGGACGGTGAGGGCCAGCAACAACAGCGCGGTTGCGGCCATGCGCAAACCGCGCGTCATGGCCTGGGACAGGCTGCGGCCGAACAGGTCGTCCTGCTGCCGGTCGACACCCATCGCGAGTGCAGCGAACGCAGCAAGGCATAAAACGAAGGCAAGGACGTGCGTCATGCCATGCCCTCGCTTGCAACTGGCGGCCGGGCTGGCCTGGCGGCTTTGGTGCGGGGGCGGTGACGCATGGTTCGCAGCGCCAGCATCGCGTGAAGCGCGGCCAATGCCCAAAACATCAGGTCCGCACCGGCGAATATCCAGTCGCCTTCGGCCAGGCTGTGCCACAGGGGGCGCTGCGTTGTGACGGCATTGAGCAAGGGCAGCAGGGCCATCAGCGCAGTGGCAACCCAGAGCTGTTCAATCCACGCGGCTTTGGCCGGCCGCAGGACGGTGTAGCCCAATGTCAGCGCCCAGACCGTGAAGAAGATGTTGATCTCCCAGGCGCTGCGGTCCGGCATGCCTGCCGGCAGCAGGCGATTGGCCCAGAGGAACGTTGCCATGGCAATGGACAGGCCGGCAATGCTGGCGATGTTGAGCCGCTCGACGATCCGGAAGCCCAGGTAAGGGCGTTGCGGGTCGGGCAGCTTTTGCCGGCGCTTGACTGTCCACATCACCAGGCCCGTACCGACCATGGCCGTGCCGGCCAGACTCACCGCAAAGTAAAGCCAGCGCGTCACGCTGTCGCTGAAGCGCCCGAGGTGCAGGGCGTACAGCACGCCGCGTGTCTCGGCGGCAGGCCCGACCTTGTCCTTGACCTCCAGCAGCTTGCCGCTGGCGCCTTCGAAGAGCATGTACTGCGGGCTCATGGACGCACGGCCCGGTTCGCCGCGTGAAATGCTCACGCGCGACGCGGCATCACCGGGGTGGGTGGCCGACACGCGTGCGACGTTGTACGTGCCCCAGCGTGCCTGTGCCTGCCTGACCATATCGTCGATAGGCGCGAGCGCCGCCTTTTGCCCGCTCGGCTTGCCGGGCTCGATGAAAGCACTGAGCTCCGATGACATTTGCTGGCGTTCCGCGCGTGTCTTGAACGCCGCCTGCTCGCCCCAGGGCATGTACAACGCCATCAGCGTGACCAGCCCGGTATAGGTGATCATCAAATGAAAGGGCAGGCCCAGCACCGATAGCGCGTTGTGCGCGTCCAGCCAGGAGCGCTGGCCCTTGCCCCACCGGAAGGTGAAGAAGTCGATGAAGATTTTCTTGTGCGTGATCACGCCGCTGACGATGGCCACCAGCATGAACATGGCACAGATGCCCGCGAGCCAGCGCCCCCAGACAACCGGCATGTAGTGAAACTGGAAGTGAAAACGGTAGAAAAATTCACCGCCCAGCGTTTCACGCGAGGCCACCTTTTTACCGGTCTGCGGGTCGAAATTTCCTTCGCCAAACCCACGGGCACCCGGGGCGCGCGGGATGCGCCAGAAGGCCGAGGCGCTGTTGTTGCGTGCATCAGGCAGCCGGATCCCCCATTGCGGGCTGCCGGGCGCCACCACCGTGCCGAGCTCTGTGGCGACCCGCTGCGCCACCACGGCCGGGTCTGGCACCTGCGTCTGCTGTGCCAGCTCGGGCCGCATCCACTGTGACAACTCGTCCTTGAAATAGGACACCGTGCCGGTGAGGAACATCGCGTACAGCACCCAGCCCACCAGCAGGCCGGCCCAGGTGTGCAGGTCGGACATGCTCTGGCGCGCGCCCGGGCCGGTGAGACGGGGTTCGTCGTCCGGCGTTTTTGCCGTGTTTTTCATGATGCAGCGCCCCGGGCCCAGACGGACCAGGCCGCCAGCAGCAGCGGCGCGCCCGCGATGGCCAGCCCGGCCCATGCGCGCCAGGCGCTGCGGACGATGAACACCCAGATGACGGCGCCCGTGTAAATGATGAAGCTGAGCAACATGCCCGACAGCACGGCCTGTGGTTTGCTCGCGGGCAAGGCCAGCACGGCCACGCAGGCCAGCGCTGCCAGCGCGTAACCGCCGAGCAGCGCGGCGACGATGCGCGAGATCAGCGGCCCGACACGGCGCGCTCTTTCAAGGACCGCGCTCACTTGCCGGGCGCAGCCGCCGGGCCGGCAGCAAGAGCCGCCATGCCGTTGGCCTTGACGTAAGTGACGGTGGTCACGTAGCTGATGCCGTCGTATTTCTCTGCACCAGCGGCGCCGGCGCGTTCACCGGCGGTACGGTCGTTGACACTGACCTCGGCAACATACGTGCCTTGCCAGGGCATGTCGAACTTCACCAGACCCTGCTCGTCGGTGTGGCCTTCTTTGGCCCAGCCGGACTGCGTCACGAGCGACACCTTGGTTTTGGCCTTGGGCTGGCCTTTGAGGAAGAGCTTGAACTCGCCGTTGTTGCCGGTGGGCACCAGGTCCAGCGCCAGTTTGGGTTGTTGCGCACTGAAGCTGGTGATGAGGCGGGCGGCCGGCAGGTACCAGTTGGTCGTGCTCTTGTCGCCCTGTTTCCACGTGTAGAAGGGGTAGGCCGCATCCTCGGCCACGATGCTCTCGCCGGGCGCTGCGCCAAACGGAAGCTCAAAGCCGGTGGCGCTTTTCCGGGCGTCGACGGCTTGCTCGCCTTTGGTCGACAGCAGCGTGGCGGTGGGTTTGCCGAACTTGTCCAACAGGCCGGGGGAAATTTCGCGGAGGTTTTCGCCGAACTCGCCGAAACGGACAATCGCCGTCTTCTGGCCGGCGGGCTGTTCAAGCCAGATCTGATGCGCCTGGACCATGCCGGAAAAACCGGTCAGGGCGAGGGCCGTGGCGAGGACGTTGAACGTTTTGCTCATAAAAACTCCTGGTAGATAAAGTTGCGGCGTTGGGAACGCATGGGAAGGCTGCACGACGGCTCGCGGGGAGCGATGCCTGCACTGGCTGCCTTGCGCATCTTGGTAAAAACCAGGAAACAAGCAGGTTGCTGATGCTTGAATTCAAATCTTAACAGGAATCATTCTCGTTAAAGAATATTGGCACCATGCTGCAAAAAATGAATTTGCATGCGCCTGCGAACGCTGAGCGGAAAAGAAAAAGCCCGCCGAAGCGGGCTTTTGTGAGGGAAAGCAGTCTTATTTGGAGGCTGCAGGCGTTGGCATGACGGTTGGCGTCGTGTTGCCGGGAGCCGGCATCGAAGAGACGGCCGGGCTCGCAGACATTGCGGATGCAGGTGCCGGTGCGCTCATGGCCGCAGGTGCCGCCATAGGTGCGGCCGGTGCCGCTTCTGCGGTGTGGAACTTCATCATCAAAGGCACGATGAGCAGCGCCACGATGTTGATGATCTTGATCAGCGGGTTGACGGCCGGACCGGCAGTGTCCTTGTAAGGGTCGCCGACGGTATCGCCGGTCACGGCTGCCTTGTGGGCTTCAGAACCCTTGCCGCCGTGGTGGCCGTCTTCGATGTACTTCTTCGCGTTGTCCCATGCGCCGCCGCCGGTACACATCGAGATCGCCACAAAGAGGCCGGTCACGATGGTGCCCATCAGCAGGCCGCCGAGCGCCTGCGGGCCGAGGAAGATGCCGACCAGGATAGGCACCACCACAGGCAGCAGGGACGGGATCATCATTTCCTTGATGGCCGCCGTTGTCAGCATGTCGACGGCAGTGTCGTACTCGGGCTTGCCTGTGCCGTCCATGATGCCCTTGATGTCGCGGAACTGGCGACGCACTTCAACCACCACAGCGCCGGCTGCGCGGCCCACGGCTTCCATGGCCATCGCGCCGAAGAGGTAGGGAATCAGGCCGCCGATGAACAGGCCGATGATGACCATCGGGTTGCTCAAATCGAAGCTGATGGCGCGGCCGTAGCTCTCAAGCTTGTGGGTGTAGTCGGCAAACAGCACCAGCGCTGCCAGGCCGGCAGAACCGATGGCGTAGCCCTTGGTCACGGCCTTGGTGGTGTTGCCCACGGCGTCCAGCGGGTCGGTGATGTCGCGCACGCTGCTGGGCAGCTCGGCCATCTCGGCAATGCCGCCGGCGTTGTCGGTGATGGGGCCATAGGCGTCCAGTGCGACCACGATACCGGCCATGCTCAGCATCGAGGTCGCTGCAATCGCAATGCCGTACAGGCCGGCAAGCTTGAACGACACGATGATGGCGATACACACAAAAATCACGGGCCAGGCGGTGGAGCGCATGGACACGCCCAGGCCGGCAATGATGTTGGTGCCGTGGCCGGTGGTGGACGCCTGTGCAATGTGCTGCACGGGTTTGTATTGCGTACCGGTGTAGTACTCGGTCACCCAGCACAGTGCGCCGGTCAGGATCAGGCCGACCGCGCAGGCGCCGAAGAGGCGCATCTGCGTGCCGGTTTCCATGACCGCGTTGTCAGGCACCAGCCACTTGGTGACGAAATAAAACGCGATCAGCGAGAGCACGCCGGCAATTGCCAGGCCTTTGTAGAGCGCAGGCATCACGTTCTTCATGCCGGGCGAAGCCTTGACGAAGAAGCAGCCGATGATGGAGGCGATGATGGACACACCGCCCAGAGCCAGCGGATAGGCCACGGCCGTTGCGCCAGCGTTGGCTAGCAGCAGGGCGCCCAGCACCATGGTGGCAATCAGCGTCACGGCGTAGGTTTCAAACAGGTCGGCGGCCATGCCGGCGCAGTCGCCGACGTTGTCGCCCACGTTGTCGGCAATCACGGCCGGGTTGCGCGGGTCATCCTCAGGGATGCCGGCTTCGACCTTGCCCACGAGGTCGGCGCCGACGTCAGCGCCCTTGGTGAAGATGCCGCCGCCCAGGCGCGCGAAGATGGAGATCAGGGACGAGCCGAAGGCAAAGCCGATGAGCGGGTTCAGCACCGCGGCCAGCGTGCTGCCGGCAGGTGCGCCGGCCGCCAGGAACCAGTAAAAACCGGTCACACCCAACAGGCCCAGGCCCACCACCAGCATGCCGGTGATGGCGCCGCCGCGGAACGCGACGTCGAGGGCGGGGCCAATGCCTTTGGTCGCGGCCTGTGCGGTACGCACATTGGCACGCACCGACACATTCATGCCGATGAAGCCGCAGGCGCCGGACAGCACTGCACCGACGACAAAACCGACGGCGGTCTTGACGTCAAGGAACAGGCCGATGAGGATGGCCAGGACTATGCCGACGATGGCGATGGTTTTGTATTGCCGCGCCAGATAGGCCGCGGCGCCGGTCTGGATAGCGGCTGCGATTTCCTGCATGCGGGCATTGCCCGCGTCCTGGGAAAGAATCCAGCTGCGTGCCCAGATGCCGTAAGCCACGGCTACCAGCCCGCAGACGAGCGCAAGAATCAGCGCTGAGTTGCCTGTCATAAAAATCTCCTGTGTCGTTTTTCGCTTGGAAGAGGCGCCACGCTAGCGGTGCCCCCGCTGCGTTGCTTCCTCGTCGCTCCTGAAAAACTGCTGCGGAGACGATTGGCCAACCCTTGAAATTTAACTTGAAAATGTGACAACTTCCGCAGGCGTAAGGCCTGAATCAGTAAAATGAGGGTAAATACCGAGCGCTACAGGCGGACACCTGCACCGCATGCGCTGAAACCGCTTTCCCCTTTCCTTTTCATCAAACCAAAGTACCCATGTCCCTCGATAAAGTTTCCCCAGGCAAAAACGTGCCCCACGAATTCAACGTGATCATTGAAATCCCGATGAATGCGGACCCGATCAAGTACGAGGTGGACAAGGAGTCCGGTGCGATTTTTGTGGACCGTTTCATGAGCACGTCCATGCACTACCCGACCAACTACGGTTATGTGCCCAAGACCATCAGCGGTGACGGCGACCCGGTCGATGTGCTGGTCATCACGCCCGTGCCCCTGATGCCCGGCGTGGTCGTGACCTGCCGCGTGATCGGCATCCTGAAGATGACGGACGAAGCCGGTGAAGACGGCAAGGTGCTGGCCGTGCCCATCGACAAGAAATGCTCGCTCTACAGCCACTGGAAGAAGCCCGAGGACATGAACCCGCTGCGCCTGAAGACCATCGCCCATTTCTTTGAGCACTACAAGGACCTCGAAGAAGGCAAGTGGGTCAAGATCAATGGCTGGGAAGGTCCGGAATCGGCGATGAAGGAAATCACCGACGGCATTGCCAATTACGCCAAAGGTCAGGCCTGATTCATCTGAATCGATGCGGGCCTATCATGGCCCTCTATTTCCGGAGTCATCGCAATGAATTTTCAAGAGTCAGCCGCCAGGTTTGAAGCGGCGGAGTCAGGCACCGATTCTTTCAAGCTGCTGTACAAGGATGCCTTTCGCCTGATGAAGGAAGACGCCTCCAATGCGGCCTTTTATTTCGTCGTCGGCGTGGCCGCCCATGGCTACGTTGTCCAGTACGAGGATCAGGGTGTGAGCCCGGAATTCGCGGACAAGGCCAAGGCCACGCTGGTGGGCTTTAACAGCAAGATTGCCACGGCCCTCGCGTTACCGCCGGATGCAGGTTTGCGCCTGCTGGGCGAGGTCACGGCAGACTACCAGTTCAACGTTCACGACTTCTGAGCCGGAGCGGCGCATAAAAAAAGGCCCCTCGGGGCCTTTTTTACGTCCGCGAAGGGTCCGGGTAAATCAGCCCGTGCAGGCGGCCCTTGTCCCTGCGGGCAAAAGGCGTCCAGCTGCCTTCGGGCTGCGCGAGCCGGTCGGCCACCGCCCACCACGCGCTCGGGTTCACGCCCAGGCCGATGTGGCTGGCGAGCACCTCGATGTTTTCGGTTTGCGGGTTGCGTTTGTCTGCAGCCTGAATGCTGGCCTGCCATGCCACCACGCCGTCGGTGCGTGAGTAGATGCTGGTGGTCGGCACGGGTGGCGCTGCGGGCAGGTCGTAACTTGCTGCCTCGCGCTCCACCTTGCGGCCGCTGGTGAGTTCATAGATGCGCCAGGCATTGGTTGCCTTGTGCGAGCCCGCGAAAGGTGTGCCCAGGGTGATGACGCTGCGTACCATCTCCGGCATCTCCTTGGCCAGCTCACGGGCGTAGACCCCGCCCAGGCTCCAGCCGATCAGGCTGACTTTTTTGCCGGTGCTTTCAAAGGTGCGTGTCAGATTGTTTTTGGCTTCGTCGAGAACGCCTGCGCGCGGTCCGAAGTTGAACCCCTGTTCCCAGCCCCAGGGCTTGTAGTTGAGCGACTGAAGGTAGTGGCGCAGCGGCACGGTGGACGCATCATTGGCAGACAGGCCGGGGAACACCATCACGGCATGGCCATCACCGCGTGGGGCGCGTGCGAGCAACGGCCACGAGGGCAACAGCGAACCAAACTCCCAGAATGCGCGGAGTTCAAGCGCCAGCAGCCAGGCGCTGGGAGGCTGATCGTGCAGCGACATGTCCGGATCAGGCTGTGAGTGGTTTTCGGGAGGCTTTCTTTGCGGCGGCTTTTTTGACGACGGGCTTGCCATGGCTTGGGGCATTGGATGATCTGGCTTTTGTTGACTTGACGTCAGTATCGGGTCGCTTTGAGGCTTTTACAGAGGGAGCCTTCCCTAAGGCAGTCTCTTTGGCGGGCTTTTGCGTCACCTTTGCGACTTTTGCTTCGACTGCGGCAGGCGCGGGTGCCGGGCTTGTTGCTGCAAGCAGGTTCTGCGCTTCCCGGAAAGCATCTTCGACAGCCCTGGCGAGATCATTGGCATGTGGGAGAGCCTTTTTGTCCGCAATGATGCCGAAGTCAACATGGCCCGCATAGGTCTGGATGGTGATGTTGAGTGCGAGTCCATGCATGATGATGGACAGCGGGTGAAAGGTCAGGAACTGTGCGCCCGCAAGGTAAAGCGGCACGGGTGTGCCGGGCACGTTGGAGATCGCCAGATTGGCGACCATGGGCAGGCGGCTCGCCATGCCACTCTTGCCATAGGCGTTCAGCGCCATCTTTGCCGCACCGCCCACGAGCCAGGGTGCCAGCAGGGAAGGGTAGTCTGTGGGCAGCAACCCCTTGAGGCTTTGCATGGACGTTTTCACTTTCGCGGTCGAGGCCATGATGGCGTTCATGCGCTTGAGCGGGTGAGCGAGGTGCGTGCCGAGTTCGACCAGGCTCATGCTGACCTGGTTGCCCAGATTGGTCGCGTCGTTCGCGCCTGCGTCACGCAGGGACACAGGCATGGCGGCGACGAGGGATTTTTTCGGCAGGCTGTGGTGCTGCGACAGGTAGTTGCGCAGCGCAGTCGAGCAGATCCAGAGGACGATGTCGTTGAAGGAGCCGCCGACGGCCTTGCCCATCGCCTTGCATTCAGCCAGCGGCACGGTTGCCGTCACAAACACACGGCCAGTGGTGATGCCGGTATTGAAAGGGGTGGCCGGGGCCAGCTTCATCGGCATTTTGGCCTTGACGCCCGTGGCTGAACTGCCAACCGATTGCCGCGCCAGCGTGCTGCCAAACGTGGTGGCGGCTGAGGGCAGGGATTTGGCGGCTTTGACCAGTTGGCCGAGCGAGCTTGAAAACACGGCGCCTAGCATCTTGCCGAGCTTGAGGTCGGATTCCAGCTTGCGGCGGCGTGTCGGGTCGGGCGGCGGTACATCGCGCGGCACAGGCCCCATGTCCAGCAAGGCATTGGCGAGCATCACACCCCCTTTGCCATCGAGCGCAGCGTGATGGATTTTTGAGAAGAAACCCGCGACAACCTTCCCCCCCTGGGATTTGGGCAACTGGATGCGGTCAAAAATATAGAACTCCCAGAGCGGGAAGTTGCGATCGATCAGTTCACCGTGAAGCTGCGCGCAGAGCTTATGAGCCTCGGCCAGCGTCATCGGCGCAGCGCCTTTTTTTGCGGAATCCGCGCGACGGATGTGAAAACTGATATCGACCGAATCCGCCTCCACCCAGAGCGGGTGGCCCAAGTCCAGCGGCATAAACACCAGCTTGCGGCTGAAGACCGGCGCCAGATGCATGCGCTTCGCAATGTGTTTTGTGACTTCCTTGTGGAAGCTGCCCTTGAAGCCCGCGGGCAGCTCGCAAAGATTGAAAGAGCCCACGTGCATGGGCATTTCGGGTGTTTCAAGGTAAAGAAAAGTCGCGTCCAGGCCGGTCAGTGATTTCATTTTTGTCTCCGTGAGAGGGACCTTAACCGGGCTGGACCGGGTGCGGTACTGGGGTTAGCCGCGATTGCTGCAGTGCCTGTCCGCAGGTTTGAAGGCTGGTGCAACGAGAGCCACGTGAGTGCGATCCGGGGGGGGGGCAGGTTCGACGTTTGGCGGGCCGGAATTGTTGTTCGGGAGCGTTTCTGACAGCTTCCGCCCGGCCAGTTGTCAAAATTACTATTAATTTAGTAGCTGCTCACGCTCGTATTTAAAGGGATGCAGCCGATTTGATGCCAAAAAACAGGCCTTTTCTGCTTATTTTTTAAGCACCATATCTTTTGCATGATCCTTAAACGCGAAAATGTTAACTCTCATATTAACAATTCGACAATATTTAATGTATACGTTAATATTTTGCCGTATAAATTAAAATTCAACCACGCTTATCCAGGTTTGATTTGCTCAACGGCTCTTCTGGGAATCGCTCAATCTCGCAACCACATCCAGATAAGGAACACTCAATCGCAAGCCAGCAAGGCCTGATCCTCGTCCGTCAGGCCTGCGACCGGTGTGGCCTTGGCCAGTGCCAGCCAGACGCCGAAGGGCAGCGCCTGCCTCGGGTGCCGGGGTGCCGCACGCACGACGGTCAGGGTGCCATTCTGGGCAAACATGACGCCGCATTCCACAGGGATTTCTTCCGGGCTGCCAATCGGCTGGCCTTTGGCGTCGCAACCCAGCACGTACCAGCATTCGCCGCCCAGGTCGAGGTAGGCTGCCCGCTTCTCAGGTTTGCGCAGATCACCCAGCAGGTCCGACCGGCTCACTTTGATCTCGTGGACGATGGGCTCGACATAGTCAGCGACCGAGGTATTGCGTATTGAAAAGACGTCCGGCTTGGCCATGCACCACCGCGCCTTGCCGCTCCCCTGTTCGGGCGGGAGTTGTGCCCGGAGTGCGAGACCCCGCCACGTGATGCGGCCCGCCCGCACCATCGCCAGTGCGACCTGTTCAACCAGCATCTCGTGTTTTGAAAGCACAGCCCGGTTGCGTGACAAGGCGCTTGCCAGGCAAGCCATGCCCGCGTCAGTGACGCGCAGGGTTTCGTGTCCGCCCGGGCTGCAAACGCGCTCCAGCAGGCCGGCAGCCAGCAGTTCTATTTCGATCACGTCCAGGCAGGGCCACCCGGCAGAGCGGTAGATGTCGCGCAAGCGCCGCGAGTGGGCTCGACCTAGCGATGGGGAGCTTGCAGAGGCGGTTTGTAGATGCATGGCGGGTAGACGCTTATTTTGCCTGCCTGTCTCGATTGGGCGAAAAAAAGCCGGGTCAAGCCCGGCTTACCTCGAATGGTTACGATTTTAGAACGCGTATTTCAAGCTGAGAGAGTAGGCGTTGGCGCGCACAGAGCCGCCAGGTGCATCCTTGGCAACAGTGCCGAAGTCTTCATATTCGAGACGTGCGGACAGAGCTGGCGTGAAGTTGTATGCAACACCCACACCAAGCATCAACGAGGTGGTGTTGCCGCGATCGGTCACACCTACAACGCTCAGTCGGTTGTTATTTGCGGTGACACCCAGTTTCCCGAGCAGGGAGAAGCTGGAACTCAGGGGAAGAGTGCCCGTGCCGGCGACGCTGAATTGCGAGTTTTTGTACGAACCGGTGGCTGTCACGGCGCCTGCGCCGTTGCGCAGGGTAAGGTCGCGGCTACCGAGGTCGGAGTACTGGGCTTCCACGCCCCAGTTCGGGGTGAATTGATAACCGCCGTACAGTTTGACCAGGCTCCTGCTGGTATTTCCGCCGGTCAGGCTCGAAGGCGCAATGCCTTGCGTCCCATCAACACCTGTTAGCTTGGCAGAGCCCACGCCGAAGCCGATATAGCCTTGTGCGAAAGCTGGAGCAGCGGCGAAAGTGGCTGCAACAACTGCGCAGACCGAGAGAATTTGTTTCATGGTGAGGTTTCCGTATAAAGGCCGGACGATATGGTCAGGCTAATTTTTATTCTACGGTTTTGCACCAACTTGAACCCCTCATTTGGTGCAAAAAAAAGGAGTCAGTCGCGCTTATGCAACGATTTGGTGCAAGCAAGCTGCGATGTACAAATGCCTGACTGCTCGTGAAAACTAAGAGACGTCTTTTAAGGGGCTGCGCTGGGCCAGATCGTGCATGTAGTTGTTGATGCCCTGGTCCTCGCGTTCCAGAAAACGCTCCACCGCATCGGCAAATGCAGGGTGTGCAAGCCAGTGAGCGCTGGTGGTTTTCACCGGAAGCAGGGCTCTGGCCATCTTGTGTTCGCCCTGCGCGCCGCCTTCGAAGCGCCCGTAGCCGTGCGCAATGCACCATTCGAGCGGCTGGTAATAGCAAGCCTCGAAGTGCAGGCAATCCACGCGGGCGATGGCACCCCAATAGCGCCCGTAAGCCACCGGTGTGTGTACGTCCCCAGGTTGTGCGCCGTTGATGGCGATCAGGCTTGCTGCGACTGGCTGGCTGACCCCGTCTGGGCCCGCATGTCCGGCGATGAACAGCAGCCAGTTCTCCGGCATGGTGTCCTGCATACGCTGGAAAAAATCGCGACTGAGGTAGGGCGCGTTGCCGTGTTCGTAGTAAGTGCGTTCATAGCATTGATAGAAGAAGTCCCAGTCGTCGTTGCTGATGGCCCGCCCTTGCGAATGGCGAAAGGTGATGCCGGCTTCGGCCACCTTGCGCCGCTCCTGGCGAATCTTCTTTCGCTTTTCCTGGTTCAGCGACATCAGGAAGTCTTCAAAATCAAGGTAGGGCGCAAGCCCTTCATGCGCCCGGTTTGACCAGTGAAACTGCACGGTGTGGCGCAGCATCAGGCCGGCATCTTCGCAGGCGGCAATGTCTTCTTGCGCAGAGAAGAGCAGATGCAGTGAGGATAGTTTTTCTTCCTCGCACCACGCGACAAGCGCCTTGATCAGCAGCCGGCGCTCTTCCGGATTGCGGGCGAGCAGCCGCGCCCCGGGCACAGGGGTAAAAGGGACCGCAACAACCGCCTTGGGGTAGTAGCCGAGGCCATGCTGTTGATAGGCATTGGCCCACGCCCAGTCGAACACATACTCCCCGTAAGAGTGCGCCTTGATGTACAGGGCACATGCGCCCGCCAGGACGCTGCCCTGCCATAAGGTGATAAAGCGCGGGGTCCAGCCGGTCTCGGGCGTGGCACTGGCGCTGAGGTGCATGGCCGCAAGATATTCGTGACGCATGAAGGGGTTGAGTGCGCTGTCGCCGCCCTGCAAAGCCAGTAACTCATTCCATCCCGAGGCGTCGACGTCCAGCGGCGTATCGAGCACGCGAATGACATAATCATTTGAGTTTTTTTTCACGGGTTTTCCGGGTTCCATCTCTTTTATGCCACTCAAAATCTGCGTCGCCCAATTAAATTATTGCGTAGGCGACATGCCGGGCAACGCGCAAAAAATCATCGAGGCTGCACGCACGGCCTATGCGGCAGGCGCCAGGCTGGTTGTGACACCCGAACTGGCCATTTGCGCCTATGCGGCGGAAGACCTGTTTCTGCGTCCGTCTTTCATACAGGCCTGTGATGATGCCGTGAATCTGGTGGCCCATGCGCTGGCCGGGTTAAAAGGCCTGACGGTGGTCGTGGGCACGCCCACGCATGGCGACAGCGGGCTGGGCATGCGTACCAAAAGCGTCGAAGTCCAGCAACGCCACAATGCGGCCAAGGTTCTCTATCAGGGCCGAATCATTGAAACCTATGCCAAGCGCGAGTTGCCCAACTACCAGGTTTTCGACGAACGGCGCTACTTCACGCCGGGTAAAGGCACCTGCGTCTTTCAGGCGGGAGAGGGTGATGATGCCGTCAGCGTCGGCCTGCTGATTTGTGAGGATGCATGGTTTGAAGAGCCGGCAAGGCTTGCCGCCGAGTCTGGTGCCGAGATGCTGGTGGTGATCAACGCATCCCCCTTCCATGTCGGCAAGGGTGGCGAGCGCGAGTCAATGATGGCCGCCAGGGCCCAGACCACAGGATTGCCGCTGGTTTATGCGCACCTTGTGGGCGGACAGGACGAGATTGTGTTTGAGGGCGGGTCATTTGCATTGCAGGCAGATGGCGCCGTGGCGGGACGTGCCGAGAGCTTTCAGGAAAAGCTGTTCACTGTGGACGTCAGGCGTGCAGCACATTCACTTGAACTGATGGCTGAAACGGCACCGGTTCGCAGCCACGAAGCAGATCTTTGGGATGCACTGGTCCTGGGCGTGCGCGACTATCTCGGTAAAAACGGTTTCCCGGGCGCCATACTGGGCTTGTCCGGCGGGATTGACTCTGCGCTTGTACTCGCCATTGCGGTTGATGCGCTGGGGGCCGACAAGGTGCGTACCGTCATGATGCCGTCGCCGTACACGGCCGATATTTCCTGGCTGGACGCCCGGGACATGGCCGCCCGAATGAACGTGCGCTACGACGAGATTTCCATCATCCCCGAGTTTGATGCATTCAAGGCGTCACTTGCCGGTGAGTTCAAGGGGATGAAGGAAGACACGACCGAAGAAAACATCCAGGCACGCATCCGTGGCGTGTTCCTGATGGCGTTGTCGAACAAGTTCGGCTCCATCGTGCTGACGACGGGCAACAAGAGTGAAATGGCCACCGGTTATTGCACGCTGTATGGCGACATGGCAGGAGGTTTTGCCGTGATCAAGGACTTGCTGAAAACCACCGTGTTCAAACTGGCGCGCTGGCGCAATGAAAACGATCCTTACGGTACCGGTCACCAGCCCATTCCAGAGCGCATCATCACGCGGCCGCCAAGTGCTGAACTCCGGGCCGACCAGACCGATCAGGACAGTCTGCCGCCCTATGACGTACTGGATGCGATCCTGGAGCGATACATGGAAAACGACCAGAGCATCGACAGCATCATTGCAGCCGGGTTCGAGAGCACCGTGGTGGAGCGGGTCACGCGACTCATCAAAATCAATGAGTACAAGCGCCGGCAGGCACCTGTCGGAATCCGGGTAACTCACAGGAGTTTCGGCAAGGATTGGCGCTACCCTATCACCAGCAAATTCAGGGCGTGATGCCTCAACTGCGGATGGCTGGCAAAATCGACGCTACATTCGGGTTACCGGCCTGACTTTTCCCAGTTTCCCAGTATTTTTTAACGGAGCCCTCAGTGAAACAAATTACCGCCATCCTCAAACCTTTCAAGCTGGAAGAGGTCCGCGAAGCTCTGGCTGAGTGCGGTGTGACCGGGCTGACCGTGACGGAGGTCAAGGGTTTCGGCCGTCAGAAAGGTCACACCGAGCTGTATCGGGGTGCCGAATACGTGGTGGATTTTCTTCCCAAGGTCAAGGTCGAAGTCGTGGTGAAAAGTGAAGAGGCCGATCGTTGCGTTGATGCAATCGTCCGTGCGGCACGCACCGGGAAAATTGGCGACGGCAAGATTTTTATCACCAGCGTTGAGCGCGTTTTGCGCATTCGAACCGGCGAAGAAGACGACGCCGCTGTCTAGGCCGGCAGCGTCAGATAAGGTCCAGTCGCGTAGCCAAAGGCGACATGCCGGCGGCCTGCACAAGGCTGGCCAGCAGGGGTTCGGCTTCGGTGCCGGTTTGAATGAGGTTCATCAACGCGTCCGACATGAAGCCCTTGGCAACTGAGGACCTCAGGAAGCCGAGCAGTTCGTCGTAATACCCATCGATGTTCATCAGGCCGACCGGTTTGTCGTGGTAGCCGAGTTGACGCCAGGTCCATACTTCAAAAAATTCTTCCAGCGTTCCTATGCCTCCCGGGAGGGCAACGAATGCGTCGGCCCTCTCAGCCATGATGCGCTTGCGCTCGTGCATGTTTTCAACGACGTGCAATTCGGAGCAGCCGTTGTGAGCCCATTCTTTTTCAACCAGCGCCTTGGGAATGACGCCGACCACCCGGCCACCGGCAGTCAGGGTTGCATCTGCGACGATGCCCATCAAACCGTTGCGGCCGCCACCATAAACCAATTGGCCGCCGTGAGCGCCGATCCAGGTGCCGACTAGCGAAGCGATGGCCGAAAACCGGGCGTCGTTCCCGGGTCTTGATCCACAGTAGACGCAGAGTGAAAATGCGGGGACTTGGGGTTTGGTCAAGGACGTTATCCGTTGAATCTGTTGAACAAAGCCATTGACCAGGTACCGACGCACAGCAACAGGCTGAGCAGCACCGCTGCACTTCCCATGTCCTTGGCGCGTTTCGAGAGGTCGTGCCATTCAGGCCCGATCCGGTCAATCGCCGTTTCTATCCCGGTGTTCAGCAGCTCGACAATCAGGATGAGTATCACTGTTCCCGCCAGCAGGACGGTTTCCGGCCAGCTGCGTCCGAGCCAAAAAGAGACAGGGAGCAGCACCACTGAAGCCAGCAATTCCTGTCTGAATGCTGGTTCATCCCAGCCGGACCGCAGCCCGGCCAATGAGTACCCAAAAGCATGCCAGATACGTGCCAGGCCTTTGCGATTTTTTTGAGGATTGATAACTTTGTCCTGCATGGCAGGGGCTGCAGGGGGTGCTTGGTCAAACATGCACAGATTTTGCAGGTACTTTGTGGCAGCTTGATGTTAAACCGGGGTGGCTGGGCGTTTTGATTTGCCAACCTTGTGAGGTGCCCTGTCTGGCGCAATCCAGGTCACCAGTTGTGTGCCCGACCACGCATCGTGCCAGAACTGCTTTTGTGGATGAAATCTGGCCAATACCGCCCAGATAGCAACCCAGCCTAGTGCAAGTACCGCCCCTTCAATGCCTGGAAGTCCCATGGCCCAGCTGACGCAAAGCGGGGGCAGGAACCACACCCAACTCAACGCATAGCGAAGCAGCGCACGTCTCTGGCTGACCAGTTCGCCTTTGGCATCGACCAGGCGGATATCCCAGGTCTTCATGGCCAATGTCTGGCCTTTGGCCCAAAACCAGACAAAGTAGATGCCGAACACCACGAAGAGGAATGCTTGCAACGCGTGGCGGTTATCAAGCGCATTGCGCGTCTGGCTGAGGGTGCTGAAAAGATAGCCTGAGATGAAGACGACGCCAAACATCAGCAAGCCCTCGTATACCCAGCAAGCCATGCGCCTGGGCAGGGATGGAACGGAGAGGTTGGTCACTGCGCGATTCTCTGGAAGGTTTCTGCTGTCTGGCAAGACCCGGGTTCTGCCGGTATCCCCAACCGCAAACTGTCGTTGTCAGTCAGCGCGGCGATGCAGATGCTGGACTGGCGATAGCGGGCGCCATTGCACCCTCGGATGTTGCCATTTTAGATGCCGGCTTGGGCCCATTCGGCGTAACGGTGGCAAGTTTCTGTGGGGCTACCGGTTTCACTGCGGTAGCAGCACCCGTAGGCCGTACCGTCGCTTTTGCCGCAAGCTTCTGCTTTTCCTCGGGGCTGAGTGCCTGATAGGTCTGCCACTTGGCCTTTTTTTCCTCTGGCGTCAGTTGCCTGGAGAGCTCTTTTGTTTTTGCGAAATTAAGCCGTGCCTCTGCACGTTGCTGCGGGCTCAGCGCCACCCATTCGTTCATGCGACTGTGCATGGTGGTTTGCCCTTCGGGCGGCAGGGAATGGTAGTTTTTCGAGATTTCCAGCCATTTGCGCTTTTGCGCTTCGCTGATGGTGTTCCAGCTGGCGGCCAAAGGCTTCAGCGTTTGCTGTTGCATGGTCGTGAGCTCGGTCCAGGATGGCCTGGATGATGCCGGCGCCGGCACTGTTTTGGTTTGCGGCGTCCCCGCCTTGTTGCTTGAAGTGGCGCTGACGGCTGGTGTCGACTTGACGGGCTGCTGGGCGAACGCAGGCATTGAACCGCCGACGAGCATCACAAAGCCCAGAAAGAGAAGCAATGCCCACATCCTGTGCGCGCCTGAAAGGCGACTGGCGTAAGTTATTTCGGTCGGCTTTGGTGTCAGGAGCGTGGCGGCCAGCGCGGTCATTTTGGCAATCTGAGCGGGCAAATCAACGATTTGCCTTCAGGAACTGAACAAACCCGGGGTCTGCAAACGCAGCGGGCGGCAGTTCGTCTGTCAGGAGGGCTGAATCCACCTCGGCCAATTCCTGCGCACGGTTGTCGTTCTGTATGGAATTGATGGTCAACAAGCCCACCACCAATGCCAGCAAGGGCACCACCGAACCAATGCGTGACCACCAGTTGAGTCCGTCGTCAGAGCCCCACCCCAGCACAGCGCTGCCGCCGGAATTCATGGTGACGCCTGCAAATCTGGTTTTTTCGACCTTGCGGCTGGCAAGGGCCTGCACGCGAGCCGCGCGCAGACGTTCTGAAATGTCGTAAGGCAACTCGGTCGTACCTGCAGACAGATAGGAAGTGGCTTTGAGTGCAAAGCGGTCCTGGAGGATGTCCGCGCGATTTTGTAATGAATTCGTCATAGTTTTATCCCTTTGGCCCCCAGCGCCTTACTGAGAGCTAGAACTGCACGCGAACAGTGTGTTTTCACACTGCCCTCAGAACAGCCCATGGCGGCAGCCGTTTCGGCAACATCCATTTCCTCCCAGTAACGCATCAGAAACGCTTCCCGTTGACGACCTGGCAGCTGTTTTACTTCCTCTTCGATTTCACGCAATATCTGGGCCCGTTCCGTGGCATCCTGGGCGCTTTCAGTACCCTCTGAGTCGGTTTGGGCTTCCAAAGTTTCCAAAATATCGAAATCTCCATCATCCCCCGCGGACTCGAAGTCGCTCATATTGGAGAAAATGGCATTCCGGGTCTTCCGGCGACGGAACCAGTCCAGTGTGGTGTTGGACAAAATCCGCTGGAAAAGCATGGGCAACTCTGCGGCCGGCTTGTCGCCATAGCTGTGTGCCAGCTTCATCATGCTGTCTTGAACGATATCGAGCGCTGCTTCCTCATCCCGAACGTGATAGACGCTTCGCTTGAAAGCCCGTTTTTCAACGCTTTTCAGGAAGTCGGAAAGTTCTTGTTCGGTTGCCAACGGTAGGGAAGTCCGGTTTTGTCCAGTACTGTCGTCGTCATGACGTGGGGATTAGTCAAAATTATCGCACCGCGGTGTGCATGAAACCCGAAATTTGCAACGTTGCGGTGATTCAACAACAGGGATGTCATAATACGCATTGCAATTCAAACGGCAAACGGGTCATGACTCGGCGGTTTATGTTTCCGCTCATGGTTTTGGCCTCAAGTCTCGACGCATCCCCAAAAGGGCGCGCGAAGAGGCACCCAAGGTATTTCGTTAGAGAAATTCACAAAGGTTCATCATCATGGAAATCTCCAAAGCGGAAATCACTTCCGCCGCAGCTGCGTCTGCAAATTCAGCCCCAACTCCCGGATCGCAAGATCTGCGCGGTGCGGAAATTCTGGTCAAGTCGCTTCAGGCCGAGGGTGTCAAGTACATCTGGGGTTACCCGGGCGGCGCAGTGCTCCACATCTACGACGCTTTCTACAAGCAGGATTCAATACAGCACGTTCTCGTGCGGCATGAGCAGGCAGCGGTGCACGCGGCTGATGGCTATGCGCGCGCTACTGGTGACGTGGGCGTCGCACTGGTCACTTCCGGGCCAGGCGTTACCAATGCCATAACCGGTATCGCTACGGCGTACATGGACAGCATTCCCATGGTCATCATTACCGGGCAAGTGCCAGTGGCAGCCATCGGTCTTGATGCATTCCAGGAGTGCGACACGGTGGGTATCACCAGACCCATCGTCAAACATAATTTCCTGGTCAAGGATGTGCGGCACATGGCTGAAGTCATGAAAAAAGCCTTTCACATCGCCCGGAGCGGTCGCCCGGGTCCGGTGGTCGTGGACATTCCAAAGGATGTTTCGTTCAACAAGACTGCGTATACCGGTTATCCGCAAAGCGTTGAAATGCGTTCCTACAACCCTGTGCGAAAAGGCCATGGCGGGCAGATCAGGAAGGCCCTGCAGTTGTTGATGGCGGCCAAGCGGCCTTACATTTACACCGGCGGCGGTGTTCTGCTGAGCAACGCGTCACAGGAGTTGCGCACGCTGGTTGATATGTTGGGGTATCCCTGCACGAATACTTTGATGGGATTGGGCGCCTATCCGGCCAGCGACCAGAAGTTCCTCGGCATGCTGGGCATGCATGGAACGGTGGAAGCCAATAACGCCATGCAAAACTGCGATGTATTGCTGGCTGTGGGTGCCCGTTTTGACGATCGTGTGATTGGAAATCCCAAGCATTTTGCGCAAAACGAACGCAAGATCATCCATATCGACATTGATCCTTCCAGCATTTCAAAGCGCGTGAAAGTCGACATCCCCATCGTCGGTGATGTGAAGGACGTTCTGAATGAGCTGATCTCCATGATCAAGGAGTCGGGACTCAAGCCCGATGCCAACTCGCTGGGTGCCTGGTGGGACACGATTGAAGGCTGGCGCAAACGCGACTGCATGAAGTACAGCATGGGCAAGGGTGACGTCATCAAGCCACAGTATGTTGTGGAGACGCTGTCCGCGATGACCAGGGGTACCGATACCTACATCACGTCGGACGTGGGTCAGCACCAGATGTGGGCCGCCCAGTATTACAAATTTGATGAGCCACGCCGCTGGATCAACTCAGGGGGCTTGGGCACCATGGGTGTTGGCCTGCCATACGCCATGGGTATCAAGCTCGCCAAGCCGGATTCCGAGGTGTTCTGCATTACGGGCGAGGGTTCCATTCAAATGTGTATTCAGGAGCTTTCGACCTGTTTGCAATACAACACGCCGGTCAAGATCGTATCGCTGAACAATCGGTATCTCGGGATGGTCCGCCAGTGGCAGGAGTTCGATTACGAGGGCCGTTACAGCCACAGCTACATGGATGCCTTGCCGAATTTCGTCAAGCTCGCAGAGGCTTATGGGCACGTCGGCATGCTGATTGAAAAGCCACAGGATGTCGAGCCGGCGCTCAGGGAAGCCAGAAAACTCAAGGATCGGACGGTTTTCATGGATTTCCGTACAGATCCAACCGAGAACGTGTTCCCGATGGTCAAGGCCGGGAAGGGCATCAACGAGATGCTTCTTGGCGTCGAAGACCTGTGAGCCTCGGCACGTCTCCCATTTAATCAACCCCGTCTCCTGACGAATCTATTGTCTGCCGAGCCTGCGCATTACCGTGCGCAGGGGAGGGCAGCGAAAAGAGGAATCTTCTTATG
>JAZKDR010000030.1:0-93274 GCA_040387435.1 Pseudomonadota bacterium
AATGCCGGAATCAAAATCCGGTGCCTTAACCAACTTGGCGACACCCCTACACAGGACAGCTGTCAGGCTTTTAGCCCGTCAGCCAACCTCAAACTTGTCTGCGAAAACGCAACTGGTGATTTTACCAACCAGCCAGCGGATGCGCTTTCAGGTTGCTGCATTTGCGGACTTTCCAGTCGCCAGGGGCGTGTGGAATCTCCATCTCATGCGGCAAATGAGCAAATACAGCACTTCCCGAGCCGGTCATGCGTCCCTGGAGTTTCATCGCGGCGAGCCAGTCAAGAGACTGGCCCAGCTGCGGGCACAAACCCAGGGCAACCGGCTGCAGATCGTTGCGGCCAAACCCGAAAATCGGGTTTTTGGCGTTACCGCCATCGCCGCCGCCATTATTTGCAGCAAAGCCTAAGATTGTAGCAGTTTCCGAGTCCCGTTTGAGCAGCGGCGACGTGAAAATGCCCTGCGTCGAGAGTCCCTGAGGCGTTTTGACGACCAGGAACTGCGCGTCGGGCAACTCGATGGACGTCATCTTCTCGCCAATGCCTTCCACCCAGGCATGGCCGCCGAACAGGAAAAACGGCACATCGGCGCCGAGCGACAGGGCGATTGCAAGTAAGTCCTCGCGCGGCAGGCGGACGCCCCACAGGCGCTGCAAGGCCAGCAGGCAACTCGCCGCATCGGACGAGCCGCCGCCCATGCCGGCCTGCGCGGGAATGCGTTTTTCAAGGCTGATGTCTGCACCCATGGTGGTGCCGCAGGCTTTTTGCAGGGCACGTGCGGCGCGCAGTGTCAGGTCTTCTGCAGGCAGCGGCTCAGCGCCGTCGTTGTTCAGGTCGTGGCGGATGATCTGGCCGTCAGTGCGCAGCTCGAAGTGCAGGGTGTCGCACCAATCGATGAGCATGAACACCGATTGCAGCAGGTGATAACCGTCGGCGCGGCGGCCGGTAATGTGCAGGAAGAGATTGAGTTTGGCCGGCGCAGGGACGTCGTAAATCGCCTGGATGGCGGTGTGTGGCGTGGTCATGGGTAAGGATGCTGTTACTCAAGCACGACGCGCAGATCGGTTTGCGGCGCGGGGCTGGTTCTGCGGGCCGTAATTTTGCCGTCGGGCTGTTGCGACAGGTCGGCCGTCCAGCCGTTGAGGCTGGTGTTTTTTCCATTGAGCCAGTCGAACAGGGCATTGACCGGGATGGCCGCGCCGGTGGTTTGTTCCAGCAGCGCATCCACCGATGCAAACTTGCGGGTGTCGCGACCGGATTCGAGCACCGCCTCAGACGGCGTCCAGCGCATCACACCCAGCACGCTGCCGATGGGGCTGGTCAGTTTCAGCTCACCGGCCTGCGCATTGCCCTTGAGCTCAAACCCCGCAAAAAAGGCTTGCGGTGGTTCGCTCTGTATCTGCAGGCCAATGCGGCCCGCCCACGCGTCTTTGGGCGCCACATTCTGTGTCGTGATTGAGGCATCGCCTGCTGCTGCAGGACTGCGCGGGGTGGCACACCCGCTGAGGAGCAGGACGGCACCAAGGGCGAAAGTAATCGCGATTGCACGAAAACGCATGGCGCTCAGGGCTTCACGCGCAGGCGCTTGAGTGTTTCGACCAGTGTCTCGTTCTCGCGGTTGAGCAACTGGCCTTCGCGCCAGATGGCCATGGCGCGGTCACGCTGGCCCATGGCCCACAGCACTTCGCCATAGTGGGCGGCGATTTCTGCATCCGGCTTTGACTTGAAAGCGTCCGCAAAAATTTTAGCGGCTTCGTCGCGGTTGCCAAGGCGGAACTCCACCCAGCCCAGACTGTCGCGGATAAACGGGTCGTTAGGTGTGAATTCAAGCGCCTTGCGGATCAGGTCGCGTGCTTCCGGCAGGCGCACATTGCGGTCTGCAAATGAATAACCCAAGGCGTTGTACGCAGCGGGAGAGTCCGGTTTGAGTTGGATCACGCGTCGCAGCAAGTTTTCCATGTCCGGCAACTGGCCTGCCTTTTCGGCCATCATGGCCTGGTCGTAGATCAGGTCTGAATCGTTGGGGAATCGTGTGTTGGCCTGCGCCAGCAGGTCGTAGGCTGCGCGGTATTGTTTGAGGTCGCGCAACAGGCCGACTTCTGCCATCACTTTCAGGCGGGCGTCGCCTGGCCGGCGTTCAGGCAGGCTGCGAATCAGCTGCTGGCCCTCTGCCAGCTTGCCCTGGGCGGCAAGAATGGATGCTCGGCGGGTTTGCGCCTGCATCATGTCGTCGGCGTTCTCGATCTTGTTGATCCAGTTTTCGGCGGCCGCGAAGTCTTTGCGTTTTTCTGCAATCTGGGAAAGCTGCAAATAGGCCTGTGCCAGACCCCGTGCCTGCTCGTCTTCAACTGACGGTTGCTGCGCCAGCGCCACGTAACGCTCCAGCGAGGTCTGCGCCTGCGCCAGCTGGTTGTCCTGCAGTTGCAGCGAGCCGAGCACCAGCCAGGCCGGTGCGAAATCAGGCTTGTCCTTGATGACGATCTGCAATTGCGACGAGGCTTCGCCGTAACGCTGCGCATCGAGCAGCGCGCGCGCATAACCCATGCGGATTTCCGGCAGCGATTTCGGATTGCCCGTCAGATATTTTTGAACCAGCGCTTCGGCGGCGGGAAGCTTGGGGTCCATCGCTTCCAGGGCGATCAGGGCCGGGCCTTCGTAACGCGCATCGGCAGTCTGGCCTTTTTGCGCGGCATCCAGGGCACCAGCCGTGTCGCCTGCTGCGAGGCGCATGCGGCCAACAGTGGTCCATGCCGACCCCGCGGTAGCGGGGTTTGAGAAATACCCGGCCAGCGCCTGCTCGACCACCACACTGGCCAGCTTCTTGTCACTGACACGCACATATGCTGAGGGGATGCCTGCGATGGCCTGCGAACGGTCGGCGACCGGCACCAGTTCGACACTCTTTTTCAGGAATTCTTCTGTCTCAGTGATGCGGTTGAGGGCAACAAGGATTTGCAGGATGTAGCGAACCGGGTCTCTGGACGTGGGCTGTGCCGTTTGCCAGGCTTTCGCTGCCTGCAGCGCGGCGTCTCCTGATCGGCCCTGCAGCGCAATCTCGGTGGCTCTCCGGTACAGCAGGGGATCGTTCGACTTTCTTGCCGCATCCAGAATGAGGGCATACCCCGCGCCGGGCTCGCCTTCCTGAACCGTGATTTCACCAACCAGCAACTGGTAGAAGAGTTCGCCATCCAGGGCGGACGCGACGGGCGCATCGGCCGTGATGGCGGCCGGTGCCGTGGGTGCGGCGGCTGGATTGTCGGGCGGGGTCTGGGCCAGGATCATGGGGGCCGCAAGCGATGAACCGGCAAGAATCCAGATCAGTTTTTTCTTCATCGAACCATGATAATTGAAGCCCGGTAGCCGCGTGTGGCCCTTTCGTATGAAGCTGGCGTAAAGGTTTTTCGCTTCTTTGGCCCTGCGCTGAACTTTATGCTGCCTCCCCAATCTATCGGTGCCCATGCCTGAACTCCCAGAAGTAGAAGTCACCCGCCTCAGCTTTGCAAACCGCATTGCCGGCGCCCTTATCCTGTCGGTCAGCATGGGCAAGGCCTTGCGCTGGCCCCTGGGCTGTGACCCTGAGGCATTGAACGGCCAGCAGGTGCTGGGCGTGCGGCGGCGCGGTAAATACCTGCTGCTGGACCTCAGTGGCGGTTTGTTGCTGCTTCATCTGGGCATGTCGGGCAGCATCAGTTTTGGCGCCGATTTGCCACCTGCCGGCAAACATGACCATTTCGACCTCGAGACCTCGCTGGGTACACTGCGCCTGCACGATCCCCGGAGGTTTGGCGCGGTGGTGTTTGCGCCTGCTGAACACCATGACAGCGCTCAAAAATTACTGGGCCGGCTGGGGGTGGAGCCGCTGTCGGACGATTTTGACCCGGCGGCGTTTCATTCGGCCCTCAAGCTGAAAAAGACGGCCATCAAACAGGTGTTGCTGGGCGGTGAAATCGTGGTGGGCGTTGGCAATATTTACGCCTCTGAAACACTTTTCCTGGCAGGCATCCGCCCGACCACCCGCGCCAACAAGATCAGCAAGCCGCGCTCATTGCTCCTTCATGGTGCGATACGCCAGGTATTGGCGCAGGCCGTGCGCAAGGGCGGCAGCACCCTCAAGGACTTTTCCAATGCCCAGGGGGAATCGGGCTACTTCCAGCTGGAGGCCATGGTTTACGACCGGGCCGGCATGCCCTGCAGGGTGTGTGGAAGCGCCGTGAAGACCCTCAGGCAGGGCCAGAGGTCTACTTTTTACTGCATCAGCTGCCAGAAACCCTGAAAACCGGCCCATGATGGGACAGGTTCTACGTATCCCCTCTGTGGCTCTTTCCGGGTGGCGATGCTATATTGACCGACCACTATCGACCAACAACCATGTCTTTTAACGAACAATTCGACCAACACGGCACCTGGCGGCGCGAGTTCGCCTTGCGTCTGAAGCTGTTGGCCGAATGGATGAAAGACCATGACCTGCTGGACGCAGCGGTGGAAGAGCGCCTGCGCAGGCTGGAGTCCCAGGTGCGCGCCGACAAGGTCATGGTGGCGTTTGTGGCCGAGTTTTCGCGCGGCAAATCCGAACTGATCAATGCCATTTTCTTTGCGGGCTATGGCCGGCGCATCATGCCGGCCAGCGCCGGCCGCACCACCATGTGCCCGACCGAGCTGGGCTATGACGCCGATGTTCCGCCCTGCCTGAGGCTGCTGCCCATCGAGACGCGCTTGCAAACTCAGGCCCTGATGGAGTGGCGCGCTGTGCCTGAAAAATGGACGCGCGTGGATCTCGATGTGAACGATCCGGCACAACTGGCCGAGGCGCTTGAGAAGGTGGCCGAGGTTCGCCATGTGACCAAGGAAGACGCCCGCGCGCTGGGCTTCTGGAGCGATGAAAACATCGACGACAACCCGCTGGTCGGCCCCGACGGCCTGATCGAGGTTCCCAAATGGCGCCACGCACTGATCAACATCGCACACCCGCTGCTCAAGCAGGGCCTGGTGATTCTCGACACGCCTGGCCTGAATGCCATTGGTGCCGAACCTGAACTGACCGTCAGCCTGATTCCGCAGGCGCATGCAGTCGTGTTCATCCTGGCTGCAGATACCGGTGTGACCAAATCTGACCTCGCCGTCTGGCGCGAGCACCTCGTCACGGGTGACGACGAAGACATTTCCCGCCTGGTGGTGCTCAACAAGATCGATACGCTCTGGGATGCGCTCAGCTCGCCCGAACAGGTCCAGGCGCAGATCGAACGTCAGCGTGCGTCGTCCGCAGACATTCTGGGGCTGCCCGAGAGCCAGGTGATTCCCGTGTCGGCGCAAAAAGGCCTAGTGGCCAAGGTCACAGGCGACAAACAACTGCTGGCCGCCAGCCGCCTTCCGAAGCTGGAAGAAGCGCTGGCCGATGGTGTGATGGGGCAACGGCAGAGAATTCTCCGGTCGGCCGTGGCAGGCGGCATTGCCGAATTACGCGTCGAAGCCGGTCGGGCCATCCACATACGCCGCCGCGACCTGGCAGAGCAGATGGACGAACTGCGCGGCCTCCGCGGGAAAAACGCGTCCGTCATCAAGCACATGCGTGGCCGGATCGAGCAAGAGCAAGCCGAGTTCGACACCAGCGGGGCCAAGATACATGCAGTACGTTCCGTGCACCTCAAGCTGCTCCGTGAAGTCTTCAACCTGCTCAGCACGCCCACGCTCAAGGGCGAACTCGCCGAACTGACCACTGCCCTCAAGCAGCCAGGCATCAAGCTCGGGGTCAAAAAAGCCTACGGCCAGACCTTTTCGCGTTTGCGTGAAGCCCTTCAGAAGGCGGAGGTCACCAGTTCTGAAATCCATGCCATGCTGATGGCGTCCTTCAAACAGCTCAATGCCGAATTCGGCTTTTCACTTCAGGCCCCCAAGGCACCCGAACTGGTCCGTTTCGGACATGATCTGGAGCTCATCGAGAGCAGCCACTTGCAGTATCTTGGCGTGACCAACGTGCTCAAGCTGTCGCAGCCGGATTTTTCCGAGCGGCTTGTGCGTGCGCTGTCCACCCGCCTGCGGGTGGTCTTTGAATCGGCGCTCGGCGAGGTCGAGTTGTGGAACAAATCTGCAGCCTCGCAACTGGATGCGCAGCTGCGTGAACGTCGCCGCAATTTCGGCCGCCGCATTGAAGCGATTGAGCGTATTCAGAGTGCCGCTTCCGGCTTGGATGAACGCATTGGCGAGATCGACGAGCAGGAGCGCGCCATCACTGCACTGGATAACAAGCTCACTGAATTGACCTCGCATCTGGCGGGAACGGGGGCAGGGGATGATAGTGACAGGGAAGGTCCCGACACAGAGATGGACACGGTCATGAGTGAGATTGCCTGATAGCACTGTGCCTGCGGGGATCCTGGACCAAGCTCTGATGCCGCAGTTCGCCACCGAACTGGTGCGATGGCAAAAAACACATGGCCGCCACAGTCTGCCGTGGCAAAACACGCGCGATCCCTACCGTGTCTGGCTGTCTGAAATCATGCTTCAACAGACCCAGGTCACCACGGTACTGGATTACTACGCCCGGTTTCTCAAACGCTTTCCTGCCGTCGGTGATCTGGCTGCCGCGCACACCGATGAAGTGCTGGGGCTTTGGAGTGGCCTGGGGTATTACAGCCGTGCGCGCAACCTGCACCGCTGCGCGCAGCAGGTCGTGGCCCTGCACGGTGGGAAATTTCCTTCCACGGCGCTTGAGCTGGAGACATTGCCGGGCATAGGGCCTTCGACAGCAGCGGCCATCGCGTCCTTCTGCTTTTCCGAGCGTGTTGCGATTCTGGATGGCAACGTCAAGCGGGTGCTGACGCGTCTGCTGGCCTTCGAAGGTGATATGGCGCAAGGCGTGCACGAAAAGCGGCTGAGGAAGATCGCCAATGACCTGTTGCCCTCAAAAAACCTGCAGGACGCCATGCCGCGATACACGCAGGGCATCATGGACCTCGGTGCCACGGTGTGTACACAGCGAAAACCGACCTGTCTTCTTTGCCCGGTGCACGGCATTTGCCGGGGCTTTGCCGCAGGCGAGCCCGAAAAGTACCCCGTCAAAACCCGCAAGCTCAAGCGCAGTGCACAGTCGCTGAGCCTGCTTTGGGCACGGCGGCCTGACGGTTCGGTCTGGCTTGAGCGCCGTCCACCTACCGGGATCTGGGGCGGTCTTTACTGCCTGCCTGTGTTCGCGAGCCAGGACGAGTTGATGTCTTTTTTGCCCCCCAAACTGCATGAACGGACCGAAATTCTTCCGGCCTTCAAGCACGTCCTGACCCACAAGGATCTGCACCTTAGTCCTGTCATGGCCGGTTTCGCGGCCACGCAAAAAATGCCTATGCGACAAACATCGGCGGATGCTGTGCAAGGCCATGAGGGTGCGTGGTTTTCGCCGCAGGAGTGGCCATCATTGGGCTTGCCCGCGCCTGTACGCAAGCTGCTCGAGACCGACCGCTGAATTCAGCCTTGCCGCGTGGCGTCGAGTTCGCGGTGGCGCTTGAGCGTCTTCCAGCTTGAGCCAAAAGCCAGTGCCAGCGTCTCCACCAGATAGACAGAGCGGTGCTGTCCCCCGGTGCAGCCGATGGCCACGGTCACATAACTGCGGTGGTCCCGGGCAAGCGCAGGCAGCCAGTGGCCGATGAATTTTTCGATGTCCCTGAACATGTCGGCCACTTCGGTATGGCCGCGCAGGTAAGCCGCGACTGCTTCATCGCGCCCCGTAAGGTCGCGCAGGCCTGATTCGTAGTGCGGGTTGGGCAGCATGCGGACATCGAACACATAGTCGGCATCCAGGGGCACACCGCGCTTGAACGCAAACGACTCAAAAACCAGTGTCAGTTGTGTCGACGGCGCCGAGATCAGTGCCTTCACATACCCCTGGAGCTGGGAGGACCGGATCATGCTGGTGTCCAGCACATGGGCCTGCTCGCGCATCTCCCCCAGCAGTTCACGTTCGAGTTCTATGGCATCGACCAAAGCGCGGTGCTGGTCGGAGACGTCCGCGCGGGACAAGGGGTGGAGGCGGCGTGTTTCGGAGAAGCGCCGCACCAGCGTTTCGGTATTAGCGTCGAGGAAAAGTGACTGCACCGTCACGCCCTGCGCACGAAGTTGCTGCAATTGTTTGGGGACCAGGGGGAGCGACGTGGCGCTGCGCACATCCATGGCGATGGCCACCTTTTTGGCACCGTGCTGTTTCTCCAGCGCGGCAAAGGACGTCAGCAATTCCGGCGGCAGGTTGTCGACGCAGTAATAGCCTGCATCTTCCAGTGCATGCAGCGCCACCGACTTGCCCGAGCCCGACATGCCGGTGATCAGCACGATCTCGAGATCGGACATCATTGCCCCAGCATCTCCTTGGCATGGGCGAGCGTGGTGCCCGACAGCCGTTCGCCGCCCAGCATGCGTGCAATTTCCGCCACACGTTCTTCGCCATGGACGGGCGACACGGTACTGAGGGTTTTGCCTTTTTCCGTCTGTTTGGCCACTACCAGGTGCTGGTCTGCACACGCGGCCACCTGCGGCAAGTGCGTGACCGCCATCACCTGCCTGTCCTTGCCCAACTGCTTCATGAGCCGGCCCACGGTTTCCGCGACAGCCCCACCCACACCGGAATCCACTTCGTCAAAGATCAGGGTCTGTGCTTCGCCCAACTGGCTGGTGGTGACGGCGATTGCCAGCGCAATGCGCGAGAGTTCTCCGCCCGATGCCACCTTGCCAACGGGGCGCGGCGTGGTACCGCTGTGCCCAGCAACCAGAAATTCTGCCTGCTCCAGACCGTATTGGGCGGGGTGTTCAAGCTTGTTGAGCGCGACTTCAAACTTGCCGCCCTGCATGCCCAGGCCCTGCATGGCCAGCGTGATGGCCTTGGCCAGCGCCGGTGCTGCCTTGGTGCGGGCGGCAGAAACCTTTTTGGCTTCATCGTGGTAAAGGCTTTGAGCCTGCTGCTCGTTTCGCTCCAGGTTGGCCAGGTCGGCTGCAGCATCGAGCTTTTGCAGTTCGGCGCGCCATGAGGCCAGCAACTCGGGCAGTTCGGCCGGCGTACGCTTGTAGCGCCGCGCCAGGCTGACCCACAGCGACAGGCGCTCGTCGAGTTCGACCAACCGGTGCGGCTCAAGCTCTGCGTGCCTGGCATATCCATTCAATGAGTGCACCACGTCTTCGGTCTGGGCCAGCGCACTTGCCAGCACTTCAGCCAGTGGCTTGAACTGCGGCTCGATGTGTTCCTGTTCCTGTAGAAGCGTCAGGGCCTGGCCGATGAGGCTGCTGGCGTTCTGTTCTGATTCCTGCAGCGCATCGATGGCTGCCTGCACCGCGCCGGTCAAGGCCTGTGCGTTCGACAGCCGGCTGTGCTGTGCGTTGAGGTCATTCCACTCGTCGTCACCGGGCGCGAGTTTGTCGACCTCGCCAATCTGCCAGGCCAGCCGTTCGCGCTCGCGCTGCAGGCTGTCCTGCGCCTCGCGTGCATCGACCAGGGTCTTTTGGGCCAGCCGCCAGTGTTGCCAGTGGCCCGCCAGTGCTTGGGTCGAAACACTGCCGTAGGAGTCAAGCAGGCCGCGGACAGCGTCAGGCCGCGTCAGGCTTTGCCAGGCATGCTGGCCGTGAATATCGACCAGCTTGTCTGCAATGTCCTTGAGCTGCGTGGCTGTCGCTGCACTGCCATTGATCCATGCGCGGCTCTTGCCCTGCGCATCAATCGTGCGCCGCAGCAGCAGCGTATCGTTTGCGTCAAATCCAGCCTGGTCCAGCCAGTCCAGCAGGGTTGGCGGGTTGTCGAACTCCACGCTGATCTCGCAGCGTTGCGCGCCTTCGCGCACCACGCCGGCATCGGCACGCGCGCCCAACGCCAGTTGCAGCGCGTCAATCAGTATGGATTTACCGGCGCCGGTTTCGCCCGTCAGCACGGTGAAACCCGTGTCCAGATCCAGGTCCAGCGCGTGAACGATCACAAAGTCGCGCAGCGAGATGCTCTTCAGGCTCATGCCACGCCCTCGTTCCAGTGGAGTTTTTTACGCAGCGTGTCAAAGTAGCTCCAGCCTCGGGGGTGCAGAAAGCGCATCTGGTGCTCCGAACGCCGCACGGTGATGCGGTCACCATGCAAAAGCGTGGCCAGCGACTGCATGTCGAAGTTGGCGCTGGCATCGCGCCCGGCCACGATTTCGACCGTGATCTCTCCAGTGTCTGATAGCACGATGGGCCGGTTCGACAACGTGTGTGGCGCAATCGGTACAAGCACCCAGCCACTGATCGACGGGTGCAACAGGGGTCCGCCTGCAGAAAGTGCATAGGCGGTCGAGCCTGTAGAGGTGGCGATGATCAGGCCGTCGGCCCGTTGGTTGGCCAGAAAGCGGCCATCCACCTCGACACGCAGTTCCACCATGCCGGCGGTCGCGCCGCGATTGACGACCACATCGTTCATGGCGGTGGCATTGAAGACGCAGCGGCCGTCGCGCACGACTTTGGCCTGCATCATCCAGCGTTTGTCTTCTTCATACTCGCCGCCCAGGATCGGCTTCAGCACCGCCGGGAAGTCCTCAAAAGCGATGTCCGTGATAAAGCCCAATCGTCCCTGGTTAATGCCCACCAGCGGTACGCCAAACTGCGCAAGCAGACGGCCGATGCCCAGCATGGTGCCGTCCCCACCGATCACCAGGCCCAGGTCGCACTGCGCGCCAATGCCGGCCACGTCAAGAATGGGGTATTGCGTCAGGCCCGTATTGCTGGCCGTGTCCTGTTCAATGGACACCTCGCAGCCCTGGCCACCCAGGAACTGCGCCACGCTCTCAAGGGCGGAGCGCGAGCCATGTGCGTGGTATTTGCCTATAAGGGCGACATGGCGAAATTGCGACTTCATCGTCAAATTACATCACAAGATGTGGCTTTGCCTTCGTAGAATGTGTACATGCTTGATGATCGTGCCCGACTGTTGTTAAAAGCGCTCGTTGAGCGCTACATCGCCGACGGCCAGCCGGTGGGTTCACGCACGCTCTCCAAGGCATCCGGGCTTGAACTGTCGCCCGCCACCATACGCAATGTGATGAGCGACCTGGAGGAGCTGGGCCTCATCGTCAGCCCCCACACCTCCGCGGGGCGCATTCCCACGGCTCGCGGCTACCGGCTGTTTGTCGACACCATGCTCACCACGCAGCGTGACCGCTTTGCGCCCGCGGCCGGCTTGGGTGCGCCGCGCCTGGCGCCCGACCAGCCGCAAAAAGTCATCAGCAACGCCGCACACATGCTTTCCAGCCTGTCGCAGTTTGTCGGTGTGGTCATGGCCCCGCGCCGCACATCCGTGTTCAAGCACATCGAATTTCTGCGGCTGTCGGAAAAACGCTTCCTGGTCATCATCGTGTCACCCGATGGTGATGTGCAGAACCGCGTCATCTTTACCGAAGCCGACTACACGCAAAGCCAGCTTGTCGAGACGGCCAACTTCCTCAACTCCCACTACGCCGGCATGGCGATTGAAGAGGTCAGGGAGCGCCTGAAGAGCGAGGTTGAAGCGCTTCGCGGCGAGATCGCCTCGCTCATGCAGGCCGCTGTGAAGGTGAGCTCCGAGGCCATCGAGTCGCGCGATGAAGTGGTTATCTCCGGCGAGCGCAATCTGCTCGCCGTCAGCGATTTTTCAGGCGACATGGGTAACCTGCGCAAGCTCTTTGACCTGTTCGAGCAAAAGGCGCAGCTCATGCGGTTGCTGGACGTCTCCAGTCAGGCCGAGGGCGTGCGCATCTATATAGGCGGTGAAAGCCAGGTCATCCCCTACCAGGAGTTGTCGGTGGTCACCGCACCTTATGAGGTCGACGGCCAGGTCGTCGGCACGCTGGGCGTCATTGGCCCGATGCGTATGCCCTACGAAAAGATGATCCAGATCGTGGACATCACCTCCAAGCTTGTCAGCACCGCGCTGAGCCACAGCAAGTAGCCCCTTACAATAGTCAGTTGGTCAGGGGCGTTAGCTCAGTTGGTTAGAGCAGAGGACTCATAATCCTTTGGTCGTAGGTTCAAGTCCTACACGCCCTACCATTTTTCTTTCTCGGCTTTTTGCCATGCGCCTCAGCGTCCGTTTCGGATTCTGGGGCGTTGTTGTTTCTGGGTTCTGGGTTGTATGAGGTACACGAGATCCTCGGGCATTCCAGCCACTTCGTGACGGCTCGCTATGTCCACCTGAACTCGAAGTCGCTATGGATACAGCGAACAGTGCTTCCGTGGTGATCCGTGTGGCGATGCCTAAAGTCGCCTAACCAAACCGAGCAGCCCAAGCGGCTTGCGTTCAAACGCCCTCCGGTGCCCGTCATGGGCATTTGGGAGGCTTTTTTATTCTTTTTTTCGCTGGTAGTGGCAAGCTGCTAAGAGGTAAGCGCATAAATAAATACGCCAGGTTTCATGCTGATCTCCAGCATTCGGAAAACTCGAAAGGTGACAACAAATAACTTAATTGCGATATGGCTGCTGTTTCCGCACACTCCAGCTGCGAATAGAGATTCAAGTTCAATTCCAACAACACAATTCTTAATCAAATCACTTTCAGATCATGACTTATACGGTAATCGGCCGATGCCAACGGACCAATCAAATAGGAATCGGGGTGGCGACATATTCATTGGCCTGCGGCTCTTTCACGCAAGGTGCGCAGAACGCATTCGGTGTGGCCATGACGCAGGCAAACGTCAGAAAGGGTAATGCCCCCCTCGCGGAAAGCCTGCTGAAACAAGGCCTGTCCAGCAAAAGCATTCTGCAGTCCTTGGTCGATAACGATGAACACGAGGAACTACGGCAAATCGCAGTAATGACGCGATGTGGTCGCACCGCTGTACACACAGGTGCGCTTGTGCAGAGCTGGGCTGGCGAGCTATCTGGGGAAGACTATGTGGTGTTCGGCAATGTTCTTGCGGGGCAGCATGTGCTTGACGCGATGGCGAAAGGTTTTGGAGACAGTCACTTGCCCCTTGTCGAAAGGCTCATCAGGTCGCTTGAATCTGGCAGGGATGCTGGAGGGCAAGGATTCAATATGCCAAAGCTGCCTGAACGATCGGCTTGCGTTGTGGTCGTTGATAAAAAGAACTATGCAGACTGGGATTTGAGAGTGGACTTGCACAAAACTGCCGTTGAAGAGCTGCGCAGACTCTACGAAATCTTTGCGAATTACCAACCTTATTACAACGACCGTGACGACGATCCAAGCCGGTGCTTATCCCAAGTGGCTTGGGAAAAGAAAAATCTGACAGACCATCAACTTGAGGAATTTCTGAAATGATTAAAGTTAAAAGCTTATTTGCGCTTTGTGGCAGTTTTATCCTGTCGCTCGCAGCTCTGACAGCAGCACCTGTCCAGGCCCAGGATTGGCCGAAGGCCCCCGTGAAAATCATTCTGCCCTTCACACCGGGCGGCGGAGACCAGGTCTTTCGAATCATCAGCCCCAAGCTTTCTGAAAAATGGAAGCAGCCGGTGGTCATTGAATACAAACCAGGCGCCAGCAACATTGTTGCAACAGATCTGATTGTGAAGTCCAAGCCAGACGGTTACACGATTGGTGTCACGGGTGCCACCGTTGCGAACAATCCACTTTTTTACAAGGCTATCCCCTATACCTACGATGATTTCAGTGGGATCACCCGTCTTGTGAATCTGGAGATGGCCCTTGTTGCGAGAAATGACGCCCCATTCAATACCTTGGCCGAACTGGTGGCTTACGCCAAGAAGAATCCAGGCAAGCTCAACTGGGGCACGGGCGGCTTGGGTGCGACGTACGCAGGATTCAAGCAGTTCATGTTTGCGTCTGACATCGACATGGTCCATGTCAACTTTCCGGGGTGGTCGCAGGCTTTGTCTGAACTCATGGGTGGCCGTCTGGATTTGGTGATCAATCCGCATGATTCCAGCGTTCAGTTTGTGAAAGGGCACCGCATGAAGATGATCGCCTCATTTGGTCCAAAACGAATCCCGGGCTTCGAGCAAACGCCGGCCGTTAATGAGCTTTATCCAGGCGTGGAAATAACTCCTTACTTTGCCTTTATCGCGCCCAAAGGTACCCCGGCGGCAATTTTGAAGAAAATTCAGGTGGATACAACGCAGATACTGAATGAGCCCGCTATCAAGCAACAACTCACCGAGCTAGGATTGAATGTGACGACAGCTACGCCAGAGCAAACGGACCTCGCTTTCCGCAAGGAGACTGTGGAGTGGGCCCAGATTGCCAGGCAAATCAAGCTCCCGGCACCTCAATAGTCTGCCCAATTAACCAGCGTTTCTAGAAAGCAAGGAGCTTGACTGTGCCGACATACCATATTGAAATGCTGGAAGGGCGTACCGTCGAACAGAAAAAGAAACTCATCGAAGCCATCACCCAGGCTAGCGTTGAAATTCTCGGCGGTACTCGGGACGCTGTCGATATCCTGATCACAGACATCAAGCGTGAGAACTGGGCCACGGCGGGACAGCTTTGGTCAGAACCGCGGAGCTGACTGCGGGGTATCGACGACCTGGACTTGACTGGGCATGGTTGCCGCAAATTCTGTATGCACACCCCGGCGATCGGGTAACTGAACCGTAGTTCATGTTCTACATGTTCTCTTGCTGGGTTATTCCCGGATTTATCAGGGTGTTACTTCAAGAGGCCTTGTCAGAAACCGCAACAAAGCGGCCGGGTGTTGGGGCAAATCTGCCACTCGCCGGACGCAGAGCTTGAGCGGAAGCTCGGCCCAGGCGTCCTGGAGTTCAATGATTCTTATATTGACCGACTTCTGCATGCGTCTGGCAGACGAAGCCGGGACGATACCAATGCCGACGCCATTTGCCACAAGCTCACAAGTCATGGAAAAGCTGCGCAGCTGAACACAGTTCTTGAGCGGCTTTCCAAGCTCGGTCGCGTGTTGTTGAAGCATGGTGTGCATCCATGTGCCTCGGCCCGGGCCCACAAACTCGTAGTCAAGAAACTCTGAAAAGTATGCCCGCTCTCCCGTCACTGCAGACCAACCGGGAAATGCCACGATTACATATCTGTCAATAACTAGTGGAATCGTCTCAAGCTCTCTGGTATCAACGGGTTCTGCCACCACCCCAATGTCCGCGCGTCCATCAAGGACAGCCTGAGGGATCTGATGGTTGACCATCTCTTCAATGGTCAATGTTGTGCCAGGTGTTTCTTTCAGGAAGTCCGACAGCGGCTGCTGCAGGTATTCATATAGGGCAGTGGTATTGCTGCAAAGCTTCACGAAGCTCTTGCCGCGGCTCCCGTATTCAGAGAGGTCATCGTTCATTCGCTGAACCTCATTGAGCAGGCGGAAGCTGTGGCCCAACAACTTGCGCCCTGCATCCGTCGGCACCACGCCGCCTCGACCTCGTTCGAGCAAGCGAGCGCCCATTTCGGTCTCCATCTCCTTGATGCGCGCACTGATAGACGCAACGGCCCGGTGCGATCGTTCCGCGCCGCCTGTGATGCTTCCCGCCTGAACGACGTTTACGAAAACTCTGAGATCTGAAATGTCAAAACGGACCATTTTTTTACCTGCGAGAAAGAACGGCACTACAGCTTTGCGCCAAATAGATGCACCGTAACACGCAACTTTCGCGCCTGTAATCCGGTTAAACGCGCTGTGAGTTGTAAATGTTCATGCACGCTTATACCCATATGGTTTTTCCGAAAGCAGAGCTACGAAAAATCAGATTGTGCGGGTGACATGGAACCCAAATAATCCGCACCTTGAGCAGACTCCATCAGACAACTTAAAACCAAAGACATGCAATTTCGACCCAATTTGCCGGCGCTCCAGGCACTGATCAACTCCAAAAAGCTCGATGCACTGGTTTGCATGAGTCCCGAAAACTTTACGTATGTAGCTGGCGCGTACATCACGACGATCAAGACGATCCGGCCACGGCATGCCTATGCGATTCTGACCAAAAAGGGGGAAGCGCATGCGATCGTCTGTGCCATCGAGGAGTCTCTTGTACGCAACGAAGGCTGGATTGGCGATCTTCATGCCTACATTGAATTCCGCGACGATCCCGTGATCGTTTTGGCGGAGGCTCTGAAGCGGATGGATCTAGCTGAGGGAGTGCTTGGATTCGACCTCGGGTACATCCCCGCTGCGTCGCTGCATCAACTCAAAACCCTGCTGCCGCAGCTGCAACTTGTCGACACCACGGAACTTGTTGCAGCGGTACGCGCCATTAAAAGCGCTGATGAAATCTCCGTGCTCGAGAACACGACCAGGCAAACCCACCGAGCCGTTGTTGAGGGCCTGGCAAACAGCAAAATCGGAGACACGGACAGGACGATTGCGAATCGCATCATCAAGCAGATGTTTGACCTGGGCGCCAACGGGGTGCAACACCTGCATCTCGCATCTGGGAAAAGAACTCCGTTTGTCCACAATCATCCATCGGACGATCCAACGTGCGATGGCGAGATCCTGAGGCTCGATGTCGGTGGCACCTATGGCCCCTTTGCAAGCGATCTGGCTCGTACGTATTCCACCGGAAGCCCGACAAGCACGCATCGGGAGGTGTACAGAGCTCTGTGTGATGTTCAGGAACGCACCATAGCTGCTATGCGCCCCGGTGTACTTGCCGAAGATCTCTACTTTCTTTGCAGAGAGGCCTTTGCCGCTCATGGCCTTCCCTGTACGTTGCCGCATATTGGCCACTCGTTTGGGATTGAAGCGCACGAGAGCCCCATGATCCGCCCCGGCGAGAAGACGCTCCTTAGAGCCGGCATGGTCATCAACATCGAACCGATGACGAAAGACGCAGATGGCAATCTTTATCACACAGAAGACCTTGTGCTCGTTACCGAAGGCGGTTTCAGGCTGCTGACCTATGGACTTGCGCCTAAAGAAATCCCAATCATGGGCCAGCCCCTGTCTCTCCACTAACCCACCAGCAACCACGCAACCAAGCAACCAAGCAACCAAGGATTCATCTTGAAAAAACAGATCGGTACCCTGCTGACAGCACTTGCATTCAGTGCAAGCTCATATGCCCAGACGAAGTGGGATCTTGCATCGGCTTTTGTTCCATCCAACTTCCACGTCGAGAATCTCGTCCAGTTTGCCGGTGAGGTGGACAAAGCCACCGCAGGGCAACTGAAGATAACGGTTCACTCGAATTCATCGCTCTTCAAGGCGAATGAGATTAAACGCGCTGTCCAGGGGGGACAGGTACAAGCGGGTGAAATTTTGATGACTGCCAATGAGAACGAGAGCCCTATCCTGGGTGTCGATGGTGTCCCCTTCCTGGCGACCAACTATTCCAGTGCGCGAAACCTCTATGCAGCGCAGAAGCCCGTATTGCAAAAATACCTTGAAAAACAGGGATTGGTTCTGCTGTATTGCGTGCCCTGGCCAGCCGCTGGAATTTATACCAGGAAGCCAATCGATTCTTTGGCCGACATGCGAGGAGTGAAGTGGCGTGCCTATTCACCTGCAACGACGAAGATGGGTGAGCTTATGGCCGCTCAACCGGTGTCGGTTCAAGCCGCCGAACTCAGCCAGGCCTTGGCGACGGGGGTAGTTGAAGCTTTCATGACCTCAAGTCAGACGGGGGTCGATAGCCGCGTGTACGAGCAGGTCAAGTACTTCTACGACCTGCGCGCGTCGCTTTCGAAGAATGCTGTTCTGGTGGGCGTTAAAGCCTTCAATGCACTTACCCCGGCACAACAGGCAGCGCTTATGAAGGCGGCTGCAACGGCGGAAGAGCGTGGCTGGAAACTTAGCCAGTATTGGGACGATACGTCAAAGAAAACATTAACGCAGAAGGGAATGCTGGTTACCACGGCAACGCCCAAGCTTTATGCCGACACAAAGCAAATGGGTACAACCATGATTGAGGAGTGGAAGAAGAAGGCTGGCCCAGAGGGTGAAGTGATCATTGCCGACTACCTTAAAAGACAAACTGCTGCTCCAGCCCCATTTGGTCCGACTACCTCGCCAGAGGCTGGCAAGCGCGTGGCCTCTGATAAGTCTGGCACCAAATGAGACGATTTCTTGATGGGATCTATCTCACAGGTGGAATTCTCTCCGCGGTAAGCGTCTTTCTTATCTGCGCTCTCATGATCACTCAAAGCGTTGCGCGTGAGTTTGGGGTCAAAACGGCCGGCACGAACGATGTGGTGGCCTGGTTGTGTGCCGCAGCCGCTTTCCTGTCTATGGCACACGCCTTCAAACACGGGGATTTTGTACGGGTGACCCTGCTGTCGGAAAAGGTGTCGGACAAAACCCGTCGCGGTCTGGAACTCCTTTCCCTGTTACTTGCCACGATTGCTGTCGGCTACCTCACCTGGTGGGCTACCAAGTTCACCTACGAGAGCTGGCAGTTCAATGAAATTGCCAACGGAATGGTCGTCATCCCGCTCTGGATTCCACAGCTGTCCTTTGTAGCGGGCGCCTGGATGCTGTTGCTTGCTGTCATCGACGAATTATTTGTCGTCCTCAGCGGGAGCGAGGCTACCTACGTGGTCGCTGTACGAGAGCGTCACGCCAATGGTGATTTTTCATCTGACGTCTAAATCAAAAAATCAAGTTCCAAATGGAAATTCTTTATATCGGGCTTTTGCTTCTTGTCATCATGCTGGTGCTTTTGTCCAGCGGCCTGTGGATAGCGATGACACTGGCGATCTGCGGCTGGGTAGGCCAGGCGTTCTTTACGACCACCCAACCCGGAAAAAACCTGTTCTCGGCGTTTTGGGACAGCAATGCGTCCTGGGAGCTGGCGGCACTTCCATTGTTCATCTGGATGGGTGAGATTCTCTTCAGAACCAAGCTAAGTGAAGAAATGTTTGAGGGTCTTCGGCCCTGGCTAAACAGGGTTCCGGGTCGCCTGATGCACACCACGATTCTCGGATGCGGCATTTTTGGCTCTGTAAGCGGGTCTTCCGCTGCCACGTGCGCAACGATTTCAAAGGTTGCCTTGCCAGAGTTGAAGAAACGAGGGTATGACGAAAATCTTGCCTTGGGCGCTTTGGCCACAGGGGGAACGCTTGGGATCCTGATTCCGCCTTCCATAACCATGGTGGTCTACGCGGTGGCTGCAGACGCATCAATCATCAGAATCTTCCTTGCTGGCTTTTTGCCTGGCATTTTGCTGATGGGCCTTTTTATGGGCTACATAGGTTGGTGGTCCTATCGCAATCCTTTAAAGGTGCCGGCGGCAGACCCTCCATCGTCTTTCTGGGAGAAGCTGAGAAAAAGCGGAAATCTGATTCCCTGTGCAGCTTTGATTGTTTTCATTGTCTGGGTTCTTGTGGCGGGCTATGCCACCGCGACTGAATGCGCTGCTTATGGCGTGGTTGGCTCCCTGGCAATCGCGGGGTGGGGTCGCTCATTGACGTGGAAGAACTTTGTCGACGGCCTCATGGGTGCGACGAGAACAAGCTGCATGATCATGTTCATACTTGCTGGCGCCGCGTTCCTTACAAAAACGATGGCATTCACTGGCGTACCGCGAGAGCTGGCGGAATGGGTGAATAACATGCACTTGTCGCCCTACGCCTTGATCGGAATGCTGGTTTTCGTATATCTCATTCTTGGCACTGCTCTGGATGGCATTTCGATGATCGTACTGACCAGCGCGGTCGTTTTGCCGATGATCCAGAAAGCTGGCTTTGACCTGATCTGGTTCGGGATATTCATCATTCTGTTGGTCGAGATTGCCGAAGTCACCCCGCCTGTTGGATTTAACCTGTTCGTGCTTCAGAACATGACTGGCAAGGATGGAAATGTCATCGCAAAGGCGGCCATCCCGTTCTTCGTTTGCCTTGTAGTGTGCATCGCTCTGATCACTATTTTTCCGTCCATCGTGACGATACTTCCAGACCTTGTGATGGGCGTTGAGAAGTAGTCTGGTTGTTGGGACTGCTCTCGTGTTGCCACTAGGCGACACCGTATTTATTTCAGGATATTTCCATGACTTTTAGTATCGTAGCCAAGTGCCCACGCACTGGAAACCTTGGCATTGCTATCGCAACCTATACGCTGGCTGTCGGCCAGTACTGTGACGGCTTGCTCTCCCAAATAGGTGCGACCATGAGTCAAGCATCGGTTCGGCAAGTTAATAACGGCATAGGCCTGCAGTTAATAGCGCAAGGACTAAGCGCCGAGCACGTGCTTCACACTCTGGTTGGCAATGATCCGTTCCCTTCGTTTCGTCAGATAGCCGTTATTGATCGGCATGGACGAGCGGCTTGCCACACGGGCGCTGACGCGCGGAATTGGAAAGGACACCACGCACGGAATGGATTGGTTGCGATGGGCAATGTGCTTCTCGGGCCGGAAGTGGTCGATGGCATGGTCCGGGGGTTCGACGCACGTCCTGAGGATAATCTTGAAGATCGTCTGCTTAAGGCTTTGGAGGCTGGGCGCGATGCAGGTGGGCAGAGTAACGGCTCTCGACGGATGCCAGAGCGTTCGGCGGCCTTGATTGTCATGAGTGATCAACACTATCCAAAGATCAATCTGCGGGTCGATTTACACGACCGGGCCGTTGATGAACTGAGGAGGGTCTATGACAGATACCAACTCTATGCTGACTATTACAGGCAGCGAGATTTGCAGCCTGCAACTGTTCCAGGGCAGGAGGTTTTCGAAGAAGCATTCAACGGACAGACCTTCTGGCAACCATAGGTTCAGAACTTGTACCCTGATAGAGGCGTCTGAAGTTCCTCCCTTGTTCTCAAGGGATGTTGATTTCAGATTTTTGAATACCATGAGGAATCGGGAATGCGGTCATGGCAATCCTGCTTCGGGAACATCGGCGTGGAAGCGAGTGAAGCTGCTCACCGGCTCGCGTTCGCTGACGAGCGAGTTTTCAATGCGGCTGGGATCGCAGAAGCCCAGGCTCATGCCGCACACCAGCATCTCAGTCTCCGGAATTCCGAGCTCGGCAGCGATGGTGCCATGAAACGCCGTAAAGGCCACTTGCGGGCAGGTGTCCAGGCCCCGTGCTCGCGCCCATGATGCTCTGCAGAAACATTCCGTAGTCGATCAGGCTGCCGCTTTCCATCACACGATCGATCGTGAAAAACAGGCCTGCCGGGGCGTCAAAAAAGCTGTAGTTCCGCGCGTGCTGTGCATGCATGCGTGCCTTGTCGGTCTTGGGGATTTCCAGAAGGCCGTAGAGGTCCCATCCAATCTTGCGCCTGCGCTCCAGATAGGGCGACATCCACTGCCTGGGGTAATAGGCGTAAGGCTCTTCCAGTTGCCCGAATGCAACTGGATCATTGAATATTGTGAGGATGGCGTCCGACAGTTTCTTTTTTGCGGCCCCAGTCACCACGTGAACACGCCATGGCTGCGTGTTCACACCTGAAGCGCTGTGGCTGGCTACCTGAAGAATGGACTCGATATCGGCCTTCGGAACAGGCATGGGAAGAAACGCACGGATCGAGCGTCGCGTCACCATGGCCCAATCTATGGCGTCACAAAGTATGCTGGGGTGGACAGATGGTGGAGGGGCCAGGCGGTGCATATGGCCCCATCCTAGGCATTCGATATCGGAATGAATGTTCAGCGCAAGACAATCAGGCTACGTATCTACCCTCAAGGTGTTCGGGCGTTCAAAGGTGACAATTTATCCATGAGTCACGGAAGCCCCGCAACACTTGGAGAATTTTTGAATGCTTCATCCTGGGCCTCTTCGCTGACGCCGGAGCAGATGGACCGGGTGCACCTCCAATCCAGCATGCGCCGCTTTGAAGCGGGGGCAACCGTGTGCCTGCGCGGATCTCCCGCCATGCACTGGCTGGGGGTGGTGGAGGGCATGCTGAAAGTCGAAACTATTTCTGACGAGGGCCGGAGTACGACATTTGCCGGTGTCCCGAAAGGCGGGTGGTTTGGCGAGGGTGCTGCCTTGAAGGGCGAGTTGCGGCCTTACGCGGTGGTGGCCATACGCGAGAGTACCGTCGCCTTTTTGCCCCGCACCACGTTTATGGCGTTGATAGAGGAAAGCCCTCCATTTAGTCGCTGGGTGATCGATCAGTTGAACGCCCGCCTCGGCCATTACATTGCCCTTGTCCAGAGTTTTAGGCTGCACGATGTCACGGCACGCGTCTCATATTGCCTCTCTGAGTTGTTCAACCCGCATCTCTACCCTTCCACAGAACGCAGGCTTGTCATATCGCAGGAAGAGATTGCCCGCTTGTGCGGGCTTTCGAGGCAAAACGTCAATCGAGAGCTCCAGAAGCTCGAAAAGGCGGGGGTGTTGCAGATTCAGTATGGAACGATTGAAGTCGTGGATTTGCCGGGACTGCAACGGTTGTCCGGCGGCGACGTGGCTTGAGGTTGAATTCAAGTGAGGGGGCAGGCATTCCCAAATTTTCCAGCAGCTAAAACTTCCTTCCTCTCATGATCCAACGGGGCAGTAGCTTCAATTCCTGCGTGCCGTGCATCGGTGTGTTTCGGCTGCTGGGCGCTGTCGTCTATGACATCCTGACGTCGGTTTTTGCGCATGACGCGACTGACCGTCCCCGGCCCCAATCATGAGTGCCGCGAGGACGTTTTTGTTGCAGTCGAAAACTATTTCACCAGCTTTTTTGTCTTGACCTGATGCTTGTGGTGTTTGCTGCCTTTGTGCTTTTTGACAAGGCTGGCGTTGGGCGTGGTTTGCTGCACTACAACCGGATGCGACTTGGCATAGGCGGCATCGCGCTCGGCCACCCGGCGGGCACCCAGTGTTGATGCGTCCTGGGCAAAGCTGCTCACGGCAAAGGCGGAGAGCAGCAGGGCGAAAGCATATGATTTTTTCATGGCGGTTCCTTTGGATGATTGCCCTGCAATGCAAGGTCTACATTCAACGGCTGCTGCGGTGGCAGGATGACCCGGCACACAAACTTCAACAGAACATTACGTAGCAGATACATACCTGCATGCGCGTGAAGCCTTTGGAACGCTCGGGCCCCGAATGCTGATTTGGTGTTTTGAAACACATGCCGACTGTTACATGCCCTGAAAGAACGCCGGATCCGCGGAGTGAGAAAATAGGGTTTATGAACCTCGCCACCGCCCTCAAATCCGAAATCGCCCGCGTCGCCCGCAAGGAGACGCGCTCTGAAGTCTCCGCCCTGAAGACGGCATCGTCCAGGTACCGATCCGACATTGCCGAACTGAAGCGCCGTATTGCTCAGTTGGAACGTCTGGTCGGGCAATTGAGCAAGGGCGGTAGCAAGAAAGCCGCTCAGGTGCCTGAAGATGAACCCGCAACCGCCACCCGCTACAGTGCAAAAAATCTGGCCTCGCTGCGCAAGAAGCTGGGCTTGTCGGCGGCCGACTTCGGCAAGCTCCTGGGCGTGTCCGGAGCGTCGATCTATCTATGGGAAGAGGGCAAAATCCGGCCCCGCGCGAAGAACATGCCTGCTATTTCGGCGTTGAGGCAAATGGGCAAGAAGGCAGCGCTGGATAAGCTTGCCGGCCTTTGACGGGAAGGCCCAGGCAGGTCATCTGCCCAGGCTATTCATTGTTGGGAAATCACGATTGCTGTTCCAGTTTGGGCCGCAAAAGCATGACTACTTTCTCCCTCATTCAAGCGATCTCCGGCCTGGCGTTTATTTTCATTGCCGTGTTTGATGCGCTGGAGACCGATGAGGATGCCAACAGCAACAAGCGGGGCTGGTACGGATGTTCCAGGCAGACCCGCATCGTGTTGAGTCTGCTGTCGGCCGCACTTGGAATCTGGCTGCTGCTTGAATCGTTGGGCGTCGCCACGTTGACCCGTTGACCGGCTGAGCCGTTGATCCTCACCTGATGCCCTGATGAGGGTTTCACATGTCAGCCTGTTTGACTTACTATTGAAATTCTTGAGACCGCCTGAAGCGCAGGAAATGAAGCGTGGTGCAGTTTCAAGCCCTAAAAACACAACAGGAGACCTTGATATGTATTCCCAAAAGTTACTGGCAGTCGCCGTTGCGGCACTTGTTGCCGGTTGTACGTCTGTCGCACCCTCCAATCCGCCACCGATGGACACTTCTGTGTTCACGCTGTCGTCGCCGGCGTTTGCCGATGGCGCCGTACTTCCGGATCGTTATGCGGGCAATCTTGCGGCCAACCCGAACTGCACGGGACAGAACGTGTCACCGCCGCTTGCCTGGACGAACGTCCCCGCCGGTACCAAAAGCCTGGCGATCATCGTGCATGACCAGGAAGGGCGGGGCGGACTGGGCGTGGCCCACTGGGTGGCTTATGGAATTTCTCCGGCTGTCACGGGGTTTGCCGAAAATGAAATCGTACAGCCCTCGCCCAAATATGTCGGTGGCAAAAGCACGCTCAACCTGCCGGGCTACATGGGGCCATGCCCACCGGCCAAAACGGGCTGGCACCACTATGTCTACACCCTCATCGCCACGGATGTCGAGCCTTCCGAGTTGCCTGCAGGCCTGACGATGCAGGAACTCCTGACGCGCCTCGCAGGCAAGGCGAAGATGGGCAGCAGCATCGTTTTACGCTACGGGCGTTCGTGAACTGAAGCAGGGCGGCCGCGCACTGGCCCGACATGGGCTGGGCGCTGAACCGAGTGGCGGAAGGGCGGTTTCATTCGTGGTTCGGTGAGCGTGTTGCGACGTCTCGCCAGCTGCGCGTGTGGTGCAAGCAGGAAAGTGGGGCCGGCCTTAAACTCAACGGCCTTCAAAAATTCCATCCTGCCCGCACGGAGACAACATGACAAAACTCACCCTCGCTTACTCACCGGTTGCCTGCTCGCTGGTGCCTTACATTCTGCTGACCGAAGCGGGCGCTGACTTTGACGTGCTGCCGGTTAACCTTGAAAAAAGCGAGAACACCAGTGCCGCATATCTCAAGCTCAACCCCAAGGGCAAGGTGCCCGCACTGCTGATTGACGGCGAGCCTCTGACCGAGAACGTCGCCATTCAGGTCTGGATTGCGCGTGAGTTTCCGGACGCGCAACTGATGCCGGCCGACCCCATGGCCTATGTGCATGCGCTGTCGGTGATGGCCTGGTGCGCTGCAGGCATACACCCCAAGCTGACCCAGCAGGCCCGGCCCGCACGCTATTGCGATCTGCCGGGCACCGCAGACAACGTGCGCGCGCACGGCTCGCAGTCGCTGTTTGAATTTTTTGAAATTGCCGACAACATGCTCGCCGGGCGTGAATGGTTTTTTGACCACTTCACCTGCGCAGATGCTTATTTCTACTGGTGCTTCCGTCGCGGTTCCATGTTCCAGCCTGATACATCTGGTTTCAAAAACTGTGTGGCCCACCTGCAGCGCATGGAGCAGCGCGCCAGCGTACAGAAACTAATGGCTTACGAAACGCGCGTGACGGCGGACTTCGCACGCGCCGCCTGAGCGACTGGCGCAAGCCCCTCCGGTTGCGAAAACCGGATGAGGTCGTCATACTGCATGAAGGGTGCAAACAACCCGCCTGTGGGAGCTGGCATTGACCGACCATCATGACGCCCGTGTCGCGGCGCTTCATAAAGCCATTGAGGATGAACGCCTGGAGGATCTCCGACGGGCGAAGCGTTTTCTTCAACTGGCCAACAAGGTGCGTGCGTTTCGTGACGACGACGGGCCGGCACCCACCGAAGCAGAACTCAGCGAGTGGGCCGATCACACCGCCAAGGCGGCGGCAGTGGCAGAGCGGCTGGCCGAGTTGAGCGCGCTGGGCGAAGCGCAGGACAGGATCGCCGCGCAGCACGTGTCCGAGGCGCACGACAGCGCCATGTTCGACTTTGGTGACAGCACCAGCATCGCGGCGTCAGAGATGCCGCATTCGCAGCGCTCCCCGCAAATCGAATGGACCGAAAATTTTGCTTATGCGTTTGTCGAGCTGGCCACAGATGCGGGGCAGGAAGCGCCCGATGTTGCGCTGCTGAGGGCGCGCGGCGCCGGTCTCTGGCTGGAGCACCACGACCGCGATGCGATAGAGATCGCGCTGCAGGAATTCGATAAGCGCAAAAAAGGCTGACGCGGCCAGCCGCTCGCAGGCCAGGCTCACGCCCCTGCCGCTGACAGCCCGGCGATTTCCTCGTCGCTGTAACCCAGCTCTTTCAATATCTCGACACTGTGCTCGCCATGCAGTGGCGGCGGCCGGCGCAGTTGTGTGCGCTCACCGTCAAAACGCAGTGGCTGGGCCACGCCCTGCATCTTGCCGAGGGCCGGGTGGGTGTACTCGAACTTCATGCCGCTCGCAGCGGTGTGCGGGTGTGCCGACAGCTCGCCCAGCGTGTGCAGCGGCGAGTTGGGGATGCCCGCCTTGTCGAGCTCGACCAGCCAGGCATCACGCCCTTTGGCCTGCAATGCCTTGGCGACCAGGGCAACAGTGCTGGCGCGGTTGCGCACCCGGTCGGCATTGGTGCGGTAGTCCGGGTGATCAACCACATCACCCAGGCCCGCCATGGCGCAAAAGCGTTTCCAGAGGGTGTCGTTGGCGACGCCGAGGATGAGTGGCTTGTCAGCGGTTTCAAACACCTGGTAGGGGCACAGCGATTCATGGCCGGAGCCGGGTTTTTCAGGTTCGGTGCCGCGTTCCCAGAAGCTTTGCAGGAAGTAGCCCAGCATGCCGGTGGCGGTGTCGAAGAGCGAGGCTTCGACCGTGCCGCCCGTGCCGGTGCGCTCGCGCCGGTAGAGCGCGGCCAGGATGCCGATGAGGGCGTGCAGGCCGGTGGCCTGGTCGACCGGCGAGAAGGGGCTGCGCACCGGCGGGCCGCCGGGTTCCCCGGTGATGGAGAGCATGCCGGTGAAGGACTGCAGGATGACGTCATAACCCTTGCCGTCGTTCATCGGGCCGACGCTGCCGAAGCCCGAGATGTCGCAGTAAACGAGGCGCGGGTTGCAGGCCCGCAGGGCGGCGGCGTCCACGCCCAGCTTTTCAGCCACGCCCGGGCCAAAGCTGGCGATGGCGATGTCCGCCCATTTGGCCAGGCGATAGATGACGGCGCGGCCTTCCTCGCTGCGCAGGTCCAGGCACAGGCTGCGCTTGTTGCGGTTGGCGCTCAGGAAGACGGCACCCGTCCGGCCGGTTTCGGTTTCGCGGAACGGGGGCCAGTGGCGGGTTTCGTCGCCCTGGTCGGGCGTTTCGATCTTGATGACGTCGGCACCCATGTCGCCGAGGTACTGGGCACACAGGGGCCCGGCAAGCACCTTGGACAGATCGAGGACGCGCAAGCCGTTCAGCGGCGATGGACTCATGGATGGGTTTCCTGCTTTTTTGTATCGGGGGAGACGCCCGCCGGGTAAACCACGTGTTTACCGCATTGACGGGTGTTTGTCTGTGGTGGTAGTATAAAGTACCGTAGCATACTAAGTGTGCGAACGTTCATCCAGACATAAAGCCCTCAAGAATGACACGGCGCGTGCAGAGCTAAAAATACCTCGAAACAGGAGACAAGACAAATGAAATTAATGAACACAAGACGCGCGCTGGTGATGGCCGTGGCGGGCATGGCGGCGATGGCCTCCGGCCTGACATTTGCACAGGCCTGGCCGGCCAAACCTGTGCGCATCGTCACCGCGTTTGCGGCCGGCAGTGCCAGCGACATCGTTGCCCGCCTCTACGCGCAGGAATTGCAAACCGAGTACGGCCAGCCGTTTGTGGTCGAAAACAAACCCGGTGCGTCGGGGTTCATTGCAGCAGAGCTGGTGGCCAAATCACCGGCTGACGGCTACACGCTTTTGCTGACGACCAACACCATCAACTCGGGCAACCCGCACCTCTTCAAGAAGCTGCCCTACGACCCGATCAAGGACTTCACGCCGGTTGCCCGCATCTGCAATTTCCTGTTCATCCTGACGGTAGCAGCCGATTCGCCGGTCAAATCAGTGGCCGACCTGATGAGCTACGCCAAGGCCAACCCGACCAAAGCCAGTTTTGCCTACGGCAACAGCACGGGCCAGATTGCTGGCGCAGCTTTCAACAACCTGGCGCACCTGGGCGCGATTGCCGTGCCTTACAAAAGCACGCCGCAAGCCCTGACCGCGCTGGTCGGTGGCGAAGTGACCTACCTGTTTGTGGATCTCGCCTCCAGCCAGGCACTGCTCAAGGGCGGCCGGTTGCGCGCGCTGGCGGTGACGACGGAAGCCAAAAGCAAACTGGCACCAGAGCTGCCAACGATCGCTGCCACCGCCAACCTGCCAGGTTTCGACCTGGCCGCGTGGGTCGGCATTCTCGGCCCCGCCAACCTGCCTGCAGACATCACGGGCAAGCTCAGCGCCTCGATCAACAAGATCACGGCGAAGAAGGAAGTCACCGACAAGCTGGTGTCCATGGGCGCCGACGTGTCACCGGGCACTTCGGTGGAACTGGGTGCCTATATGAACCAGCAGCTCGCCTCCTGGCGCGACAAGATCAAGGCGGCAGGCATTCAGCCCGAATAAGCTGCGTTGCACGGTGATGGGCAGTTACTATTAAATTTATAGCTGCTCATGCTCGTATCTAAAGGGCTGGAGGCCGATTTGATACCTGAAAACCGGTGTTTTGGCCAGTTTTCAGCCGGTTTTTGACGCCTAAAGGCCGGCTTTGGAGGCTTGAAATCAGATTTTTAACGTACACGGCAAAAATTTAACGTACACAGCAAATTTTTGCCGTGTACGTTAAATTTCTAGTTTTCACGCCTGAAAATGCTTCGGCAACCTTGCGGATGCGTCAGGAGACCTTCAAAAAGCTTGTTTTTGACCCTCAAATTCGGTTTCAGCCCTTTAAAAACGAGCGTGAGCAGCTACTGAAAGCATAGCGATTTCTGCACCTGAGGCGAGCGGAAACCGCCTCAAGTCCGCAGAAACTGCGCCCGCACCTCGCGCCGTTGCACCTTGCCGACGACGCTGCGGGGCAGCTCGTCCAGGATGTGGATGACTTTGGGCGTTTTGACCGGGCCGAGTTGCTGGCGCACAAACTCGATTAGCGCCTGCGGGTCGGCGCTCGCGCCCGGCCGCAGCGTGATGGCGGCTTCGACACGTTCACCCCACTTGTCGTCGGGCAGGCCGAACACTACGGCTTCCTGCACCGCCTCGTTGCGGCAAAGCACGTCTTCCACATCCAGCGGGTAGACGTTGAAGCCGCCGGTGATGACCACGTCGCGCAGCCGGCCCTTGATGAACAGGTAGCCGCGATCGTCGAACAGGCCGATGTCGCCCGTGTGCACCCAGCCATCGACGATGGTCTGGGCGGTAACCTCGGGCATCTCCAGGTATTCGATCATGCGGAGGTCGCCGCGGATGACGATTTCGCCGCTCTCGCCCACGGGCAGGATTCGGCCGTCCGGCGCCATGATCTCGACATGCGACAGCAGCGTGGGTTTGCCGACGGACGCCAGCACGGTGTCGTCGACGATGTCATGGGCGCGCAGCACGGTGGCCACGGATGACGCCTCGGCCTGCCCGTAGGCCGACTCGACCACGTCGCCGAACAGGGCGCGCGCCTGCTTGAATTTCTCGGGTGTGGCTGCCGCGCCGCTCCAGATCAGGTGGCGCAGCGCAGTGAAATCCTGCGATGCGATGCCGGGCACATCCATCAGCATGTAGAGCAGCGTCGGCGGCATCCACGTCATGGTGGCTTTGTAGTGCTCCAGCGCATCTGCGATTGACGAGGGCCGCGGTTTGTCGATGATCACGCAGCGCCCGCCGCGTGACAGCACCGGCAGCATGAAGGCGCCTGCGCCGTGTGTCATGGGCGCGGTGAGCAGGTAGACCTCGTCGCTCTTCAGGTCGAAGGCGGTGGCGACGGTGGTGACCACCGTGTTGACGGTGCGAAACGACTGCACCACGGCTTTGGGCTTGCCGGACGAGCCGCCGGTGAACTTGATGGCGTTGGGCTCCGACGGGTCGGTGCAGGCAAAGACCGGCATGCTGCCCGCGTGCTGCTGCACCAGGCTCTCAATGCTGGGGGCATCGCCCTGTTTGCGGCTGTGTATGACCGGCTTGCCGCCCGCGTTGAAACCGTCGGACAGTGCCGGGTCGAGGATGAAAAGATCAGGTTTGGCCAGTGCCACCTGGCGTTCGACCTCGGCTGCCGCATCACGCGGGTTAAGCGGGATCAGCCAGAAGCCGCCCGCGTGTATGGCCATGATGCCGATCGCCATCTCCAGCGAGTTGGGCGACAGCACGGCGACACGCGGCCGCTTGAGCCCGGTGATCTGCTGGATGGCGGCGGCCAGCGCATTGGCCTGCGCCAGCAGCTGCGTGAACGTCAGCGTGCGCTGGCCGTCCTGGATGGCGATGGATGCGGGCCAGGCCCGCGTCGCCTTGACCAGCAGGTCAATCGGGAACATGGCCTGCCGGGCGCTCTAGAACGCGACCTTGGAAGCACCTTTGGTCTGCAGGATTTCGCGCGCCTCGTCGGGCGTGGCGATTTCCAGACCCAGGCCTTCGAGGATTTCGCGCACCTTGAGCACCTGCTCCTTGTTGCTGACGGCGAGTTTGCCCTTGGCGATCCAGAGGTTGTCCTCCAGGCCGACACGCACGTTGCCGCCCATGGATGCGGCCATCGCGGCAATCTTCATCTGGCTGGCACCTGCACCCAGTACAGACCAGCGGTAGCTGTCGCCGAAGAGGCGGTCTGCCGTGCGCTTCATGTGCATCACGTCATCGGGGTGCGTGCCGATGCCGCCCAGGATGCCGAACACGGTCTGGATAAAGATCGGTGCCTTGACCAGGCCGCGCTCGACAAAGTGCGCCAGGTTGTAGAGGTGGGAGGTGTCGTAGCACTCGAACTCGTAGCGTGTTTCGTTGGCCGAGAGTTCTGTCAGCACGGTTTCGAGGTCGCCGTAGGTGTTGCGAAAGATCAGGTCCTTGCTGCCTTCGAGGTAAGGTTTTTCCCAGTCGTGCTTGAACTCCTTGTAGCGGTTCAGCATGGGGAAGAGTCCGAAGTTCATGGTGCCCATGTTCATGGACGCGATCTCGGGCTTGAGCACTTTGGCCGGTTGCATGCGTTCCTGCACCGTCATGTAGGGCGCGCCGCCCGTGGTGAGGTTGATGATGGCCTTGCTGCGTGCCTTGATCTGTTTCAGGAAGGGCTCGAAAGCTTCGGGCCGCTGATCGGGCTTGCCGGTGATGGGGTCACGTGCGTGCAAATGGATGATGGCCGCGCCGGCTTCGCAGGCGGCAATCGAGGCTTCCGCAATTTCATCGGCCGTGATGGGCAGGTGCGGTGACATCGACGGTGTGTGAATCGCGCCCGTGACGGCGCAACTGATGATGACTTTTTTCTGCTGGAACATGACGTATCTCCTGGGTGTTGTCGTGTCGGGTGTCGGGGTGGGGTGACTGCTTCGGGTCGTCAGGACGCGGAAATCACGGCCCGCCCGTTGTTGAGGACCACGATGTCACGGTCGGCAACCCGCGACCTGAAGCTGACGAGATTACCATCCCGCCAAATGTCGGTCACCAGTGTTTCGCCAGGGTAAACAGGCGAGCTGAAACGCAGCTTCAGCGACTGCAGACGTTCGGGCTGGTCTTCGCAGGCGGCCTGCAGCACCGCACGTGTCGCCGCACCCAGGCTGCACAGGCCATGCAGGATGGGCCTGTCGAAACCGGCCTTGCGTGCAATGACAGGGTCTGCGTGAATCGGGTTGTAGTCGCCGCTCAAGCGGTAGATCAGTGCAGCGCGCGGCAGGATGGAAATCGTCACGCTGCTGTCGGGCGCGCGGTCGGGAATGGCGTGCGGTACAGGCGCTTCCATGCCCGTGCCGCCGCAGCCGCCGTCACCGCGCAGGAAGTAGGTGGAATCCACCGTGCTGACGATGTCGGCGTTGCCTTTCTCACGCAGCTCCTTGCGCAGGAAAAGCAGTGCACCCTTGCCCGCGCCCTTGTCGACCACACCGAGCACACGGTAGCTTCCGACATAGGTCGCGCCCGGTCGCAGCGGCTTGAGGATTTCAAACGCCTGCTCACCGTGAAGCAGCTTGACCCAATCGACCTGCAGCACCGGGTTCATGATCCAGCCGCCGGGGTGGCAGATGACGTTGACCTGGGAGGGGAACATCTTCAGGCTCTGCTCATACACAAACTGCAGGTCGCGTGCGTCTTCGGGCCGGTCGCCCACGCCTATGCCCAGCGCGTACAGCATGGCGTCGCGCGGTGTGGCGACGACTTCGATGTCGGGGAACTTCAGTTGCAGCAGTTGTTCGAGGTTCATGGGTGTGGGCTGTGGTGGTTCTCAGATATGAGTCAATGGCTGGACAGGCGAATCAGCCGTTTGCCGAGGTTCTCGCCGCGGTAAAGGCTGGCGATGGCATCGGGCGCTTCTGCGATGCCGTCGAGGATTTCCTCGCGGTATTTGAGCTTGCCTTCACGCACCCATGCCGCCAGTTTGGCAACCGCTTCTTCGTAGCGGTGTTCATAGTCCCAGACCAGAAAGCCTTCCATGCGCGCCGACTTGTTGAGCAGGTGGCGTTCCACGCGTCGGCCGCTGGGCCACGGTTCCCAGCTGGAAACCGATGCAGTGCCGCAGATGATGATGCGCGCCCGTTTGTTGATGCGGGCCACCACGGCGTCAGAGATGCTGCCCGAGGTGTTGTCGTAATACACGTCAACGCCGTTCGGGCACGCGGCGGCCAGCGCTTGCTGAAAGTCGGCAGTCTTGTAGTCGACAGCGGCGTCGTAGCCGAAATCGTCCAGGCACATCTTTACCTTGGCGGTGCCGCCGGTGATGCCCACGGTGCGGCAGCCGGCGAGTTTTGCAATCTGCCCGGCGGCCGAACCGACCGAGCCGGCAGCTGTCGATACGACCACGGTGTCGCCGGGCCGGGGCTCACCGATTTCGGTGAGGGCAAAGTAGGCCGTCACGCCATTGATGCCCAGCACGCCGAGCGACAGGGAGAGCGGCAGGTCATGCTCCAGTACCTTGCGGCGAATGCCGGTGCCATCGCTGAGCGCGTACTCCTGCCAGCCCAGCATGCCCATCACCTTGTCGCCTTCGGCATAGCCTGCATGGCGCGAGGCGACAACTGTGCCTGCCGCAAAGCTGCGCATCACACCGCCGATGGGAACGGGGTCGGAGTAGTTGGCCGCAGCGTTGACCCAGCCGCGCATGGCAGGTTCGACGGAGAGGAACTCGTTGCGCACGATGAAGTGGCCGGCCTCCAGCGCGGGCACAGGCGCCTGGGCAATTTCAAAATTTTCTGCCTGCGGAATGCCCGTGGGGCGGGACTTGAGCAGGACCTGTTGGTGGGTATTGGGCAGTGTGTTCATGTGCGCAAGGTTAACGCGCCTCAACCGTGCAGGCCAAGGATGGAGATCGCTGCCACACCGAGGTAGGGCACACCGCCCAGGTTGTGTGTCAGGCCAATGCTGGGGCTGTTTAGTTGGCGCTTGCCGGCGCGGCCCAGCAACTGTGTATAGACCTCGTAGGCCATGCGCAGGCCGGAGGCACCTATCGGGTGGCCGAAGCACTTGAGTCCGCCATCGACCTGACAGGGCACGCCGCCGCCTTCGCGGTCGAAGAAACCGTCCATCACGTCATGCGTGGCGCGGCCTTCGGCGGACACAAACAGGTCTTCCATGGTCACCAGCTCGGTGATGGAAAAGCAGTCGTGCACTTCCATCAGGCTGAGCTGCTCGCGCGGGTTGGTGATGCCGGCTTCTTCATAGGCCTTCTTTGCCGCGATGCGGGTGGTGCGCACATGGCTGCCGTCCCAGCTGTCGGTGCCTGACTCGACGCCCGAGCTGGTCGCCAGTTGCAGGGCCTTGATGGTAACCATGTCTTTTTTGCCGAGGGCACGGGCGATCTCAGGGGTGGTGACGATGGCGGCGGCCGAGCCGTCGCTTACACCGCAGCAATCGAACAGGCCGAGTGGCTCGGCAATCATGGGGGCGCCGAGGATCTGCTCCATCGTGATGGCTTTTTGCAGATGTGCCTTGGGGCTGATGGTGCCGTTCTGGTGGCTCTTCCAGGACACGTGGGCGATGGCACGTTTGAGGTCTTCCTTCGAGATGCCGTGCTTCGCCCGGTAACCGGCAGCCAGCTGTGCAAACCCTGCGGGTGCGGAGCCCAGTGGCATCCACATGTCGTTCAGCGTGCCCTTGAACGGTGTGGGCAAGCCGCCGTAGCCCGTGTCCTTGAGTTTTTCTGCGCCAATGGCGAGCGCAATGTCGACCGCGCCTGATGCCACGGCGTAGGTGGCGCCGCGCAGCGCTTCGGTGGCCGTGGCGCACATGTTTTCGACCCGGCTGACAGGAATGCCTTCCAGCCGAAGCGCCATCGCCGCAGGGATGGACGAGTTGCCGACGTTGATGGCGTCCATGCCCGAGCCATACCAGGCCGCGTTGATCTGCTTGCGTTCAATGCCCGCGTCGGCCAGCGCTTCTTCAAACGCCTCCGACAGCAGCTCCGGCGTGCCGATGTCCCAGCGCTCGCCGAATCGCGAGCAGCCCATGCCAAGAATGGCGACCTTGTCCCTGATACCTGTTGCCATGATGTTGTCCTCTCAAGCCGCTAGGGGTGTTGTTTTCCAGAAGTAGCGGCGGTAGCCGCGCCCTTTGTCGATTTCCTTGATGCGGAAGACGACGCGCAAGGGCGTGCCCACTTCCAGCTGCTGGGTGTTGATGTCCACCGTCTCCATCAAGAGGCGTGCACCGTTTTCAAACTGCACAAACCCGACATAAAGCGGTGGGGCAGGGTGGTAGGAGAGCCAGTCGGCCGTATAGGTCAGCACCTTGCAGGGCACATCGCGCAGCGGCACCTGCTCAAAACCGCTGGCCAGCTTCTGGCAGGCGGGGTTGACGCAATAAGCCAGCTGCGGGAACTGGATGGTGCTGCAGTGCGGGCACTTGCCCGCAACGAAGGCGGCGATCTGGTCGCGTGAGCGGTATTGCTCGGTCAGCGCCGTCTTGGTGTTCTTCTCGGCGCGCATGCCCCACTCGGGTTCGAAGCCGTCTTCATTGGCCAGCAGCCGCATGTAGCTGTCCAGCGCCTGGGCGTCGGCCAGTGCGCCGCTGACCCCGCGCGCCGGTTTGAAACGGGCGATGGCATCGCCCGTGCGCAGCACCAGTGCGTCACAACCCTGGCCGAAGCCGACCAGCAGGATCAGCTCGCCGGGTAGCGCTTTTTCAAGCACCTGGGCCAGCATCAGCAGACCGTGCGCCGTCCCGGAGTAGCCGCAGTTTTCGTCCAGCGCATCGGCCTCGCAGTCGGCGGTCAGGCCCAGCTTTTTGGACAGTGCGGCAGCCACACCCTTGAACGGCGTGGGCATGATGAAGTGTGTGATGTCTGCTGCGGCGACGCCTGCGCTGGCCAGGGCCTGCGCCACAGCAGGCGGCACAATTTTCAGGTAACCCTCATCGCGTATCCAGCGTTCTTCCCAGAAGTAGTCGTACTTGTTGTCGCTGGAGCGGAAGTGGTCCACAAAGCTGTCCGTCACGCTGGCAGAGCCCAGCAGCTCTGCGACGACGTTGTCGGTGCCCAGCGTGAAGGCGGCCGCAGCCGCGCCGAAGCCGATTTCCTGTGTGCTGGCCGGTTTGCCGCGCGGTCGGTCGCTGGCGATGACCAGTGCGGGCTGGCTGTTGCCCCCGAGCGCCGCGAGCATTGCGGATGTGCCCGCACGTTGTGTCTGGCCGACGTCCATGGCCTGCAGCTGCGCGGGAAGCTCGAGTGCACCTGCAATGACAGAGGCATTGAGCATGTCGGCGAAGGGCATGGTGGTCGAGGCAAAAACCAGCTTGCTGATCGCTGCGGTGGACTGGCCGTGCAGCGCATCGCGCGCGGCCTCCACGCCCATGGTCAGGGCGTCTTCGTCCCAGTTGCAGAAAGCCCTGCGGCCTTTCGCTGCAGAACGCAGCGAGGGCGCCATCCATTTGTGGGCGGCAGCGATTGCGCTGCGTTCCATCCGCAGGCGGGGGATGTACGCCCCAAAACCTGTGATGCCGTAAACACGGGTTGAAGACACTGGACGGCCTTTCCGGGTCTGCTGGATGACCCTATTTAATATGCATCAATACGATGTCGATGTTGTCGCCTTTGCCCAGTGCAGTGTCTGCTGCGAGAGCACCGTCTTATGGTAACTCGCCACGACTTTGTAAAACTGTACTATGCAATACAATATGCAATCATATCAAATTGGAGTTGAGACATGGCAGGACTTTATTTTGAGCAGTTCACGGTCGGCCAGACCTTCAAACACGACATCCGTCGCACGGTCACCGAGACCGACAATGTGCTTTTCAGCACCATGACGCACAACCCTGCGGCGATTCACCTGGACGCAGAGCACGCGAAGGAAACCGAATTCGGCAAACCGCTGATGAACAGCGTTTTCACGCTGGGGCTGATGGTCGGCATCTCGGTCGGCGATACCACGCTGGGTACGACGGTCGGCAACCTCGGCTGGGATGAGGTGCGCTTTCCCAAGCCGGTGTTTGCGGGTGACACCCTGCATGTGGAAACCGAAGTGCTTGAAAAACGCGACAGCAAATCGCGCCCGCAAAATGGCATCGTGGTCTTCCAGCACATGGCATGGAACCAGCGAAACGAGGTGGTGGCAACCTGCAAGCGTGTGGCGCTGATGCACCGCCTTCCCGCAGACCGGAAATAGGCCATCATGAATACCCGGGCACTTTTTACCGAAGAGCACGAGCAGTTCCGCGACACGGCGCGGCGCTTTATTGAAGCCGAGATTGCCCAGTACCACGCGACGTGGGAGGAGCAGGGCTGCGTACCGCGCGAGCTCTGGGCAAAAGCCGGTGCGGCAGGCCTGCTGGGTTGTTCTATCCCCGAGGAATACGGCGGCGCAGGTGCCGATGAGCTTTTCAACTTCGCGCTGATCGAGGAGCTCGCGCGTTCGGGTTTCACCGGCCCTGGCTTTCCCGTGCACAACGAGATGGTCATGCCCTACATCCTTGCGTTCGGCACCGAAGCGCAGAAACAGCAGTGGCTGCCGCCCATGGTGCGCGGCGAGGTGATAGGTGCGCTTGGAATCACCGAGCCGCAGGCCGGCAGCGATGTGCGCGGCATCAAGACCCGCGCGGTGCGTGATGGCGACGACTATGTCATCAATGGCCAGAAGGTGTTCATCTCCAACGGCCAGATTTGCGACGTGATCGTGCTGGCGACCAAGACCGACCTTGAGGAGCAGCGCGGTGGCAAGGGGGGCGGCATCACGCTTTTCATCGTCGAGGCGACGCGCGCAGGTTTTGTGCGCGGCAGGCGGCTTGAAAAGCTGGGCATGAAGGCGCAGGACACATCCGAGCTGTTCTTCGAGAGCGTGCGGGTACCGGCGTCCAACATGCTGGGTGAGGAAAACGGCGGCTTCAAGCTGCTGATGAAAAACCTGGCGCAGGAACGGTTGACACAGGCGGTCAGGTCTGCTGCCGTGGTCGAGGCCGTGCTGCAGTACACCATCGACTATGCCGCCGAACGCAAAATGTTCGGGCAGACGCTGGCCGACTTCCAGAACACCCAGTTCAAACTGGCCGAGCTCAAGACCGAAGCGGTCGTGGGGCGTGTGTTTGTCGACCACTGCCTGCAGCTTTTCATGGCGCGCAAACTCGACGGTACCGATGCCGCCATGGCCAAGATGTGGATGTCCACCCTGCACTGCAAGGCTGTAGATGAATGCCTGCAGCTGTTTGGCGGCTGGGGCTATATGTGGGAATATCCGATAGCGCGTGCATATGCCGATGCGCGTATCGTGAAGATTGCCGGCGGCTCCATGGAGGTGATGAAGCAGATCATTGGCCGCAGCTTGTTCAAACCAAAAAAAGATTGAGTTTTTCATGACGACACACGCCAGCAGGGGCTTTGCGCCCGACCCGTTTGCGCCGCTGCGCTCCATGCTGTTCATTCCCGCGGACAGCGAGCGCAAACTGGCCAAGGGTGATGCCACCGGTGCCGATGCCCTGATTCTTGACCTTGAAGATGCCGTGGCGCCTTCGCGCACACACATTGCGCGCGAGATGGCGCTGGCCTACCTGAAGGCACGCAAAGACCGGAGCAAACAACAGATGTGGGTGCGCATCAACCCGTTGTCGACACCGGCGGCCTTGCTGGACCTGGTCGTGGTGGCGGGTGCGCCCGATGGCATCGTGCTGCCCAAGGTGGATTCGGCCGCCGACATCGTGCAGCTCTCGCATTACCTCGACGCGCTGGAAGTGCGCGAGGGCGTGACGCCGGGTGCCATCCGCATCATGCCGGTGGCGACGGAGACGGCCAAATCACTGTTCACGCTGAACTCTTATGAGGGTTGCAGCGCGCGGCTGGCCGGCCTGACCTGGGGTGCCGAAGATATCGCGGCCGCACTCGGTGCCAGCACCAACCGCCGTCCCGATGGCGAATACGACACGGTCTATCAGTTGGCGCGTTCCATGTGTCTCGCGGGTGCGGTCGCAGCCGGGGTTCAACCGATAGACACCATCTGGGCAGACTTCAGCGACGAGGTCGGCCTGATGCGTGACTCGGCCGCCGCTCGCCAGCGCGGTTTCACTGGAAAAATTGCCATCCATCCGGGTCAGGTGGCGGCCATCAACGCAGCGTTTTCGCCGTCGGCAGAGGAGCTGGCCTGGTCGAAAAAAGTGGTCGATCTTTTCGAGGCCAACCCGGGCATGGGCACGGTGGGGCTTGAGGGCAAGATGCTGGATATGCCGCACCTCAAGCAGGCCAGGCGCGTGCTGGAACTCGCACAACGGTTTCCCGCATCGGCATGACCGCACCAGCCGTCCTGTTTGAGGCGGTTGGGCGTGTCGCCAAAATCACCATCAACCGCCCGGAAGCCATGAACGCCATCAACATGGCGGTGGGCACCGGCCTGGCCGAAGCGTTAACGCGCTTTTCAGCCGATCCTGAACTTCGTGTGGCCGTGATCACGGGCGCGGGCGATAAAGCTTTTTCTGCAGGTGCCGACCTCAAGGCCGTAGCCGCCGGTGAGATGACACGCATCAGCGAGGCTGGCAAATCCGGCATAGGCGAGTTGCTGCGGCGTTACATCGACAAACCCGTCATCGCCGCGGTGAACGGCTACGCCCTGGGTGGCGGCATGGAGATGGCCTTGGCCTGTGATTTGATTGTGGCCTCGGAGAAAGCAGAGTTTGGTTTGCCCGAAGTGCGGCGTGGCCTGATGGCGGCCGGTGGCGGCTTGCTGCGTTTGCCGCGCCAGATGCCCATGAAAACAGCGATGTATTACATCCTGACCGGCGAGCGCATGAGTGCGGCGGATGCTTTGCGCTGTGGCCTGGTGACACAGGTGGTTGCCCATGAAGAGGTGCTTGAGAAGGCCCTTGCACTGGCAGAGCGCATTTGCGCCAATGCACCGGTTGCGGTGCGTGAAAGCAAGGCGGTCGCTTACCAGGCTCTGGACGCGTCGCTTTACCTGTCGGACGAAGCGTGGACCATCAGCGATGCGGCTGCTTCGCGCAACCGAAGCAGCGAAGATGCCGCTGAAGGCCCGCGTGCGTTCTCGGAAAAGCGGCCTCCCGACTGGAAGGGCCGCTGAGCCTGACGTCGCCTTAGACGTCCAGCCAGGTGTCGCGGTCTATACCCGCGTTCTTGCGCGAGAACCGTAGGATTTCTTCAATCGATGCGCCCAGCTCTGCGGGGTTCTTGCTGGCCTGTGTGAGCGGGCCATGCTGCCAGCTTTCGGCGACGGCATAGCCATAACCCCAGGCCTCGAATACCTTGCCGCTGACCTTGCTGGCCTCTGGGCTGCACAGCCAGGTGACCAGCGCGGCAATCCACTCCGGGTCGCGGCGCTCCAGCTGCTCGGGAGTCCATTCACGCAGGCCTTCTGTCATGCGCGTGGTGGCGCGCGGTGCGATGGCGTTGACGGTCACGCCGTAGCGTTGCAGCTCACGCGCTGCGACGATGGAAAAACTTGCAATGCCGGCCTTGGCCGCCGCGTAGTTGGCCTGACCGATGTTGCAGAACAGGCCAGAGTGCGACGTCGTGTTGATGATGCGCGCATCGACCGGCTTGCCGGCCTTGCTCTGCTGGCGCCAGTAGTTTCCTGCATGGTGTGCCGGTGCAAATGTGCCCTTGAGGTGGACCTTGATGACCGAGTCCCACTCGTCTTCCGTCATGTTGATCATCATGCGGTCGCGCAGGATGCCGGCGTTGTTGACGAGGATGTCCAGGCCGCCGAAGGTGTCGACAGCCTTGTCGATCATCGCTTTGGCACCCTTCCAGTCGGAGACGTCCGAGGTGTCGGCAACAGCTTCGCCGCCCATGGCCTGGATGGCAGCCACGACTTCTTCGGCCGGTGTCTGGTCGCCGCCCACGCCGTCGGCCGAGCCGCCCATGTCGTTGACCACCACTTTGGCACCATGCGTCGCCAGCATCAGGGCATGGGCACGGCCCAGGCCACGGCCTGCACCAGTCACGACGGCAATACGTCCTTCACACAATTTCATGTCGGGTCCTTGGGAATGTCAGGGAAGAGATGGACGAGCGGGGAGAGCTCAATAAGACTTCGGCAGCTGCAGTACTTTTTCTGCAATGAACGAGAGGATGAGCTGCGGCGAGACGGGTGCAATGCGCGGCAGCATGGACTCGCGGAAGTAACGCTCCACGTGGTATTCCTTGGCGTAGCCCATGCCGCCGTGGGTGAGTACGGCGGTCTCGCAAGCCCTGTAGCCTGCCTCGGCACAGAAGAACTTGGCGGCGTTGGCTTCTGCACCACAGGAGCGCCCCTGGTCATACAACCACGCAGCACGTTGGTAGAGCAGGGTGCCGGCCTCCAGGTCAACCCATCGTTCGGCCAACGGGTGCTGCACGCCCTGGTTCTTGCCGATGGGACGGTCAAAGACGATGCGTTCGCCCGCATATTTGGCAGCCCGCCTCAAGGCCGCGCGGCCTATGCCAGTGGCCTCGGCGGCCAGCAGTACGCGCTCGGGGTTGAGGCCGTGCAGGATGTATTCAAAACCGCGGCCTTCCTCGCCGATGCGGTCTTCCACGGGAATCTCCAGTCCGTCGATGAAGAGCTGGTTGGAGTCCACACATTTGCGGCCGAGTTTTTCAATCTCGCGGACTTCAATTTTTGTACGGTCGAGGTCGGTGTAGAACAGGCTCAGGCCGTGCGTGGAGGATTTGACCTCTTCAATCGGCGTGGTGCGCGCCAGCAGCAGGATTTTTTGTGCTACCTGCGCGGTCGAAATCCAGATCTTTTGGCCGTTGACGATGTAGCGGTCGCCCTTGCGCACTGCCATGGTCTTGAGTTTGAGTGTGTTCAGACCTGTGTTGGGCTCGGTCACACCGAAACAGGCCTTGGCGTCACCACTGATGATGGGCGGAAGCCAGCGCTTTTTCTGTTCGTCACTGCCGTGCATCACGACAGGGTGAAGGCCAAAAACATTCATGTGAATGGATGAGGCGCCCGACATGCAGGCACCGGAAGCAGACACCGTCTCCATCATCACGCAGGCGTCAGCAATGCCGAGGCCTGCGCCACCATATTCCGTGGGCATGGCAATTCCAAGCCAGCCCGCTTTGGCAATGGCGCTGTAAAAATCCTCTGGAAAGCCACCCTCCCTGTCCTTCTTGAGCCAGTAGTCGTCGCCGAAGTCGTTGCAGATTTCCTGAATGGCGTTGCGGATGGATATCTGGTCTTCGGTGGCGTCAAAGTTCATGGCGTGTCCAGTGCATCGTGATGCAGATTATTTTGCAAATACATATTATATGCAAGCAGACTAAATATGCAAACCACGCCCGGAACGGCACGTGCCGGAATTCTTCAGGGGTGATTTGTCAGACGCTGCCTTGCGCGGGATCGTCACGGGCCGGGCGCCGGCGGCCTTATTCAGTCGGTACGTCGCCCTTGATGGACAGCAGGTTCTTTTTGACCAGGGTCAGCATGTCCACCAGCGCGTGGCGCGATGTCGTGTCCAGGCCTTCAAGAATGCGTTCACTCATTTCGTGGCTGCGCGTGCGCATCTCGGTGATGATCTGCGTACCGCGGGACGTGAGGTAGATGCGTTTGACACGCCTGTCGGTATCGTCGGCACGGCGTTCGATGAACTTGGAGGCCTCGAGCCGGTCAATCAACCCGCCCAGCGCGGCTTTGCCGATGTCGAGCACGTTGGCCAGATCACTCTGGATCATGCCGTCATGCCGTGAGAGGTGCGCCAGAATCCACCACTGCGAACGTGTCATGGCCATGGGCTTCATGAACTCGTCAAACACACTGCGCCGCAGGCGGGAGACATCATGCATCAGGAACCCGAGCCGGCCGTCCCAGTTTTCGGTTTCGGCCGGTTTGGCGCGGGCCTTGACCGGTTTGGCGCTCACGTCGGTGACTTTGGCTTTTTTGGCGGGTACGTCGCGTTTCAAGGTGTAGTCCTCAGGTGGCTGCCGGCGGCCGGCGTGAATTGCATCGGTTTTTTTATTTTACGCTAGCGTCCTATAACGGCCACCCCGAGTGCAATCCGGTGATGCCGGCTAGACAGGGTCCCACGAAAAGACATCCCGGGACTTGTCCAGTGCATAAAACGAGGGCTTCATCATCGGGAGGGCAACGTCGAGGCAGGTCTGTACCGTCCAGCCCTCGCCCGAATGAGCGGTGCGGATGGGACGTGGCTGCGAGAACAGGTAGATCTCGTTGTTGCGTACACCAAAAATCTGGCCGGTCACATCCTTTGCGGCATCGGTCAGCAGCGCACAGGTGAAGGGCGCGATTTTTTCGGCTTCGAGCCGCTGGTTGACTTTCATGCGCGCCAGGCCATCGGGCGTATCCGTGGGAATGGTGTTGACCATGCGGGTGAACGCAAAAGGCGCGATGCAATTGGAGCGCACGTTGAAGCGCTCCATGTCGAGCGCGATGGCCTTGGAAAGGCCGACGACACCCATCTTGGCGGAGCAATAGTTGGCCTGCCCGAAATTACCAATCAAACCGGAGGTCGAGGTCATGTGCACAAATGCGCCGCTTTCCTCGCTCTTGAAGTGGGGGGCCGCCGCACGCGACATGTTGAAGCTGCCCTTGAGGTGCACCTGGATCACCGCATCAAAATCGTCTTCCGGCATCTTGTGGAAGATGACGTCACGCAGGTTGCCTGCATTGTTGACCACGCCGTCAATGCGGCCGTAAAGGTCAAGCGCCTGCGAAATGATGGACTGGGCTGACTTCCACTCCGCCACGCTTTCGGTGTTGGCCGCAGCGGTACCGCCGAAGGCACGGATCTCGTCAACCGTCTGCTGCGCGGGGCCGCTGCTGGCACCGCTGCCGTCGATGGCGACACCGAGGTCATTGACGATGACTTTGGCGCCCTGGCGTGCCGCTTCCATTGCAATACCTTTGCCGACCCCGGCGCCGGCGCCGGTGACCACGATAACTTTTCCTTCAAGCAGGGCTTGCATAGCGAACTCCATGTAACGGTTGTGAATATGACTGAGGCGATTGCTGGCGCGCCAGCGGGAAATCAGAATGGCGGCGCATCTTTGAAATGGCGCTGCTCACAGGCGAGCCGCGATAGCCGCCCATTGGCGTGAGAGTTCTTCGCGAAAGGCAGGTGCTGCCACGTTGATGATGGCTTGCGCACGCTCATGCACGCTGGCGCCGACGAGACTGGCTGCGCCGTACTCGGTGACGACGTGATCGACATCGACGCGGGAAATGGTGGTCACGGCGTTGGCATCCAGGCAGGGGACGATGCGTGAACCCTTGCCGGCATGGTGTGTGGCGTTGAGGGCGACCACACTGCGGCCGCCGGCCGACAGGCGCGCAGCGCGGGCGAAATCGGGTGCACCGCCCGCACCGCTGATCGCCTGGCCTTTGGCGTGCTCCAGATTGCACTGGCCGAACAGGTCGACTTCCAGCCCCGAATTGACCGATACGAAGTTGTCCAGCCCGAGCAGCACGCGCGGGTCATGCGTGACTTCGCAGCCCAGTATGCGCAGCTGCTCGAAACCTTCGATGTCCCTGTAAAGCTGCGCAGAACCCACGAGGGCGCAGGTTGTGTGGGGGAAATCCGGGTCCAGCGCGCCTGCACGGGCGAGGTCGAGCAACCCGTCTGAGAGCATGCCCGAGTGAAGGCGCAACATGCGGCGGTCGCACAGCAACCGGGACAATGCCATGGGCACCTTGCCCAGCCCGATCTGCAGCACGCTGCCATCGGGAACCAATGGGGCAATGTGCCGTGCAATCGCTTCAGTCACCGCATTGCTGCCGGTATCGTAGGTTGGCAGGGGGGTATCGACTTCGCAGGCGTAATCCAGCCGGGCATAGGGGATGCTTGCGGCGCCCGGAATTCGCGGCGTCTGGTGGTTGATGATGCCCAGCACCCGGCGTGTCTTGCTCAGGACGGAAGGCATGAATTCCACTGCCGGTCCCATGGAGCAGTTGCCCTCTGCATCGGGTGGGGCCAGTTGCACCACCGTCAGGTCGGGGTTTACGCGATCGAGCACGTGGCGCACAAAACCGGCGTAACTCAGGGGCAGGCAGCGGTACCGGCCCGTGCGCTGGGCACCTTGGAGGCCGGCATGCATGAAGAGGCCGGTGACGACGGCGCTGCTGTCCATGGACTGCATGTCCAGGGTGTTGATGCCCGGCACATAGCTCGTGAGCAAGCGAAGGTCCTGCTGGTGCTCCTGATGGGCCAGGACGCAGTCCACGAATGCAAGCGGTGCGCCGCTGGCGCCCGGGACATAGACCAGTTCGCCGGGACGCACCAGTGTCGAGAGCGCCTGAACCGCGATCTGCCGCGGTCTGGACGGGCTTGTTCCCTCACGCAAGGGCGCGATGCGCTCAAGCACCTTCGCAGTCATGGGTAAATGGCGCGCATGGCTTTTTGTCTCGAGGGGTGGGAATGAGGAAAGGTGAATAAACGCGAATGTTCTTGTTGTCGACGGCCAATGCTTGAATTATAGTATGTAGCCATACGATACTGTTGTCAATCAAATATGCGCCACCGGACAAACCCTGCCGGTCCGAGCGGGACATTCACTTAAAAGAAGCCATGACACACGATTTGCGCCATTGGGCGACTCACTTTCCCGACAGGGTAGCCCTCAGTATTGGCGATGAAGAGCTGACCTATGGCGCGCTGGAGGCCAGCGCCAACCAGCTGGCACGTGTGTTTGAGGCCAGCGGGCTGCAGCGTGGCGACCACATCGTGGCCTTTTTGCCGAATGTCACTTTCATGTTTGTACTGGCATGGGCGGCCTACCGCAGCGGCTTGTATTTCACGCCGTCATCGAATTCGTTGTCACTCAAGGACGCCGCTTATATCGTCGACAACAGCCAGGCCAGGCTGGTTCTGGCTGATGCAGCAGTGAAAACACCTGTAGCGGAATTGCCGGGACACAGCACCCGGAATATTCAATGGCTGTCGCATGGGCAGGCCATGCCCGGGTACACCCCGGTGCACACCTTGATGGCCGCGATGCATACCCAGCCAAGGGACGATGAAACGCCGGGTGCACTCATGCTCTACACATCCGGTACGACTGGCGCTCCCAAGGGTGTCTGGCGGCCGTTGCCCGCGGCGGATTACAAGGGTCCCCCCACTTTCGCCGCCGACCTGATGGCGCTGTTTGGCATTGACGCGCATGTGCGTTACCTGTCGACCGCGCCGCTGTACCACGCCGCGCCGCTGCGCTTTGCGTTGACCGTTACAGCGACCGGCGGCAGTGTCTTTGGCATGCAGAAGTTCGAGGCGGAAGACGCCCTGAAGATGCTGATGGACAAGCGCATCACCCACTCGCAGTGGGTGCCCACCATGCTGCAGCGTTTGCTTCGCCTGCCGGAGGAAACACGGCGCAATTTCAGCGCCCCGAATCATGTGATGGCGCTTCACTCTGCCGCGCCTTGCCCGGTGCCGGTGAAGCGCGCCATCATTGACTGGTGGGGGCCGGTGCTGATGGAGTACTACTCCGGTACCGAAGGCGTGGGCTTGACCATGCTCGACTCGCGTGAATGGCTGGAGCGGCCCGGCTCCGTGGGCAAAACGCGCAAGGGCGTGCCACACGTGCTCGACGACGATTGGGCCGAATTGGCAGCAGGTCACGCGGGCCGCATTTTTTTCTCCGGTGTCAGCCCCTTCCAGTATTTCGGCGAGCCTGAAAAAACTGCAGGCCGCACCAGCCCCCAGGGTTTTCAGACGCTGGGAGACATCGGCTATCTCGACAGCGAAGGTTATATGTTTCTCACCGACCGGATGGACGACATGATCATCTCCGGCGGTGTCAATGTCTATCCCCAGGAGATCGAGTCGGCCATCATGGAACTGCCCTGCATCGTCGATGTGGGAGTGGTAGGCGCTGCCGATGAGGAATTTGGCGAACGGCCGGTGGCATTTGTCGTAGGTGATGGAAAAATCCCCGCGGCGGAACTGGCAGCGCTGCTGGAAACGCACTGCAACAAACAGCTGGGGCGCATCAAGTCACCTGCGCGTTACGTGGTGCTGGATCAGATGCCGCGCTCACCGACGGGCAAACTGATACGCCGGGAGCTGCGCGAGATGCTGCGTGCCGGATTGGGCACCTGAGTCTTGCCGGCAGAGGCAGCGCAAAACTGCTGGTTTGTCCTTATCTGGTGGAATTGCGCTAACAGGTATTGTGAAATATCATATGCAAGCGTAGTTAATGGCCGGTTGCGGCGATGCCTCAGCCTTCAGAAGAATTCACCGGAGACAAACCCATGCTCGCTCGATTCAAAACCTGCCTGACCGCCGGCGTCATGGCCCTGCTGTTTGCGGTGCCTGGCGCGCACGCGCAGGACGCACGTTACCCGTCCAAACCCATACGCTTCATCGTGCCGGCCAGTGCAGGCGGGCCCAGCGACGTCATCGCACGCCTCGTGGCTGAAAAACTGGCGCTGTCGCTGGGACAGACGGTGTTGGTAGATAACCGCCCCGGCGCCTCGCAGATGCTGGGCACAGCCGCCGTTGCCAAGGCAGACCCGGACGGCTACACGCTTTTATTTACAACCAGCACACCGATCGTGATGACGCCAGCCACCCTTAAAAAGGTGCCTTACGACGTTCAGAAAGACCTGACCGCCATTTCACACATCGGCTCCACGCCTTTGGTGCTGTATGTGAATGGTGCAACGCCCATCACCAACCTTAAACAGCTGTTTGAGGCTGTGAAGGCCAAACCGGAAGCTGCCAACTACGGCTCCTACGGCAACGGTTCGAGTGCACATGTGCTTGGCGAGTTCATGATCCGCCAGGCCAACGTCAAGATGGTGCATGTACCCTACAAGGGCGTGGCACCTGAACTGCAGGACTTGCTGGGGGGGCAGTTGCTGACCGCGGTGGCGGATATTGGCAGTGCCTCACCGCTGGCCAAAGCCGGCAAGATCAGGCCTATCGCGGTCACGGGCTTGAAACGCTCGGCCGTGTTGCCGGACATCGCCACGTTTGCGGAGCAGGGCATCTCAGGCATGGAGCCGTTTTCGCCGTGGTGGGGCCTCTTTGCCCCGCGCCAGACACCCAAGGCGATTGTTGATCAGCTGTCTGCAGAGATTGCCAAAATTGTGAATACACCGGAATTCAACGCAAAGCTGGTGAGCTTCGGGATTGACACCACGGGCACGACCTCTGTCCAAGCCAACGAACTGGCCCGCACCGAAACCATCAAGTGGCAGCAGATCACCAAAGACATGTCGCACATCAGTTTTGAGTAAGCGATGCCAGCCTGGAGCCCTTGTTGAAAGCTTATTTCTGTGAACAGTGGGTGCACTATCGTGACTTGAAGTTGCGAGATGACGTGAAGCCGCCAGTGTTGTTGGCAGGCCAGGTCCGCATTGCCGTGCACTATGCAACCGCCGGGTTTGGCCAGACGTTGGTGATTGCCGGCAAATACCAGCGCAAACCACCATTGCCTTTTGTGCCTGGCACCGAGGTGTCCGGTGTGATCCTGGAAGTTGCGCCAGACGTGGCGGGCTTTGCACCCGGTGACCGTGTGGCCGCTGCGCTGGACTGGGGCGGGTATGCCGAAGAGGCCGTTGCAACCGCCTCGACCACCTGGCATGTGCCCGACGCCGTCAGCCTGGCCACAGCGGCAAGCGTGCCGCTGACGTACGGCACATCGTATGCGGCGTTGCACTGGCGTGGCAGGCTGAAGGCGGGCGACACCCTGTTGGTGTTCGGTGCCGCCGGCGGCGTGGGACTTCCCGCTGTGGAGCTTGGCCGGCTCGCCGGTGCCCGCGTCATCGCGGTCGCGGGCAGCGACGCGCGTGTGAAGATCGCGCTGGACCGCGGAGCCCACGGTGGCATCGTTCACGGCGGCGAGCAGCTCAGCCAGCAGGTGCGTGACCTCAATGGCGGCAAAAACGTTGATGTGGTGTTTGACCCGGTGGGCGGTGCCTTGTTTGACGAAGCCCTGCGTTGCCTGAAACCCGAGGGTCGGGTTCTTGTCGTGGGTTTCGCAAGCGGTGATGTCCCCAAAATTCCTGCCAACATCCTGCTGGTCAAAAACGCAGAGATCGTCGGGTTCAACTTTGGCCTCTACATCGGCTGGGGTCTGACAGATGAGCGTGCGTTCTACAGCCAGCGGCTGAAGGCGATGATGGACACGCTGTTTGCGCATGTCGCTGCGGGCGAACTGAAGCCTGAGTCGTCGCGTCCCTTCCCGTTGGACAAGCTTGCTGACGCGTTTGATTCCGTGATTGCACGAAGTTCTGTGGGCCGTGCGCTGATCGAGATACGACCCGAGACGGTCTAGTTTTCAGTCCATGCAACAAGCTGCCGACGAACCCCTGCTTCAGGGACTGCGCGTTCTCGATCTGAGCCAGGGTATTGCCGGCCCGTATTGCGGTGACATCCTCCAGCAGCAGGGCGCAGAAGTCATCAAGGTCGAGCCGCCTGTCGGCGACTGGGCCCGGAACATGGGGGCCACACGCGATGGCTTTTCGGCTGTGGTTCTGGCCTACAACGCCGGCAAGTCAGGTCTGTGCGTGGATGCCAGCCTTGATGCAGGCCGTGCGGTGCTGCAGAGGCTGGCGGCGCAAGTCGATGTGGTGATACAAAACTTCAGGCCGGGCGTAGTCGAGCGCCTGGGGCTGGATTACGCCACCCTTTCACCCTTGAACCCGCGGCTGGTCTATGTGTCCATCTCGGGATTTGGTCCCGATGGACCCCTGGCTGAAGCGCCGGCTACCGACAACGTGATGCAGGCCATGAGCGGCATGATGCACGCCAACCGCGGCGTGTCAGGCCGGCCGCAGAAGATAGGGCTTTACCTCGCGGACATAGGCGCAGCCATGTATGCCTCGCAACTGGTCAGCGCGGCGCTTTACCGCCGCTCCATCACGGGAAAGGGTCGGCATCTTGAGTTGAGCCTGCTGCAAGCCTGCGCCGCACTGCAGGCCAGCAATATTGTCGATGCGGTTTTCTCTGCGGGTGGCCCGGCTGCTGCAGGCGCGACGGCACCTAGCGGGGTGTTCGCTGTCAGTGATGGCTTCATCACCCTTGGCACGTTGAACAACGGCATGTTCTCCAGACTCTGCGATGCGCTGGATGCCGCCCGGCTGGCTGTTGATGAACGCTTTGCGTCTAATAAGCTGCGCCTTTTGCATGCACAGGTGGTGAACGAAGAAGTCGCTGCCATCCTCAAGGGACAAGCACTTTCATACTGGTTGCCGCGGCTTCAGGCGGCAGATGTGCTGCATGCCGAGGTGGGCACGTATGACCGCCTGCTCGTGCATCCCCAAGTGATGCATGCCGGAATTTTCAGCTCGCTGGAAATGCCCGGCTTGCCGAACCTGCCGCTCGCACGCCATCCGGGAAGCGCAGCCGGTGCAGGGTGCGGCACAGTACCGCGCCTGGGCGAACACAGCGTGCAAGTGCTTGCCCGCTCCGGTTTTGATGAGGCAGAGATTGCTGCGCTGATACATCAAAAAGCTGTGCTGCCCGCACAGCCCTGAAGCCGGAAATCAGTTTGCCGGCGTGCCCGACGCGCTGGTCGTGGCTGACGCGTACTGCTCCCGCAACACGCGCTTGAGGAGTTTGCCGTTTTCGCTGCGCGGCAATGCATCGACAAAGTCAAAGCTCCGCGGGCACTTGATCCGCGACAGCTGACTGCGGCAAAACTCGCCCAGTTCCTGACCGAGATCGCCCGAAGCCTGCTGGCCGGCCTTGAGCTGAACGACGGCCTTGACTTCCTGGCCATAGTCTTCATGCGGGATACCGATCACGGCGACGTCTTCCACGGCGGGGTGGGTGAGCAGCAGGTTCTCGGCTTCCTGCGGATAAATGTTGACGCCGCCCGAGATGATCAGATCGGTACGCCTGTCGCTCATGAACAGAAAACCGTCGCTGTCCAGCGACCCCATGTCTCCATAAGTGCCCCAGCCGCGCTGGTTGAACACCGATTTTGTTTTCTCCGAATCGTTGTGGTACTGGAAACCTACGCCGCCGTTGAAATAGATCAGCCCTATGTCACCTGCAGCAAGTTCGGTGTCGCTGCCATCGTCCGACATGATGTGCACCTCACCGCAGATCGGTTTGCCGACGGATCCCCTGTGGCTGAGCCAGTCCGCCGCATCGATGTAGGTGACGCCGACGTTTTCCGACCCGCCGTAGTATTCGTTGATGATGGGCCCCCACCACGCGATCATGGCTTCCTTGACATGGCGCGGGCAGGGAGCAGTGGCGTGCAAAGCGACCTTCTGGCTGGACACGGCATGCCGCGCCCGTACTTCCGGCGGGAGGGCCAGCATGCGGCTGAACATGGTGGGCACCCAGTGGCCATGGGTAATGTGATGCCGTGCGATGGCTTCGAGCGCTGATTCCGCATCAAACTTGCGCAGGATCACGCAGCTTCCGCCGCACTCGATCACGCGGATATTGAAGCGGCCGGTGGCATGGTAAAGCGGCGACACCGACAGGAAAACCGACGCGCTGTCCAGCTGGAACATGGACCTGAGTTTTTGTTCCAGTTCCGGCAGGTCATAGCGCCGTGCAAATGGCAGCAAGGGGCGGCGTATGCCTTTGGGAAAGCCTGTGGTACCCGACGAATACATGAACTCGCGTCCGACCGGTCGCTCCGGCAATACGGCCGTTCCTGAAAACCCGGCCATGACCTTGTCGTAGTTTTGCAGGCCTGCTGCTTCACCGTCCAGCATGAGCCGGTATGCCGGTGCTTCAGCGCCAAGCGCCTCCAGCGTTTGCTGTGCCAGGTCTGCTGTGGCGGTGCTTGTGATGAGTGCGGACGCACCGCAGTCCTTGACAATATAGGCGGCTTCGCGAGCGGTCAGCAAAATGCTGATGGGCACGTAGTACAGGCCGGCACGACGAACGCCCCACCAGAGTTCGAATGTGCTCAGGTTGTTTTCGAGCAGCAGGGCGACGACAGAACCTTCGGGCAGGCCGAGCGACAGCAGCCACTCGGCAAAACGGTTCGCACGCTGGTCAAGCTCCCTGTAGGTCAGCGTCTGCCCGGTGTCGTGCATTGTCACGGCCACCTTGTCTGGCTGTGTTGTGGCCCAGTCATGCAGGCGGCTCATATCGGGTTTCTCCTGATAAATTTTGAATGAATTTTAGTGTGGTTGCATACTAACTGGGAGCATACTACACGGATTCTTCAACCAATCACAGAGGGCAAGGCCCTGCCGGAGACAAAAGACATGATCACTTCCCGACGCCGTGTCCTGCTTGGAACGCTTGCCCTAAGCGCAGGCGCGATTGGCCGCACATCCTATGCGCAGGATGCATGGCCCAGCAAGCCGATTCGTTTCATTTCGGCCGGTGCGCCCGGGGGCGGCAGCGACATCTTCGTGCGGGCGCTGGAGTCGCGCCTCAAAGACAAGCTCGGCCAAAGCCTGTTCATCGAGAACCACCCCGGCGCGGGCGGCATGACCGCGGCAGCGGTGGCCAACAGTGCGAAACCGGACGGCTACACCTTCTTCATCAGCAACGTGGCAACGAACGGCATCGGCGTCAGCCTGTACCGCAAGCCGACGTTTGATCCGAAAAAGGATCTCCCGCCTGTGGGCCGCATCGCAACGTTTTCGAATGCGCTGGCCATACGTGCAGACAAGGGCATCAACTCCGTTGCTGACCTTGTGGCCTATCTGCGCGCCAATCCCAAGGCCGGCTTTTTCGGTTCTGCCGGTTCGGGCACCAGTTCGCACCTGTCCTCCCTCCTGTTTGGCCAGCGTATCGGCGTAGAACTGACGCATGTGCCGTACAAAGGCACGGCGGCCAACCTGAATGCGCTGCTGGGTGGCGAAGTGCTGTTCTCCATCGACAACCTTCCCCTGTACCCCCAGCACGTGAAGGCGGGAACACTCAAGTTGCTGGCCGTCACGCGAAGTGTTCGCTCCCCCAGCAACCCCGACGTGCCGACCATGCAGGAATCTGGCATCAGGGATTTCGACATTTCCAGCTGGTACGGCATTTCGGCCGCGACCGGTACGCCACAGGCCATCATCGATCGCATGGGACAGGAAATCGTCAATGGTCTGGCCGACCCGGACGTGATCGCAAAAATCCGCGCCATCGGCGCCGATCCTGCTCCTCTCGGACCACAGGCTTATGCGGTCTTCATCAATTCCGAGATCCAGAAATGGGCCCCGCTTGTGAAAGCGTCGAACGCGATTGTTGATTGAGCCTGCAGTCGCGGATTTGTGGCCGGAACGGCCCAGTCAAAAAGGCCCCGGGTGGGGACTTTTTTATGCTGGCTCGTTTGGCGTTGAATCATTTACTGGAAATGAACTGCGCCTGAATGCCGCAGGGCCTCGATGCTCCCGGTGTCGAAGCCCGCTTCTGCAAGTACTTCGACCGCCGCATCGGTGCGTGGGGCAGGGGGCAGCTCGCTGACGGTGCGGCTGAAGCGCGGCACGGGGGCTGGTTGCCATGTGCCAGCAACTTCCTTGAAGGTGCCACGCGCCTGATTGTGTGGGTGCAGGGGCGCCTCCGCCAGACTGAGGACCGGCGCAAAACACACGTCCGTCCCTTCCAGGAGTGCGCACCATGCATCGCGGCTCCGGCCGGCAAAGCGCACTTCCAGTTCGCTCTTGAGTCGTGGCCAGTTGGCGCGGTCATCGCGCTGCCGGAACTCGTCGCCGTCGATCTCCATAAGTTTCAGGAAGAGCTCGTAAAACTGCGGCTCCAGCGGTGCGATGGAGATGAACTTTCCATCGCTGCAGCGATAGCTTGCGTAGTAAGGCGCTGCACCGTCCAGCGTGTTGGACTGGCGCTTGTCTTGCCATGAGCCACTTGCATACATGGCATAGAACGGAGCCATCAGCATCGCCGCGCCGTCGCTCATGGCTGCATCGACGACCTGGCCACGGCCGGAGCGCTGGCTTTCGACCAGGGCGCTTGAAATACCGAATGCCAGCATCATGGCCCCGCCGCCAAAGTCGCCCACCAGGTTGAGGGGAGGCTGGGGCTGTTCGGTGCTGCCCATTGCGTGGAGTGCGCCTGCGATGGAAATGTAGTTGATATCGTGTCCCGCAGCCTGGGCGAGCGGGCCGCTCTGACCCCAACCCGTCATGCGCCCGTAAACAAGCCGCGGATTGCGCGCAAGACAAACATCCGGCCCCAGGCCAAGACGCTCCATCACGCCGGGACGAAAGCCTTCAATCAGCACCTGCGCGCCTTCGAGAATGCGCAGCAGGGCGTCGATGGCTTCCGGTTTCTTCAGGTCCAGTGTCAGGTGCCGCCTGCCCCTGGCCAAGGCATCACTCGCCGGGTCTCGCCGGTTGCCCAGCGTTTTGGCATTTGGGCGGTTGATGGTGATCACATCGGCCCCAGCGTCGGCAAGCATCATGGCGCAAAACGGCCCCGGACCCACGCCCGCCATTTCGATGACCTTGATGCCTTGCAGCGGACCGGGCATGGTGAAACTCCTGTTGACTTCAATTGGTATTGAACAATACTATAACTTGCAATACTAAATACTCGAAATGGCAAACCACTGGGTAAGGATGGCCCCAATGTCGTTCAATTTCGAAAAAGACGGAGGCCCGTCTTGGGTAGGCTATAATCTGAGGCTTAGCGGCTGTAGCTCAGTTGGATAGAGTACTTGGCTACGAACCAAGGGGTCGTGGGTTCAATTCCTGCCAGCCGCACCAAAAAGGATAAGGGTTAGCGTGTAAGTACACGCTAACCCTTTTTTCTTTGTCGCTCGATTTGCAGCCTTGAAGCCTGCCGCAATGCCGGCAGGCGCATTCTCAGGCTACATGCCGGTTACGACATGGCCGTCCCCTGCTTCGGTGCCAGGGCACCCAGGTAGGTGCGTACCGCAGGAGCAGTCGCCAGCGTGTCGAAATCCGGGGCTTCCGTCACCACGCCTTTTTGCACAAAGATAAACCTGTCGCAGGATTGCCTGAGGATGTCGACGTGGTATTGCTCGTTCGGGTGCAGGCACAAAAACACGACTTTCCCGTCCGCCTTCAGCTTGCGGAAAAACTCCAGCATGAAGCCGATGTAGCCGTCCTGCGTGTTGAACTGCGGTTCGTCAAACAGGTGGACAAGGGGTGAGGTAGCCGCTGCATGCGCCAGCATGAAGTCGGGTTTGGATTTCTGGAACGACCTGACCTGATAGGACTGGTGGTAGTGCACCGCGAGCCTGTCGCGCTCGCGGGTACGTACCTGATGGATGTCCTGCCCATCGACCAGGACGCGGCCTGCGCTGGGCAGGTTGCTGCCCGTGATCAGTTCGAACATGGTGGTCTTGCCCGATCCGTTGGGCCCCATCACGCCGACGATGGAAGGCTGCTGGATCTCAAAATCGGCTGTGAGCGAGAACGTGGTCGTCTTGTTGATGATGCCGCGTTCGTAGCGCTTGGCCAGTTGTTCGACGCGTAAAAGAGGATGAACCATTCTGTTTAGACTCCCAAAAGATGACGGCGGAGCGCGGAATCGCCGCGCAGTTCAGCAGCGGAGCCTTCGTGGACAACCTTGCCCTGGCTCATGACATAGGCGCGGTCGGCGACTTCCAGCGCACTCTGGACGTTCTGCTCGACCACCAGTACCGCGATGCCTTCGGTTTTCAAGCGTGTGATCGTTTTCATGACGTCCTGCACGACTTTGGGTGCCAGGCCCTGGCTGGGTTCGTCAAACAGAACGAGACCGGGTGAGCCGAGCAGGGCGCGTGAAATCGCGACCATCTGCATCTCCCCCCCGGATAGGTTTTCACACTCGCGGTGCATGAGGTATTCCAGCGCGCTGAAAATTTCAAAACACTCCTTCTCATGCCACTTGCGAAAACGTGTGGTCTTTTTTGCAATGGCGAGGTTGCGTGCCACGGTCAGCGTGGGAAAGATGCGCCTGTCGTCCGGCACCCAGCCCATGCCTGCCCTGGCAATTTCATGGGTGGCCGTGCGTGTGACGTCGCGGCCGTCAAAACTGATCGCGCCTTTTCTCGGCTGTGTCAGACCCAGGATGGAACGCAGTGTGGTGGTTTTGCCAGCCCCGTTGGCACCCAGCAAGGCTACGACTTCCCCGGGTGCGACGCGCAGCGACACATTAAAAAGCACCTGCGTTTCACCGTAGAAGGTATCTACCTGCGTGACGTTGAGCATGTCATTGGCCGTGTTGTGGGGTGCTGCATTCATGCCAGTGCTCCAAGGTTGGAGCGCTGGACCCACTCGTTCTGCCGGAGTTCCGCAGGTGTGCCTTGCGTGATGACCTGGCCCCAATGAATGACGGAAATCTGGTCCGCGAGGCTGAAAAGAAAATTCATGTCGTGTTCGATGATCACAATGGTTAACTGGCGTTTCAGTTCCTTGACAAGATCCATCAGGCGTGCCGTACCTTCGGCGCCAAGGCCCGCAGTGGGTTCATCGAGGAACAGCATGCGTGGCTCGGCAGCCAGTGCGAGGCCGATTTCCAGTGCACGTCTTTCACCGTAGGAGAGGCTGCTTGCAAGGACCCTTTCCTTGCCTTGCAGGCCGACGCGGGACAACACGGCGGCCGCCATGTCCTGAGCGGTCGTGTCGGCACCGAGGTCTCTCCAGGGATTGAAGCCCTGACGCCGCACATGCGGTGTGGCCATCAGGACGTTGTCGAGTGCGGTGTAGCTGTCGAACAGGTTCATGATCTGGAATGACCGCGATACCCCCTTGCACGCGATCTCGCGCGGCGACAGCCCTGTGATGTCTTCGCCGGCGAAGGTCACCCTCCCGCGGTCCGGCTTGTAGCGTCCCGTCAGCACGTTAAAACAGGTGGTTTTTCCGGCGCCGTTGGGGCCCATGATGCCGGCCAGCTGGCCTTCTTCAAAACCGATGGTGATGTCCTGCAACACCACTTGCGCACCAAAGCGTTTGGACAGGCCCGTGGCCTCGAAGAGCTTCACAGCGCACCTCCTGCGACAGCGGTGGTGGCAGCTTTCTTTCGGGGCCTGGATTTCCAGGCCTGCCAGGTACCGGCGATGCCTTCGGGTTTAAAGAGCACCATGGCCATGAATACCAGGCCATACCAGAGGAGCCAGGTTTCGGTGTAGGCGCCCAACAGGTCTCTGGCAAGAATAAAAAAGGTGGCGCCCAGCAGAGGTCCCCAGAAGCTCACCAGGCCGCCGCCTATCAAAACCATCATCACCACGAAGCCTGATGTATGCAGGCTCATCACGTTGGGGTAGGCCGATTGCTGGGCCATGGCGAACAGCGCCCCGGCCAGACCAGCAACGGCTGTTGACAGCGTGAACGCCAGCCATTTATAGAGCCAGACGTTGTAGCCGACGAACGCAGCGCGGGTTTCGTTTTGCTTGATGGCACTGAAGATCCGGCCCAGCGGCGAGTGAATCAGCCGCCACAGTGCGATCAGGACGATGGCAAAGACGGCCAGGCAGAAAAAGAACAACGCGTTGTTGCTGGTCAGGCTGAATGAAAAAATCCCGAAATCAGCGGGCAGACGCTTGATGTTGAGCAAGCCATCCTCGCCACCTGTCACGGTGTGCCACTTGTTGGCCACAAACCAGAAGACCTGGCCAAAGGCGATCGTCAGGAGCGCGTAGTAAATGCCGCGTCGGTGTGAGATGAACAGGGCTACAGCCGCGCCCATGGCCGCCGACACCAGTACCGCACCCGCCAGGTCGAACCACAGGTTGGCGAAGACCTTGTGCTGCAGAAGGCCGAATGCGTAGGCGCCAATGCCAAAAAAAGCGCCATGTCCGAAAGAGGGCAGGCCAGTAAATCCCAGCAACAGGTTGTAGCCCATTGCAAAAAGTATCCAGATCATGATTTCAAGTGCCAGGTACTGGTAGAGCCCGGCCTTGGCTATCCATAGTGGTGTGGACAGAAGGATCGCAAGCGTGAGAAGCATGGGCGGTGGTAGCAGGGCGGCCCGGCCGGGGGTGAGTTGCATGAAAAGTCGTCTCTTTGATGAATTGTTAAAAAACTCTCGACAAAACAGAATATACGTTCTATTATTTAAATATGCAAGAACGTTTATTCTATTTATGCGCAACACCCGGCCTGCTGGCCGTGGTGCCGCAATAACCGGCAGACGGCTTTATGGATGCAGCAAAAACCTACGAAGAATTGAAGAGCCTGATCGCGCAGGCGTATCCGGGCATGTCCAAGCAATTGCAGCGGATTGCCCGCTACGCACTGGAGCAGCCGAACGACCTGGCACTGGGGACGGTGGCGGCTATCGCCGAAGCCACAGAGGTGCAGCCTTCGGCCATGATTCGTTTTGCGAATGCATTGGGGTATGGCGGTTTCTCCGAAATGCAGCAGGTGTTCCGCGGCCACCTCATCGAGCGCTCTGATTCCTATCGTGAGCGGATTGACCAGATGCGGCGCAAGCAGGCCAACGGTGCGCGCGCGCCTGCCGGCGTGTTGCACCAGCTGGTTGGCGATTCCATTGCCGAGCTGGAGCATCTCGAGCAGGCGGTCCCGGCGTCTGACTTGCGGGCCGCCGTCAAGCTTGTGGCATCGGCCCCGCGTGTTCATGTGCTGGCACAGCGCCGCGCTTTCCCGGTTGCCAGTTACCTGGCTTATGCCCTGGGTCAACTGGAGTTGCGTACGCACCTGCTGGACGGTGCAGGCGGCATGTTGCGCGAGAGTCTGCGATCAATGGCGCCTGGCGACGTTCTCATTGCAGCGAGTTTTCGCAACTATTCGCCCGAGGTGGTTGAGCTCGCGAATGCTGCGGCGAAGGCCGGCATTGCCGTGATTGCCATTACGGATGGCCCGCTGTCCCCGCTGGTGGCATCTGCCAAAGTCTGCCTCTCGCTGGCGGACGACTCCTCCAAACCATTTCGCTCACTGGTTGCACCACTTTGCCTGGCACAAACGCTGGTGGTCAGCACGGGGCATCAACTCGCAGAGCAGGGCGTGGGCACCGCTGCCAAAGCCGCACCGCATCGGAAGAAAAAAGCATGAAACACCAATTTGACGTTGTCTGTATGGGCCGCGCGGCGGTTGACCTCTATGGTGAACAGGTCGGAGGACGGCTGGAGGACATGCTGAGCTTCACAAAGTATCTGGGGGGCTCACCCTGCAATACCGCAGTGGGGGTCGCCAGGCTGGGGCTCAAGCCCGCCATGCTGACGCGTGTTGGCGACGAGCACAACGGCCGGTTTGTACGCCAGACGCTTCAGGCCGAAGGTGTCGATGTCAGTCATGTCCTGACGGATCCGAAACGGCTCACGGCGCTTGTCTTCCTCGGCATCCAGGACAAGGAAACCTTTCCGCTGATCTTCTATCGCGAGAACTGTGCCGACATGGCCATCAGTGAAGATGATTTCGACGCGGATTTCATCGCATCCGCCAAGGCACTGCTGCTGTCCGGAACCCATCTGTCGCAACCGGCGATCTACGCCAGCTGTCGCAAGGCCATGGCGCATGCGAAACAGGCGGGGACGCGCGTGGTGCTGGACATTGATTACAGGCCGGTACTCTGGGGGCTGACCAGCCCCGGGATGGGTGAACAGCGATTCGTGCCCTCGAGCGAGGTCAGCGCGCACCTTCAGAGCGTCATTGACCAGTGCGATCTTGTCGTGGGCACCGAAGAGGAAATACATATTGCCGGTGGCAGCGCCGACACCCTGGTAGCACTTCGCCGTCTGCGTGAACTGACTGCGGCCACGCTGGTGGTCAAACGCGGCCCCATGGGGTGTGTAGTGTTTGATGGCGCGATCCCCGACGATATCGAAAAAGGACTCAAGGGGCCCGGCTTCCCGGTTGACGTCTACAACGTGCTGGGCGCCGGTGATGCCTTCATGTCAGGTTTTCTTCGCGGCTGGATACGGGATGAGCCGATCACCCAATGTTGTGCCTATGCCAATGCCTGTGGTGCCATCGTCGTCTCGCGCCACGGCTGTGCGCCGGCCATGCCCAGCTGGGAAGAGCTGCAGTTCTTCCTGGTGCATGGGTCAGCCACACGACGCCTGCGGGAAGATTTCCGGCTTGAGCACCTGCATCGCACCACCACGCGTAACCTGCACTGGGAGGAGTTGGTCATCCTGGCGTTCGACCACCGCATGCAGCTTGAGGAAATTGCATCGCGCCACGGCGCGGGACATGAGCGCATCAGCCACTTCAAGTCGCTGATTGCCGAGGGCGCGCTGTCGGGCGCAGGCAAGCGGTCCGGCGTGGGCATCATTGTCGATGGGCGTTTTGGGGAAGATGTTTTCCCAGCCATGGCCGGAAAAGGCTGGTGGACGGCACGGCCTGTGGAGTTGCCGGGCTCCCGGCCCCTGCAGTTTGAAGCCGGTGTGCAATTGGCCGCAACCATGCGGACATGGCCAGTCGACCACGTTGCCAAATGTCTTGTGAGTTACCACCCGCATGACAAACCATCGCTGCGCGAGGCCCAGTTGGCCCGACTTTCAGAACTGCAGTCCGCGAGTATCGACACCTTCCATGAATTTCTCATTGAGGTTATTCCGCCGCGCGATATGCCTGGCGACGACACCACGCTGGCCGAGGCCATGGACCAGATCTACCGCGCCGGCATATTTCCCGACTGGTGGAAGTTGCCGCCGGCCGCGACCTCCCGGGAGTGGGAAAAGATTGCGCAGGTAATCGAGCAGCACGATCCGCATTGCAGGGGCATCCTGTTGCTTGGGCTGGAGGCCAGCGAGGACAGGCTTGACCAGAGTTTTCGTGTGGCCGCGCCCCACAGGATTTGCCGTGGCTTTGCGGTGGGACGCTCGATCTTTGCGGAGGCCGCAGCCGGCTGGTTTGCCGGAAAGATGGATGACCGTGAGGTTGTCGCCGATATCGCCAGACGTTATGCGCGACTCATCGCGCTGTGGGATGAGGCCCGGGCGGGCGTGGCCGAAGAAATCAGCTGATTCACTGCAAACAACAGAACACACACAACACAAAGGACAACAGGACATGACATTAAAAATCGGATTTATCGGTATCGGAATGATGGGCCACGGCATGGCCAAAAACCTGCTCGCCAAGGGCTACCCGCTGACCTTCAAGGTCAACCGCAACCGGGACAACCTGGCCGACCTGATGGCCGCGGGCGCCATGGAGGCCAAAACAAATGCGGCCTGCGCGCAGGCCGCCGACGTTGTATTTATTTGTGTGACGGGATCACCCCAGGTTGAAGAGATCGTCTACGGCAAGGACGGCCTGCTCGAGTCCGGCCGCGACGGCCTGATTGTCATCGACACATCAACCGCAGAGCCTGCCTCCAGTACACGCATCCGCGACGATCTCGCGAAGAAAGGCATCCGGCTGGTTGACGCACCGCTGGCGCGAACCCCCAAGGAGGCTGAAGAAGGCAGGCTCAACACCATGGTGGGCGCATCTCCAGAAGATTTCAAAACCGTCGAGCCGGTACTCAGGGCTTTCTGCGAGAACATATTTCACGTCGGCCCCCCGGGCCACGGCCATGTGCTCAAACTGGTCAACAACATGATGGCAATGAGTTTTGCTGCGTCCATTGCCGAGGCCTTTGCGGTGGCTGCCAAGAGCGGGCTGGACCTGAACCGGCTGTATGAGGTGATATCGGCCGGGGGCGTCAACTGCGGCATTTTCCAGATGATGGCGACCAAGACCCTCCAGGAAGGTGACGTCACCGGATTCAAGTTCGGCATCTCGAACGCGCAAAAGGATTTGCGCTACTACACCCATCTCGCAGAAATGCTGCCGGTCAGCAGCCTGATGGGCGAGGCCACGCACCAAAGCCTGATCCAGGCCAGCAACGCCGGATACGGCGACAAGCTGATCGCATCTCTTTTTGAAGCGCAGGAAAAATTAAACGGCGTCACGATCGTTCCACGTTAACCAGACCTTTTATTTACAACAGGAGACAAGACATGAGCGACAACAAAAAACACGAAGTTCCAGCAATTGACGCAGAGAAGACGGCCTCGCGCCGCTCACTGCTGAAGAACACCGGCCTCGCCGTCGTCGGTGCAGGCCTTTATGGCGCGGCACCCTTTATGGGACCGTGGAAGCACAACCATGCCTGGGCGCAAACCGCGCAGAAAAAGCCGCTGACGATAGGCCTGACCATGGATGCCTCCGGCATGTATGCGGCTTCGGGTACGGAAGAGCGCCTGGGCGCGATGATGGCCATCAAGGAGTTCAATGACAAGGGCGGCGTCTTGGGCCGGCGCATTGAAGCCATACACATCGACACGGAAACCACACCGGCCACCGGGTCGCGCGTTGCCGAACGCATGATCACACGCAACGAGGCGTCTTTCCTGATTGGCGCAGTGCACTCCGGCGTTTCGAATGCGATCTCCCAGGTGGCACAAAAATACGGCACGATCTTCTTCAATACCAACTCGAGCTCACCGACCGAGGCAGGCAAGGATTGCCACCGCACCAAGTTTGTCTGGGACGGCAACGGTACGAATTTTTCCAATGCGATTGTCAAAAATGCCATCAAGGCCAGCGGTAAAAACTGGGTGCTGCTGACCAACGATTACGTTTGGGGCCACACCACCTCGAAGGCGACTCGCGCCATCGTCGAGGCAAACGGCGGCAAGATTGTGGAGGAATTGCTGGTGCCTCAGAACACGCGGGACTTCTCGTCCTATCTCCTCAAATTGCAGCAGCTCAAGCCCAATGTGGTGGCAACCGCCGTCGGCGGCGACGACATCAAGGCCCTGCGCCAGCAGGTTGTCCAGTTGAAGATGAACCAGAGCATGGCCTGGATCAACAACCAGCAGGACTGGCCTGACGTTTATGGCTTGGGCCCGGACGCCATCTTTGGTGTTTTTGGAACCACCTGGTACTACCGCCTCAACCTGCCCGGCGTTAAAGAGTTTGTGGCAGCTTATCAAAAGCAGTTCCCGGGCATGGCGATACGCGTTCCTGGCAACGTTTATCACAACAGCTACATGGCCACGCGCGAACTGCTGCGCTGCGTTGAGGAAGCCGGTACGACGAACAACATTGCTGTCATCAAGAAGCTCGAAGGCCGAAAGATGAGTGCGGTCGACCGTCTGCAGCACTACGACGCGTGGATGGACCCCGTGACGCACCAGTGCCAGCAAACAATTTACATGGCAACCTACAACGACAAGCCGGCGGAAAAGGACGACATCTTCCGGATACTCACGCAGGCAGAACCCAAGGACGTGATGGACGGTGATGCGACGGGTGCGTGCAAGCTTGAGAGCTACGCAGCGACGCCGAGCTACGAGGTCTAGCAGGCCATGGCCCGCCACCACCCTGACGGGGTGCTGCCCGTCCCTGCACGCCGTCGGCTCATCAAGGGCATGGGCGCTGCGGCCGCTTGCCTGCTCGGCCCGTGGGCAGCGCAGCGTACCTGGTCCCAGACGCGCAGCAACAAACCCTTGCTGATCGGCCTTTCCACCGACGACACGGGGCAATATGCGGCCAGTGGCCAGGATGAGCAGCGCGGCATCCTGATGGCGATTGCCGAAGTCAACGAGCGGGGAGGTGTGTTGGGTCGGCGTGTCACCACCGTGCATGCCGATACCGGTGGTGATCCGGCAAAAGCCACGGTTGTGGCACAAAAAATGATCGCTGAACAGGAGGCGGCGTTCCTTCTGGGAGGCGTTCACTCCGGTGCAGCCAGTGCCATCTCCAAAGTCGCGCAGAAATACGGTTGCATCTATTTCAATACCAACTCCAGCTCGCCGACTGAGGCCGGGCGGGATTGCCACCGCACGAAGTTTGTCTGGGACGGCAACGGTACGAACTTTTCAACCTCGGTGGTTAAAGGTGCGATGACCGGATTTGGCCGCGACTGGCTGCTGCTGACCAGCGATTATTTGTGGGGCCGCGACACGGCGCGCAGCATCCGCAGCCTCGTCGAGGCCAACGGTGGACGCATCATCGAGGAAATCCTGGTGCCCCAGAACACGCGGGATTTTTCAGCGCAACTGCAAAAAATCCAGCGGGCACGGCCGGGCGTTATTGCGACGGCTGTGGGTGGAGAGGATCTTAAGTATCTGCGTGATCAGGTTCGCAAGGCCGGCATGGACAAAAGCTTTGGCTGGATCAACAACCAGGCCGACTGGCCCGATGTCTATGGGCTGGGCCGGGAGGCGATGTTCGGCATTTTCGGCACGACCTGGTATTGGCGCCTCAGCCTGCCGGGCGTGCGTGAGTTTGTCACCCGTTATCAGAAAGCCAATCCGGGGTACCGGATCAAGGTGCCCGGCAATGTCTTCTACAACGGCTATATGGCGACCCACGAGCTGTTCCGGGCGATTGAGCGGACCGGTTCGACCAACAACCTGAAAGTCATTCGCGAACTGGAAAATCTCAAGGTGTCGGCGATACAGCGCATGCAGCATGAAGAAGCGTGGATGAACCCCGTCACGCACCAGCTGCAGCAAAACATTTACATGGCCTCTTACAACTCGCAGGCGCAGGAAGCCGACGATATCTTCCGCATCCTCGGGCGGCTGCGGCCCGACGAGGTGGAAGACCGCGACAGTGTGCAGCAGTGCAAGCTGGAGTCGTATGCCGCAACGCCCAGCTATGAGACGTGAACTCCCTGCCTGCCCCATCGTTGTTTTAACCCAAAGCCTTTTCCAGAGACCTTCATGGATTTCCTGACCCATCTTCTTCCCCATCTTGTCAACGGCGTATCTCTTGGCCTGTTGTTTGCGCTGATTGCCCTGGGCTTCATGCTGATCGTGGGGGTGATGGAAACCATCAATCTCGCACATGGTTCGCTGTTTGCACTTGGCATGTATGTCGCGCTGTTCCTGATTGCACCGAAATTTGGAATGTTCCCGGAGCTGCAGGCCTGGTACATGGCGCTGGAACCCGGTACGCGCTACGCCATCGCGCTACTGCTGGCGCCCGTGTTCGTCGGAATGTTCGGCATGCTGCTGGAGCTGTGCATGCGGCGTACCTATGGGCGTGATCCCTTGTATGGGCTGTTGCTGACCTTTGGGGCCGCACTGGTCATCGAGGAAGGCATACGGCTGGTCTGGGGTTCGTCCGAAAAGCAGATGCCTTTGCCGGAGGTCATCTCCGGTGCCTTTGTCATGGGCGACCTGATCTATTCGAAGTACCGGTTTTTTGCCAGTGGCTTTGCCATCCTGATGATTTTGCTCCTTTGGGTGTTTTTGCAAAAAACGCCATATGGGGCCATCATCAAGGCCGGTGCGCATGACAGTGAGATGGTGCGTGCCTTGGGCATCAACCTGTCCCGCCTCCGGCTGTTTGTGTTTGGTCTTGGTGTTGCACTGGCGGCCATTGCCGGCGTCGTGATGGCACCCATCTGGGGTATCAGGCCCCATGTCGGGGTGGACGCGGTCGTTCCAGCCTTCCTCATCATTGTGCTGGGCGGTGTGGGCTCGCTCTGGGGCGCTGTCATTGCGGGGCTGATGGTGGGCATGGTGGTGGCCCTGACGGGTTCCTATGCGTCGGAATGGTCGCTGATGTCCATGTATTTGCTGTTTATCGCCATCGTGACCTTCCGCTCGCGGGGCCTGTTCGGAAAGAAGAGTGTGCTGGATGTCTGATACCCCGAAACCACTGGCGGGAAAAGTTGCTCTGGTCACCGGTGCCGCTGGCACCATGGGGCTGGCGGCCACTGTTGCCTTGCTGGAAGACGGCTGCCGTGTCGCGATGGTGGACTTCAACCAGGCGCGAAACACAGAGCTGGCTGCCGGCCTCGGGTCGGCCGCCTTGCCGTTTTCTTTTGACATCAGCGATCATGCGGCTGTGGCCGACGGTCATGCGCGCATTGTGGCGGCCCTGGGCCCCGTCGACATCCTCGTCAACAACGCGGGCGTGCTGTCCAACAACAAGGTGGAAGCTACTGCTGCGCAGGAATGGCGACATGTGATGGGGGCCAACCTGGATGGAGCTTTTTATCTGGCACAGCAGGTCGTGCCGGCGATGAAATTGCGGCGCTCAGGGCGCATCATCAACACCAGTTCCCTCGCCGCCAAAACCGGCGGGCTGACGGCGGGTACCGCTTACTCGGTGTCCAAAGGGGCCATGAGCTCATTGACGTTTTCGCTGGCGCGCGAGCTGGCGTCGTTTGGCGTCACGGTCAATGCCATTGCACCGGCTTATGTGCGGACACCCATGATCACCGAACAGCTCAATGAAGAACAGCGCCAGAAGCTGTTGCGTGACATTCCCGTTGGGCGCTTTTGTGAACCCGAAGAGTTCGCCCACGTCGTGCTTTTTCTGGCGTCGCCGCTGTCGGGGTTTATCACGGGTGAAATCATCGACCTGAACGGCGGCCTGCTGATGGACTGATCGGGCTGTCGATTTTTTGACCGGACCGCTTTGCCCCGACAATCTGCAACACCATGACCAACCCCTCCCGGATTGATTTCACTGCCGCGCTTGGCGGGCAGTTTGACCTGCGCGGCAAAACGGCTTACGTGCCCGGTGGTTATGGCGGCATAGGTGAAGCGGTGGCCTGGGGACTTGCCGTGGCCGGTGCGCAGGTCGCGGTGTCTGGACGTGATGTGCACAAAGCCCTGAAGCTGGCTGCAGATCTGCGCGCTGCCGGCCATCAGGCCTTCGGATTGGGGATGGATGCCCATTCCGTCGCGCACATGCAGGCATCGGTGGATGTGGTGGCAAGCCATTTCGGTGCCCTGGACATCCTTGTCAATTGCGTTGGCATACAGCGTGAAGAGTCGCTGCTTGAGGTGACGGAAGAAGCGTTCGACGAGGTGATGCAGGTCAACCTTAAATCGTCGATGTTTCTGGCACAGGCGGTTGCAAAAAAACAGATTGAGGCCGGGCGTGGCGGCGCGCAGGTGCACCTGCTGTCGGTGCGCGCCCAGCTTGGCCTGCGTGGTCGTGGTTATTCGGCTTACAGCAGCAGCAAGGGCGCACTGGTCATGCTGATTCGCCAGCATGCGTGTGAGCTGGCGCCGCACGGCATCACGGTCAACGGCATTGCGCCCACCGTGGTGCGGACCGAGATGGGCCGCCACTGGCTGGAGAACCCTGAAACCCGGGCCCAGGTGCTGGACCGTATTCCTCTCGGGCGTGTGGCCGAACCACAGGATGTCGCTGGTGCGGCTGTCTTTTTCTGTGCTCCGGCATCCACTTTCATCACGGGCCAGGTGCTCTATCTGGACGGCGGAATTACCGCTTCCCAGTAGGAAAAGGTCACGGCAAATCCGGTGCGCCGCCGGGACACCTTGGTGCTATTCTGTATTGGCCATGAGCAAAGCCTTCACCAAAGAGACCGATACCGAGGACGATGAGTCACCCGGCCTGCCCCCGCTGCCCCCTGGAGGCAAAAACTACATCACGCCCGCCGGCTACCACCGGCTGAAATCGGAACTCCTGACGCTGATTGACGAAGAACGGCCCAAGATTGTCGACATCGTGCATTGGGCCGCAAGCAATGGCGACCGTTCTGAAAATGGCGATTACATCTATGGCAAAAAACGGCTGCGTGAGATTGACAGGCGCATCCGGTTTTTGACACAACGCCTGGAAATCGCCGAGATTGCCGATCCATCGTTGCACCATGGCAGCGCGCAGGTTTTTTTTGGCGCTACCGTGACCTACGTGGATGATGCGGATGTCGAGCGCACCGTGACCATTCTCGGCATCGACGAGGCCGACACCCTGAAGGGCGAGATCAGCTGGATAGCGCCGGTGGCCCGGACATTGCTCAAGGCTTTTGTGGGAGATGACGTGACGCTGGTGACACCCAACGGTGCACAGGGCCTGCATGTCCTCAACGTGGACTATCCGGCGCCACAGTCGCCGTGACGTAAGACTCAGGGTGCGGGTCTGGCGCGTTGCACGCGGATGACCGAGGGTGTGCGTTTGACTGCACGCATGACGGACGCAAGATGGACGCGGTCGCGCACAGCGATGCCAAAGCGCAACTCGGTGGCCTCCTGGGCCCGTTCCTGGCCCATGTTCACGTGGGTGATGTCGGCCTCGGCCACAGCCAGTGCGGCCGCCACCTTGGCCAGCACGCCTTTGCCATTGGACACAGTGACGATCAGGGCCGTCTCGAACGTTCTGACGGGCTCGTCCGACCAGTCCACGGCAATAAAACGTTCGCTGTCCCGGTGCTGTAGCCGTTTGGCCACGGCGCAGTCCTCCGTGTGCACGACCAGACCTTCTCCACGCCCGAGATACCCGAGGATGCTGTCACCCGGTATGGGCTTGCAGCAGTTGCCGAACACCACGGAAGCGCCCTCGCTGCCGTCGAGCAGCAGGGCACCCTGCGACACCGACTCATGTGAGGTGTAGCGCTCGCGGCTCATCAACAGGGCATCGGGTTTTTCGCCTTTCTCACCCAGCAGCGCAACCATGCGTTTGGCCACCATGCTGGCGATGCGTTTGCCCAGACCGATATCAGTGAGCAGGTCGGCGCGTGAGCGATTGCCGGAAAAACGCAGTATTTTTTCCCAGATGATGCGGTCGGCTGCCGCTTCGCCAGGCAGCCGGTCTATGCCTTCTGCGCGCAGCGACTGGGTCAACATTTTTTCACCCAGCTCCTGTGATTCCGTCAAAGCCATGGTTTTGAGGTAATGCCGGATTTTCGAGCGGGCCTTGCCGGTGCGCACAAAACCGAGCCAGCCCGGGTTGGGGTTGGAGACGGCGGCGGTGATGATTTCGATCACATCACCGTTATGCAACTCGGTGCGCAGCGGTACCTGTTCGCCGTTGATTTTTGCCGCCACTGCCCGGTGCCCGATGTCGCTGTGGATGGCATAGGCAAAGTCGACGATGGTGGCGCCGCGCGGCATGGCCATGATCTGGCTCTTCGGGGTGAACACGTAGACCGCCTCGGGGAAGAGGTCGATCTTGACGTGGTCCCAGAACTCGGCGGCGTCGCGGGTCTCGTGCTGGATGTCGAGCAGGGATTGCAGCCACTGGGTGCCCAGACGTTGCGACGCATCGCTGTTCGGGTCAGCGGCCTTGTAAAGCCAGTGCGCGGCCACCCCGGATTCCGCCACCACATGCATCGCCTCGGTGCGCATCTGAAACTCGATGTTGGTACCGAAGGGGCCGACCAGCGTGGTGTGCAGCGACTGGTAGCCATTGATTTTCGGGATGGCGATGTAGTCCTTGAACTTGCCCGGCAGCGGCTTGTACTCCTGGTGCAGCACGCCCATGGCGGTATAGCAGGCGGTCAGGCTGTCGACGATGACCCGGAAACCATAAATGTCGGTGACCTGCGCAAAGGACAGATGCTTTTCGTCCATCTTCCGGTAAATCGAATACAGCGTTTTTTCGCGGCCCGAGAGCTCGACCGGCATATGGGCACCCGCAAATGCAGTCTCAACCTCGGCCTGTACACGTTTAATGACGTCGCGCCGGCGGCCACGGGCTTTTTGCAGGGCCTTGGTCAGCGTTGCGTAGCGCCAGGGGTGCAAATGCTGGAACGACAAATCCTGCAATTCGCGGTAAGTGGTGTTCAGACCCAGGCGGTGCGCGATGGGCGCATAGATATCAAGGGTTTCGCTGGAGATGCGCGCCCATTTGCTGCGCGGCACATCGCCCAGCGTGCGCATGTTGTGGGTGCGGTCTGCCAGCTTGATGAGGATGACACGGACGTCACGCGCCATGGCCAGCAACATCTTGCGGAAGGACTCGGCCTGGTTTTCTTCGCGGGTGTTGAACTCGAGCTTTTCGAGTTTGGTAAGCCCGTCCACGAGTTCTGCCACAGGCGCGCCAAAACGCTCGATCAGTTCTGGTTTGGTCACGCCGCAATCTTCAATGGCATCGTGCAGCAGTGCTGCCATCAGGGCCTGCGCATCCAGCTTCCATTCAGCGCATTGCTGGGCGACGGCGATGGGGTGGGTGATGTAGGGCTCGCCGCTGTTGCGGATCTGGCCCAGATGTGCTTCGTCGGCAAAACGATAAGCCCGCCGGACACTGTCGACATCGGCCGCGCTCATGTAATCGAGTTTCGCCGTCAGCGCTGCAAAGCTGGCCGCGGCTGCATTCGCGGCAGCGGGCGTGGGCTTGCTGGTCAACTTGGGCGAAAGCAGGGCGCTCATGCCTTAAATGTATCGTGCCAGCTATAAAACATAAACCAAACGGCCTTTATCGCGCAGAAACCCGTCCTGAAATGCAAAAAGCACCGCAAGGGCGGTGCTTTTTTGGGGGGAAGCGTGGGCTTAACCGGGCACTTTTTTCAGCATTTCCAGACCGACCTTGCCGTCTGCAATCTCGCGCAGCGCGGTCACGCCAGGCTTGTTCTTGCTTTCGATCTTGGCGGCATGACCCTGGCTCAGCATGCGGGCGCGGTAGGTTGCAGCCAGAACCAGCTGGAAGCGGTTCGGGATTTTTTCGAGGCAGTCTTCAACGGTAATGCGGGCCATGGTCTTCTCCGGTAAATCAGTGGATGAGCGGTAACTCAGGGGATGTTCAGCGCGTCAAAAGTGTCGGCGCGAGCACGTCGCTGGGCGGCAAACTTCAGCCGCTGGGCGTGAACAATCGTTTTCAGGTCGAAAACAGCGCGTTCAAACAACTCATTGATTATAACGAAGTCGAATTCCCGGGCTTGGGCCATCTCCAAAGCCGCATTTTTCAGCCTTAATTCTATGACCTCGGCGCTGTCCTCGCCCCGGCGCTGGAGCCGTGAGCGGAGTTCTTCCCAGCTCGGCGGCAGGATGAAGATCAGGACGGCATTGGCGAAGATGCGCTTGACGTTGATGGCGCCCTGGAAGTCGATTTCCAGCACGACGTCAGCCCCATGCATGATCCGCTCTTCAATCGTCTGGCGCGAGGTGCCATAACGCTGGCCATGCACATGCGCCCATTCAAGGAAAGAGTCGCGGAGCACCATGCCGTCGAATTCTTCCGGGGAGATGAAAAAGTATTCACGGCCGTGCTTTTCCTGGCCTCGGGGAGGGCGGGTGGTGTGAGAGACCGACGGCTGGATGCGCGAATCGAGCTCCATCAGCGCCTTGACCAGGCTGGATTTGCCCGCCCCGCTGGGGGCTGCAACAACAAACAGGTTTCCGGGATAGTCCATGGATATCAGGCGATTTGGCTGTAATTTTAGTTGGAAGGCCGCTGCGAGGGTGCTAAAGCGTTGACCGTTATTCGATGTTCTGGACCTGTTCGCGAATCTGCTCGATCAACACCTTCATGTCGACCGAGATGCGGGTGAGCTCAAGCGACGCTGATTTGGACCCCAGCGTGTTCGCTTCACGATGCAGTTCCTGGATGAGGAAATCCAGCCGTTTCCCGAGCTCGCCGCCGCCCTCCAGCAGACGGTCGATTTCGTCCAGGTGTGACGCCAGGCGCGTGATTTCTTCGGCCACATCGATGCGGATGGCAAACGCTGTGGCCTCTGCAAGGGCCCGGTCCTGGGCCGCCTCCGGCAGCGCCTTGCTGTCCGGCAGGGCCATGGCCTCCTGCCAGCGTTCCAGAAACTTCGCTTTTTGCTGCTCGACCAGTTTGGGGACCATGGGCACGGCCAGCGCCGACAGCTTGCGAAGCTGCGCGGTGCGGTCCATGAGCATGAGTTTGAGCCTGCCGCCTTCCCGTTCACGGGCGGCCAGCAGTTCTTTCAGGGCCTTTTTGGCCAGCTTGAGCAGGTCTTCGCTGTAATCGTGCGGTTTTTTGTCTTCGTTGGTGGCAATGCGCAGGACGTCGGCCACACTCAGGCCGCCGGCTTGCGGCAGCCAGGCCTTGATGCTGTCTTCCAGGGAGCCCAGCCGCTGGAGGGTGGCCGAAGACGGCGCCTTCAGGCTGCTGGCCGAGGTACTTTCGATGGCGACGCGTACTTCAACCTTGCCCCGTTTGAGTTTGGCGACCAGAAGGTCCCGCAAGGCCGGCTCGGCCTGGCGCAATTCGTCCGGCAGGCGGAAGGCCAGATCCAGAAAACGGCTGTTGACGGAGCGGATCTCCACGCCCAGACGGGTACTGACGTCCGTTGCGGCTGGTTCCGCATCGCCTGTGGCTGCCGTGTTTGACTGGACGGCCGCATAGCCTGTCATGCTGTAAACTGACATTAGTAGTACGCTTTTTGTAATAACGGGACCGTAAAAGCAAACAAAGCCAGCTGTTTCGGCGGCTTTTTTAACGTTTGCTCACTCAAATTATGTCAAAGGCCAAACCAGCACCACTGCCGCCGGATACCGTGATCGGTGGCTACCGGGTTGTGCGCAAGCTGTCCGCTGGTGGTTTTGGGGTAGTTTACTTGGCCGTGGACAACGAGGGCCAGCAGGTCGCCATCAAGGAGTACCTGCCTTCCTCATTGGCCGGCCGTCCGCCCGGGGAACTGCTGCCGCAGGTCCAGCCCGACAAGCTTTCCCTGTACCGGCTTGGCCTGAAGAGCTTTTTTGAAGAAGGCCGATCGCTGGCGCAGATTTCGCACGGCTCGGTCGTCAGCGTGCTGAACTTCTTCCGGGAAAACGAAACCGTCTACATGGTGATGAATTACCTGGAGGGCGGCACGCTGCAGGACTTCATCATCACGGCACGCGAGCTGAAAAAGCAGAAGGTTTTCCGCGAGTCGACCATCCGTTCACTGTTCGATGAAATCCTGCGCGGGTTGCGCATCGTGCACCAGCACAAGATGCTGCATCTGGACATCAAGCCGGCCAATATCTTCATCACCGACGACAACCGTGCTGTCATGATCGACTTCGGTGCCGCCCGTGAAGTGCTGAGCAAGGAAGGCAATTTCATCCGGCCCATGTACACGCCCGGTTTTGCCGCCCCCGAGATGTACCGCCGCGATTCATCCATGGGGCCCTGGACGGACATTTACGCGATTGGTGCCTGTATTTACGCCACCATGCAGGGCTATCCCCCGAATGACGCACCGCAGCGGCTTGAAAAAGACCGTTTGTCGCTTGCGCTGTCCCGTTTGCGCGGCGTCTATTCAGACAACCTGATTGAAGTCGTAGAGTGGTGCATGTCGCTTGACCCGCTGTCCCGCCCCCAATCGGTGTTTGCCTTGCAAAAGGAACTCAGCCGCGAAGGCGAGCGCCGCTACACCAAGCTCACGGTCAGCGAAAAGGTGCGCTTGCAGTTCGACAACATGGTGTCCGACACCAAAAAAACGGCTCGCAAAGCTACCGGCTTTGCGACCCGCTTTAAATGAAGTTCTCAGTCTTCCAGGTTAGCCGCAAGGGCGGACGCGAAAAAAACGAAGACCGCATGGGCTATTGCTACACGCGGGAGTCGGGCCTTTTTGTGCTCGCCGACGGCATGGGCGGCCACCCCGAAGGTGAAGTGGCGGCGCAACTGGCGCTGCAGACCATCTCCGCGCTGTACCAGCGTGAAGCACGGCCTGTGATTGAAGACACGACCGAGTTCCTCTCCAGCGCCCTGATGGCGGCCCATCACCAGATCATCCGTTATGCCAGTGAAAAAGGCATGCTCGATACCCCCCGTACCACGCTGGTCGCCTGCATCTTGCAGGGCTCGGGCGCGACGTGGGTGCATTGCGGCGATTCGCGGCTTTACGTCGTGCGTGACAACGAACTGCTCACGCGCACGCGCGACCATTCCTATCTTGAACAGCAAAGCGCCGGTGTGATCAAGCTTGAGCGCATCAACCGCAACATCCTCTTCACCTGCCTAGGCTCGCCGACCAAACCCGTGTTCGATGTGGCGGGGCCTGTGGTGCTGCAGCAGGGCGACAAGCTCCTGCTGTGCTCGGATGGCCTGTGGGGAAGTCTCAGCGACGACCAGATCGTGAGACAGCTGTCCGCCAAGGGCGTGTCCGATGCCGTGCCGGACCTGGTCGAAAATGCGCTGAAGGCCGGTGGCCCGCACAGCGACAACGTCACCGTGCTCGCCATGGAGTGGGAGACCCCGGACGTTTTTGAATCCACGCGCGGTGTGTCGACCGACAGCATCATGGACGGCGTCTTTGCCTCCACCATACAGGCCGGCGGCATTGAGCCGGGCAGCGACGACCTCGACGAGGCCGCGATCGAACGGTCAATTGCCGAAATCAACGAAGCCATACGCCGGTCTGCCGCACGCAAGGCCTGATTTCCGACGCCGGCATTCGGCGGCGCCATTCGACACCGCTTCTCGCAGCCGCTGCGGACTTTCTACAATACCCGGCGCTTCACTTCTTTTCTTCCCCAGCGGCCAGACCGCCAGAAAGCCCTTCACATGACCCAGTTTGTACGGAGCAGCGCACGTGCTGCAGATGCCCTGCGCCCTGTCCGCATCACCCGCAACTACACCGTTCACGCCGAGGGCTCGGTGCTCATCGAGTTTGGCGGCACCAAGGTGTTGTGCACCGCCTCGGTGGAAGAAAAAGTGCCGGGCCACAAAAAAGGCAGTGGCGAAGGCTGGGTCACGGCCGAATACGGCATGCTGCCGCGCGCCACCCACACCCGCAGCGACCGTGAAGCGGCACGCGGCAAGCAGAGCGGCCGCACGCAGGAAATCCAGCGCCTCATTGGCCGCTCGCTGCGCACCGTGTTCGACCTGAAAAAACTCGGCGAGCGCACGATCTACATCGACTGCGACGTCATCCAGGCCGATGGCGGCACGCGCACGGCCAGCATCACAGGCGCGTTTGTGGCGGCACAGGACGCTGTCAACAAGCTGCTCGCGGCCGGCAAACTCACACAGACGCCCATCCTTGACCATGTGGCCGCCATCTCGGTCGGCATTGTGGACGGCACGCCCCTGCTCGACCTCGAGTACACCGAAGACTCCGCCTGCGACACCGACATGAATGTCGTCATGACAGGCGCCGGCAACTACGTCGAAGTGCAGGGCACGGCTGAAGGCGCCGCCTTCTCGCGCAAGGAAATGGACGCCCTGCTGGTGCTCGCCGAAAAAGGCATCAGCGACCTGGTTGTCATGCAAAAGACCGCGCTGCAGGCCTGAGTTGGCCTGAGTACAGCCTCGCGTATCCAGTTCCATGAAAATCGTCCTCGCCTCCAACAACGCAGGCAAACTGGCAGAACTCCAGGCCATGTTTGCACCGCTCGGTGTGCAACTGGTGCGCCAGTCGGAGTTCGGCATTCCCGAGGCCGAAGAGCCTTTTCGCACGTTTGTCGAAAACGCACTGGCCAAGGCGCGTCACGCGTCACGGCTGTGCGGCCTGCCCGCCGTGGCCGACGATGCCGGCCTGTGTGTCGATGCCTTCGGCGGTTTGCCCGGGGTAGACACCGCCTACTACGCGATGCAGTTCGGCTATGAAAAGGGCGACGCCAACAATGTCAGGGCCTTGCTGGAGCAGATGGAAACCATCACCCACCGCCGCGCCGCCCTCGTCAGCACGCTGGTGGCAGTGCGTTCTGCAGAAGACCCCGAGCCCCTGATTGCAACCGGCCGCGTGGTCGGCGAGATCACGCGTGAGCCCATGGGCAGCAATGGGTTTGGCTTCGACCCGGTGATGTACATCCCCGATTTCGGCCAGACTTTTGCGCAGTTGCCGGTGGAGGTCAAGAATGCCAACAGTCATCGCGGCCACGCTTCCAAACAAATGATGGAACTCATCAGGGAACGCTGGCTCTAGTCGCTTCATGGCCCAGCAAGACATTCAGCACTACATGCGCAGCGGCACGCTGCAACTCAGCGCCTTGCCGCCGCTGTCGCTGTACGTGCACTTGCCCTGGTGCATCAAGAAGTGCCCCTACTGCGATTTCAATTCACATGAAATGGCCCCTGCGGTCGCGCACCCGGTGTCGTTTCCCGCCTCACGGGACGCGGTAGCTGCCCTGCCTGAGCAGGCCTACATCGATGCGCTGATTGCAGACCTCGATGCATCGCTGCCCCTGGTTTGGGGCCGCATGGTGCACAGCATCTTTATAGGCGGCGGAACGCCCAGCCTGTTTTCACCGCAAGCCATAGACCGGCTGCTGGGCGATATCCGCGCCCGCCTCAAGCTCACGCCCGATTGCGAGATCACACTCGAAGCCAACCCCGGCACGTTTGAGAAAGACCGCTTCAAGGCGTTCCGCAGTGCCGGCGTGACGCGGTTGTCTGTGGGCGTGCAGAGTTTTGACGATACGCACCTGAAGGCGCTGGGGCGTGTGCATGACCGTGCGCAGGCGATCGCAGCGGTGGAAGAAGCCGCGCAGGCCTTTGACACCTTCAACCTCGACATCATGTATGCGCTGCCCGGGCAGACGATTGAACACCTTGAAGCCGACATGCGCCAGGCGCTGGCCCTGGGGCCACCGCACATCTCCATCTATCACCTGACGATCGAGCCCAACACCTATTTTGCGAAGTTTCCGCCTGCCATTCCTGAAGACGACACGGCTTACGCCATGCTGGACTGCATCACCGAGATGACGGAGGCCGCGGGCTTGCAGCGTTATGAAATCTCGGCGTACGCCAAGCCGGGTCACCGCTGTTTTCACAACGTCAACTACTGGCAGTTTGGGGATTACCTCGGCATAGGTGCCGGGGCGCACAGCAAGATCAGCTTTGCGCACCGTGTGGTGCGGCAGGTGCGCTTTCGCGAGCCCCGGCTGTATATGGACAAGGCCATGCAGGGCAATGCGGTGACGCAGGACACAGAGGTCAGCCGCGCCGACCTGCCGTTTGAATTCATGCTCAACGCCTTGCGTCTGAAAGAAGGCTTCCGCTTGCAGGATTTTTCCGAAAAGACCGGCCTGCCCATCACCGCCATACAGCAAGGCCTGCAGGAGGCCGAGAGCAAGGGATTGATCGAGCGCGATTTTGTGCGCGTCAAGCCAACCGTGCGCGGCTTCGACTTTCTCAATGACCTGCAGTCACTGTTCCTGTAAGGCCTCACACCCATACTGTCATGGACACCTCAAGCATCATTCTTCTTGCCGTCTCGGCCTCCATCAGTTTCGCCCTTGGGCGTACTGTGGTTTACTTTCGCGACAAAAAGCGCAAGGCTGAAAAAGAACGCCGTGAAGCGCTGGCCGAGCAGGCCCTGCGCGATGGGCCCCCCGAGGCCGAGTCAAAAAACAAGAGCAAGCGCAAACGCCAGTTGAGCCAGCAGGCCCAGCAGAAAAACCGCCCTTAGGCGGTTTCAGATCGCGTTGGCGGCTGTTGGCGACTTGACGTGGCGCAGGGTCACCCAGGCCAGCACAAAAGCCACTGTGGCACTGAAGGCAATGCCGCCCAGCATGGGTCGGGCCGTGCCATCCACAAAAAGACCTGTGACCGCCATGATGACAGCGCCCGTCACAAACTGCAGCGTGCCCATCAGCGCAGATGCCGTGCCGGCAATCGGGCCATGCGCGTCCAGTGCCAGCACTGCGGTGGTCGGAATGACCAGCCCCAAAAACCCGAAGCCTGCAAACAGCAGCGCCAGCATGACATCCAGCCGGTCCACGCCCATCAGGTTGACACCCAGCAAAATGACCATGATGCAGGCATAGCCTGTCACGGCCACCTTCACCACAGGTGCCAGGCCGAATTTGCCCGTCAGCCGCCCCGTGAGCTGGGACACGCCTATAAATGAGGCGGCATTCGCGGCAAAGGCAATGCTGTACTGGCGTGGCGTCAGGCCGTAATGGTCAATCATCACGAATGACGAGTTGGCCAGGTAGGCAAAAAAGCTGGAAATACCGAACGCACCGATGAACACCAGGCCGAGAAAATGTTTGTCACGCAACAGCACGCCGTAGCCGCCGAGGGCGCTGCGCACACTGCTGCCCAGACGTTCTTCCGGTGGCCGTGTTTCCGGCAGGCTGGTGGCGATGAGGGCCAGGCCCAGCAGTGCGGCGATAGTCACAGCCCAGAACACGCTGCGCCAGCCAATCATTTCAATCAGCAGGCTGCCGACCAGCGGCGCGAGGATGGGCGAAACACTGAAGACCAGCATCAGCAGCGACATGATGCGCGCAGCATCATGACCCGTGTGCAGGTCGCGCACCACGGCGCGTGGAATCACCATGCCGGCGCTGGCGCCCAGGCCCTGGATAAAACGCAGGACGACCAGCGTCTGGATGTCCGGTGCCAGCGCGCAGCCAATGCTGCCCACGGCAAACAACACCATGCCGAAATACAGCGGTGCCTTGCGTCCAACCATGTCCGACACCGGACCGTAAATAATCTGACCAATGCCCAGCGAGATGAAAAACGCCATCAGGCTGGCCTGCACTGCGTTCATCGATGCGCCCAGGCTTTGCCCGATGGAGGGCAGGGCCGGCAAATACATGTCGATGGCGAAAGGGCCAATAGCTGACAGCAAACCGAGCACCAGCGCGGTTCTGAAAAAACTTGAGGTCATGGGTATGTCCGCTGGGCACCGCCACAGAACATCCCTGAAGAGATGTTGATGGTTGTCCGGGTGCTGAAAAAGAAAAAAGGATTCTGAAAGACGCCTTTCAAAACCCGATTACAGGACGCATGGAGATCAGACCAGCGTTCCGATATCAATTATATCGGGGGCCTTTCAAACGTGCTTGCCGCGCACGGCGGACCATCGACTAGCGGCCTTGCGGCGGCAGCTTGCGAAACTCATCCCACACCGCCTTGCCTTCTTCCCTCAGCATTTGCTGCGGTGCCAGCACCCGCTGCGGGTTGGGCCGGCTCATGTCGTCCTCAATGGTCGGGCCGCTGAAAACATCGCCCGAGTCTTTCAGGCCCGCGGCATAAAAGATCTTGTCGATGCGCGCCCAGTAAGCGGCGGCGTAACACATGGGACAGCATTCGCAGCTGGTGTAGAGGATGGCACCGGGAATGTTGTTGGAGCCCACGCTTTTGCAGGCCTGGCGGATGGCGTTGACTTCCGCGTGCGCGGTCGGGTCCTTGTCTTTCCAAACGCTGTTGCCGGCTGTCGCGATGACTTTGCCATCCTTCACGATGACCGCACCAAAAGGAAAACCGCTCCGGTCAACCACGCCGACCTGCCGCATCACGCGTATGGCTTCACGCATGTAGACCTTGTCCTGCTCCGTGATGGCCGACGTCACGCCTCGCGCACCACCCAGGCTGGCGGACGCGGCAGCAGGCATATCGGCCGCCTGTGCGCTGCCTGCGGTCACCATGCCCACGCCAGCGGACGCGAGTGTGGCGGCAGACAAAAAGTTGCGCCGGTTGACCATTGAGTAGGTGGCGTACTCGCCATCCTCGTCATGATTGGTAAGAGCCGTGTGGTCATTCATGAGCTGATCCTTTAAAAGGGAACCGCGAGCAATCTCGTGGGATAGGCCTGCTGATGGCTTCGCATGAGCTTCAGATAGCGCCAGGCGCAACGCGAATGCTCATTCATGAGCGCTTGCGCCCGCGTACCTTCTCCGCAGGAGATGGCTTCAAGAATGCTGTGATGCTGGACCTGTGCATCCCGGAGGATGGCCAGCACCTGGGGAACCAGCTCGTCCGGCACATCGACGAACGAGTTGTTCACCGAAAAAGGAATGGCCACAAGCCTTTCAAGTGCGCGCAACATCATTGCACTTCGGGATGCTTCGGCCACGAGCTGGTGAAAGCGATCGTTCAGGCGAATGTAGTCAATCTGCACCACCTTCAGGTCATCAGAGAGCAGAAGCTGGTCCAGCGCTGCCAGGCAGTCTCCCAGAGCCTGGGCGTAACCGGAGGTCAGGCCCTTTTCTGCGGCCAGTCGAGCCGCCATGCCTTCCAGATTGCCCCGGATGGCGATGCCGTCAAAAACATCATCATCGGTAAAGCTTGCAACGATGTAGCCGCCCGAGGGCAATGCATCAATAAGACCTTCTTCGCTCACCCGCTGCAGGGCAGCGCGCGCGGGGGTTCTTGAAACCCCTATGGCGTCGACCACGGTTTGCTCGAACACCCGGTCACCCGGCTTGAGCCGTCCTTCAACGATGAGTGTTCTCAGGCCGTAAAGCGCCTTGTCTGTCTGCGATCCGGTCGCTTGCATTTGTGTCCTTTTTTTGTCCAGTCTGGATTATGTCTTGCCCCCTCATTGCAGCTCATTAAAGTACGTAACGTATACAAAGATGTAACATAAATGAAATAAAGCGCTATAAATCTTGAAATAATTGATATTATGTATACGTGATGTATTGATTTGACCGTGCTTCTAGGGACAAAAAAGTGGTCCTGACGCACAGGATTTCTACAACTCATTGCGGCCAAGTGGCCTCCGGACAAGTAACCAACCAAGGTGATCCATGAAATATCAACCCAAACGTGTTTTGTTGGCATTCAGCTTTATGGCTGTCTGTCAGTTCGCGGCGGCCCAAGCCTCGCCGACCGTCAGGATCGGCTTTCTGGCAACGCTGTCCGGGCCGGCAGGGGCCCTGGGCCAGGATCAACTCGACGGCTTTAATCTGGGCATCGAGCATTCAGGCGGAAAGCTTGGCGGCGCAAATGTCGAACTCATCAAGGAAGACGATCAGCTGAAGCCCGACGTCGGTGTGCAGCTGGCCCAAAAGCTCATCACCAAGGAAAAGGTCAGCCTGATCACCGGCATGACTTTCTCGAACGTGCTGATGGCCGTTCACAAGAACATCACGGATGCGGGCGTCTTCCTGATCGGCTCGAATGCCGGGCCATCGCCGATCACCGGCAAAGGCTGCAGCCCGCTTTTCTTCTCGACCTCATGGAACAACGATTCATTGCACGAATCGATGGGGCAATTCGCCAACGATGCGGGGTACAAAAAAGTTGTGATCCTGGCCCCCAACTACCAGGCAGGGAAAGACGCCTTTACCGGCTTCAAGCGTATGTACAAGGGGCAAATCCTTGACGAGATTGCCACCCAGGTCAACCAGCCGGATTACTCTGCGGAAATCGCGCAGGTGCAAGCCGCCAAACCAGACGCTATTTATGTCTTTTACCCCGGCGGCATGGGCATCAACTTCGTGAAGCAATACCAGCAGGCCGGCCTGTTGGGCAAGCTACCACTGCTGTCGACCTCTGCGGTGGACGGTTCGACCTTGCCAGCCCTCAAGGACATCGCCTTGGGCGTCGTCACCGGCTCTCCTTACAGCCCCGACCTCAACAATCCGGAGAACAAAAAGTTCGTGGACGACTTTAAGAAGAAGTTCAACAGGGTTCCGTCCCTCTATGCCGCGCAGAGCTACGACGCGGCGATGCTGATCAACGCTGCATTGACCAAAACTGCAGGCAGGACGGACAACAAGGACGCCTTTCGTGCTGCCTTGAAGTCAGCGAGTTTCAAGTCTGTTGCAGGTCCCTTCAAGTTCAACACCAACCAATTCCCCATCCGGAACTTTTACCGCGTGGACGTTGCGAAGGATGCCAGTGGCCAGGCCGCGCTGGTCAGCAAAGGGGCAGTGCTCAAAGACCATGCCGATGCCTACTACAAGGAATGTGCAATGAAGTGATGGCCATCGTTTGATGCGCCTGACCCGAAGTCATAACTATTGAGAACTGCAACTATGTTTATACGTAACGCCTGGTATGTCGGCGCATGGGCCGATGAGATTAGCAATGCACCGTTTGCCAGAACCCTTCTGGGCGAACCCATGGTTTTTTTTCGGGGCGAGAACGGTGTAGTCGCTGCACTTGAAGACCGTTGTTGCCACAGAGGACTTCCTCTCCAGTATGGATTTGTGTCGGGAAACAACCTGTCCTGCGGATACCACGGGGCAACATTCGACTGCTCCGGAAAGTGCGTGTCGATTCCGGGGCAGGAAAAAATCCCGACGGAAATGAAGGTGCGCAGTTTCCCGGTAGTTGAAAAGGATGGCCTGATATGGATTTGGCCTGGAGATCCCGATAAGGCAGATCAGGCGCAAATCGTCGACTTCCCGTACCACGAAAGCTGGCCCTATCTTCATCACACGCAACATGTGAAATGCGACTGGAAGCTGATGATCGGGAATCTCATGGACCTGACCCACCTCGCCTACGTGCACAAAAAGACCATTGGTGGCGATCCGGATGCACACACGACGGCCAGGTTTGAAGTGACGCCTACAGAAAATGGCGTTCACTTTATACGCTGGCTCCTGAATACACAGCCGCCGGCCATGTACGTGGATGCCGTTGGTTTTGAAGGGCGCGTTGACCGCTGGATGGAGTTCGAGTTCACTGCGCCCGGTAGCGTCAAGCAATTTACCGGCGCCTTGAATGTCGGCGAGAACGCCTACGAGACGGGCCCGAGGCAAGGTGGATTTGCCCTGCGTGTCTTTCACAACGTCACCCCGGAAACAGAAACCTCGTGCTTCTATTTCTGGTCGGGTTGTCAGGGGTACCGAATGGATGATTCGACAGTCACGCCCCGGCTTTTCGAAGGGCTTCGGACCACATTCGCAGAAGACGAGGACATCCTGGAAGCGCAACAACGCTCACTCAGCAGGAAACCAACGCCCGTTATTGCCTCTACACATGACCGCGCCGTGATACAGGCCGACAGGGCCATTCAGCGCATGCTGGCAGCGGAAGTATCGAACGCGTGATTGAGGTTTCGAGTTGACGGGCTGGTGTCAAGTCCGTCAATTTGAAGTTGAAAAGCGTGATGAGTGGTCGTCGCCGCCTGGGTTTTCGCCAGTGACCTTCACCGGGGCGCAAGCGGGCACTGCTGCAAGACCAACCCGTCAAAGCCTCAGGCTGCGTCGCCTGAGGACGACTGGATTGAACCAGACACCATGACCTGCCGATTTACCCTGCAGACCACGAAATTCTGGCGGAAGCTGTGAGATTCGAACTCACGGAGGACTCGCATCCTCGGCAGTTTTCAAGACTGCTGCATTCAACCGCTCTGCCAAGCTTCCGGAACTCAGGATTTTAACCGCAGCACATCGCCGACTGACGATCGGTGTGGAAAAAGCCTTTTCAGGTCACCTGCAGCATGCCTTTGGTCTCGATAAAGGCCACCACTTCGGCCAGGCCGTCGTTGGTTTTGAGGTTGGTCATCACGAAGGGCTTGAGGCCTTTGGGCGTGGTGCGCATGCGGATGGTGTCGGTTTCCATCACCTTGAGGTCGGCACCCACATGCGGGGCAAGGTCGGTCTTGTTGATGACGAACAAATCGCTTTTGGTGATGCCGGGGCCGCCCTTGCGGGGGATTTTTTCGCCGGCGGCCACGTCGATAACGTAAATCGTCAGGTCGCTGAGTTCGGGGCTGAAGGTGGCGGCCAGGTTGTCGCCGCCGGATTCGACGAAGACCACGTCCGCATCGGGAAAATCGACCAGCATGCGGTCGATCGCTTCAAGGTTGATGGAGGCGTCTTCACGGATGGCGGTGTGCGGGCAGCCGCCGGTTTCCACGCCCATGATGCGGTCGGCGTCGAGCGCGCCGCTGACGGTCAGGATGCGCTGGTCTTCCTTGGTGTAGATGTCGTTGGTGATGGCGACCAGGTCGTACTTCTGCTTCATGGCCTTGCAGAGCATCTCGAGCAGCGTTGTTTTGCCGGAGCCGACAGGACCGCCTATGCCCACTCGAAGGGGTGGAAGCTTTTTTGTGCGGTTGGCGATGTGGTGCATGGTCATTTGGCTACCTTGTGAAGGTGGTGATTAGGGCTGCGTCTGCTTGTCATCCCGGACTCGATTCGGGATCCATGACTTGGGTGCCGCGCGGAATTCGGGGTCATGGATTGCGGGTCGAGCCCGCAATGACAGCTATCGAGGGCATCGCTCATGATCTGAACAATCTCGAGTATTGCGTTTCGTGTTGCGAAGAAAGAATCGCCAGCATGGGCGAGAAGGCCTGGCGCTGGTCGTCGGGCAGGGTGAGGGCGGTGTCGACGGCCGGCGGAATTTCGCGGCTCAGGCGTGCCAGTATGCGCTGGCCGGCGCTCTGGCCCAGTGGCACGGACTTGAGCGCGGCCTGCATCATGTTTTCGGCCCAGCCGAAGGCATAGGCCAGCAGGCAGTTGCGCGCATCCGCTTCGGTCTGTGATGCGGCGAGGGCAAAGGCGATGGGGTAGGTGGGCGGCAGGGCAGCGCACGCTGTGATGTGGTCGCCGTTGGCGCCCTCATGGTTGCGCAGCCATTCGAGCAGCGATCGGCCCATCTGTTCGGTCTGTGCACGGAACTCGCTGGTCTCGCGGGTCTGCAATACCCAGTCGTTGAGCTGTTTGATACGCTGCAGGTCGCCTGTGCGCCAGGCCGGAATCGCCTGCGCCATCACGGCCAGGTCGCCACGCGCCAGCGTCAGGTGCAACTGGTCGCTGATCCATGAGGCGGCCGCCTCTTCGCTGGTGACGCCTGCCGATTCGACCGCGCTTTCAAGGCCTTCCGAGTACGAAAACCCGCCCACAGGCAAAGCCGGTGAGGCCAGCCAGATAAGCTGTATCAGGCTGGCGGCCTGCATGGGTTGCGCCTGCATCTGCATGCGCTTTAGTGGTGGTCGTGGCCGTGGTTGCAGTCCGGGCCGTGCACATGGGGTTTGGCGGCTGCCGGTTTTGCCTGATGGGCGTGGCTGTGGCCATGGTCATGACCCGGCCCATGATCGTGGGAGTGGTCGTGTTCCTTGGGTTCGCCATGCTCGTCTGAATGTCCGTGACCGGCGTGCGCGTGGCCGCCCGCGCTGTAGGCGCCGCCTTCAGGCTCGAACGCTTCGTTGACCTCATGCACGATCAGGTGCATGGACCGCAGCATGTCGGCCAGCACATGGTCGGGCTCGATTTTCAGGTGGTCGGGTTTGAGTTCGATGGGCACGTGGCGGTTGCCCAGATGGTAGGCCGCGCGCGTCAGGTCGAAAGCCGAGCCGTGGTCGCTGCAGTGGGTGATGCGCAGCACCGGCTGAGGCGCGGCCAGCACCCTGACCATGGAGCCGTCTTCGGCCACCAGCACATCACCGCCGCGCACCAGCGTGCCGCGCGGCAGGAAGATGCCGAGCGTGCGGCCTTGCGAGTCGGTGGCGTCGAAGCGGCTCTTCTGGCGAACGTCCCAGTCGAGTTCGACGGTGCTTGCGCGTTTGACGAGTACGGGGGCAAGGCCTGCGCCCTGCGAAATGATTTTGGAAATCTGGAGCATTCAAACAATCAAAAAAGAAAATACCGCTGCGTCATCGGCAGGCTCTTCGCCGCCTCGCAGGTCAGCAACTGGCCGTCGGCGCGCACGGCGTAGGTCTGGGCATCGATCTCCATCTTCGGCAGATAGCTGTTGTGAATCATGTGCTGCTTGCGCACGCCGCGTATGTTTTTCACGGCGCTCAGGGTTTTGGCCAGGCCAAAGTTCTCCTTGATGCCTGCGGCCAGACCTGCCTGCGACACAAAGGTCAATGAGCCTTTGGCAATCGCGCCGCCGAAGCCGCCGAACATAGGACGGTAGTGCACCGGCTGCGGCGTGGGGATGGAGGCGTTGGGGTCGCCCATCGCGGCCATGGCGATGAACCCGCCCTTGAGGATGATGGATGGCTTGATGCCGAAGAACGCCGGCTTCCACACCACCAGGTCGGCCCACTTGCCGACCTCAATCGAACCGACCTCATGCGAAATGCCGTGCGCAATTGCGGGGTTGATGGTGTATTTGCTGATGTAGCGCTTGACGCGGAAGTTGTCGTTGCGCTCGCTGTCGCCGTCCAGCTTGCCGCGCTGCTGTTTCATCTTGTGCGCGGTCTGCCATGTGCGGATGATGACCTCGCCGACGCGGCCCATGGCCTGGCTGTCCGAGCTCATCATGCTGATGGCGCCGAGGTCGTGCAGCACGTCTTCGGCGGCAATGGTTTCCTTGCGGATGCGGCTTTCGGCAAAGGCGAGGTCTTCGGCGATGCCTGCGTCGAGGTGGTGGCAGACCATCAGCATGTCGACGTGTTCGTCGAGCGTGTTGACGGTGTAGGGCATGGTGGGGTTGGTGGATGAGGGCAAAAAGTTGTCCTCGCCGACCACCCGCAGGATGTCCGGTGCATGGCCGCCGCCCGCGCCTTCGGTGTGGAAGGCGCAGAGGGCGCGGCCTTTGGTGGCCGCGATGGTGTTTTCGACAAACCCCGATTCATTGAGCGTGTCGCTGTGGATGGCGACCTGTGTGTCGGTTTCATCCGCCACGTCCAGGCAGTTGCTGATGGCGGCTGGTGTCGTGCCCCAGTCTTCGTGCAGCTTGAGGCCGATGACACCGGCGTTGATCTGCTCGTGCAACGCGGCGGGCAGGCTGGCGTTGCCCTTGCCGAGAAAGCCGAGGTTCATGGGGAAGGCGTCTGCCGACTGCAGCATGCGTTCGATGTTCCACGGCCCGGGTGTGCAGGTGGTGGCAAAGGTGCCGGTGGCCGGGCCGGTGCCGCCGCCCATCATGGTGGTGACGCCGGAGGTGAGGGCTTCCTCGATCTGCTGCGGGCAGATGAAGTGGATGTGCGAGTCGATGCCGCCGGCGGTGACGATCATGCCCTCGCAGCTGATGATCTCGGTGCCGGGGCCGATGACGATGTCGACACCGGGTTGCACGTCGGGGTTGCCGGCCTTGCCGATGGCGGCGATGCGCCCGCCCTTCAGGCCGATGTCGGCCTTGACGATGCCGCTGTGGTCGATGATGAGCGCGTTGGTCATCACGCAATCGACGGCGCCTTGCGCACGGGTTTGCTGCGACTGGGCCATGCCGTCACGAATCGTCTTGCCGCCGCCGAACTTGACCTCTTCACCGTAGCTGCCGGCGCGCAGCGTGTAGTCGGCTTCGACTTCGATCATCAAATCGGTGTCGGCCAGGCGCAGGCGGTCGCCCACGGTGGGGCCGAACATTTCGGCGTAGGCGCGTCTTCCAATCGTGGCCATTTATTGGACTCCCGCAGGGCCGCCCCAAGGGAGGCCAGCGCCCCCTCGGGGGGCAGTGAATACACAAATTGATGAATGTGGGGGCATTTACAGTTTTCCCTGAATGAGTCCACGGAATCCGTAGACCAGGCGTTCGCCCGAAAAATCAACCAGCTCGACGGTGCGCTGCTGGCCCGGCTCAAAACGCACGGCCGTGCCGGAGGCGATGTTCAGCCGCATGCCATGCGCGGCCTGGCGGTCGAAGTCCAGCGCGGCGTTGGTTTCTGCGAAGTGGTAGTGCGAGCCGACCTGTATCGGTCGTTCGGACGCGTTCTTCACCACCACCGTGATGGCGCGGCGGCCCGTGTTGAGGGCGTGGTCTGCGCCGTCCGTGAAAAGTTCACCGGGGATCATCGTCGTGCCTTCAGGCCAGTTGGGCCAGCAGGGCGGCGCCGAACACCGCAACGCCTGCGCCAGCAAGGCGCGGCACCCAGACATTGGCGCTGCGCATGGCCCAGCCGGCGGCCAGGCCCGCGATGTGCAGCAGCAGGGTGGCGGCCATCATGCCGGCCAGCGTGATGGCGGCGTTGCTGGCGGACGCGAGTTCGTAGCCGTGCGCCAGACCGTGGAAGATTGCAAACACGCCGACCAGCAGCGCAGCTGCCACGCCGGGCACACGCCAGCGGCTGATGACGAGCAGGCCGGTGACCAGCAGCGACGCGGCAATCATGGGCTCGACTGCCGGAAGCTGCACGCCCTGCAGGCCCAGCACGGCACCTGCCAGCAGCATGACGGCAAAACCCAGCGGGCCCCACAGCAGGCCTGGGCCGGCGCGGCGCGCAGCCAGCGCGCTCCACACGCCGACAGCCAGCATCACGGCGAGGTGGTCCAGCCCGGTCAGTGGATGCACAAATCCGGCGAGGAAGCCGGTGTGGATGTGGTTTTCAACGCCGGTGTGGGCCTGAGCCAAAAGCGGCAGGGCCAGCAGCCCGAAAGCCAGCAGGCGGGATGGTGAGACGGAGCGGAGGGTGCGGAAGAGGTTTGTGCGCATGGTGGCTTGTCTTTCCTGTTGGGTTTGTTCTGCTTGTTTATTGGGTGTCGTTCACGCTGTACAGCTGCGCTGCCGGCGTTGCCATGACGAGGTCGTAACGTTCGCGCGGCGACTTCTGCGGATTCATGGCCGCCAGTGGCCCGATCGCGCTGGCCGGCACCTTGTAGCTGACTGCGGCGCCGGTCTTGCGGTTTTTGATGTCGACCTGCGCCATAAACGTGGCCTCGGCCGATTTCGGCAAGAGCGTCAGCGTACGCTGGCCCGGCGATGCCGAGGTGGCGATCATCACGCCGTCGGTCACGCAGGCGCAGGGGGCATCCCGGCCTTCGGTGACCGTCACATCGACTTCGCGGCGTTGCGCGCCCAAACGTTTGAGCGCGTCTTCGCCTATGCGTATGCCCAGCGCGATGTGCGAGCCGAAGCCGCCATGCACGGTGTCGCCCAAGGTGATCCATTCGGCGGGGCTGCGGGCGGTGTCCTGTGCGCTCACAGGGGCGGCTGCGCAAACGGCGGCCAGCGTTGCCACCGCGGTCAGGAATCGTGCTGCGGTGTTCATCCGGGCCCTCAGACGATGGGCTGGTGAACGGTGACGAGCTTGGTGCCGTCGGGGAAGGTGGCTTCGACCTGGATGTCGGGAATCATCTCGGCGATGCCGTCCATGACATCGGCGCGGCTCAGAACCGTGCGGCCTTCGCTCATGAGCTGGGCGACGGTCTTGCCGTCGCGTGCGCCTTCCATGACGGCGGCGCTGATCAGGGCCACGGCTTCCGGGTAGTTGAGCTGCAGGCCGCGGGCGCGGCGGCGTTCAGCCAGCAGGCTGGCGGTGAAGATGAGGAGCTTGTCTTTTTCCCGGGGAGTCAGTTCCATGGCGCGCTTTTTTAACTTTTAGAGATTTCTGGAAGGGGCTGGCAGGCAGTTTGTGCGCCCGTGTTCGACGCGATTTCTGCTGCCGGAAGGCAGCAAGAACGGTGCCATTACGGGCGCATGGCTGCCATCTTATCCCTGTGTCTGCGGAAGGCGATACGCGGGTTTGAGCAGCTCGATTCAAGTGGCTGAATGCTATAAAAAAAGAAGCTGCTCACGCTCATTTTTAAAGGGCTGGAGGCCAATTTAACGGTCAAAAATGCCGCTTTTGATACGTTCCGGGGCTTGTTGGGGCTGTAGCTGGTGGCTCAAAAGGCTTTTCGGTGGAATTTTTGCTGTATACGTTAAAACTTTGACGTAAACGTTAAAATTTCAACAAATGTTAACTCCCATATAAACATTTCGGCCGGAAGCGTTAAAAACCCGGGTTGATAAGGCCGAAAAAGCCGAAAAAAGGGCATTTCTAGGTGCAAAATCGGCCTCCAGCCCTTTAAACATGAGCTTGAGCAGCTATTAATTTAGTAGTAATCCGGGTGGCCCTGCCGTTCTGCGCGTGATGAAAAACAGGCCGCATCCAGTGGCACAGAAACTGCAGCGACACCTCACCCATGACCGCGCTGCCGTCCACACCCGCCGCACCTGCTGCGCCCCTGCCGACCGAACCGGCGGCGGCTGCAGGCGTGGCCCAGGGCCCGCAGGGCGAGCCGGTCCAGCGCATCATCAAGGTCAGGCGTGACTACAACAGCTGGGTGGCCAGCGAGACCATGGAAGATTACGCCCTGCGCTTCACGCCGCAGCGCTTTCGCAAGTGGTCGGAGTGGCGGGTGGCGAACACGGCTTTCGGCGCGGCGTCCTTCCTGATCCTCGAGGCCGTCGGCGCGACGTTGCTGGTCAAGTACGGTTTTACCAATGCCTTCTGGGCCATCGTGGCCACGGGGCTCATCATCTTTCTCGCTGGCCTGCCCATCAGCATTTACGCGGCGCGCTACGGCGTCGACATGGACCTGCTCACGCGCGGTGCGGGCTTCGGCTACATCGGCTCGACGCTGACCTCGCTGATCTACGCGTCCTTCACCTTCATCTTTTTTGCGCTGGAAGCGGCCGTCATGGCCTATGCGCTAGAGCTCGCCCTCAACATCCCGCCCAGTTGGGGTTACCTCATCTGCGCGCTGGTGGTCATCCCCATGGTGACGCATGGCGTCTCGGCCATCAGCCGCCTGCAGGTCTGGACGCAGCCGCTCTGGCTGGTCATGCTGGTGGTGCCTTTTGTGTACGTTTTGGTGCGTGACCCCGGGGCGTTTAACGGCGTTGTGCACTACGTTGGTGAAAAGGCAGGTGCCAATGGCTTTAATTTGCACTTGTTTGGTGCTGCTTTGACGGTCGGCATCGCCCTCATCACACAGATGGGCGAGCAGGCCGACTACCTGCGCTTCATGCCGGTGCAAACCAAAGCCAACCGTTTTCGCTGGTGGGCCAGCGTGCTGGTCGGCGGGCCGGGCTGGGTGTTTGTCGGTGTGCTCAAGATGCTGGGCGGCGCGCTGCTGGCTTACCTGGCGATCTCGCACATGGTGCCCGTCGAACGCGCGGTCGACCCCAACCAGATGTACCTGGCGGCGTATGAATATGTGTTTCCGCACTACGGCTTTGCGGTCGCCGCGACGGCGATTTTTGTGGTCGTGTCGCAACTCAAGATCAATGTGACCAACGCCTATGCCGGCTCGCTGGCCTGGTCCAACTTTTTCTCGCGCATCACGCACAGCCACCCGGGGCGCGTGGTGTGGGTGGTGTTCAACACGCTGATCGCCTTCATGCTGATGGAGATGAATGTATTCCAGGCGCTGGGCGACGTGCTGGGGCTGTATTCGAACATCGCGATTGCGTGGGTGATGGCGGTGGTGGCCGACCTCGTCATCAGCAAGCCGCTGGGCCTGTCGCCGCCGGGCATCGAGTTCAAACGTGCACATCTCTACGACATCAACCCGGTGGGTGTGGGCGCGATGGCGCTGGCCTCGCTGCTGTCGGTGACGGCGCATCTCGGCCTGTACGGCGAAACCGCGCAGGCGTTTTCTGCCGTGATTGCGATGGGCACAGCCTTCATCACCGCACCGCTCCTGGCGTGGCTCACCAAAGGCCGGTACTACATCGCACGAAGCCCGGAAGCTCTAGATGCATCGTACAAACGTTATTCCACGCGCCAGTGTGTGATTTGCGAGCGTGCCTATGAAGGCCCGGACATGGCGCACTGCCCAGCCTACGGTGGCCCTATCTGCTCGCTGTGCTGCACGCTGGATGCGCGCTGTGGCGACATGTGCAAACCGCACGCCAGCCTGTCGGCGCAGTGGTCTGCCGCGCTGCGCTGGTTGCTGCCCAAACGCGCCTGGCCTTACCTTGACACAGGCCTCGGTCACTTCCTGCTGCTGATGCTCATCATCATGCCGCTGCTGGCCAGCGTGTTTGGCCTGCTCTATCACCAGGAGCTCAGCGCATTAGCGCAAAGTCTGACGGACGCTGAGGTGCTGGAAGCCCCCGAGGCGGCGCTGCGATCGGGCTTCATCAAGGCCTACATGGCGCTGCTGGTCACGGCCGGCCTGGTGGCGTGGTGGCTGGTGCTGGCGCACAAGAGCCGGCAGGTGGCGCAGGAAGAGTCCAACCGGCAGACGCATTTGCTGATGAAGGAAATCGAATCCCACCGCCAGACCGACGAGGCATTGCAGGAGGCCAAACGTGTTGCAGATCAGGCCAACCAGGCCAAGAGCCGCTACATCAGCGCCATCAGCCACGAGTTGCGCACGCCGCTCAACAGCATTCTGGGTTACGCGCAGCTCATGGGTGAGGACGCCGCGATACCGCCGCACCGCAAGCAGGCCGTCAACGTCATCAAGCGGGGCGGTGAGCATTTGCTCTCGCTGATCGAAGGCACGCTGGACATCGCCCGCATCGAGTCCGGAAAACTCACGCTCAATGTCAAGCCCATGCAGTTTGCCGATGGGGTACATGAGCTGGCAGGCATGTTCGAGTTGCAGGCGGCAGCCAAGGGCCTGGGGTTTGTGTTCGAGGCCAACGGCAACCTGCCCGAGACCGTGCGCGGCGACGAAAAACGCGTGCGGCAAATCATCATCAACCTGCTGGGCAACGCCATCAAGTTCACCGCGCAGGGACGGGTGACCTTCAGGCTGCGTTATGCCCGAGAGATGGCCTACTTCGACATCGAGGACACCGGCCCCGGCATGAGCCAGGATGAACTCGCGCAGATCTTCGAACCCTTTGCGCGCGGCGGTGCAGCGGGCCAGAGCGCGGCCGGCACGCCGGGTGCGGGGCTGGGCCTGACGATTGCCAAGATGCTGACCGACCTCATGGGTGGCGAGATGACGGTGGTCAGCACGCCAGGCCAGGGCTCGGCATTTCGCATACGCCTGTTTCTGCCCGAGGTGCATGGCGCGCCGGCAGGGCAGGGCACAGGCGCCCCGCAGGCCAGGCGGCAGCCGCGCGGCTATGCGGGCGAGCGCCGCAAGCTGCTCGTCGTCGACAACGAGGAGCCGGACCGCGAGTTGCTGGTGCAACTGCTGGCACCCATGGGTTTTGAGCTGCGCACGGCCGCCAGCGGCCATGACTGCCTGGACCTGCTGGCCGCCGGTTATCAGCCCGATGTGATCTTCATGGACCTTGCCATGCCCGGCATCGACGGCTGGGAGACGCTGCGCCGCATGCGCGCGGCCGGCCATGACAACATCCACATGGCGATTGTTTCGGCCAACGCTTTTGACAAGGGCCTGGAGAACGACGTCGGCATCCGGCCCGAAGATTTCATCGTCAAGCCGGTGCGCCACACCGAGCTCATCGACTGGCTGGAGCGTCGCCTCAAACTGTCGTGGCTTTATGATGCCCCAGCGCTTTCGCCGGTGGTGGAGGAAGCCGCCGCTGCGGTCGCCGCGCCGCGCGTCCTGCCCGGGCCCGCGCAGATCGCGGCGCTGCTCGAAGTCGTCAACCTGGGTTTTTACCGCGGCATCATGAACAAGCTGGCTGACATCGAGACCCAACAACCGGAGACCACGGTGTTCGTCGAGGACATGCGTGCACTGGCGCGGCAGTTTCAGTTCGAAGCCATGGGCCGCCAACTCACCAGCCAGGAGGCCGGACATGAGCAGCGTGCTTGAACCCGAACACGCCCCGCTGGCCGTGACGCATTTGCGCGGGCTGGACCGCACGCTGGACCGCGCCAACAGCGACGTGGTGCTGGTGGTCGACGACGTGCCCGACAACCTGTCGGTGCTGCACGATGCGCTCGATGAATCCGGCTACACCGTGCTGGTCGCGACCAGCGGTGAAGCAGCGCTGCAGCGCGCGAAGCAGGCGCTGCCCGACATCATCCTGCTCGACGCCATGATGCCTGGCATGGACGGCTTTGAAGTCGCCAAGCGGCTGAAGGCCATGCCCGAGACGGCGCACATTCCCATCGTCTTCATGACGGGGCTGACCGAAACCGAGTATCTCGTGGCGGCGCTGGAAGCCGGTGGCGTCGACTACGTCACCAAACCCATCAAGCCCAAGGAAGTCATGGCGCGCATGGGCGTGCACCTGCAGGGCGCACGCCGTGCGCGGCAGGAAGCGCGGCAGGCGGGGCAGGCACGCAACGCGCTGGACGCCTTTGGGTACGCCAGCATCACCGTGCGCATGGGTGGCGAGGGTGAGGGCAAGCTCATCTGGCAGACCCCGCTGGCGCGTGACCTGCTGCTGCGCTACTACGGCACCGTCGCGCCGCAAACGCCCGAACCGGTGCTGAACTGGCTGCGCCGCCATGCGCTGAACGTCACACCGCAAGCCGAACCCCCGCGCCTGACGGCCGAACTCGGCCCGCGCCGCCTGACCTTTCGCCTGCACCAGCAAACCGGCGACGGCGAGATCGGCAATGGGGGCCAGGTGCTCAGCAGCGACTGGCTGATCGTCATGCGCGAGATCTCCGAAGACGCGATTGTTGAGGCCATGAGCCTGAGCTTCAAGCTCACAGCCCGTGAGGCCGAGGTGCTGTACTGGGTCGTCAAGGGCAAGATCAACCGCGATATCGGCGACATCCTGGGCGCCAGCCCGGCGACCGTCAAAAAGCACCTCGAACGGGTCTACGCCAAACTGGGCGTCGAAACCCGTACGGCAGCGGCAGGCATGGCGATGAACCGCATCCGCCAGCTGCACCCGCAGTTTGAGGGGTGAGGCCTTTGAAGCTGGAGATTCGTCGGCCGGGGTGTGCCAAAAGCAGGGGAAAGCCCGTAAAGCGGCTTTCGGGCCACCCGGTTACAATAAGAGCTTCGGTCACGCATCAGCGTTTACAGCGAAACCCCCATACCAAGCGGGTTTTGTCTCAAAATGCGGCGCTTCTCAGAGCCCGAATCACAAATGCTCCCCCGGCTTTTGATGTCGAAAAACGATATTGAAAACCCTCCCAAACGGCTGCATTTTCTGGCGAGCACCTCCACCAACGGTGCCCACTCAAGGCTCAACCTGTTCCCCCCTTATGGACAATGAACGGGTAGAAACCGATACCGTTGGCCCGGATTTCCAGGCCGTTTTATGTTTTCTATTTTTTTGAGTACCCCGCCGGGCGACAGGATTGTGAACAGGATTGAAGCAACCCGGCACAGATTTTTTATGACGATTTCCCAGAATATTGCGGTCGGCAAGTACCTTGTCTCACCGCTTGCAAAACCACAGGAGACCGGCGGTTATGCCG